>JAYQIC010000009.1:0-166067 GCA_038141425.1 Rhodospirillaceae bacterium | reverse complement strand
CACAGTATTGCTGGCTAACGCCATCGGCGTGATCGCACCGGACCTGTCCAACCCGTTCTTCTCATCGATCATTGTGCAGGCATCGAGCAGATCGCCGGGCCCAATGGCTTTGGTGCTAGTCACCGAGAGCTCCATGACCGACAGGGGACCTTCGACCATGCTAGTCTGCTCGCTGCAGCCCGGGTGGATGGATCTGTCGCTTTGATGGCCAGATTCCTGGGGCCGTCTGCGCAACCGCGACGAGCCTGTCGCAGGTGCTCGTCGCATCCGCCTGTGAATATCCGGAAGACTTCCCTGCCCTCTGGGTCGTCGATAACACTGGCGGCAGAAAAAGGCGGCCCTGCCACTCCTCGCTGACCTTGGCCACACCAAGATCGGGCACATCACTGGCCCGCGCGGCAACATTCTGACCACCACCCGGCTGTAGAGAGCTCGCGCTGGGCTGAAGTCGATCGGTCTGCCCGCGCATAGAGGATTGTTCTGCCTGCGACTCAACCCCGAAGCTGCGTGCTGGCTGCTGCTGAAATCTGGCGGGACCATGGACGACCGTCCGACGGCCATGTTCTGCGCCAGTGACCAGCAGGGCTTTCGGCTTCATCTCCCAACTCTCGCGACAGGGGTTCCGGTGCCGGAAGATGTTCCGCTATCGCTTTGACGACATCGAAGCCCGGATTCCTGTTCCGGCGCTGACCACGATTTCCTCGTAGCTGCGCGGCTGGAATTGGGATGGATGGCGGCCCGCATGCTGTCGACCGCATCAACGGCGAGAGCCACCGGAAGGCCTTCACCCGCAACTCGATGCCTACTCTGGTGGTGCGGGACAGCACGGCTGCACCAGGCCTGAATGAGAGCTTAACAAGCGCTGTCGGGCTGCTGAGCTGCCCTTTTGACTTTAAATCCGGATCATGGCAGGTGCCGGGGCTTATCCCACAGTGAAACAGCGACCTGCAGCCATGGCTGTCCAGCATCACCGAAACCGCCTGCCAGACCCTGATCGTGCACGAAACCGACGTGTCCTCGGGTCGGCTCCGGTCCGGGCGGGCTGGTCGCCGCTCGCCGCTGCCCGCATATGTTGAGGTCACACTGCTTCGAGCGCTTCGGCTGCTTTGGTGGCAACATCACCGTGGTCGGGGTCGAAGGCTTTGCCCGGTACCGCCACGAACAGACCGTGGAGGCTGGCGGGCTTGGAAGTTCGAACAGCGCGCCAAGGCCGAGGGCGCTGCGGTCCCGGAAAGCCAGTCCCCGTCCTACGAACTGGACCTGAGGGCTTCAAGATGGTCGCCGACAAACCGGTGCTTGAAGCCGGTATCCACCCCATGCTGCACCGTGCCTTCGTCGCGCCGATCATGGAGGGGCCGCGCGTCACCGGGGGTGATCGTCGAAAGTAAGGCCGGCCGCGAAGCCATCCTTGCAAAACGGTGATCGACGCCACCGGTGATGCTGACGTCGCCTACCGCGCCGGGGCGCCCTATGAAATCGACACCGCGCGAAGAGCTGCAGGCAGCGTCGGTTATGTTCCACCTCGCCGGGGTCAACAAGACGGCATTCCTCGACGGCATCCGCGAAAACCCTTCGACCTATGCGAGCTGGTCCAGCGGTGAGTGGCAGATCGAGACCTCCGGCAAAGAAGACGAGATGTACTCGCCCTATCTGGGCAAGCCCTTCGATCAGGCACGGGCCGAGGGACTGATCCCCGCCGATCTTGATACCATCGCCGGGACCTGGGGCGCCGTGCACGACAGCGGCGAGCTCACCTACATGAACCTCGTTCATCTCGCCGGTGTCGACGGCACCGACCCCGACAGCCTGACTGAATTCGAGATCGAGGGGCGGCGGCAGGCCATGCTCGCCATCGACGCGCTGCGCGCCTATACGCCGGGCTGTGAGGGCGTGCGCCTGCGCAACTTCGGCATGAGCATCGGCATCCGCGACACCCGCAAAATCGATGCGGTCTACAACATGACTGAAACCGACGTGCGTGAGCAGGGCCGGTTTGAAGACAGCGTTGGCATCTATCCCGAATTCATCGACGGCTACGGGATCCTGATCCTGCCCACCACGGGGCGCTACATGCACGTGCCTTTCCGCTCCATGGTGCCCAAGGGCATCGAAAACCTTCTGGTTGTCGGTCGCTCGACCGGCGGTGACAAGGTGGCCCACGCCGCCACCCGCAACATGGCCTGCTGCGCGGTCAGCGGTCAGGGCGCAGGCATCGCCGCCGCGCTGTCGGTCAAGGCTGGCACCCCGATGGAGCAGCCCGATATGACGGCGGTACAGGCCGAACTCACCCGGCAGGACGTGCGCTGGCAGTGACAAGCGCCCGCCATCACCGCCCCTCGGCCTGAGCGCGAGCCGACCCCGCCCATCAGCAAACCGAACGCAGGAACCGCCCGCGCCATGAAGCACGATATCCCCACCCCGCAAGCGGGCAATGGCCTGGCGCGGATCCTCCGCGTGATGAAGCAGCTGCGCGACCCCGAGGACGGCTGTCCCTGGGACGTGAAGCAGAGCTTTGCCACCATCGCACCCTATACGGTCGAAGAAGCCTACGAAGTCGCCGATGCGATCGAGCGTGACGACTGGGTCGATCTGAAAGAAGAGCTGGGCGACCTGCTGCTGCAGGTGGTGTTCCACGCACAGATGGCGCAGGAAGCCGGGCTGTTCGACTTCGACGACGTCGCCCACGGCATCGCCGACAAGATGGTGCACCGCCACCCGCACGTTTTCAAAGACATGGACTATCCCGACGAGGCCGCGCAGAAGGCCGACTGGGACCGGATCAAAACCAAGGAGAAACGCGCTAAGCAGGCCGCCAAGGCCGCCGCCGGTCTCACCACCCCCGACGTTGATCCCCGTGCAACGCTACAGGATATTCCCAATATCTTCCCGGCCCTGCTCGCCACCGACAAGATCCAACGCAAGGCAGCGCGGGTCGGCTTCGACCACCCGGAAATGCACGAAATCTACGGCAAGGTCGACGAGGAGCTGGCCGAGGTGAAGGAGGAGGCTGAGCGCAGCCCACCGGACCGTGACGCGCTGGAGCTGGAGGTCGGTGATCTGCTGTTCGTCGCGGCGGCTGTAGCCCGGCGGCTGAACATCGACCCGGAAAACGCCCTGCACCGGGCCAACGCCAAATTTGCGCGCCGCTTCAACGCGGTTGAGCAGGCGCTGGATTACCACTGGGACGACCGCCACATCGATGAACTCCACGCCGCATGGAACGCCGTGAAAGCCGCCGAGAAGGCAGAAAAAGCTGCAGCAGAGCGGGTCTAGCCTGCCTCGATCAGCGCCTGCAACTCGGCGGTCTTTTCTGATAGCAGCGCCGGGTCGCCCCGGGTTTCGACATTGAGCCGCAACAGCGGCTCGGTGTTGGACAGGCGGACGTTGAACCGCCAGTCGGCGAAGCTGTAACTGACACCGTCGATATCCTCACGGCTGCCTGCCCCCTGCATAGGCAGCTTCCACCCGCGCCAGCGCAGCGGCAGTGTCTTCAAGCCGGAAGTTGATCTCACCCGAACAGGGAAAGGCAGCCTGCGCCGCCGCCACGTGCTCGGCCAGCGACCGGTCGCCCTCGCCCACCAGCTGCGCGATCAGCAACCACGGGATCATCCCGCTGTCGCAGCTGTAGAATGCGTGAAAGTAGTGGTGGGCGCTCATCTCCCCGCCATAGGCCGCGTGCTCGCGCAGCGCCCGCTTCAGGAATACGTGCCCGGTGCGGGAAACCACCGGTCGGCCACCGGCGGCGGCGATGGCAGCCTCGGTCGCCCACGTCATGCGGTTGTCGTAGACGATGGGCGTCCCGGGGGCGGAGCGGCCGAGGATGGCCTGCGCCAGCAGCCCGACGATGTAGTATCCCTCTACGAACCGGCCTTCGCCGTCGAAGAAGAAACAGCGGTCGAAGTCGCCGTCGAAGGCGACACCGAAATCAGCGCCAAGCGCCCGCACCGCGTCCGTCGTCGCCTGTCGCCGATCGGGAAGCAGTGGGTTGGGAATGCCATTGGGAAAGGTGCCGTCTGGCCACCTTGCACGAGGCTCAGGCGCACGTGCGGCGGCATGCGTTCGGCCAGCGCCTCGACAACAGGACCAGCACAGCCGTTGCCGGCGTTGAGTACGACGTGCAGGGGTCGCACGCCATCAAGATCTGGCGAAGTCCATCAGCCGGTCGATATACGCGGCCGGGCGCGAAGGCTTGCGCACCTGCCCCGGCTGCGCTGCGGTCGGCAAGGGAGCGTCAGAGGCCGCCCAGTCGCGCACGGCGTCCATCCCATCCTGGCTCAGTGGCGCGGCGGCCTTGCCGACAAATTTCACGCCATTGTATTCGGCCGGGTTGTGGCTCGCCGTCACCATCAAGACCGGCATCCGCATCCTCGTGGCCGGTCCAGAAGTAGACTTCCTCTGTCCCGCACAGCCCAAGATCAATCACGTCAGCACCGGCATCGACCAAGGCTTTGATCATGGCCTCCACCAACCCGCGGCTGTGCAGCCGCACATCGTGGCCAACGACGAAAGTCTGCCCACCGGTCGCCGCCATCACACCGCCCGCGATCCGGACGGCAACCGCAGGATTGAGCTGATCTGGGACAATACCGCGCACGTCGTACGCCTTGAAAATTTTCGGGTCCAAAGTCCCTGCCTTTCGTCAATTTGACCGTCTATATGACGGATTTTCGTCAAATTGGAAAATCTAGGTAATTCCCCTAGATCGGCGCCCCAAAGGGCCTATCACCTACAGGTCGTAAAGCCCTGCAACTCTTCACTTTCGACACTCGGGACGGCCCCAAACGCCCTAAGACGGACTGGCGTCAATTGTGCAAGCCTCGCCAGTGTAACCGACGCGGACAGGATGAGAACCCATGTCAGAGACTATCTGGGACCGATATGGTGGCTATAGCTTCGTCGCCCGAACCGTTCGTGACTTCTACGATCGGGTGCTGGTTTCGACTGCTCTCGCCCCCTACTTTCACGGGGTCAATATGGAAGGTCTGATCGAGCATCAGATCCAGACTGTCGGCGCCGTGATGGGCGGGCCCTACGACCTCGACGTCGAAGCCCTGCGGCGGGCGCACCGCCATCTTCGGATCGGAGAGGCACACTTTGATGAGCTGGGTACGATCCTCGATCAGACCCTCGACGCCCATGGCCTCAACGCGGACGACAAGGGCGTGCTGCTGGATGGCGGTTGAGTCGGTTCGATCGGTGATTGTCGATCCGTCGGCTGACGAGGAGCTGAACCGTGATGGTATCGGCGCCGCATGGGCCAAGCAGCGGCGACGGACTGATCGCGTTGCTCGATGCGATGATGGCGCCGGTCGGGCTTTGCGCGCTGGAGCTACGCGCTGGTATGGTCCAACCCGGCCCTGCAACACCGATCCTCGCAGAGCATGGGCTGTCCCGGCAGTATCGATCCGCAGCCTCACCACCGGCATGCCCCCACCAGGCCCGGTGTTAAGCCAGTTCGAAGCCACCTTCCCCGCAGCAGGGCACCACGCGATCCCCTGACCGCCTCCTGCCAGATCGGGCTGGTTCTGCGGCTGGGCGAAGACGACGTCCTGCTGTTTCAAGCCGCGCCGCACGATGATTCAAACCTCGCGCAGGCCACGCTCAATATCTTCTCGCGCCACCTCAACGTCCGGCAGGAAGGCTGGGACAGCGAACGGGCTGCCCTGCTGGATGAAATCGAGGCGCTCAAGGCTCAAATCGAGGCGGCTGGCGGCGTTCCAGCCCCGGAATGACGCAGCCCGGCCTGCCCCGGCGCCACCTGCCCTCGCATAAGCCGCTGGCCTGTGCGTTTTAAAATTGCGGATCGGGTGCTGTGGCGCATAAGTCGCCGCCAGACGGTCAGGTTACCCACCAATTACCCGTTTAATCAGTTGCTTAAAGGCTTAGCACGCGGCTTGCAGGCAGCGAATTGGTGCTGGCATGGGGCCGGACGGGACCACAGTCCTCTGTGCCTGCGATCCTCGCGTCGGGCCTTGGACCAGCGCTTACAAGCCGCAACTCGCGAGGGCCGGTTAGACTTGCCTATCCCGCCGCTTAACCGCCCTCGCCCTCTTTTCCGGACCTAATCGTCGAGCGGTTGCGGACAGGACTGCGCTTCCAGCGCCGCCTGCCTTGCTTCACAGGCCTGCAGGCTGCGATCGCGCAAATCTACCATCTCTGTCAGATCGGCCCGCCATCGCCGGGCGCTCTCAAAGGCTGCCGCGCACTCGTAGGCCAGAGCCTGCCGGTCGATGTTGGCTTCCTCGCCGCCCCCAGCCCATCAGCGCTGTGCACTGGCCGACCACGAGGTCGAAGAACGCCTGATTGGCCTCGGCCTCGCTGGTCAGGCGCAGGAACGCCGCCTGCCCCTCTTCCAGCTGGCTCTCGCTGTCCCGCAGCGCGGCTTCGCGGGCGTTCAGATCCCCCTCCAACGCGTTGACAAAGGTCAGCAGAGACCGGTTTTCCTCACCCATGCTCTCGATGGTGCGGTTCGCGGCTGCGAGTTGACGATCGCGCTCTGCAAGGCTGGCGCCCAGCGCTGTCGTCTCATCGACCAGCCCGTCGCGCTGCTCCAGCGCTCCGGCAAGTTCCAGCTTCAGACCATCCCACTGCTCGAGCACCTGTGTCCGCTCTGCCTGCGCCTGCTCGGCCAGGGCACGGTCAGACCCGGCTTGCTCCAGCGCTGCATCGATCCGGGTCTGCAGGGTGACATTCTTGGCCAGCACGGTCTCGACGGTGATATCCAGCCGGGACAGCTCTTCGAGCAAATGCTCGCGATCTGCCCGCGCCTCGTCGCGCTCCGCTTGCGCCATGGCCAGAGCCGCCCGCAGGGCCTCGACCTCAGCACTCAGGGCCTCGTTTGCGGCGACATCGGTCTCGATGCGCTGTCGCAGATCCTGATTCTCCAGTTCCAGCGACGACCGCGCGGCCTCTGCCTCATTGAAGGAAGCCACCGTCTGAGCCAGCTCGCCGTTCAGGCTTTGCATAACCTCGGTCAGGCGCAGGATTTCGGACAGGCGCTCTTCGGACAGGCGCTCTTCGGACAGGCGCACCGCCGCATCGCGCTCGTCGATGAACAGCGCCGTGCGCTGGGTCAGCTGATCGATCCGCCGGCTGAGGCCATCGCGCTCACTCAGCGCCGTATCGCGCTCATCGGACACGGCTGCGAGGCTGGCGCGGAAGGCATTGCGCTCATTCTGAGTCTCTGTTGACTGCGTTTGCAGCGCATCGCGCTGAGCGGTGAGGCTGTCGACCTGCTCCTGCAGCCCAGAGGTATCGGCTTCGATGATCTGTACCTGTTGCTTGCGGGAAACCAGCGCCATCAGCTACCGGTTGGCGCGTACGCTGTCCATGCCCCGGCCGGCCGCTTCGTGGCGGGCGACCTGTGCCGGCCAATCAAAGTCGTTGTTCAGTGCGGTTTCGTAGGCCGTTGCGGTCAGTGCCAGCCCGTCGATCATCCGCTGCAGGCGCTTTTCCGCCTGCCGTCAGTTGGCGCCAACGCGGTCCCGTTCCTCAACAATCACCGCCAGCGTGCTTTGCCGATCGCGTGCGTCATCGCGCAGCGCTTCGATTTCTGCCAACAGGGCGGCTTCACGGTTCCGGTCGGTCGGCTCGCAGGCTTCGAGCGTATCGAAAGGACAGCCCAGCGCTTCCAGCGCCCGCTTGGCCGTCTCCAGATCGGCGACGACCAGTGGGTCTGGCTCGACTTGTAGAACCGTCACTTCCCGAATAATTTCAATGGGTTCTGCTGCTTCCAGCTCGGTGATCCGCTGCAGCGCCACGGTCAGCTGCTGCTCCAGCGCTGCCTTTTCCTGCTCACAGCGGATGACAGCGGCATCGAGCGCCAGGATGCGGTCCTGAAGCGCGGCAATCGTAGCTTGCGCATCGGCAATCTGCGCTTCGAGACCGCTGACTTGCGCGCCCTGCTGCTCTTCGGTGTTGGCGAGCACGGCTTCGAGGCTGCGCACCGGATGCGGGCTTCATCCAGCTCTCCGAACACCCGCAGCAAGTCGGCGTCGAGCGACTGGCGCAGGCGTTCCAGCGCGTCGCGCTCCTCGCGCATGGCGTCGAGCTCGGCGCGCAGGCGCTCGGCATCGTCGATATAGGGTTGCAGGTCGACGCTTTCCCCCTGTGCCGCGCGGGACAGCAGGCTGACGTAGGAGCTGATGGAGGTCAGATTGTCAGAGAGGCAGTAACAGCGCACCGCCGGTTCCCGCCGGCACGCAGGCGAGCTGCCCCAGCAGGGCGGGATCAACGTCGATGGCGAAGATGTCCACAGTAATGCCGCGGTCCTGCAGCGTCGGCACGAGCTCACAGATATTGCGGTCACAAGCGTCGATACCGTCGGTGACCATGACGATTGACGCCTCTTCAGCCTCAGGCGGCAGGGTGTCCATCGCCACTTCGAGCGCACGGTAAAGCGGGGAGCCGAACAGCGACTGCTCCCCCTCACCCTGTTCGGCAGGCTCCAGCGCCTGAATGGCGTCGAGCGTGCCGCGGACATCACCGCTGCCAAAGCTGTGGATGATCGGAATGTTATCGCACTCGTTGACCCGGTCGTTGCCAAAGGTAACCAGCGAGGCGCGGCGTTGGGTCAGCGGGCCGGGCGCAATCTGCAGCATGGCATCACGGGCCACGTCCATGCGGCGGCGGCCTTCGACCTCGCCCAGCATGGAGCGGGAGGCATCGAGGATCAGGGCGACCGGAACATCGTCGCTGAGCCCGGAGGTTCCCTGCCCCCGCACTGCCACCAGCAAACACAGACATGAGCACCAAGGCGCCTGCCGTCCCGATCCGGGACAGTCGAGCGATGATTGAGCCAGGCGTGTAACACTCCGCTAAGTACGGGCGGAGACGCTGGATTTCCGGCTGAAATCTGACCGGACCGCACCCCTCGCCCCAGATGCACAGGCTGTTTCCGACCCATGGTCGCAGCCTTATGCGAGCGGCCTGTTATACCACGACAAGCCAAAAAGAGTAGAAAAAACGGAGATTTTTAGACAATCTTATGCGGCCGTGACGGCCTTCAGTTCAGCGGCAGTCAGGCGTGCGCCCACCCGCTGGATCACCGCCGCCGCCGCGCGCGCGCCCCACAGGCCGCAGGTTTCCAGTGCCTGCCCCTGCGTGAACCCATGGAGGAAACCGGCGGCGTACAGATCCCCGGCCCCGGTGGTATCGACCCGCTTGACCACTTCCACGACGGGAATGTCAGCGGCGCCCTGCCCCGGCACCAGCAGTTCCGAGCCCTCGTAGCCCTTGGTCAGTGCAATCAGCTTCAGGTTGGCAGCCAGCCCCTGCGCCCGAGCCTGCGCGAGGTCGTCGGTCTGATAAAGGCTCTTGAGCTCATCCTGGTTGGCGAAGACGATATCGATCATGCCGGCGTCGATCATCTCGACGAACTCGTCGCGCCAGCGATCAACGCAGAAGGGGTCGGAGAGTGACAGCGACGTCAGGCGCCCTGAGCATGGGCAACCTCAGCGGCGACGCGAAGGCATCCTTGGCCTCGGGCTGGTCCCAGAGATACCCCTCCATATAGGTCACGGCCGAGCCACCGATCACATCCGCATCGATGTCTTGCGGCGCCAGACGGGTGCTGGCCCCAAGAAAGGTGTTCATGGTCCGCTGACCATCGGGGGTCACAAAGATCAGACAACGCGCTGTCGCCGGGCCTTCGGTGCTGAAAGGCGTTTCGTAGAGCGTGCCGGTCTCGGTCAGGCTGGACCGGAACGCGCGGCCAAGCTCATCGTCCTTGACCTTGCCGACGTAGGCCGACCGACCGCCCAGCGCCGCGATGCCGACGGCGGTGTTGCCCGCCGAACCGCCGGATTCCATCAAGCGGTCCTCACCCATAACGCTGGTCAGTAACTCAGCCCGGTCTTCGTCGATCAGGGTCATGCTGCCCCGGTTGAGGCTGTAGTCGGCAATGGCGCTTTCCGGCGCCTGCCACAGCACGTCGACGATGGCATTGCCCATCGACGTCACGTCATAGCGCGCCGTTTCCGGCTTTCCGCGGTCTTGCATCAGGACAGCTCGGCCTTGATAGCGTCGATCAGGTCGGTGCGCTCCCACGAGAAACCCCGGCGTCATCGGGGTGCGGCCGAAGTGACCGTAGGCGGCTGTGCGCTCGTAGATCGGTCGGTTCAGGCCGAGGTGGGTGCGGATGCCCTTGGGACGCAGATCCATGACCCGGCCGACCACCTCACCGATGCGAGCGTCGTCGACCGTGCCGGTCCCGTCGGTGTTGACGAAGATCGACAGCGGCTGGGCCACGCCGATGGCGTAGGACAGCTGGATCGTGCAGCGTTCGGCCAGCCCGGCCGCGACCACGTTCTTGGCCAGATAGCGCGCGGCGTAGGCCGCCGAGCGGTCGACCTTGGTCGGGTCCTTGCCGGAGAAGGCTCCACCGCCATGGGGCGCCGCGCCGCCATAGGTATCGACGATGATCTTGCGCCCGGTCAGGCCGGCATCGCCATCGGGGCCGCCGATGATGAACTGTCCGGTCGGGTTGCAGTAAAAGCTGTCTTCACCCGGCATCCAGCCTTCGGGCAGCACGTCGGATACCACGCCACGGACGATGTCCCGCACCTGATCCTGCGTCGCTAACGCGCTGTGCTGGGTCGAGACCACCACGTTGGTCGTCGCCACCGGCACGCCGTTTTCATAGACTAGCGTGACCTGCGATTTGGCGTCGGGGCCGAGGCGGTCTTCGCCGCCCGTTAGCAGCGCCGCCACGCGCTGGAGAATTTCGTGAGCGGACTGGATCGGTGCCGGCATCAGCGCCGGGGTCTCGGTGCAGGCGTAGCCGAACATGATGCCCTGGTCGCCTGCGCCTTCTTCGGTGAACAGGCCTTCGCCCTCGTCCACACCCTGCGCGATATCCGCTGACTGGCCGTGGACGTAGCAATCTATGGCTGCGTTCTGCCAGTGGAAGCCGTCCTGCTCGTACCCGATCCGGCGGATCACGTCACGGGCTGCTGCGATCATCTCATCGCCGCTGACATCGCCGCGCACTTCCCGGCGAGCACGACCCGGTTGGTGGTGGTCAGGGTCTCTACCCCGACCCGGGCTTCGGGATTGCGGGAGAGGAACAGGTCGACCACCGCATCAGAAATCTGATCACAGACCTTGTCAGGATGACCCTCGGACACGGACTCCGAAGTAAAAACGTAGGACGACATACACAAATTTTCCCCAAGGAACGGCACCAGCAAACCCACTGGTTACACCACGCAGAACCGGAGTTTTCAACACTTAGGTGCGGGGGAAAACTTCCGCACGAAAGCCCGCCTTCCTGCCCGTATAGGGGCAGGACGGAAGCGGGCCATCATCCGCGGAAACAGACAGGGGCCTCGCCACAGTGCAAACACACCGGAACCAGACCCCTGTGATCACGGCAGGGACAGGAACTGCCCCGCTAGTTTACTTCACGTAGAGCCGGGCTTCGACCGGCTCAGGTTCGTGCACGTGCACCGGAATGGTGACAGCCGGAGCGCCGCTTCCGTATTCCTTACACACCAGATCGCTCTCGCGGACCCAGCCGTACTGAATGCCGTCTTCGCCCTTGGGGTAGTAACCGACCCGCCAGTGACCCTGGTGATAGCCGGTTACGTCGACCAGTCGCTTGCCGCTGGCAACATAAGCCTTGGCCGGACCGTGCCAGCGGCTGGCGGTCAGGTAGACCGGTACCTTGGCGCCGGACGCGCTGCGTGCGCAGACACAGTCGTAGGGCCGCGCGGTCACAGGCGCTGCGACCGGATGGTGCGCCGGGGCGTGGGCGTGGACATGAACCCGCCCGAACCCGTGGCTGTGAGCATGGGCATGGCCGCTGACAACAGGTGCCGCAACGACCACCGGGCTCTTGGCATAGACAATCGGCATGGGCGCTGAAGGGCTTGGATGGGCGGCGGCGATGCCGGCCGACAGCACAATTCCCAAGGCTGCAAAACCAAGACGGAGTGCTTTCTTCGCCATACAAATTTCCTCAATTTGATAAAGTATGAAACCTGTGCCGTCCGGCGGTCTGCCGATCAGGCGCAGGTGGGTCAGTGCAACTATCGGACAGAATCCATAATCACCACATAAAATTGAATACCATTTAGTCAATTCGTTTCATGCGTGTCTTCTGTGCTGCAGGTGCTCACCATAATCGGGTCTGCGGCAAAGATTACGGGCCACTGGTTTTCCGTTGCACCCTTCCCTTGCCCGCTAAAGTCCGCTCCTGCGCGCCGTTCGCGCAGGCCCGAGGACAGAACAAGGACCCCGACCGTGCAGATCACCGACATCATGGCGCGTGAAGTCGCCTTCGCCCTCTTTGACGTTGTGGGCGTGGAAGACCTCTCTGCCCTTCCGCGCTTTGAATCGCACAACCGGGAAACCTACGAGGCCGTGCTGGAAACGGCCCGCAAGATCGCGGACGACTATTTCGCCCCGCACAACCGCAAGGGCGATTTGAATGAACCCCGCGTGGTCAATGGCGTGGTCGAGCTGATCCCCGAAGTGGCCGAAGCCATGGATGCGTATCGCGAGGCTGGTTTTCGCTGCGCACCACGATGAGGAAGACGGGGGCCTCGCCCTACCCTGGGCGGTGGCGCAGGGGGCTTCAGCCTTTTTCAGGCCACCAACATCGCGACTTCCGGCTACCCCTTCCTGACCATCGGCGCTGCCAACCTGATCAAAGCCCATGCTTCATCCGAACAGAAGGCGCGTTGGCTGCCGTCCATGCTCGAGGGCCGCTTCTTCGGCACCATGTGCCTGTCGGAGCCGCACGCAGGCTCGGGACTCGCCGATATCCGCACCACGGCGACCCCGATCCCGGATCAGCCCGGGCGCTACAAGCTGCGCGGTCAGAAGATGTGGATTTCTGCGGGCGATCACGAACTGAGTGACAACATTGTCCACCTCGTTCTTGCCCGGATCGAGGCGCACCGGCAGGCACCAAAGGCATTTCGATCTTCATCGTGCCCAAGCGGCGCACCGATGCCGCCGGGCAAGTCGGCGCCTCCAACGACGTGCGGCTGGTCAGCCTGAACCACAAAATGGGCTACCGCGGCACCACCAACACCATTCTTGCGTTTGGCGAGGACGACAGCTGTGAAGGGGAACTGATCGGCGAAGCGGGCCAGGGGCTGGCCTACATGTTCCACATGATGAACGAAGCGCGGATTGGTGTCGGACTCAGCTCGGCCTGTCTGGGGCTGGCGGGCTATGCCGAAAGCCTGCGCTATGCCAGGGAACGGCCGCAGGGCCGCCACGCTGACGAGCGCGACCCCACCTCCAAACCGGTGATGATCATCGAGCACGCCGACGTGCGGCGCATGCTGATGGTGCAGAAGTCGCTGTGCGAGCCTGCGCTGGCGCTGTGCTTCTACGCTGCCCGTCTAGTGGACGTGGAGAAATACGACGCCGACCCCGAAAAACGGGCGCAGGCGCACCAGATCCTCGACCTGCTCACCCCCGTGGTCAAAGGCTGGATCAGCGACGCGACCCTGCGCGCCAATCACGAGGCGATCCAGATCCACGGCGGCTACGGCTACACCCGCGATTTTCCAGGTTGAACAGATCTATCGCGATAACCGCCTCAATCCGATCCACGAAGGCACCAACGGTATTCAGGGCCTCGACCTGCTGGGTCGTAAGGTCATGCGCGACGGCGGCAAGGGACTGGCGGCCTTCTCAGCGCTGGTTCAAGCGGACATGAAGGCGGCGGTCGCCGGTGGCTTCTCCACCGATCTGGCCGTGCAACTGGAAGCCGCGATGCAGGAACTGGCTGGGGCGACCACCGCCCTTGGCGCGGCATTCCAGCAGAGCGGGCCACGGCAGGGGCTGTCGCAGGCGACACTCTACCTCGACGCCTTCGGCTTGCTGGTTATGGCGTGGATGCATGCAAAGATGGTGGCGGCGGCCAAATCCAACCCCGCGCTCAGCGCAGACTATGTTGAGGGTAAGGTGCTGTCGGCCGGGTATTTCTACCGCCACGAACTCTCACGCGTGGCCGAGCTGTGCAGACGGCTGCGCCAGAGCGAAGACACCTTCGCGGTTGCGCAGGCCGCCAACTTCTGATCACCCGGGCTGGCGCGGTTTGTGTGCCCCTGAAGCCGCCAGCGGATCAAGGGCCGCCGGCGCTCACCAGGCCCGGAAATAACCACCCCGGTCGAGGACCGGGCGCAGCCCACGATTGAAGCGCTCGAGGAAGCCTTCGATGATCTCTTCGGCGTTTTCGATGGCGTGATCCGCACCGATGATACCGGCCTGCGCCTGCACCCGCATGATGTCGCGGAGCACCTCGGCCGCTCGGTTGACCAGATCGTCGTCGCCACCGGCGCGGGCACTGACCGCGAGGGCGTAGAGCCCGGGTGGAACGGCGCGGAATTCACCCCATTCGGCAAGAACAGGTGGTAGGCGGGCGCTTTGGTCTCGCGGATCCACGCGGTCAGTCCGGCATCGAAGTCGAGCACCGACTGATCGTGGTCCTCGAACAGATCCTCGCCATAGTAGAGATTGAGATATCCCAGAGCGTGACCGATCCGGATAATGTCCATCATCTCCGTATCGCCCTCCGGGCCATCGGGGAAGAAACGCCGCAGCTGGCCAAATTTTTCCGGGCCTGAGGCCAGCGCGCTGAACACCGGCCCGAACTTTGCCGGGTTTAGCCGCAGGTCTTCGTTCAGCCGGAAGGTCCGGTTCATCTCCAACTGGTCGTGCTTGACCCGCAGTACCAGACGGGCATCGGCCCAGAAGTCGATGATTTCGGAGTGCGGCACCTTTTCGGCGTTCTTGATATAGAGGTCCGAACGATGGCTTCTGTTGACTGAAAAGTCGTAGAGGGTCTCACTGATGATCCGGTTGGGATAGCGGTTCAGGCGCTCAACCATGGAAACCGGCAAGGCCTGAGCCTTGGCGTTGTTCAGGTGGGCGGCATCGCCACAGAGCTTGAAGCCACGGCGCAGGAACATCGGCATGATTTCATGGGCAAAGTAGTGTTCCCAATCAATGTTCATGAACTCCTGATAGACCTTGCGTGCGCCCGCACGCGCGGAGCGGCGGAAGCGGTCGGCAATCAGGTTCTGCGAGAAATAACCCGCCTGCTCACCCACCAGTTCTTCCATCAGGTGCATGGCGCTCTTGGTCTGCTCGATCGGCTCCTGCCCCATGGTGTCGATGAACAGCTTGAGGAATTCGCGGAAGGGATCGTACTGGGTGTTGAACACCGAACAGTTGTAGGTGAACAGCACCAGTCCGCCGTCCTTGACCTGCTCAAAGGTATCGAACACCCCGGACGGTCATCGGGGACCATCTGGCCGTAGGTGTCCAGGCTCAGGGCCACGTCCCACTTCTTGCCGGCCTGTGCCTGATTGAAGTCAGCGAGACTGCCGTGGTGAACGGTGACGTTCTCGTTGCCCATGGTCGACTTCAGCGTTTCCGCCGACGCAGCCAGCTCGGGATTGTGATCCACGCTGCTGAAGTGCGCCCCGGGATACATGAACGCAAAGGCATTGGCGGCAAAGCCCGGCCCCGCGCCGATATCGACGACGCTGAGGTCATCATCGCTGCTGGGATAGAGCAGGCGCTCGTCCGGAATGAAGCCACCGAGCAAGGCGACCAGCGCAAGATTGCGCAGCGAAGCCGCAGGCCGGGCCTGGAAGTCGTAGTCGCTGTGGGTCAGTGGCGAGGCCTGAAGTTCGGGCCGAGCTGGCGTATTTTCCGTCAAAACAAGAACTTTCGATCACGAACCAAAGGGTTGGCCGGGTGGCATTGTCCGCCCCCTAGAGCATATTTTCGATCACCACGGCAATACCCTGACCGCCGCCGATGCACATGGTCATCAGGCCGTAGCGCCCCTGCACCCGCTGCAGCTCGTAGATTGCCTTGGTCGCGAGGATGGCGCCGGTGGCGCCGACCGGGTGCCCGAGCGCGACGGCGCCGCCGTTGGGGTTGACCTTTGCCGGGTCCAGATCGAGCTCGCGCGAGACATAGCACGCTTGGGCGGCGAAGGCCTCGTTGCTTTCGATCACACTCAGGTCGGAGGCCTTGATCCCGGCACGCTCGAGCGCGATGCGGACCGCAGGCACAGGGCCAACACCCATCTCGTCCGGTTCCACAGCGGCGTGGCCGTAAGCCATGATCCGCGCGATCGGGGTCACGCCAAGGCGTCCGACAGCGCTTTCGGCCACCATGGTCAGAGCGGCCGCGCCATCATTAATCCCCGAGGCGTTGCCCGCCGTAACGCTGCCGTCCTTCTTGAACACAGGGCGCATGCCGGCGAGCTTTTCAGCCGTGACCGCGCGCGGGTGCTCATCGACGAGAAAATCGACGGTTTCGCGCCGCTGGGTCACAGGCACCGGCACGATCTGATCCTTGAAGTGCCCGGCTTCGATCGCAGCCGCAGCGCGGCGCTGGCTTTCCAGCGCGAAGGCGTCTTGGGCTTCGCGGTCGATGCCGTAGCGCTCGGCGATGTTTTCCGCCGTTATGCCCATCAGCCCATGACCGAAGGGGTCGTGGAATGCGCCCTGCATCATATCGACCACGGCCGTCTCACCCATGCGCGCGCCAAAGCGAAGGCGCGGCATGAGGTAGCCACCGTTGGACATACTCTCGGCACCGCCGGCGAGCACCGCATCACAATCCCCCAGCATCAGGGTCTGAGCTTCGGAGACGATTGCCTGCAGGCCGGAGCCACAGAGGCGGTTGACCGTAAGTGCGGGGGCAAAGCGGGAGACCCCGGCGTTCACCGAGATCACCCGGCTGATGTACATGTCGCGGGCTTCGCCATGGATGACGTTGCCGATGACGCTGTGGCCGATTGCTTCCCCGTCCAGCCCGGAGCGTTCAATGGCCGCGCGCGCGGCGATGGTGCCCAGATCGATCGCTGACACGTCTTTGAGCGTGCCGCCGAAGGCGCCGATGGCGGTGCGGGCTGCGCTGGTGATGACGACGCTTTCTACCATAGTAAGGTTCTTTCCGGTCTGGATGGCCCACGCGGGCCGAGATGGTGGCAGTCGTGATGCGAGAAACGAACGCGGATCCTGGCAAAAGCCAGGCGACACCGCAGCCTGCAGGCTTACAGGCTTCGCGCTCAGGCCTCAACGGCGCTGAAACTGCCGTCGTCCTGCATCCACCACAGCGCTGCATCCGCAATCGAGAACCAGCCCCCGTGAAGGCTGAGGTGGCCTTCGGTTTCGGCGCTGGCGATGAAGGGATAGGACCGAAGCCGCGCTACAGATTGCCATACGTTACGAAACTCCAGCTGCTGCTGCAGCGTATCCGCGTCGGCATCGGGATGATCGGCCAGCACCTGTCGGCCATCGCCGGTCATCTGCCCGACCCAGCGATCAATGAAGTAACGCCCGCTGTCTTTGTCATCGGCGATTTCAGGGTGCTGGCACTGGTGCAGTGCCGCCGCGACCCCGCCGCACCGGGAATGGCCCATGACCAGAATGCGGCTGACCTGAAGGTGACCAACGGCAAACTCGAGGCCGGCGGCGGTGGCGGTCAGCGGCCCCTGCTCCCCGGACTGGCTGTTGGTATTGCCCTCGTCATTATAGCGGTTGAAGGCCGGGACGAGGTTGGCGACGTTGCGCAGGACAAACAACTCACCCGGCGCCGCGCAGAAAATCGTCGCCGGGTCAACACGGCTGTCGGCGCAGGACAGAACCAATGTATGGGGCGACTGGCCCTCGCCCAACTGCTGATACAGCGCTTGTTCGGCGGGTGCCCTCTGGTTGACAAAACGGCTATAGCCTTCGGCTAGTGGCTCGGGTAAGGCATTGCGCGACACGGGCTTTCCTTTGTTTCTCCAGTCGGAGGAACCGCCCCCGACCCGACCCCTATAGCTAATCGATCACGGAAGGGACGAAAATGGGCTACGAGAACAAATCAGTCCTGATCACAGGTGCTGGCAGCGGCTTTGGTCAGCGGCTGGCCGAACGCCTCAGCGGCATGGGCGCCCGGCTGGTGTTGGGGGATATCAATGAAGCGGGGCTGGAGGCGACGAAGGCGCTGTGCACCGGGCCGGTGACGCTGCTGCGTTGCGATGTCAGCAAGGAGGCTGACTGCCAGGCGCTGGTTGCCGCCGGGGTTGAGGCCTATGGCGGGCTTGACGTCGCTTACAACAACGCCGGCATGGGCGGGCACGTGCCCAAGCCCATGCACCAGGTCACGCACGAGGAGTTCGACCTCACCCTGCGCGTGAACACCTACGGGGTCTTCTACGGCATGAAGGCGCAGATCCCGGTCATGCTGCAGGCGGGCTCAGGCGTGATCCTGAATACCAGCTCGGTGGCGGGCATCCTGGGCGCACCCTTCCTCGGCGCCTACGCTGCCGCCAAACACGCCGTGGTCGGTCTGACCCGGGCCGCGGCTGACGAGTACGCGCGCAAGGGCCTGCGGGTGAACGCCATCTGCCCGGCCTTCGCCGACACGCCGATCATGGATGGCGTGGTGGGGCACCTGGGGTCTCCAAGGACGAAGCCTTCACCAAGGTCTCCAGCCGCGTGCCCATGCGCCGGGTCGCTGATGCCGACGAGATCGTGCAGGCGATGATCTGGGCCTGTTCGGATGAGAACAGCTTCATGACCGGGCAGGCTCTGCCGATCGACGGTGGGCTGAGCGCGGTTTAGGGCAATTTTGCCGCCCAGGCTCGTGCGAGGCCCAGGAGCGCCAGATCGCTGCCGCGCCGCCCCATGACCGACAAACCCCGCGGGATACCGTCTTCATCGGGCATGGGAATGTGGATTTGCGGCACCCCGAGGATGGGCGCCATGGCAGTCAGTCCGAGCAGTTGCCGGCGCACGGCCTCGCGTTCTTCCAGAGCGCCGGCGTCCTGCATCATGGCAAAGCTTGGCGCGGCCGTCGGCCCGGTGGGCATGACGATGAAGGCGCCGCCTTCCAGTGCTTCGGAAACGGGCCGGAGGCGACCTTCCGCGGCCTGCCGGTGATGGGCTTCATCCTTGGCGCTGCGCGTACCGCCAAGGCGGAAGCGGGCTTCGATCTCCGGGGCAAGGCGGGGCCGGTCGCGCTCGATCCACGGGCCGTGGGCCTTCCAGATCGGGCGCCCCTGCAGCACGCCGTAGGCCTCGTAGCAGGCGGTGGAAAGGGCGGGAACCGCGTCTGATGGCAAGGATGACAGGTCGCCCATCGCGCCAAAGAGATCGATGGCAACCTGAGCCAGCTCGGCCATGCGGGGCTCGAGACCGGCAAACAGGCTGGAGGCTATGAGGATTTCTGCCTCGGGCTGTTGCGCGGGCGGCATGTCTTCACCCATGAGGACCGCCATCCCGGCTGCGAGAGTGTCCGCATCCCGGGTCATCAGCCCAACCGTGTCGAAGGACGCGCAGAGCTCCATGCAGCCCTCGACGCTGACCCGTCCATGGGTCGGACGCAGCCCGAACAAACGGTTGTAGAGGCTGGGGATGCGGATCGATCCGCCTGTGTCCGTGCCTAGCCCCAGATCAGCCAGCCCCCCGGCCACGGCGGCGGCAGAACCGCTCGACGATCCCCCGGGCACCCGGTCAGGGGTAATTGGGTTTCGGGGCGTGCCATAGTGAAGATTGGTCCCAACCAGCGAACAGGCCAGCTCGTCAGTGATGGTTTTGCCGACCATAGTGGCACCAGCGTCGAGCAGCGCCTGCACGGTCGGCGCGGTCCGCGCGGCCGGCTGGTTGCGGCCGGGCCAGTCGAGGGTACCGCAGGCCGTGGGCAGGCCCTCCACGTCGAACAGATCCTTGACCGCCAAACCCAGCCCGGTCAGCGGGCCCCGCCCTGCGCCGTCTATTCGATGGCGCAGGACGAAGGGATCATCCACGATGCGATAGTGATCAGCGGGGGCGGATGAAGGCGGCGGCGTGGTCATGACAGTCGGGATGGTTCCAATAGTTCGGTCGGTCGGTTGACTGATGGTCTGGCGCACCGGCCAGCCGGAGCAACAGCCCGAACCCTAGGCTGCGGCGAAAGGTGTGTCGAGCGATGCCGGAACCTCCACCGCGCAAGCGTTCAGCCTGAGGATGGCGCGTAAATACCCTTCTCGCTTAAGCGCAGAGTTCATCCTGAGCCTGTCGAAGGGCTGTGGCGCGTTTTTCCTTTGCGCTCAAAACGCGGAGTTTATCCTGAGCCTGTCGAAGGGCTGTGAGCGCGTTGGAGCTCTTCACGCCAATTCTTCGTCACCGTCAGCAAGCTCTTGTCTATCAGTGCTTGGGAGTTCCACGTTGAGACATGGTTGCGCCGACTTGTCCCCGACCGCGCTCGCGCGGCGGGGCCAAGCGTCGCGCAACTCCTTTATCTCAAAGCAGAAGGTCAGAGTGATCTGACCTTCTGACTGACTGGCGAAGTCCGGGGTGTGTCGCTGTCAGGGCTGCGGAGCACCGCTGCTTCAGCAGCGGCTGGCCTTGACCGCGCCGAGGGGCAGCGCCCCTCATTTCGTCTGCGCTCACAACGCTTCGCCTTTGAGCGCGTTGGAGATTATTGATGGACCGACACTCAAAGCGCAGCGTGGAGAGTGGTAACTGACACGACACTCAAAGCGGAGCGTGTTGAGTGTCAACTGATAGATGGCGCGCTCGGGCCTTGCCGCTTCGCGGCCCTCCCACGTGCATTTTCGCAGAAAATGCAAAAGACGTCAGGCCGCGTGCAGCGCGGCCTGTCCGCTTGACTGCGCGGGGGAGATTTGTAAGCCGCGAAGCGGCGTCAAATCGAGCCCGCAACCCATTCCCCGCCAAAGAAGCGAAACCAATGCCTCAGCGATCGCGCTTCCACACCGGCGGTCGCTTTTCCATGAACGCAGCCATGCCTTCTTTCTGATCTTCGGTCGCGAACAACCCGGCAAACAGCCGCCGTTCAGCCTGAACACCTTCAGTAACGCCCATGTCCTGCGCGCGGCCCACAGCGTCCTTGGCAACGACAGTGCTGAGTTTAGAGTAGCCGGCAATCGTTGCCGCCGCCTTCATCGCTTCCTCGTCCAGCGCGTCTGCCTCAACCACCCGCGCGACCAGCCCCGCGCGCTCAGCCTCTTCAGCGTCCATCATACGCCCGGTCAGGCACAGATCCATCGCCTTGGCCTTACCCACGGCCTGGGTCAGCCGCTGCGTGCCCCCAGCGCCAGGAATGATCCCCAGCTTGATCTCCGGCTGACCAAAGCGGGCCGTCGTCGACGCCAGGATGATGTCGCACATCATCGCCAGCTCGCAGCCGCCCCCCAGCGCAAAGCCGGAGACCGCCGCGATCATCGGCGTCCGGGTTGCGGCGATCTTGTCCCACTCGCCAAAGGGATTAACGCCGTAAATGTGGTCATAGTCCTTGTCAGCCATCTCAGAGATGTCCGCGCCAGCGGCAAAGGCCTTTTCCGAGCCCTTGATCAGGATACAGCCAACGTCCTCGTCGGCGTCGGCGGCCTGACAGACATCCAGCACTTCGGCGATCAGCTTGGCATTGAGCGCATTCAGCGCCTTGGGGCGGTTGAGCTGAATGACCTGAACCCGGCCTTCTCGGTTGGCAATGATGGTCTCGTAGTCTGACATGCGCTTGTCTCCCTCATGTCGTGCTGTGCGCCTGCAGCCTGGCGTGATACTGGCGACCGGCTCAACTGCCTGAACTGGAACCAAGTCCGCAGATGTCGAGCAGTCGCCCCGAGCAACGCTGCCCTAGGCGCGCAAACCTTCTTCGGCCTTGCGCTCGGCATAGCGCCCGACAATACCCTCGGCCTTGCGTCGGTCCAGCGGCGCGCCGTGTCCGCCGAAACTCCACTGAAACGGAAGCTCAAGCAAGCGCTGATGCGTGCGAAGAACTTCGGTCTTGTCTGAATCGGGCAGTATGTCGACGATATAGGTGGCGATCATGACGTCGCCGGGGAACAGCCAGCCCTGCTCCGCCTCAAACAGCGTCAGGCTATGCCAGGAATGTCCGGGTGTTTCGTGAACGGCGAGCCGTCGCCCGCCGAGGTCGATACTGTCACCCTGCCCCAGTAAATCGGTCAGTGGCGCCGCACGAAAGGAAGCGCCGTAGTCCTCGGGCACGAAACCAAGGTCATCGAAGCCTTCCGCCAAAATCTGAAGGTACGGTGTCCAGGGCTGGGCATTGGTGTTTTCAGGCCCCGGGTCCCGCATCACCGCATCAGACAGCGCGTGCCCGAACCGGCGCGCGGTAAACTGGAACGCCTGAGCAATGTGGTCGCAGTGGGCGTGGGTGGTGAAGAACCACAGCGGACGGTCAACATCGGCAAAGATCTCATCCAAGGGCCAGTCGACAAGGCCCCAACCGCCGTCGATGACCAGCACGGCATCCTCGCCCTCGATTACCCAGACATTGGCCCGTACCAGCGCCCGCACGGTTTTCTCGACCAGCAGCCACAGCCCCGGTCGCACGGGTTCCAGCCGGAAAAATCGGTTCTCAAAGGCGCGCATGAAGGGGTGACTGTTCCGGCTCGGTGTGGGTGTGGGTGGGCATGGTGGAATGCCCCTCTGTCGGTGCTAAGGCCAGTCTATAGCAGAGGCCGGACGCTACAGGTTGACAGCTTTTGTCGGTGGAGGCGTCCGCGCCGGGCATAGCGGCTCCCCGGATTATGATCACAGCGCCGCTTTTCTTTATGGCGCGAAGGCGCCAATATCAGTCCCATGAAAGACCCCTTTGGCCGCACTGTCGACTACCTCCGCGTTTCCGTGACGGACCGCTGCGACTTCCGCTGCGTCTATTGCATGTCCGAAGACATGACGTTCCTGCCCAAGCAAGACCTGTTGACGCTGGAGGAGATGGACCGGCTGTGCAGCGCCTTCATCGCCAAGGGGTTCGCAAGCTACGCCTGACCGGGGGCGAGCCACTCGTGCGCAAAAACATCATGTGGCTGATTGAGCGCCTCGGCCGCCATCTGGAGACCGGTGCACTCGACGAGCTGACCCTGACCACCAACGGCTCTCAGCTCAGCCGTTTTGCCGATGACCTCGCGCGCGCCGGTGTCCGCCGGATCAACGTGTCGCTGGATACGCTCAAACCGCAGAAATTCGCCGACATCACCCGCTGGGGACGACTGCCGCAGGTGCTCGAAGGCCTGCAGGCCGCCAAGAGCGCCGGGCTGGCGATCAAGATCAACACCGTCGCGCTCAGGGGCATCAACGATGACGAGCTGGAAACCATGGTGGCCTGGTGCGCGGATGAGGGCTTTGACCTGACCTTCATCGAAGTCATGCCCATGGGGACGATCATGGACGACAGCGGCACGGATGATAGCGGCCGCGCGGGCCAGTTCATGTCGCTGGAAACCGTGCGCGAGCGGCTGTCAGCGCGCTGGACACTGGCCGAAACATCCTTCCGCAGTGCGGGCCCGGCCCGCTATTTCAGCGTCGGGGAAACCGGACAGCGCCTCGGGTTCATCACCCCGCTGAGCCATAACTTCTGCGAGCTATGCAACCGGATCCGGCTAACCTGCACCGGCATGCTGTACATGTGTCTGGGCCAGGACGACAGCGCTGACCTCCGTGCCGTGCTGCGGGCGAGCGAAAGCGATGAGCCCCTGAGCGCAGTGATTGATCAGGCCATTGAGCGCAAACCCAGAGGGCACGATTTTCGGGTGGGTCCGGATGCGGCAGCAGCGGTATCCAGGCACATGAGTGTTACCGGTGGCTAGGCTGGCGTTCTGGCCCGTGCGAGATTGGCCAGTGCCAGATGGGTCAGTGCCAGATGGGTCAGTGCCAGATGGGTCAGTGCTAGACTGTTCAGATTGATGTCAGCCAAAATGCAGTCTGTGCCGGAAGCTCAGTTCTCACGTCTGCCCTTTTCTGGAGCGCTTCGGTTTTTCTCCCGGGCCAGCTCGTTGAGCGGACGGACTTGTTTGCTCCCTTTCAGTCCAATTCTTGCAGCAACTGGAACAGACGCCTGCTCAGGGTCCCGGTCCCGGAAGAAATGCGTTGCTTCCTGAATGACCTTGTCGATGAACTTTCGATTGGCTGGCTCCGCCGCAAAATCTTCACTGAAGCTGGCATAGGCCGTTATCGGTACGACCGGAAAATCGGGAAACAGCACGTAACCTTCTCGCTCCAGCCACGGCGTCCCGAAATAGAAGCCCCGGCCCAGTCGGGTGGCGCGATCGGCGAGACTGGCGGATCGACCCGGATGGTCGCGCCGCACAAGCGTTCGATATCTGTCAGCAAGGCCCCGCCCAGCGCTTCGAATACCTCGGTCGAGGGACGAATGAAGGTGTGCTGATCCAGCGTATCGAAGGTCGGCAGTCCATGCTGCGCCACATAGGCCTCGTGGCCGGCAAATTAGACGTCAAAAGCTCCGACCGGTTCGGTTTTCCCTGCCAACTGCGGTGACTCACCGATGCTAAGGGCGAAATCAGTGTCGGAACCAGCGGAAAAATCAGGAACCCGATCGACCTGCACCGAGATCTGATAGTTCTCCAGCAACGCGCTGTGTTTCAGGCAGAATGGGATCCAGAAGTAGGTCAGGACATTGTCATCCATCGACAACCGCAATGGCGGCATGGAGACCGACCGGACCTGGTCTTCGTTGTCCCGGATAGCCGCAATCCGGCGATCGGCATGAGAGGCAATCTCGAGGGCCTTCAGCCCGGCTTCGGTTAGCTGCAGGGTCCGGCGCTCGTAGACCAGCAGGCTGCTGCCGAGAAAGCTTTCAAGCCGTTGAATCCGGCGCCTCAACGTCGGTACCGAGACGCCCAACTCCCGAGCCGCCGGTCCGTATTCGAGAAAATAGGCGAGGGACAGGAAGGAGCGGATCAGGCTCCAGCTTGCGAGGCTTTTTGGCAGATGATCGGCCACTAGACCCCACCATCCGCTTGCACAGACAACCGGAAATAGCCTTTCAGGCGCCTGAGCAAATCTTCCCGGAGATTGACACCGCGCTGCCCGCGCTAGGCCTTGCCATGGAAAGCCGCGAACACGGGGACCTGCTGTCGCCCGAGATGCAAAAAGGGTTCGACATCGTTTGCCGTGGTATGGCCAAAACTGGTGCAAACGGTGAAACCTAGGCCTGCCTGGGCCAGGCGGTGAGCGGTGGGATAGTGCTCAACCTGAATGCTCCGGCGGCATCGACGCTCAATTTCAAGGATCTCATCCCAGAAATCCGGATTTCCGCTCATGCACTCAGAGCGAATAAACACATGCTTGCCTAGCTCTTCAAGTCTGGGCGTACCATGGGAATCGGCGTAGCTCGGGTAGGCGCCGAAATTTGAATAGGCGGTGCCCACCATTTCAACGTCATCGAGGGCTGCGATACGCAGGCGCGGGGCGACTGAAACCACCATACCGCTCCGGCCCTCGTCTTCCGCACCCTCCAGGGTGGCTAGCCGCAGACGCATGTCATCAAACATCGATCGACTTGATTGAGCCAGCGGTAGCCAGAAATCCTCGAGGAGATGTCGGGTTGAGCGGACCTGCAACACCTCGCGAGGCGCCTGACCCGACCGCTCCGTCAACTGATTGAGATCGGCGATGATTTCATCGGCTGATCGCAGCAAGTTCAGCAAGGCCTGACCATCACGCGTCAGAGAATAACGGCTACCGGTATTCCGGCAAAGCTTCCGCCCGTGGAGGCTCTCCAGCCGAGCAATCCGCCGACCCAAAGTGGGAATGGAGATACTCAGATCAGCAGTGATGAGGTCGACGTTTTCAAGCAACCCGACGGACAGAAATGTCCTGTAAAGATCCGATTCGCGAGAGCTGATCGGTAGAGTCGTGCCCAACTGCCTGTAAGTTCCCAAACGTGGCCCGAACCATCGCATGTTCGCTCAGTGCGAAATGGGCCATTAATAAAACGCTGAGGTTCAGGCTTTCATTGGACCTTTATTCATTTACAACTCAAGGGAAAAGATTTTCTCAATCGCAGGCCGTATGGCGAAAAATTTTTTTTCGCGTAAAAAACGCAGTTTTTCCAAAGCCTAGCTCGCCAAACCGCATTTTAAAGCCTGTGCATGCGGCGTTTTTCAGCCATTTACGCGCCCATTGTATTGTAATGAGAAACTAGTTTCATTTGCTTTGGAGCAAGACTTACGCAATTTTTGCGTAAATAATTCAGTCCGTTTACTTGCGGACAACCAGCCCCGCATCAAGAAACAACTGGGGGTTCTTGGCTCGTTCAAACACTCGCACTTCCCAATGCAGGTGCGGGCCGGTAGAAGCGCCGGTCGATCCAACGGTTCCGATCAGCTCCCCCATCTCGACTGTATCGCCTTTGCTGACTTCGATGTCGCGAAGGTGGGCGTAGCGCGTCGTCACGCCATTGCCGTGATTAAGCTCGATCAGGTTTCCGTAAGACCCCTTGCGGGCGGCATAGATCACGCGACCCGCCGCAGCAGCCATCACCGGTGTCCCGCTGGGACCCGCAAAGTCCAGGCCCTTATGCATGCGGTTTTTGCCGGTCACCGGGTGTTTACGCATTCCAAAGCCGGACGACAGCCGCAGCCCTTTCACCGGGGGACTGGTCGGCAAAGCGTCGAAGTGATTACGCCGAAGGGCCAACTCCGCGTGGCGTCGCGCAAGCGCATCAACGCGGTCGAGGATATCTGACACCAGCGCAGCGGCGGCATCATCGCCATAAATCTCTTCAAGGTCGGCTTCCGACGGCACGCTCATGCCGTCGTTGGCGCCGCCCATGCCGTTCCAGAACGGGTCCTGCACGCTATCAAGCAGCGCGTCGAGCTGCAAAGATGTATCGTGGTCCACACCAGTCATATCGATGGCAGACCGCAGCGCGGCCATTTGCTGCTCTACCTGTGCTTCCAGCTGCTCCAGAATGCCGGACTGGGTATCGGTCAGGATGGTGATCTGTGCATCCCGCTGTTCAACCAGCGCTGCAAGCCGGGCTTGCTCGCTCTCGCTTGGACCAGCTGATCCTGCAGCGAGCGCAGCGTATCAGCGTTTCCGTTGAGCTGGTTTCGCAGCGACCGAAGCTCCGAAATCAGTTCGTCGTTCTGGGTATTGAGCAGGTTGATGGTGCCGCGCCGCGCATCCTGCCCCTCGACCCGGTCAGATTGCACCGCCGCGAGGTCGCGCTTGAGCACAGCAATCAGTTCATCCCGGCGCTCCACCGTCTGCGCCAAACGCAGCGATTCGCGCTCCAGCACGCTGACATCCATCCGGACCGACGCTAAGGCATCGGAGAGTGTTTCGATGGTCTGCCGTTCGAGGTTCAGTTCGGCGGCCAGCATATCCTGCTGCGTCTGGCTCAGGGCAAGTTCGTACTCCAGCCGCTGCAGCCCAGCGCCCTCTGCTTCACGTCAGAGGCTGCACCGGGTGACTTCGCCGCCACTGCCCCCTCGTTGCGAAGGCTGTCGACCGGTTCCAGCGCCGCCTCAAGCGTTGAAAGCAGACGCTCATTGTCTGCCATCAGCGCTTCGATGCTGACGTTGGCGTTGTCGACAAAGATGAACCCAGATCTGAGAGGTTGTGGCGTCCAGCAGCTCAATCTGGCGGTCGAGAACATAATTGCTGGCCAACTCGAGCGCCGTCACCAGCGCCTGTTCCCGTGCTTCCAGCGCGCGGACATCGGACCGCGTCGCTGCATAGAGTCCCAGGCCGAGCGCAACCACACTCCCCAGCGCAAGCACCGCCGCGCCACCAACGGCAGCAGCCTGCTGCCACGCTCGGATCAGGACCGGACGCCCCCGCTGTGCTGATCGACGAGGAGCCGGTCGCGCAGGCCGAGCACGCCCGTGCGGGCGCGGGCAGCGCCCGCCACCTCAACCTGTTCCCCTTTTGCTTCCGCGGCACCGGTCGTTTGATTGACCCGTGCGGCAGCCTTCATGACTGCCTTTAACCGCGAAACCGCTGGATTTGTCATCCAGTGTTCCCCTTGCGAACTTTGCAACGCCTTGCCGAAACAGCCTCATTCGGAAACCACCATTTAAAATGAGGCGAATGAACCAGAATTCGTGTCATTGAAAGTCGTATAACATTTTTATGTGGTATTACCCACTGACTTCTTTCGTGATCGCATGGCCTAGCATTACGCGCAGCCTTGCGCAGCGTCAGGCGTCAAAAAGTCTGTGGGTTTCTGGGCTGGTTTTCCCCAGCAGCTTGTGGGTTGTTTCAAGGTCTGGACTTATCACGCAGTGAATATCAACTGATCGATGCGGGTACTTTCAGGACTTCTGCCGGTTTTTAGACTTCAGAGCCTCCCGTCCGTTCTGTGTGACACGCCAAATTGGTCACAATCCAGCCCTCGAATGGCACCAATATGTCTGTTATCTATCTCCATCGAAAGAGGCAGGAGGGGGGCGACCGACGCATGAGGCTGTTGGGTGTTTTGGTGCTATCGATTGCGCTTCTGCTGGTATCGTCGCTGCTGATCGACCGGTCCGCTGGCGAGCAGTCAGGGTTTTTCCAGCGCATTCAGGATATGAGGATACGCAGCGGTGAATGATTCCCCGATGGGCAGTTGGAAGGCCGCCCTGACCTGCTGCAGCATGGCGCTGGTTCTTACTCTCTGCGCCGCAGCTTCGATAGGCTGGGCGCATGCAGCCCACGCGCAATCTGGCACCACGTTTCAGGAAGACCTTGGTCTGGATTCCCTGCTGGACAGCATCTTTCAGGGCAACGACACAGTGGTGCTGGACGAGGCAGATCTTGAGGCTGCCGTGCCCTATGATCAGCCAGAAGAGGACTGTGACGCCGGATCCCGGTGTACAGCCAAGCCAACCAGAAGCCTCTCCTGCGCCTGCGCCCGCTCCGACAGAGCCACCAGAGCTCGCCGACGCCCCTGCCCTGCCCAAGCCGCGCCCCGCCGCGCCTGCTCATCAGCGCGTAGGCGACCGCGATGCGGAGGCGGCTGAACAGTCCAACACTGACGGTGCAGAGGCCCCTGCCACCGGCGAGGATGTGGCCTATGCTGACCCCGCCGTGGCAGAGCTGATCCTGTCGGTCACCGGGCAGGAAGACGCGCCGGCGCAAGCCGATGATGGGGTGGCGTCCGTCCGCGGCTCCAGTGGCCTGACCCGGCTGGAAACCAGCAACAACGATGCCGCCACTTTCGGTACCGCCAGCGATAGCGAGAGCGGCAAGGCGAGACCACAAGTCGCGATGCCGAAAGTCAGCCGGCCGACAGCAGCACCCTGGCCTTCCGCGAAGACGAGTGGATCCCCGTTCCCATGGATCGACCAGATAGTGTCCCAGCAGCGCAGGCTGTCAGCGATATTCCGGTTGCTGCCGATGACGTGGCCGAAGCCGTTGTCAACGCCATCAGCGAAGCGACGACCGCCACGCCGATCAGCATCACCGCTGAGGCACCGGCGGAAACAACGCCAAGCACCCGCTCCGCCGCCTCATCGACCAGCACCGGCCAGGCTCGGCCAGCCGTTGACCCACAATGCCCGCTGCGGCTGGAACGCCTCGGCGCGCTGTTCCAGTCTTCGCCTGATTTCGTAGAGGACAGCGGCTGCCAGAACCAAGGTGCTGTCGCGGTCGAGGCCTTTGGCGGGGGTGTCGCGCTGTCAGGCCGTGTGGTGGTGGCCTGCCCCGTGGCCGAGGCAACAGCGCTGTGGCTGCGCAACGTGGTCCAGACCGAAGCGCTGGAGACCTTTGGCACCCGCGTGGTCGGCCTCTCCAACGTCAACGGCTATTCCTGCCGGATGCGCTCAGGCGGCTATATCTCTGAACACGGCTTTGCCAACGCCATCGACATCGGCACCTTTCACTTTGAAGATGGACGCCAGGTGAACATCGAGGGCGGCTGGCGACGCAACGGCACGGCCATGGGCGATTTGACCGCCGACTGGTTTGCCCGCATCAATGAAGGCGCCTGCGATTTCTTCCAGCTGGTGCTCAACCCCAACTCCGACGCCGCGCATCAGGATCACTTCCATTTCGACCTCGGTCCCTGGAAATCCTGCGACTGACCCGGCGCGCAGCCCTTCGAAGAGAGAACGCCCGATGACAAGACAGCCGATGACCACCGACGAGGTCCAGAGCATGATCCGCCGGGTTGCCGAGACCTGTCCCACGACGGCCGCCGCCATCGAGCGCGTGGGCCTGCCGGAAACCCGCGCCCAGACCCAGGGGATCGGCACATTCCTCCGCGTGATCTGCGGTCAGCAGCTGTCGGTCAAGGCCGCTGCTTCGATCTGGGCGCGGGTCGAGAACCACTTTGAAGGTGATTTTGCACCCATGCGCCTGCTCGATCTCGAGCCTGAGGGCTGGCGCAAGCTGGGACTGTCGGGACAGAAGACCCGCTACATCCACGGGCTGGCTAACGCGCTGGTCGAGGGCAGTTTCCGGCCCGACGAGCTACCCGGCATGGAAGACGCCGAGGCGCTGGCGCACATCACGGCGCTCAAGGGCTTCGGCACGTGGAGCGCGGAAATCTACCTTTTGTTCGCCGAGGGCCGCTCGGACATGTTCCCGGCCGACGATCTGGCCGTGCAGAAGGGCTATCAGATGCTGTTCGGCCTCGAGGATAAACCAACACCCAAGGTGCTGCGGGAACTGACCGCCCACTGGGCGCCGCACCGTGGACCGATGGCGATGTTCCTCTGGCACTACTACGGCGCGGCGACGCTGGACGGCTAAGACCGCCGCTGCCTTCCTTTTCCTAAACGACGAGCTTTCCGCCTTCGAGGCGCAGCACCCGGTCCATGCGGGCGGCCAGCGCTTCGTTGTGGGTCGCCATGAGCACCGACAGCCCCTCGTCCCGCGTCAGCTCGACGAACAGGGTAAAGACCTGCTCCGCTGTGTCGGGGTCGAGGTTGCCGGTCGGCTCGTCAGCCAGCAGCAGGGCGGGCCGGTTGGCGATGGCGCGGGCAACGGCAACCCGCTGCTTTTCACCGCCCGAGAGCTTGCCGGGGCGATGGCCCAGCCGGTGCCCCAGACCCACGCGCTCGAGCAGCATTTTGGCACGCTCCCGCGCCTCGCCCGACGCCACACCGGCGACCGACTGCGGCAGGATGACATTCTCCAGCGCGGTGAACTCGGGCAGGAGATGGTGGAACTGGTAGATGAAACCGACCGTGCCGCGCCGCAGCCGGGTCCGGGCGCGGTCGCCGAGGGTTTCGACCGCCTGCCCCGCAATCTCCAACGTGCCGCTGCTGGGGTTATCCAGCAGGCCGCAAATCTGCAGCAGGGTGGACTTGCCGCTGCCGGACGTGCCGACCATGGCCACCAGCTCACCGGGCAGAATGGTGGCGTCGCAGCCCCGCAGCACCTCCAGCGCGCCGTCGGGCTGGGGGAAGGCGCGGCGGATATCGCTGAGCACCAGATTGGGCCGCGCGGCAGAGGCCGCCGTGGTGTTGGCCGCCATGGGGTTGGCCACCGTGGTGTTAGCCGCCTTTCTGCTGGTAGGGGCCGTCGTTGCGGTTTGGCTTGGCTCAGACATAGCGAAGGACCTCTGCGGGTTCGGTTCGGGCGGCCTGCCAGGCCGGGTAAAGCGTGGCGAGCACGGTGATCACCAGCGCCAGACCGACGGCGAGCAGGCTGTCGCCAAGGCTCAGGCTGACCTGCACCGAGCCGAGGAAGGCCGCGGCTCCAGCCATGGCGGGGATGGTGGCGAAGAAAGCGACGATGGCGTCAAAGTTGAGGACGACCCCCAGCCCGATCCCCAGCCCCAGCAGGCAGCCGGCACCTGCGAGGAACAGGCCCATGCCGATGAACACCCGGGCGACCGAACCCTGCCCCGCCCCCAGCGTTCGCAGCAGGGCGATCCCGCGCCGCTTCTCGCGCACCAGCATGATCTGACTGGCGAGGATGTTGAAGGCCGCAACCACGACGATCAGGGCAAGGACGAGGATCAGCACCACCCGCTGGATCCCCAGCGTCGAGACCAGCGCGCGGTTCCGGTCCTCCCACGTCGAGGTCCGGAAGCTGGTGGCGTCAGCCGGGTCAACAGCCAAGTCTGCTTCAAGGCTTCTGGCGAAGGCTGCCGCATCGGCGGGCTTGCTGAGGAACAGCTGAAGATTGTTGAAGCGTCCGGGCTCGAAGCCCAGGAAGGTCGCCGCTGAGCCAATGTCCATGTAGGTCTCGTTGCGCTCAGCAAAGCCGCCGAAGATGATGTTCACGCGCACATCCGCCGCCGCGGGGTCCAGCCGATAACGGTGGTCGAGCCATCGGGGGACACCAGGTCGAGGGTTTGGCCCAGCAGCGCCAGACTGGCGCGACCATCGGCGTTCAGGTTGGCGGCGACACCATAGCCCAGCGCCACTTCACCCCGCGCCAGATCCATCGAGCCGGACAGCGCGAAGGCCGAAGGATGGCCGATCAGACGCTGATCGAGTGCCTCCGGGGCCAGCCCGCGGATGAAGGTGCCGCTGACCGCACCGCTCGAAGGCAGCACGACCATGCCCTGTCCGGCGACCTCGAAGAACGCGGCCTGCACCTCCGGCCGGTCCAGAACCGCGGCAATGCGGGGGTCAGCGGGCTCGAAGCCCTTGAGCCCGGCGGGTGGGGTTTCGCAGGTCTCCAGGATCCCCAGCGCGATGTTGAGCGCGTCGGTCTCCGGCACGCACACCGGCGCGGGTGGTGGTGGCTCCACGGCGGTCAGGGTGACGTGGGGGCTCCGGCCCTGGATCGCCTCGAGCAGGCTGTCGCGTTGCCCGTTGAGGAAGGCGCTGGCGATGATCAGCGCCGCGACGCCGATGGCGATCCCAGCCAGTGAGAACAGCGCGGACAGCGACAGGAACCGACCGTTGCGGCCACTGAGGTATTTGCGGGAGGCCTGGCGCTCGAAGGATCTCAGCACGGCTCAGACCTCCTTCAGCGCCAGCGCCGGCGGCACCCGCGAGGCCCGCCAGGCCGGATAGAGCGTGGCGAAGAAGGATACGCACAGCGTCACCGCCGAAACAAACACCAGCCCCGAAGCGCGGACATCGCCGCGGATTTCGTCGATCTGGTAGAAGGCAGCGTTAAACAGCGGGCGACCGATCACGGCTTCCAGCGCCAGCCGGATTTCGTTGAGCGAGACCGAGATCCACCAGCCCAGCGCCAGCCCCAGCCCCAACCCGATCACTGCCACCAGAAGGCCCGCGAGCAGAAACACCCGCAGCACACCGCCCGGCTGCACCCCGAAGCCGCGCAGGATGGCGATATCGGCGCGCCGCTCCTGCACCATCATCAGCTGCCCCGAGGCGACCCCGAAGGCAGCAACGATCAGGATGACAATGACGATCAGGGTGGCGGCATTGCCCTGTGCCCGCACCCAGTCATAGTCGCGGAAGAGATCGGTGGCCCGGTCGCTGATCAGGAGTGTATCGGGCAGGCGCGAGCGGACCCGCGCCAGCACCTGACGGCGCTGGCCAAGGTCTTCGAGCATGACGCGGATTTCGCTGACATCGCCGGGGGCGGTGTTGGAGGCGGTGTCGGGACTGGCGGAGGCTGTCTCATCTCCAGCCCGGGTCTGCCACCCCTGTGCATCGGCCAACAGGGCCAACGCCCCCGACTGGTCCACCTCAAACAGTCCGGCGGAAAACGAGCCGGCAAAAACCAGCCCGAAGCTGCGCGCGGCGGTGGTGCCTTCGGCCCGATCGCTGCTGTCAGCCGAGAGTACCAGACGCAGCCTGTCGCCACGGGTCAGGCTCAATTCGGCAGCCAGCCCAGCCCCCAGCACCACGGGCGAGAGCCCAGCTTCAGCTTCAGCTTCAGCATCAGCTTCACCCTCCGATGTGCCAAAGGTGGACAGCGCATCGAAGTGCCCGGCGGCTTCGGCGAGCACGGGGTCGGCGCGCATGTCGCTGAGCTCCATGGCCTGCACCACCACGCCAGCGCCCTTTTCGCCGCGCAGCACCAGCCCCTGCGTGATCAGCACCGGCTGGCTGCGGGCCACGCCAGCCTGCGCCGCAACAACCGCCTGCGCAGGTGCAGGATCAAAGCTACGGAAGCCGGGTTTGGTGATGGCGAGGTGACCGGTCTGGGCGAGCAGACGGTCGAGCACGGCGGTGCGGTAGCCTTCGAACACTGCCATCACCACTACCAGCGTCGCGACGCCGATCATGATCCCCAGCCCGGAGAGCAGCGGCACCAGCGACAGCCCCGCACCCTCGCGGCGGGCGGTCCAGGTAACGCAGGGCAATGGTCAGGGTGGTCCCCATCATGGCTCCAGTCGGATTTCGGGCGGCTCAGCCTTGGAGTTCAGGGCCGCCTTAGCCGGTAATTTTGGCGAGAACAGCGTCGATGGCGACGTCGTGTTTCTCCCCGGTCTTGCGGTTCTTCAATTCGGCCATGCCGTCTTTGAGGCCGCGCGGACCGATGGTGATCACCCACGGCAGACCGATCAGTTCCATGTCGGCGAACTTGCCGCCCGGGCGCATGTCTCGGTCATCGAGCAGCGGGTCTAGCCCGGCGGCTTGCGCCTGCGCGTAGAGTTGTTCGCAGGCTGCGGTGCAGTCGGCATCGTCGACCTTGAGGTTGAGGATACCAACGCCGAAGGGGCGATTTCCGTGGGCCAGATGATGCCGTTCTCATCGTGGCCTGCCTCGATGATCCCGCCGACCAGCCGCGAGACGCCGATGCCGTAGGAGCCCATGTGAACGGCGACGTCCTTGCCCTCGGCGTTCTGTACCGTCGCGCCCAGCGCGTCCGAGTATTTGGTGCCGAAGTAGAAGATGTGGCCGACTTCGACCCCCGCGACACCACGCGCCGCTCGGCCGGCACCTGCTGCTCGAACAAGGCCGCCTCGTGGGTTTCGTCCGTGCGCGCGTAGGCTGAGGTCAGCCGGTCAAAGGCCGCTTCCAGCTCAGCATCGCCGGTAAGGTCTTCGGTGAAGGCCGGATCGGCAGAAATGGCGCTGTCGAAGAACACTTCGGACTCGCCGGTTTCCGCCTGGATCAGGAATTCGTGGCTGAGATCGCCCCCGATAGGACCGGTATCCGCCTTCATCGGGATGGCCGACAGCCCCAGACGGCGGAATGTCCGCAGGTAGGAGATGAAAACTCTCTTGTAGGCCAGCGCGGCTGAGGCCTCGTCGACGTCGAAGCTGTAGCCGTCCTTCATCAGGAATTCGCGCCCGCGCATGACCCCGAAGCGCGGCCGCACCTCGTCCCGGAACTTCCACTGGATGTGGTAGAGGTTGAGCGGCAGGTTCTTGTAGGACTGGACCTCTCGGCGGAAAATGTCGGTGATCATCTCCTCGTTGGTCGGCCCGTAGAGCATGGTCCGCCCGTGCCGGTCTTCAAAGCGCAGCATCTCCGGGCCATAGGCGTCGAAGCGGCCGCTTTCCTGCCAAAGGTCGGCGGACTGGATGGTCGGCATCAGCACTTCGTTGGCCCCGGCGCGCGCCTGTTCGTCGCGGACGATGTCGGCGATCTTGGTCAGCACCCGGAGGCCCAGCGGCAGCCAGGTGTAGATCCCGGCCGCGTTCTGCCGGACCATGCCGGCGCGCAGCATGAAGCGGTGAGACGCGATCTGCGCCTCGGCGGGGGTGTCTTTCATCGTGGGCAGAAAAGTGCGGGACCAGCGCATGCTTCGGGACTCCGTTGAGGCGTGATTATTGCCCGGCCGTTTTAGGCGGGCTTGGGGCGCGGGGCCAGTGCTTTATGGCGGTGCGAGCATGTGGCGTTATATCGGATGCAGGGGTCAGGGCGGCGCACAGCCTGGTCCCTCAGCAGGCGCCACTCCCGCGCGCCCGAGCCGTCTGCCCCGAAAAGCCCACAGGTGTGGCGCGTCAAGTCACGGCTTGTCACAAAAGCTTCATATTTGGACTTGCGCCTGATGCGTGCCTGAGGCATAGGAGACGGGCATCAATTGGATGGCTGTGCGCTTGATGGTCTCACAGGACCGGGCCCTTCGGGGCAGACAGCGCGCCGGGTTCTGCTCATTGCTTGTGGGGAGGAAGGCAGAACCACCCGACTGGTGTACCGAACAGAGGGTTTCAGCGCCTGCTCAGCAAGCGCTAAACAGGCTGTTAAGGACCAGGTTTGACGCTTTGGTGTGGTGGCCAGAGCCTTCCATCGAACTGGGTTCTAGGTTCCTTTGTCTCCTTAAGGGCGAGCGGATTTCGATCCGCTCGCCTTTATTTTTGGACAATGTAAAAGGCCGAGCAGGGACTGCCAGAAAACAGCGGTCCGAGGCCCTAAGGTGGAAAGGGCTTGGAAGACGAGGCTGGGCATAAGCCCCGCTGTCCCGGGGCGAATAGCCGGACTTCAGGCCTCGAGCAGCGCGCGCAGCTGCGGGCCAAAGATCCCAAGCAGCCACACGAACACCGCCGTGAACGCCAGCGAGCCCAGCGTTACCCAGATCGCCTTGCGCCACAGGGCTGGCTGCTCCGGGGCACCTGTCTCGGGGTCAGCCGTGCCGGGGCGCAGGCCCACGGACAGAACCGCGAACCAGATCATCCACCAGACGATTACCCAGATCAGAATGAAGGTAAGGGGCTGCATGCAAAGGTCCCTGAAACTGAGGAAGAGCCGCTGAGGCAGCGGCGACGGGCGCGTTCCAGCGCGGCAGTACGGGTGTGCCACGCCTGAGCGCGGAAGTCACCCGCCCTGCGGCGATGGGTCGTTTGCGCGGGGAGATTTGTAAGCCGCGAAGCGGCGTCAAATCGAGCCCGCCATTTTTCCGTTGCGCCCCATAAGGTTTCGCTGTGAACGCGTTGGCGTTTTTGCGCTGAAACAAGGTTGCGCCGACCTTGTCTCGACCGCTTCGCGGTCTTCGCCAAACGTCGCGTAGCTCTTTGCGTTGCGCTCAACACGACTTCGCCTTTGAGCGCGTTTTCCCCTTGCGCTCAACACGGCTGCGCCTTTGAGCGCGTGGGATATCTTCGCTTGAACACCACTCACTGCGCGGCGTGTTGAGTGTCAATGGAAAGAAGTTGCGCCGACTTGTCCCCGACCGCTTCACGCGGACACCCAAGCGTCGCGCAATGCCAAAAAATATGGATAGCTGAGCGTGTTGATTGTCAACTGATGGGACACTCAAAGCGGAGCGTGTTGAGTGTCAACTGATAGATGGCGCGCTCGGGCCTTGGCCGCTTCGCGGCCTTCGGCCCTCCCACGCGCATTTTCGCATGTAAATTGCGAAAAGACGTCAGGCCGCGTTTAACGCGGCCTGTCCGTTTGACTGCGCGGGGGAGATTTGTACGCCGCGAAGCGGCGTCAAATCGAGCCCGCAACCCTATTGCGCCGTCCAGCCACCATCGACCTTGATCGCCGTCCCGGTCACCAGAGACGACGCATCCGACGCGAGGAACAGGATAGCGCCAATCAGGTCACCGGTCTCCCCCACCCGGCCCACCGGAATCCGGCTGAGCGTATCGGCCATGAAGGCCGGGTCTTCCAGAAACGGCGCGGTCAGCGGCGTGCGGATGAACGTCGGGCACAGCGTGTTGGCGCGGATGCCCTTGTCGGCGAGGTCCAGCGCCATCGCCTTGGTAAAGCCCTCCATGGCGTGCTTGGAGGCGCAATAGACCGACCGGTTCCGACCACCCACGTGTCCCATCTGGCTCGATACATTGATCATCGACCCACCCTGCCCGGCGTCGAGCAACCCCTGCACCACCGTCTGTGCGAGGAAGAAGGCGGAGCGCACGTTCAGCCCGAAGATGGCGTCGAAGTTCTCTTCGCTAACCTCGGCGAAGGTCTGGGGGCGATTGATCCCGGCGTTGTTGAACAGGATGTTGAACGGCCCGTGCGCGGCAAGGCCCGCCACCGCATCGAGATCACCGAGGTCGGCGGAGACAGCCTGAGCCTTGCCACCCTGTTCCCGGATCTCCCCGGCTACAGCCTCGATCTCGGCGGCGGTACGGGCGACCAGCGTTACTTCAGCGCCGGCACCGGCAAGGGCTTCAGCAGCCGCCTTGCCGATACCACGTCCGGCGCCGGTTACCAGCGCGGTCTTGCCGCTGAGATCGAAGAGTGTGGCGGGATCGGGAAGCATCGGTCGTCCTCTTGATGGGGGTTTTCGCAGGTTGGTTTGCTGCGTGTATTGGTCGGGCTCGCTCGCTGCGGTGGTCAGCTGTGTTCAGTGCCGCAGAGGCAAGCCCTTTACCGCCTTGAAGGGCTTGAACAGACACCAGCCGTCAACCGCCTCCTGCCAGCTTAAATCTGCCTCAATTTACCGCGCCCGTCGGAGACGTCCATGGGCAAAATCGCATGGGCTGAACAGCTCTCAACCCCCGTTTGACGCCGGGTCAGCGGCGGAGCCGCCCTCGCCTTCGGGGCTGACCCATTCGTAGTCCTGCTCCAGCGCCTTGGGCGCGCCCATGTCGATTTCAGCGAACCCATAAACCCCGGTCTCGTCGACCTCGAAGCTCACCGGCAGGGTCAGTTCCCCCACCGCCCGGTTGAAGGTCAGGGTCATCTCGAAAGCTTCCCCGTCCCGCACCGCATCGGTCAGGCCAGTGACCGCCAGGACAAAATCAGGCGCCTCGAGCGCCCGACCCTGCCCGCTGCGCAGGGCAAAGGTCCGGCGTTCGATCAGATTGTCCTGCCCGTAGACCTTTTTTGGTCGAATAGAGTCGCGTCTTCTTCCCCGCGGTCGACGACAGCCCGCGCAGGGTCAGGCGGTTGCGCAGTCCATTGTCGAGAATTGCCCCGATCACAAGCGCCTCTTCCCCCAGCACCTTGGTGATCTCGAGGCTGGTGACGATGAACGTCACGCGGTTGTTCAGCTCGGTCGGGTGCGCACGCGCCAGCGGACCCATGAACAGAGACAGCATCAGAATCGCCGCTGCCATGGCAACCCGGATCAAACCGCTCATGCGGGCAAGTGTGTTTGCCCGGCGAGGCTCACCAGCAGAGATACGACGATGGTGCAAAGTCATGCGGGAAATCCTTTGGGTCACGCGCTCTTAGTCCTGTCTATCTTGTCCGACCTGTCCGACCTGTCCGACCTGTCCGTTCTATCAGAAGCTCTGTAAGCCTGATCAGCCCTATCGGCCCTGCTTGCGCAGTTCCATCTTGGCAACAGACTCAAGGTGCACTTCGGCCGGGCCATCGGCGAGCCGCAGCGTCCTCAGCTGGGCGTAACTCTCGGCGAGGTGGAAGTCCTGGCTGACCCCGCCGCCACCGTGGACCTGAATGCCGAAATCGATCACGCGCTGAGCCATGCGCGGCGCTGCAACCTTGATCATCGCAATTTCCTTGCGCGCCGCCTTGTTGCCTACGGCATCCATCTTGGCCGCAGCATGGAGCGTCAGCAAACGGGACTGGTCGATATCGATGCGCATTTCCGCCAGCTTTTCGCGGAACGAGCCCTTGTCGGCGATCGCGGTGCCGAAGTTGACGCGCTGCTTGGCCCGGGCGACCGTGTCCTCGAAGGCGCGCTCGGCGCGACCGATGGTGCGCATGCAGTGGTGGATGCGGCCGGGGCCAAGTCGTCCCTGCGCGATCTCGAAGCCGCGGCCCTCGCCCAGCAGCATGTTCGACGCGGGCACACGCACGTTCTCGAACAGCACCTCGGCGTGACCGTGGGGGGCATCGTCGTAGCCAAAGACGTGCAGAGCACGCTTGACCGTCACCCCCGGGGCGTCGCGGGGAACCAGAATCATCGACTGCTGCTGGTGGCGCTCCGCCGTCACGTCGGTCTTGCCCATGAAAATGAAAATCTTGCAGCGCGGGTCTGGCGCGCCGGAGGTCCACCACTTGCGGCCGTTGATGACGTATTCATCACCTTCCCGGCGAATGTCGGACTGGATGTTGGTGGCATCGGCCGAGGCCACGTCTGGTTCGGTCATGGCGAAGGCCGAGCGGATCTCCCCAGCCAGCAACGGGTTGAGCCACTGCTCTTGCTGCTCAGGCGTACCGTAGCGCACCAGCACCTCCATATTGCCCGTATCCGGGGCTGAACAGTTGCAGGCCTCGGGCGCGAGGTTGGAGCGACCCATTTCCTCACACAGGTGGGCGTATTCGAAGTTGCTGAGCCCGGCGCCAAACTCGCTCTCCGGCAGCCACAGGTTCCAGAGCCCGCGCTCGCGCGCCTTGGCCTTGAGCTCCTCCATGATCGGCGGGGTAACCCAGCGATCACTCTGGGCAGCGTGCTGCTCGCGGAAAGTGGCTTCAGCAGGGTAGATGACCTCGTCCATGAAGGCTTGAAGGCGTTCTTGCAGGTCTTTGGCTTTGTCTGAAAGCGCCATGAGCATGGACGCGTCCTCCTGGGGATCTTGAAGTGAGATTTTTCGCGTGTGGTTACAGCTCACCACACTGGCAAAGCCCGCGCCCGCTGGCAATGCCACTGGTAGGGTCGCTGGCAGCGGTCAGCACTGCGGCGTTGTCGCAATTGTAACAGGAACGGGCCCAACCGAGGTCGTGAGCGCCAACCACCAAGCCCGTCGAGGGTCAGAGCGCGCCCTTGAGCGCCAGCATCGGCACCGAAAAATCACGCTGATCGTGGCCATCGGCGGCGAGCGCGGCGTAGGCCTGCTCAGCGGCGCGGCCGAAATCGACCGGCGCACCATTGGCCGCAGCGGCAGCTGTGGCCAGCCGCAGATCCTTGAGCATCATGGCGACAGAAAACCCCGGCTGGTAGTCCCGGTTCGACGGCGCGGTCGGCACCGGTCCCGGTGCCGGACAATAGGTGGTCATCGACCAGCACTGACCTGAGGCCTTGCTGGAGATATCGAAGAAGGTCTGGGCATCCAGCCCCAGCGATCTGGCGAGATTGAAGGCCTCGCAGGTGGCGATCATCGAGACCCCGAGCAGCATGTTATTGGCGATTTTGGCCGCCTGCCCGTTACCGGCTTCACCGGCGTGGAAGATGCTGCCCGCCATGGGGGCGAGCACCAGTTGGGCGCGGGCGAAGCCGTCGGCCGAACCACCGACCATGAAGGTCAGACCGCCGGCCGCCGCCGCCCCAACCCCGCCTGAAACCGGGGCGTCGAGCATGGTCAGCCCCATGGCCGCCGCACGCTCGATCGCCTCCCGCGCCTGCGCCACCGCGATGGTCGAGCAATCGATCAGCAGCGCCCCATTGCCAGAGCCGGACCCGGCTTGCGTCTGGGCTGCGACCGCTGCCGAGACCCCGCCCGCCCCGAAATACAGATCGAGCACATGCTCACCCGCGGGCAGCATGGAGATCACCACGTCCGCACCGGCTGCAGCCTCGGCCGCACTGGCTGCTGACCGGGCACCAGCCTCGGCTGCGCGCTCGAGGGCCTCAGGCACCAGATCGAAGGCGCTGACCTCGAAACCCGCCCGGCAGAGGTTGGCGCACATGCCCGAGCCCATGTTGCCCAGGCCAATAAAGGCGATGCGTGTCATGGAAAGGTCTCCTTTAAGCCGTTGCTCGTATCTGGCTGCTCCCCGCACCTGCGCCCGCACCTGCACCTGCACCTGCGCCCGCTCTGGCTGAGACGCCGCGTCCGGCCTCAAATTCGTTCGTCGAGCGCGCGGGCGATGATCAGCCGCATGATTTCGTTGGTGCCTTCGAGGATCTGGTGCACGCGCAGATCGCGCACAATGCGCTCGATTTCGTAGTCCGCGAGATAGCCGTAGCCGCCGTGAATCTGCAGCGCCTGATTGGCGACGTCGAAACAGGCGTCGGTGACGAAGCGCTTGGCCTTGGCGGCGTAGGCGATCAGGCTGGTTTCGGCGTTGCTGCCCTCGCCGGCTGCGTCATAGGCCCTGGCGGCGGCGTACAGCATGCAGACGCGAGGCGTCGAGCTGGGTGTCCATGTCCGCGAGCTTGAAGGCCGTGTTCTGGAAATCGCCGATGGCCTGCCCGAACTGCTGCCGTTCACGGCTGTAGCGCAGCGCCCGCTCGAAAGCCTCCTGCGCCCCGCCCAGCGAGCAGGCGGCGATGTTCAGCCGGCCGCCATTGAGCCCCTCCATGGCAAAGCGGAAGCCCTGCCCCAGCCCACCGATGCGATTGGCCGACGGGATCCGGCAGCCTTCGAAACGGACCATCGCCGTGGGTTGGGCGTTCCAGCCCATTTTGTGCTCGTTGGGCCCGAAACTGATCCCCGGCGTATCCGCCTCAACCACGAAGGCTGAGATCCCGGCGGCCCGGACCCCGGCCCCTCGGATCGGGCCATCACCAGATAGAGGTCGGAAAAGCCTGCACCAGAGATGAACACCTTGGCGCCGTCGAGCACGTAGTCCCCGCCATCCTGCCGGGCGCGGGTGGTCAGGTTGGCCGCGTCCGAGCCGTGGTCAGGTTCAGTCAGACAGTAGGAGCCGATGCGTCGACCCGCCGTCAGTTCGGGAACGAAACGGGCGCGCTGGTCCTCGTCGCCGAAACGATCGATCATCCAGGCGACCATGTTGTGGATCGAGAGGAAGGCCGCATGCGAGACACAGCCCCGGGAAAGCTGCTCGAACACCAGCACAGCCTCGAGCCGCCCCATGTCGGAGCCGCCGAATTCAGGCCGGGTATAGATGCCGCCGAAACCAAGCGCGCACAGAGCCTCCAGCGTCGGTCGGTCGAGCCGCCGATCGCGGTCCCAGTCCTTTGCGTGAGGACGCAGGCGCTCGGCGGTGACAGCCGCGGCGGTGTCGATCACCAGCCGCTGCTCGTCGCTCAGGGGGAACAGCCCCCCGGCGGTATCCTGCGCTGCGTCATCCGGGGACACGTTGCCGCCCGCCTCGCCTGCAATGCCTGCGCCGCCTGCCCTGCGCCGACCTAGCTCATGGTCGGAATGATGAAGGCCTGGTCGCCGATGTTCTCGGTGCCCGGCCAGCGCTGGGTCACGGTCTTCACCTGGCTCCAGAACCGGATGCCCTCCATCCCGTACTGGTTATGGTCGCCGAAGGCTGAGCGCTTCCAGCCGCCAAAGGAGTGATAGGAAACGGGAACCGGGATCGGCACGTTGATGCCGACCATGCCGACGTTGACCTGGCTGGCAAACTCGCGCGCAGCCCGGCCGTCCTGGGTGAAGATGGCCACGCCGTTGCCATACTGGTGCTGACTGGGCAGCGCAGCGGCCTCTTCGAGCGTGCCCACGCGCATGACCTGCAGCACCGGGCCGAAGATCTCCTCGTGGTAGGTTTCCATGCCCGGCTTGACGTTGTCGAACAGGCTCGGACCGATGAAGTAGCCGCCCTCGTTGCCCTGTAGCTTGAGGCCGCGGCCGTCGAGCAGCAGGTCGGCGCCCTCGTCAACGCCCGTCTGGATCATGCCCTCGACCTTGTTCTTGTGCACTTCCGAGATCACAGGGCCGTAGTGGGCTTCGGGGTCGGTCGAAACGCCGACCTTAAGACCGCGGGCGGCGTCGATCATGCGCTCGACGAATTCGTCGCCGGTGCGGTCGCCGACAGTGACAGCCACCGGCAGCGCCATGCAGCGCTCACCTGCCGAGCCATAGGCTGCGCCGACGATGTCCTTGACCGCCTGATCCATATTGGCGTCGGGCATGATGATGCCGTGGTTCTTGGCCCCGCCCATGCACTGCATGCGCTTACCGTTGGCGGTGCCGTTCATGTAGACGTAGTGGGCGATGTCCGACGAGCCGACGAAGGAGATTGCGCGGACTTCGGGCGCCTGCAGCAAGCCGTCGACCGCTTCCTTGTCGCCGTGGACGACGTTGAGCACGCCCGCCGGGCCGCCCGCTTCCATGAATAGCTCGGCGAGCCGGACTGGCACGGAGGGGTCTTTTTCCGACGGCTTGAGGATGAAGGTGTTACCCATGGCGATGGACAGCGAGAACATCCACATCGGGATCATGGCCGGGAAGTTGAACGGGGTGATCCCCGCCGTCACACCCAGCGGCTGGCGCATGGAGTAGACGTCGATGCCCGGGCCGGCGGCGTTGGTGTATTCGCCCTTGGACATTTGCGGGATACCGCAGGCGAGCTCTACCACCTCGAGCCCGCGCTGAATGTCGCCGTGGGCGTCTGCGATGACCTTGCCGTGCTCGGAGGACAACAGTTCGGCCAGCTCATTTGCGTTGGCCTCGACCAGCTCCTTGAGCTTGAACATCACCCGCGCGCGACGCTGGGGGTTCACAGCGGCCCACTCGGGCTGGGCAGCGGCGGCGGCGTCGATTGCCTGCTGCAGCACGCTTGCGTCGGCCAGATCGACCTGCGCCTGAATTTCGCCGGTGTTCGGGTTGTAGATGTCACCCTTGCGCTTGCCGGCACCCGCCACGTGGGCGCCGTTGATGAAATGCTGGACCTGACGCATGACCGTCTCTCCCTTAGGTCTGTATTGGCTGGCTGGCTGGTGTCGCCAGCGGGTTGTCTCAGGACCGGACTGTGCCGGTCTTCGGCCTTGGATGGAAGCCCTGAAACGCAACTTTGCCCGGCCGCCCCAAAAAGCAAGACAGAAAACGGATCAGAGCGCGGGCCAGAAAGCCGGCTAGAACGCGGGCCAGAAAGCATGCTCGAACGAAGGTCAGAAAGCGGGCCTGCTGGTGGCCGTGTTGGTGGGCGTGTTGATGGCCGTGTTGGTGGGCGGGGTGCGGCCTAGTACCGGGCCGAGGGCTTGGGCGCTGCCCGGCTGCGGCGACTTTCCCGCCAGACAATATAGAGCCCCGAAGCCACGATGATGCCGATCCCGGCCCACTTCAGGGCGTTGGGAACGTAAGCCCAGATCATCCAACCCAGCAGCACGCCTGTGACAATCTCCAGATACTGGATCGGCGCCAGCACCGAGGCCGGCGCACGCCGGAAGGCCTGAACCAGCAGCAGGTGGTTGAAGGTCGCAATCAGCCCCATCCCGCCCAGCAGCATCAGTGCGTAAGGACCGGGTGGCGTCAGGGCAAAGGTCTTCGAACCCATCGGATCCAGCACCGCAAGGATGGCGCCGAGGAACACCAGACCGGTAACCCCGGTGTAGGCCTGCATAGCCACGGGTTCTTCGTGCTGAGCCAGCTGACGGGTCAGAATCAGGTAGATCGAGAACAGCAGCGCCACACCCAGCGGCAGGAAAGCCACCCAGCCGAGTTCCTCGAAGCTGGGTTGGATCACCAGCAAGGCACCGACAAAGCCCACGGCACAGGCCACGTAGCGTCGCCATCCCACCTGCTCGCGCAGGATCAGCCCGCCCAGCAGGGTGACGATCATCGGCTCAACGAAGAATATGGCGATGGCATCGGCGACGTACATGCTCTCCAGCGCGATGGTGAACATGACCGTCAGGGTCGCCATCAGCACCCCGCGCAAGGCGTGCAGATGCGGCGCGCGCTGGGGCCACAGGCGTGAGGGGCCCCAGCGCAGCGCGACCAGCGGCACGAGGATCAGCGCCTGGATGAAAAAGCGGGAAAAGGCGATGACGCCGCTGGAGACATGGTCCGTGGCCAGCTTGACCAGCGTGTCCTGAACCGGTGCAAGCAGGCTGAAAATCACCATCAGCCCGGCACCCCAGAGGATGTCGGCGCGCAGCACGGACTGGGTCGGGTTGAGCGTCATAGGACCGACATTAGACCAAAGCCCTTCTGGGAGCGCGTCTGAAACCGGCGTGGGCGGCGTCGTCTTTGACAGAAAGGCGTCATTCCTTTGCGCTCAAAAAGTTGCGCTGTGAGCGTGTTGGAGAACTTTGGTGGAACGACACTCAAAGTCCTTCGACAGGCTCAGGATGAACTCAGGGTGTTGAGTGTCAAAGGAAAGGAATTGCACCGACTTGCCTTCCGACCGCGCTTTGCGCGGCGGGTCCAAGCGTCATGCATTTTCACAGAAAATACGAAAGACGTCAGGCCGCGTTTAACGCGGCCTGTCCGTATGACTTCGCGGGGGAGATTTGTAAGCCGCGAAGCGGCGTCAAATCGAGCACGCAACCGTGGTCCGTTTTGGGTCTGACGATCAGAACCCGAACTGGAACAGCAGCCCGGACTGGCCATTGCCCGACTGGCTGACATGGCCGGTGGTGCCTTCGCCGAACTGGAACAGGCCGAAGGCATTCTGGTTGCCGGACTGATCCAGGCTCGCCGTATGACCATCGCCATTCTGTTCGACGATGCCAAAGTTGCCGAAACCACCCTGGGACAGGCTGGCGGCGTTGCCATTACCCAGCTGCTGGAGCATGGCGGTATCGCCATTCAGCCCCTGAAACAGGGCGTAGAGAAAAAGGCCATTGGCGATAGCGGCGTTTTCTTCGGCGTTGGAGCCCTGGATTCCGATGGATAGCTGACCGGACAGCTGGGCATCGGCCTGGGCAGAACTGTTTATCCCGGCAAGCGAGAGAGAAGCAAGGGCAGCGACGCCGACGATTTTGAGGGTTTTGAGCGAGAAAGACATGGTGAGGTTCCTTGAGCGGAGAGAGGTGATGTTGAAGAGGCTCGACCTGGGAAGAAGAAGTGGCGAGCAATGTGGCGTCGGCGGGAGGACTGATCCACCGCGATGGTGGCAGCGGAATAGCCCCGACCCCGGGCCCCTGAGCGGGGGGCGCTTTAGTACTGGATGATCACAGCAGAGTTGCCGGAGCCAACCTGGTTAGCCGTCGTCGACTGACCGTTACCGAACTGCAGAACCGCAACAGCGTTGCAATCACCGCTCTGGTTGCTCTCGGCGTAGTGACCGCTACCGAACTGACCAATCCCGGAGACGTTACAGTCACCGAACTGGTCGCCGTAGGCCTCGTTACCGAAGCCAGACTGGCCGATGGCAACCACGTTGCCCGCCCCGTCCTGAGCCGTGACGGCTGTGTTCCAGGCACCGTCCTGCCAGAATTCAATGTGGTTGAAGACACCGGTCTGCGAGCCGGCAACGGCGTTGTCGATGCCAATCTGGTTGATGTTGACGGTATTGAACCAGAAGGCCTGTGCGCTGGTCGCGACGGTGGTCGAAGCAACGAGGACAGCGGCAGAAGCGGCGGCGACTTTGAGGGCGGACTTGAGAAGCATGGGTTTGTTCCTTTGAAGCGGTGTTGGTGTGTGGAGTGGTGGAGAGAAAGAGAGGAAAAGAGGGGAAGGATGTGGGGTTAGAAGAGTGGAAGGGACGTCGTGGTTGACGAGGAGGGTTTTCGCAGGCTTCCGTAACGCCCGCTTGTCTGCCGCTTGAACAAAGGAAACGGCTGTTTTCCCGGTATTTCAGTGATGTCAGCGACGAAACAATCGGCTTATCCAAGGTTTGGTGAGCATCTTCGATTTCTCGTTTTCGAGGCCTTAAACCCCTGTCCCTTGGTATTTGCGCGAGCACCGGTCCGGTGCCCAGCCCCGCCAGCGCAGCCTGTTGCAGCACGTGCATCAGCACCTGCGTCGGCGGTTGCGCATTGTCGCGCCCACCACCCCACGCTTGACGCCCGCAGGCTGGTTTCGCACATTCAAGCTATGGTCACACCACCAACCAGTTCAGCGCCCAACCCGGGGAACACACACCCGCCACAGGCACGCTTGCCCCGGGCCTTCCGGGTCCGCTGGCTCGTGGGCTTTATCACCGCGCTGATTGCGCCGGGGGTACTGGCGCTGATCTGGGTCTGGGAGCTGCCCTGGCTTGCGCTGAGCCTGCCCGTAATCCTCTACGGCCTGATCCCGCTGCTGGACCTGGCCTGCGGGCGCGACGGGATCAATCTGACCCCGGAGCAGGAGCGCTGCGCCGAGCGCGACCCGTTTTTCAAGGCGCTGCTGTACCTGACCGTGCCGATCTATGCGGCGAGCATCTTCGCCGTGCTGATCACCGCCGGGCTTTGGATCAACGCCTGGGGCAGCGAGACGGCACCGCCGGGCTATGGCGGGCCGCTGCCGCGCTGGCGCTGGTGGCGGGGGCCGCCCTGTTCCACGGCACGCTGATCAACGTTGGCTACGAGCTGGGCCATTCGGGCAAGAAGCCTGACCGCCGCGCGGCCAAGATCGCCAACGCGCTGGTCGGCTATGGCCACTTCACCCTCGAGCACAACACCGGCCACCACAGCCGCGTCGCCACGCCGGAGGACTGCGCCAGCGCCCGCTTCGGCGAAGGCTTCTATGCCTTTGCCCTGCGTGAAGTCCCCGGGGCCATCTTCGGCGCGCTGCAGATCGAGACCCGCCGCCTCAAGGCGAAGCAGCGCCGGTTCTGCACCCGAGCAACCAACTGCTGCAGATTTGGGGGCTGAGCGCCCTGCTCGCCGCGCCGTTGATCCTCGCCTTCGGCTGGATCATGCTACCACTGGCCCTGCACCACCTGACCTGCTGGCTCATGCTGACTCAGGCCAACTACGTCGAGCACTACGGACTGGGCCGGGCCCTAAACGACAAGGGCCGCTACGAACCAGTGCGCCCGATCCATTCGTGGAACGCTGACCAGTGGCTATCAAATGCGCTGCTATTCAACCTCCAGCGCCACAGCGACCACCATGCCCACGCCTGGCGTGATTATCAGGTGCTGCACACCTTCGACGACGTCCCGCATCTGCCGACCGGCTATCCGGGAACCTTCCTGCTGGCGCTGATCCCGCCGCTGTGGTTCCGGGTCCTCAACCCGCGGGTCGAGGCCTGGGCCAAGGAGCACGGCGCCACCATCAACCGAGGCTGAGTTCAACTCACGATACTCAAAAAGGTCGCCTCAAGGCAGGGGCGAACGATCAGACGGTCCATTCCAGCAGATGTCGAGGGTCGAAGCCTCCTCCAGTGAACATCGGTGAGCCCGGGATCGAAGCCAAAGTTCGAAAAAGGCCCGCGATTGATCCAGCGGAGAAATCGTATCTCCGGGCCATGAACTCAACGGACGTAAGCGCCGAGTGGCCCCGGCCTTTGACCGCATGAGACCAAGGCAGAGTGCGAGCCCCCTGATGCCCCCGGCAAGCAGAGCTGGAACGGCCTCACCCAGAACTTCTCCTGTCGGGCGGGTCCGGGACATGAGCGCGCTCCGCCCCTCGGCCACGGCTTCCACCAGGCCATCATCAGGGTCGAAGAAGTGAAATCCACTGGTCGCACGCGGATTGCACTCCAGTGCGCGCCATTGCCTTTCAGCATCCTGACGCAAATCAAAGGAGAGCTGCCCGGTGAGGTTCAGAGCCTTGGCGACTGCCTCGGCCATAGGACGGAGCTGGGAGTGAACCCCATCTTCGCTGGCGGCAAAGGCGATACTGGCACCTACACCCTGACGCAACCGCAACAGAGGTTCATAGGCCTGTAAGGCGAGCACCTGCCCCTTGACAGCAACGGCAGACAGACAGATCTCCTCACCTGGCAGATAGGCCTGCGCCAACCAAGGCTGCTCGGGCGAGATGGGTAACCTGAGCACCGTTGCCCGGTCCGGCTTGATCAAAACGCTGGAGGCAAATCGCGAAAATCTCGGTTTGAGCACCCAAGGCCCCTCACCGAGGGCCGCCGCGTCGGCGCCAGTTTCTAGGTTTTGAAAGGACGGCGCAAAATCCGGTGCCACACGAGCGAGCAGTGCATTGAACGCGGCTTTGTCGTGGAGTGTGATCAGGTCTTCGAGCGATGGGGCAAAGAGCCGCTGAGCCCAACCTCTGGCCTCGGGGCGCAGGGCAGCCCGGGCCAAGAAAAGCACTTCCTCGCAGGTTGGGAGTATAAGATCAGCGTCTGTCTCTTCAACCGCGCTGGAGATGGCTTTGGCAAAATTGTCTGGTTCTGATCGCGGTGGAGGCAAATGCAAGTAGCCTTTGATAGAACGCGAAAACCGACCAACCGGGTCGCGGAGGCTGTCGGCACCGAAGACCCGCCAGCCAGCCGCCGCGAACAATCGGCACCAGTGCAGGGCCACAGGCGCCCTGAGGCCCGTGATGAGTACCGTTCGTTTCATCGCTTCAACCGCTCGACCCGCCGCAGTTTGCGCGACAGGAGTTGGTCGGAGGTCAGGTTCCAGTTGGCTAGGCGGACTAGGATGGGGCCCTCGGTCTGTTCGTTTGTATCCGGCGTACACCGCTGAACCGGCACCGCCGTGTGCAGTGCACCCTCAAGGGCAGCGAGTGCTGATTTCTGGACAACGGGTTCGACTGTTGATGGCAGGCGGAGTTCCACCGATCCGTCGAGCCGCTGTTGAATGCGGAAATCCGTGATCGACGGGCTGCAGTCTAGCACCGCGTTCCGCAGTACATCGGGGGTGATCATCCGATCACCAAACCAGAACACGTCGTCTTGCCTGCCCTCCACCGCATCCACAATCTGGAGAGGGAACCGCAGGGGCAGCCTCGACCGCCCAGCCGAAGAAGATCATTCATGCGATAGCGGCATGTGAGCTGAAAGTGTCTGGAAAAATCAGTGACAATGGGCGTGACCAGCTGATCGCCGACGGGCTCGAACTCGAACCGGACAAAGTCCTCCGTCAGATGCAGCCGCCCTTCGCTACAACTGATGGCAAACAGGCCTTCGGTTGCCATGTAAATCTGACCCAGACGGAGAGAAAAGGCTGCCTCAACGATCCAGCGATCGGGTGGATCGAGTGTCTCCGCCCCCGCGAAAAGCCGCTGCGGGCGGAGACGGCCGAGATCAGCATTCTCGGCCAGCCAGCGCAAGATTTTGGGCGGTGCAATGATGACGGTCGGGTCAAAGTCAGCGAGCGCATCTTCCCAAGAGACCGGACCCTGCCTGAGATCAAAGAATGCAAGCTTCAACCAGCGGGATTTATTTCCGGCTCGGTAGAGTGCGCTGCTCTGTGGCAGGATCACGGCGACGCGATGCCGCCGCCGCCAAACGTCAGGTAACCCCTTGGCGAGGATAGTACCCAGCCAGCGGTAGCGCTCGGCTTCTGTGATGATGTAAAGCCCCCGGTTGCCAGACGTCCCGCTCGAAACACCACAGTACAAACCGGGCGCCAGGCCCCCTTCGGCTGCCTCGCCTCGATCGAGCGCGTTGCGAACAGTGTGCGCGCTGATACCATCACGGTTATAGGTTGCGAAGTTCGCCATCAGCTGCCCTTTGTCCATTTCGAGATCCTCGGCCTTAAGGTGAGGAAAGTGGGTGGTAAGCGCGGCGCGCCACGATGCCATTTGTCTGCGCTGATGGCGCAAAACATCCTCACGCGTGCGCAAGATCGCAGCCAGCCAACGCGCCCGCACAAACGCCGCCAGGACGGCCATTCCCGCTTCAACCGGCATCGAACGGATCGCGATCAGGATCATGGCAGAGCCCGACCCGGCCCCCGGCCTGCTTGAAGGCTGCAAGCCGCGCAATGGTGGTTTCCGCCGCTTCAATATCATCGGCTATGAGGCGTGGCAGACCGGAGAGCGTAACCTTTGGCTTGGTCAGACCCGGTTCCAAGCCCTCGGCGGCTCGATCAAGAGCACCGAGTACAAAGTGCGCATCCACAGCGTAGAGATAGTGTTCGCTATGGATATAAATTCCGACTTGCCCCGTCGCATGACCGTTCATTGGCACCAGTGAGGCCAGTTCTGGCACCAGCGACCAGCCGGTACCAAGCCCGTCCGGCAGATTGATGGGCGGCAAGGCCTCAATCGGCTCCAATCGCCGGTCTAAATCCTGTGGCAAAAGCTCAGTAAAGGTCCCGTGAAGCAAGGACGCCCGCCAGCCAGCCCTTCTAACCGCGTCGAAGCCACGCCGGCTGGCGAGGATGCGCGCATTGGAAAAGCGGCGCAGTTCGCTCACATGATCGACATGAAAGTGGGTGACAATCACGCATTGAATGTCTTCGAGGTCAGACCCTTGTCGACCAATACGGTGTCAATCTGTCCTTCGGGTCGTAGTCTGGCCCGCAACAGGCTCGTATACAGTCGAAGCCCGATGCTACGAGTTGGTAAACCATTGCCGCTCGGTGAAGAACCACCCGATGCCAGCGATGGATAGGTCGACGGGCCATAACCAGTATCGACCAGGGTCGGTCCGAACGTCGGGTGATCGAGGAAAGCCCAGCGCACCTTGAGTGTGACCGGCGACCAGTCAGGCCCTGCCCCGACAAAAGCGCCGGGCGCCTTGATTGTTGCGCTGTTATAAAATTCGAATTTCATGAGGCCTGCTCTTTGCCATAGTCATCGCGCCCGTGTGTGGGTAAAGCCTCAGGGCGCACGCCAAAGATCGCCTCGAAACCATCGGCTATTGGAATTCGGGGTCGCCAGCCTAAGACCTCCTGGGCCCGCTTGGTATTCAGTGTCAGACTATAGGCTAAGATGCCCAGGCTGTAGCGGGTGAGCCGCGGCTCACTTGGCAGTCTCAAACCAGTGAAGACGGCTTCTATGCCGCGCGCAGCGAGCATGGCTATAGACAGAGGAACGGGCCGCCAGCGGAATGCCAAGCTGTTTGCTCGGGCAATTTCGTTGACCAGCCAGTTCAGCGGGATCGCCTCACCCCCTGCAATATTGAAGACCCCCTTTGCCGAACTTTCCAGAGCAGCAACAATGGCATCGCATACGTCATCAACATGGGTCAGGTTTGTCACGGCCTGCCCGTCACGCATGAGTGGCAGCCAGCCGCGTCGCAACGCGGCCTTGAGCCGGGGTAAAAGTGCCGTGTCGCCCGGTCCGTAAATAGCTCTGGGCCTCAGGATGGCCGTACTGAGTGGCGACTGGAGCACGAGACTTTCCGCTTGTGCCTTAGTCCGGGCATAGTCGTTGATGGGCTTGCCCGGCAAGACCTCCTCCTCCCCGACATCAAAACGGTCGAAGGGAGCAAAGTACAGCGCGGGAGTCGAGATATGAATCAGGCGCTGCACACCTGCCTGCTCCGCCCATTCAAGCAGGTTGCGCGTCGCAGCAACGTTTGCCTGGTCAAAATCCCGCGCGCGGCCCCAAGGTGATGACAGGGCCGCCGTGTGGACCACTGCATCGACGGCGGGAAGCCGCGCAAGTGCCCCTGGCTCACTGAGGTCGGCAGCGATGAAGTCGAAGCCTGCAGGCGCGCTCGAAAGACGGCGTCCTGTCGCAGATGCGTCGAACCGGCCTGATGCCGCCAAAGCCTGCAGACAACGTCCGCCGAGAAAGCCAGTCCCACCGGTAACGAGGACCCGCATCAGGCGATCAATGCCGCAGCGCCAAACTGCACCCCCGCTGAGGTTCCCAGCAGCAAGACCCGAGAGCCATCGCTGATCTGCCCCCTTGTGCGGGCTTCGGCGAAGGCAATGGGCAGTGAAGCCGCAATCTGATTGCCGTGACTGCGCGTCAGATCAATGTATCGCTCGCGGCGCACCCTGAATGCTCTGGCCATATGCACTAGACTAACTGGGCTGGTCTGATGCGGAACAAAGAAGTCAACATCATCCAGAGACCAGTCAATTTGTTCGAGGAACGCAAAAAAGAAACCCTTCGAACTCTGACCGGACCAAACGGTACAGCGCCTCACCATCCATTGCAAAAAATGCATGCTGCATAAAGAAATCAATATCATCGTGCGGGGTATTGGCCGTCCCGCCAACTGGTATCTGGCACGCCTCGAAAGCCGAAGGGAAGCTGGCAAAGGACGAACCGAGGATGCCCTGCTGATCTGCCCCTTCGATAAGCCACGCCCCGGCTCCGTCCCCAAACAGGGCGGCAACCTTCGGCGCGGTTTTCCAGGGCAAGGCGGCACTCGCAATCTCACTGCTGATAATCAGGACCCGACTTGCCTGTCCTGTCCGGATGTAACTGTCGGCCAGTTCGAGCGCCGACAGGGCACTGAGGCAAGTTGTGTTTACGTCCATCGTACGGCAGCTGCCGTCGGGTAGACCAAGCCCCCGATGAAAGAGTGCAGCAGTGCCAGGTATCAATTGCTGGGGTACAGCTGCGGCTGCAATTATCAAATCAACCGATGACGAGGGCAAGCTGGCCGATGCCAGGGCTGCCTGACCAGCCCGAAGTCCGAGTGCAACCTGCGTTTCATCCTCTCTTCGGTTGGCGATGTAGCGGGTTTCAACGCCGGTGGATGCCACAAGCGAGCCAGCGGGCAGCCCATGCTGACTTTCCAGAAGACCCGAGGCCAGCTTCCTTCGAGGTAAGGCTTGGCCCCAGCCACAAATTCTTGAACCAGAGTGCACCTCGCACCCTCCACGCAGAATCACTGTAGAAGCTATATTGCATTCAACCTTAGCGAAGCGCTAGCAGCCTTGGTAAGGTCTTTGTCCAAATATCCAAACCGGGCGAAGGCAAAGATAAAGAGCAAAGGTGCAAGACACTTCAGCACGCCAATTCGTCTCGATGGTGCAGACGGCTGGAACGAGCTCGCTCGTCACCAACCTTGAGACTGAAATGATGATCTCACGCGTCGGGGACTTCGAGGTGCCGACGACCATCAACGATGGCCGACGTCCGACCTGCTACATCTGCTGCCCGTCTACCGCCTATCTCGAATACGGCCAATTCGAGTTGTTGCAAGTTACCCGAAATCCGTTGTTGCGCGCTCTTGGTTCTGGAGCCCTTAGGGCAGCCTCACCGGTCGTGCGGGCCATGCAACTCGGTCGTCAGATACAACTCAACAACTGGCTGGTGTCGACAAATATCCTGCCACCAGTCGGGCCTGAGGCCTGGCTGGATGCTTTTGAGGCCGCGTCCGATAGTAATCGTAGCTTTGTTCCGGTGCTGCGCTCCGTAAACGATGCAGCGCACGGTCCACTCATTGAGGCCTTTGACCGCGAAGGACTGACTCTGCTTCCCGTCCGAAAAATATTTTTCCGCACCTATCCAGAGGATTGGCTCCGCACCCGCGATGATCAACAAGATGTTAGGCTTCGTTCGAAAGGCCGGTTTACCGAACGGGCTGGAACTACGTTTGGTGAAAGTGATTTTGACCAGGCCGCCAGGCTCTACCGGATGCTCTACATCGAGAAATACAGCCGCCTCAACCCGCAATATACTGGTCGCTTTTTTTAAGAGTTTCAGAACCGTTGCGGCTTTGAACTCACTGGCCTGTTCGACCCTGAATGCGGTGGGAGAATGGTCGGCGTTCTGGGGCAGTTCGACCAACACGGGACAATCGTCAGTCCGGTGGTCGGTTACGACACTGACCTGCCCCAAAAACTGGGTCTCTATCGATGGCTGGTCAGCCTGAGCGATGCAACCGCACGATCGCGTCAGCGCTTTGCCAACTGGAGTGCCGGTGCTGAACAGTTCAAAAGAAACCGGGGCGCCCAACCGGCCATCGAATACCTTGTCGCTGATCTGCGTCGCGCGAGCCGTAGCCAGCGGCGTGCCGGCAGGATCCTGTCTAGTTTGCTGCAACTGGCTGCACGCGCTGCAATGCGTCTCTGAACGACACCATCGATGAGCTGAGCAACCTGCTACAACAACGGAACAACCCACATGGATGCATCGATCCTTATTGTTGGCTTCGGCTGCTTCATCGCGGCCTTCATCAACGCAGCTTTCGCCACCGGCGGTGTGTTCATCGTGCTCGCCACATTGACGCTGGTGTTCCCCCCCTCGGTCGCCATCCCGCTGATGGGGCCGGCGTCCGCCGGCTCGCTGGTTGGCCGCATTGCCCTGTTCCGGGCGGAGATCAACTGGCGCATCTGCCTGATGTTCGGTCTTGGGTCGATTGTCGGCGCGCTGGTCGGGCGCTGGTGTTCTTCGCGCTGCCTGAAAACGCGCTGCGGGTCGGGCTGGCGCTGATCCTGCTGCTGATGATCTGGGTGCCGCCGTCGATCTGGCTGCGGGACCGGCGGATCCCCTTCCTGCCGCTGGGGGCCGTCCATACTTTTCTCGGCACCACGCTGGGTCTGGGCGGGCTGCTGCAGGCCGTGCTGATCAACACGCCAATGACCAAGGGCGCCCTCACCGGCACGCTGGCCTTCTGCATGCTCTCAGCCGACGTGTTCAAGGTGCTGGGCTTCGGCTCGCTCGGCTTCGACTTCCGCCCCTACATTCCGCACATCATCGTTGCCACCGCTGTTGGCTTCGCCGGCGCGTGGGCAGGCAAGCGCATCAGCCACCGGATCAGCGATGGCCTGTTCCGGCTGGTGTTCCGGCTGATCGTCAGCGTGGTTGCCCTTCGCCTGCTATGGCAGGCGGCACGGGCGGTCTTCGCTGTCTGAGGCACAATCCCTCCATCAGGACGGATAGAACAGCCGCACCAGAAACAGCGTGATGAACGGGAAGGCCACGAGGATGGCGATGCGGATGATATCAGAGACCACGAAGGGCAGCGCTCCGCGATAGGTCTCGGCAATGCTCACGTCCCGCGACATGGCATTGATCACGAACAGATTGAGCCCCACTGGCGGGGTGATCAGCCCGATCTCCGCCGACATCAGCACCAGAATCCCGAACCAGATACCAACCTCAGCCGCGCTCAGCCCCAGATCGAGCTGGGCGACGATGGGAATGAAAATCGGCACGGTGAGAAAGATCATGGCCAGCGAGTCCATGACCGTCCCGAGTACGATGTAAAGCAGCAGCATGCCGATCAGGATCAGCCATGGGTTCAGCCCACTCTCGCTGAAGAACCCCGCCAGCGTCTGCGGCACCAGCGCCGAGGACAGGAACGAATTATAGACCCCGGCAGAGAGGATGATGAAAAAGATCATGCCCGAGGTCTTGGCTGTCGCCAGCAGGATTCGCGCAAGGATTGCAGGCTGACGCCGCCGTTCAAGAAGGCCAGAATCGCCGTTCCCCCGGCCCCGACCGCCGCCGCTGCCGTGGGTGAGAACAGCCCGGTGTAAATGCCGCCGATCACCAGCGCGAAAATCAGCATCACCGGCCACACCGGCCCCAGCGCGCGAAAGCGCTCGATATAGGGCAGGCGCGGCAGGGTGCGTTCGGCGCCGGGGTTGAGCCGGACATAGACGCCGATCGTGATCATGTAACCGAGCATGGCCAGCGCGCCGGGGATAAAGGCGGCGGTGAACAGCTTGGCGATGTTTTCCTCGGCGAGAATGGCGTAGATCACCAGCACCACCGACGGCGGGATCAGGATCCCCAGCGTCCCGCCAGCGGCCAGCGTACCGGTGGCCAGCGCCCCGGAGTACCCCGCCCGCTGCAACTCCGGCAGCGCTGCCTTTCCCATAGAGGAGGCGGTTGCCAGCGATGAGCCGCAGACCGCGCCAAAGCCGGCGGACGCGCCAATCGCCGCCATGGCGACCCCGCCGCGCCGGTGCCCCAGCCACGCCTCCGCCGCTTTGAACAGCGCCCGTGACATGCCCGCGCGCGTGGCGAATTCACTCATCAGCAGGAACAGCGGGATGATCGAAAACGAATAGTTGGTCAGCGTGCCGAAGGCGAAGGTCTTGAGCTGGTTGTTCATCATCCGCATATCGCCCGCCAGCAGCCACGTACCGAGCAGACCGACGATGAACATGCTCGCCGCGAGTGGAATGCGCAGAAAGATCAGCGCGATCAGCAGCGGAAACGACAGCAGGCCAATCTGGAAGTTGGTGAACAGACCGGTAACGAGATCAGGCATGACCGCCCTCCCCTGTTCCGTCTCCGGCACCCTTCCCGCCATCGCCCGAAGGCCACAGCAGCGCCCGCGCGCTGCGCAGGCAGCAGTAGACCGCCGTGATGAAGAACAGGGTCACGCACAGCTCGGCGAGGATGTGCAGGGGCCAGAGCTTGAGACCGAGGATCTGGCTCTCGTCGCGCACCCGCACCCGCCCCAAAACCGTGGTCCAGTCACCGGCAAAATCAGATCGAGCAGCGGGTCCTGCGAACGCCGGGCCTTCTTAAATATCAGGTACCACTGCTGGGTCATGATCAAGTAGGCAATCACCGTCAGCGCAAGGTCGCCGATCAGGTCGAGCCAACGGTTTAACCGGGTGCCGAACCATGGCTCGAGCAGATCGATGCGGATATGCCCCTTCTTAAGCATCACCCAGGGCAAAGCCGCGAACAGCGCGAAGCCAACCGCGAAGGAAACCAGCTCTTCCTCCCCCAGCACCGGGCGGATAACGCCCCACGGCAGGGTCTCGAAGTACCGCCCCAGCACAGCATCGAGGCTGCGCCGAACCAGCTTCAGCACCACACTCAGGCAGGTTACCGAAATGGCGAGGATCAGGCCCAACCCGCCCACCAGCGCAATACCGGCGGCACCCCGCTCCATCCAGCGATCAAGTACGGCAAACACCTGTCAGTCCTGCGCCTTTCACCCGCCGGTAACCCCAAAAAAAACGCTGACGCACTTTAGCGTGCGCCAGCGTCATTGCCACGGCTTGCGTGGGATTACAGGTTTGCGTCGATCAGCGCGCGTGCCTGTGCAATGGCCGCTTCACCATCGAAGCCCATTTCGCCAGCACGGGTGACCCAACGGTCGACCACAGGCTGGGCTGCAGCCTTCCAGCGCTCGACTTCAGCACCATCAAGGGTGATGAAGGTGTTTCCCGAGGCGACGTTACGGCCACCGGCATCGGCGTCGAGCATAACCTGAGCGGTCGAGGCAGCCAGCCCCTTGCCGGTGTGGTCATCGAGGATCTGGCGCAGATCATCAGGCAGGCCTTCGTAGGAATCCCAGTTCATCGCCATGATGAACACGGCCGTGTACAGCGAGGTGTCACCCGACAGCTCGGTGTGGTTGGAAACCAGCTCGGCCAGACGGATCGACGGGGTCACTTCCCACGGCAGCACGGTGCCGGAAATCACGCCCTTGGACAGGTTTTCCGGGATCAGCGGCAGCGGCATGCCCACAGGGGTCGCGCCCAGCTCGCCCAGCAGGTCGGTGACCACGCGGGTCGGGCCGCGCATTTCCTGCCCCACCATGTCTTCAAGGCTGCTGATCGGCTCCTTCGAGTGCAGCACGCCCGGGCCGTGGACCCACGAGGTCAGAATCTTGGTTTCCTCGAACTCGCCGTCCTGCAACTCTTGCGTGATCAGATCGTAGTAGGCTTCAGCGGTCGCAACCGGGTCCTTCATCATGAACGGCAGTTCAAAGACCTCAGAGCGGTTAAAGCGACCGGCGGTGTAGCCCGGCAGGGTAACAACGATATCGACCGCGCCGTCAGCGGCCTGGTCGTAGAGATCACCAGGGCGGCCGCCCAGAGACATGCCTGAGAAAACCTCGACCGTCATCCGGCCTTCAGAGGCCTCTTCGATGGCTGCCGCGAGCGGAACCATCATCTTGCCGTGCAGGGGCGCCTTCTCCCCCATGAAGTGGTGCAGGCGAAGAGTGACTTCCTGAGCCGCCGCCGCCGTGGTCATCAGCAGCAGACCTGTCGCCGCCAGAATAAGCTTTTTCATGGTATCCTCCTCCTGTCCGGCGAGCGCGCGCAGGCGCTGGCGCGGACTGTTTCCGAGGGGGCAGCATCCTTCGTCGGCCAAGGCTTGTCTAGGTCGAAACCCGCCGAAAACGCAGGGGATTGCGACGTCGGCCTTCACAGTTTACCGCTGCACCACCCGCAGAAGGAGACCACCCCATGCCCGACTACGACGACAGCCTGATCCGCGACGTGCTCCAAAGCGCCCCGCACATCGCTTTGGTGGGCGCCAGCGCCAACCCCGAGCGGGACTCGTTCAAGGTCATGGCCTACCTGCTCGAACAGGATTATCAGGTCCACCCTGTCAATCCCGGTCTGGCCGGACAGACCATCCTCGGGCAGACGGTCTATGCGTCCATCGCCGAGGTTCCCGGACCGGTGGAGATGGTCGATATTTTCCGCAACGCCGAAGCGGCCGGCGGTGTCGTCGACGAGGCACTGGTCCAGCGCAAGCGGCTGGGCCTGCGTGCGGTCTGGATGCAGGAAGGCGTGATCAACGAAGCCGCCGCTGACCGGGCTGAAGCTTTGGGCCTGCGAGTGATCATGGACCGATGTCCCAAGGTGGAACTAGCGCGCCTGGGCCTCGGGCCCAAAAAGAGCCGCAGACGGAAGACAGGCAGACCGGCGACTGAACGGTGCGGTCCAACGGCTAGACCGACTGGGTCAGCCCGCCGTCCACCCGCAGGTTCTGCCCGGTGATATAGCTCGACGCATCGGTGGCGAGAAAGGCGATGCTCTCCGACAGCTCGCGCACCCGGGCGTAGCGCCCGGCGGGAATACGCGCCACGCGATCGGGCTTCTCCGGCAGGCTGTCGATGAAGCCTGGCAGGACGTTGTTCATCCGCACCCCGTCGCCCGCGTGCTTGTCCGCAAACAGCTTGGTGAAGCCCGCCAGACCGGCGCGGAAAACGGCCGATGTTGGAAAATCCGGGTCCGGCTCGAACACGGCAAAGGTGGAGACATTGACGATGGCGCCGCTGCCCTGAGCCACCATGATCGGCGCCACCAGCCGGGTCGCGCGAATGACGCTGAGCAGGTAGTAGTCCAGCCCCAGATGCCAGTCCTCGTCGCTGATCTCCAGCACCGGTCCCTTGGGGCCGTGACCCGCGCAGTTGATCAGCGCGTCGATGCGGCCAAACCGGGCCATCGCGCCCTCGACAAAGGCGCTCAGATCGGCCGGTTCAAGATTGGAGCCAGTGAAGCCATAACCGCCCAGCGACTGCGCCAGCGCCTCGCCCTTACCGCTGGAGGACAGGATGGCAACCGCGTAGCCCAGCTCGTGCATCTTCTTGGCTGCATCGGCGCCGATACCGCTGCCCCCGCCGATGATCATAGCGACGGGCTGTTCGGAGGGAGAGGTCATCAGATTACTGCCTTTTCAAGGAAGGGACGCCCGGCTTCGATCCGGTCGAAGCCAAAGGGGCTGAGGTCGAGGTTTCGGTATTCACCATAGATCAGCCACTCTGACAGACCGCGCCCGAGCGCCGGTGACTGCTGGAAGCCATGGCCGGAAAAACCATTGGAAAACAGAAAGTTGCTGACCCGGCTATGCGGGCCGATGATGGCGTTCTGATCGAGGGTGTTGAAGGCATAGTGCCCGACCCACGAGTTGATCAGCTTGATCCGCTCGAACTGGGGCACGCGGCTGGCCAGCACCGGCCAGACCTTGTTCTCCCACAGCCCGTGATCGGCTGCAAAGTCGTCGTAGGCCACGGCCGGATCGTCGCCTTCTTCGGGTGGACTGCCGGCGAGGTAGTAGCGCCCGTCGGTGCGCATGTGCACCCCGCTGGGGTCGATGGTCAACGGCAAGTCCTGATCCAGCGGCTCGGCGGCATCAAAGATGAACGTGTAGCGCTTGCGCGGCTCCACGGGCAGTTCCGCACCGATCATGCACGCGGTTTCCACCGCCCGGGGGCCGCTGGCGTTGACCACCTGCCCGCAGGCAATGGTCTCGCCCGTGGCCAGCCGCACAGCATCAACCGCTGACCCCGCCGGGTTGAGGTCCATGCTAACGACTTCATTGGTGCAGTATTCGACCCCACGCTCCCGCGCCGACCGCCGCCACCAGTCAAAGATAGTCGCGCCGTCGAAATAGCCCTCGTCGACCGGGTTGTGGCTGCCGGCGATGATGTCGTCGAGCTGATAGAACGGGAATTGCGCCGCGATCTGCTCGCGGCTGAGCATGCGCGTGCCCGCGCCAAGGTCCGACTGGATCTGCTGGTTCTGGCTCAGCAGGTCGGCGAAGGCCTGATTATCGGCCAGATACAGATAGCCGAAGCTCTGCAGCACAATATCCGGTACCCGCTCGTCTCCGCCCATGAAGTCACGGAAGTTGCGGACAAAGTGTGCACCAAACTGTGAGATGCGGACGTTGATTTCGTTGCTGAACTGCTGGCGGATGCAGGAATTGGTGTGGCTGGTCGAGGCGAAAGCGTAGCTGGGGTCGCGCTCGACCACCAGAATGGAACCGTCGAAGTCGGGGTTGCTCGCCGTCCACCACGCGATCGACGAGCCGTACATGGCGCCGCCGACAATTACCACGTCGTAGCGCTGCTGCTGTGGCGGCTGGAAATTCTGATCGAGGCTCAAGCGCGTCTTCCCCATACTGACTGCGCGCCAGACTAGGGGAAGACCGGAGCCTCCATCAAGCCTTGATCAGCTCGTTGACGCGGCCGATCAGCGGATCCTTGTCATAGAGGTCATAGTACAGCGAATGCATGAGTGCGGGCGGGCCGAAGAAGAACCGCTCGTACAGCGCCTGACGGCTGCCAAAACCGCTGACGCAGACATCGTGCGCCAGCCGGAACAGCGCCACACGATCGCGGGATTCGAGGTTGGCAAGCTGAAAGTAGCGGGCCACGTCCTGGGCAATTTCGTTGGAGAAGTCAGCCTCGGCCGGGGTCGCCATCAGCGAGCTGGAACCCAGCAGCTGCAGGATCTCAACCATGCGCGGGTACATCTTGGGGAACAGGTTGCGCGAGGTGTCCAGCGGACCACGCAGCGGGATCCAGTTGCCCCATTCGTCTTCGTGTGCCTGCTCCTCCGCAGAGAACAGCAGCGCCCGCACCGTCTCGCACATCATCATCACTTCGGCGATCATGCCCTTGACGTGCAGGTCCTTGTCACGCGCCGAGGACTGCGCGATCGCCGACATCAGGCCGACCATGAACTCGGCCTTGGCCAGCTTACCGCAAGCGACCTGGTGCATCATGTGAACGACCGCGTTGGTCTTGGCGAAGGCCTGGTTGCACAGGCCCGGCTCGCGGTACATGAACAACCGCTCCCACGGCACCAGCACGTCGTCGAAGATAACGACGGCGTCCATTTCTTCGAACCGCGAGGACAGCGGCGCGTCGAAATGGCTCTTGCCCAAATCATAGGTATCGCGCGCCAGCAGCTTCAGCCCCGGGGTGGCAATCGGAATGGCGAAGGCGAAGGCGAAGGGAATGTTCTCCTCTGAACCCTTGAGCACGGTCGAGGGAAAAACCTCGATCTCGTCCGCCGTCGGCCCGAGGGTGGCGAGCAGGCGCGCGCCCCTGACGATGATCCCCGCATCGGTCTCGCGGACCACGTGCAGCGCAACCTCGTCGTCAAACCGCCCCTGCCCGGCAACAGCGTGGGACTTGTGCGGGTTGAGCAGCGTGTGGGTCAGCACCAGATCGTTTTTGCGCGCGTAGTCGTAGTAGTTGCGCATGTTCTGGGTGAAGTCAGGGTTCCCCATCCCACGCTCGGTGCCCAGATCCAGCCACTGCGCTGCACCGGCGAAGGCCATCAGCGAGGCGTTCTTATAATCGGGGTCCGGCCGAACATGCCGTGCGACCATGTTGCCCACTCGTAGTAAGCCTTGCCGCGTCGCTTCACGTCTTCCTTGGACTTGGGCAGCATGAACGCCATGGCGCAGCGGTCGCCATCCTCGTCCTCGTAAGTCAGGGTGTCGACCAGCGCCGGGTCGGACTGGCGTTCGAGGAAGCCGGCCAGCGTCGCTGCCCCGCGGCGGGTCGCCGGGTGGGTGGTGACGTCCTTGACCCGCTCACCGCCGGTCCAGACCTCGCGGTCATCCTGCAGCCCGGCGAGGTATTCGGCGGCGGTGCGGACGCCCTTGCCGGCGCCGGTTGGGTTGGTCTTAAGCATGCTGTCGGTCCTCCTCCTGCGAAGCGACGGGCCGGGGCCCGGCTTCGAATTCCTTCAGTATCTGCGTGAGTGCCTGCCACTGCTCGGGGCTGACGCAGGCCCGAACTGAGGCCTGAATGTCTTCAAGCCGGGGCGCGATCTGGCGCTCCAGCGCCCGCCCCTCGGCCGTCAGTTTGGCGATGACCACGCGGCGGTCCTCGACCGAGCGGATCCGGGCGATCAGCCCCTTGCGCTCCAGCCGGTCCAGCACGCCGACCAGGCTCGCCGCCGGGATCAGGGTACGCGCAGCCACGTCGGTGCTCGACAGGCTTTCGTTGTCCCACAGGGTGCGCAGAACCCGCCACTGCTGCTCGGTCAGCCCGTATTCGGCGAACAGCGCGCGGTAAGCGGGCATGATCGCGTCAAGCACGCGGTAGAGCATCATCGGCAGGCTGGCTTCGAAGCTGGCTCGCCCCAAGGCATCGATACTGTTCATGTCGAAATCATTCATATGTGAATGATTATCGTAAATCAGGTATGAAGCAACTGTTTTCTTTAATGAATCCGGGGGAAAACCGCTCAGACGAAGCGGCAGGAAACCTGTCCGAAGTCGCCGAAATCGGCCTCGATCAGCGATCCCTTGGGGGCCTGTACCGGCCGGATGAACGACCCGCTAAGCACCACGTCTCCGGCGCTGATCTTGTCGCCGTACTGCGCCAGCCGGTTGGCCAGCCAGACGATGCCCTCCACCGGGTCATTGAGCACGCCGGCACCCAGCCCGGTTTCCTCGACCTCGCCGTCGCGGCTGACGATGGCGCCGACCCAGCGCAGGTCGAAGGCGTCGATGGCATGGCGCTCGTCACCCAGCACGATCCCGGCATTGGCCGCATTGTCGCTGATGGTGTCGGTGACCTTGCGGATGGCGCCGGTGTCGGGGTCTTTGGGGATGATGCGGGTGTCGAGGATCTCCAGCGACGGGCAGACACTTTCAGTCGCCGCGATCACGTCTGCCGCCGTGACGCCCGGGCCTTGCAGGTCGTCTTTCATGATGAAGCAGATTTCCGCCTCGATCCGGGTAACGATAAAGCGTTCGGTCGGCACTGCGCCGCCGTTGTCGAAGAACATGTCTTCGAACAGCACGCCGCTGTCCGGAATATCGATGTTGAGCGCGTACTGCATCGCCTTCGATGTCAGGCCGATCTTCCAGCCGCGGATCACCCGCCCGGCGTCGACGAAACGGCGCACCAGCGCCGCCTGAATGGCGTAGGCGTCTTCCATATCCAGCCCCGGGTGCTGCTGGCTGATCAGTGGAATCTGGCTCTGGCGGCGATCGGCGTCGAACAGGGCTTTGGCAAAGGCGTCGCGCTGGGTGTCTGTCAGGCTCATGGGGTTTCATCCTCGATCCCGTTGCGCAGGGTGCCGATGGTCGGCACTTCGACCTCGACCACGTCGCCCGGGCGCAGCCAGATCGGCGGGTCAAAGCGCGCGCCAGCACCGGTCGGGGTGCCGGTGACGATCATGTCGCCGGGGTGCAGGGTGGTAAAGGTGGAGATGTAGTTGATGATCTTGGGAAAGCCGAAGATCATGTTGGCCGTGTTATCGTGCTGGCGCACCTCCCCGTTCACGCGGGTTTCCAGCGTCACGCCGTGGATCATCTCGGGGCCGGTGAAGGGCATGAGCCACGGCCCCATGGCCGCCGAGCGGTCCCAGTTCTTGCCCTGCGTCACGTTGAACTTGGCGTGGCGCACCCAGTCGCGGATCGTGCCTTCATTGCACAGCGTTACCGCCGCGATGTGGTCGTAGGCCTCGGCCTCCGGGATGCGGCGACCGCCCTGCCCGATGACGATGACGATCTCGCCCTCGTAGTCCAGCTGCTCGCTCTCCGGCGGGCGGATCAGGCTCTCGCCCGGCCCGTTGAAACCGTCGATGAAGCGCGGAAACAGCGACATGAACTGCGGCGCGCCCGAGCCGTCCTTATATTCGGCATTCCGGTCTGGATAGTTGACGCCAACGCACAGAATCTTGCCCGGCCGGGTCAGCGGCGGCAGCATGCGCACGTCGGCCACCGCGAAGTCGCGGCGTTCCGGGTCCACGCTCTCGGCCAGCGCATCCCACGCCTCGTCTTCGGCAACATCGCTGAGGTCGAGCCAGTCGCCCTCGCTCAGGTCGCAGATGTGGTCATCCCCGACCATGGCGCCGAACTTGGGTAGGCCTTGAGACGTTTCAAAGGAGACGTAGCGCATGGTCATCGGGCCTTTCCGGCTTGCGGGTTTCTGAGAGTGGTTTCAGGGTGCGATGATCGGGCTGGCGGTCAGGTCGGGCTCGCGCACCGCCTGCCCCTCGAAAGGCATGCCATGCTCGAACCAGGACCGCGGCGCAGGCGCCCCCCACAGGGTCTGGCGCTGCTTGTCCTTGAGGTCCCAGCGGATCGGCTCATGGTCCGGGTCCAGCGTCTGGTAGTCCGAGCAGTAGATCTCGGTCCGGTGGCCATCGGGGTCGAGCACGTAGAGGAAGAAAGCATTGGAGATGCCATGCCGCCCCGGCCCGCGCTCGATGTTGTCGACGTAGCCGGTGGTCGCCATGATATCGAGCAGATCGATGATCGCCAGCGGGGTCGGCACCCAGAACGCCGTATGGTGCATGCGCGGTCCCTTGCCGTTGGTAAAGGCAACATCGTGGACCCCGCCCTTACGGTGTAACCATGCGGCCCAGAGCGCGCCGGTTTCCTCATCTTCGGTGTACTCCGTCGTCCGGAAGCCGAAGTCGTTGTAGAAGGCGACGCTCTCGTCGACGTTGGGGGAGAAGACGTTGAAATGGTCGATGCGCAGCGGCCGAACCCCGCGATAGAGCGCGTATTTCTGGGTGATGTTCGGCAGGCGCTCCATGTCGCGGTAGAACTCAATCGGCACCCCGTGGTTATCCCGCAGCCGCAGCGTCCGTCCCTGAAAAGGCCGCTCGACCCAGCTGGTCTCGATGCCCTTGGCTTCGAAGTAGTCCTGCGCCCGGTCGAGGTCCGCGTCGTCCCAGACCTTGTAGGCCGTGTAGCGCACGCAGGGGGTCTCCCCACGGGTGAGGATCACGCAGTGATGCCCGCGCTCTTCCATGGCACGCAGGAAGATCTGGTCCGAGTCCTCGTGGGTGACCTGCAGGCCGAGGGTATCGACGTAGAAGTGACGGCTGGCGGCCAGATCCGTGACCACCAGCTCGATATGGCTGAGCCGAATGGTGTTGAAGGCGGGGTAGAGATTGAACTCAGGTAAGGGCATGGGGCTCAGCCTCCGAGCTTCGGAATGCGGTGTTGAGACGTGGCGAAGGCAATGTTCTTGGTCTCCATGTAGAAGTCGAAGGACCAGTCGCCCCCGTCGCGGCCAATGCCCGAGGCCTTGTTGCCGCCGAAGGGCGTCGGCAGGTGGCGCAGGTTCTCGGAGTTGACCCAGATCATGCCAGCGTCGAGCCGGTCGGTAAATCGCAGCGCACGGGTAACATCGGCCGTCCACAGATAGCCGGTGAGGCCGTATTGGGTGTCGTTGGCCAGCGCCAGCGCCTCTTCTTCGGTATCGAAGCCGATAGCCGTGAGCACCGGGCCGAAAATCTCTTCTTGCGCGATCCGCATGTCATTGGTGGCATTGGTGAACAGGGTCGGACCGACATAACAGCCGGCCTCGCCGACCTTCTCCCCGCCCAGGGCGACGGTCGCGCCCTCGTCGCGGGCAATCTGGAAGTACTCCAGCACCTTTTTCTCGTGCACGGGGTGGATCAGCGGGCCGATGGTGGTCTTGGGGTCGAGCGGATGGCCGACCTGAATGCCCTTGGCGCGCTCGACCACCATTTCGATGAACGTGTCGTGGATACTGTTCTGGACCAGCAGGCGGCTGGACGAAGTGCAGCGCTCGCCGTTGAGCGAGTAGATCATGAATACGGCCGCATCGGCCGCACGCTCGAGATCGGCGTCCTCGAACACGATCACCGGGTTCTTGCCCCCCAGCTCGAAGTGCACACGCTTGAGGGTGTCGGCGGCCTGCTTCATGATCATCGAACCCGTGCGGCTCTCGCCGACAAAGCCGATGGCGCGGATGGCAGGGTGCTCGGTCAGTGCCTTGCCCGCGACCTCGCCCATGCCGTTAACGGTGTTCCAGACCCCGGCGGGCAGGCCCGCTTCCTCGGCGATTTCGACCAGCAGCCGGGCGGTCAGCGGTGAGAACTCGGCGGGCTTGTGCACGACCGTACAGCCGCAGGCCAGCGCGGGCGCGATCTTCCAGGTCGACAGCATGAACGGCGTGTTCCACGGCGTGATCACCCCGACCGGGCCAAGCGGTACGCGGTTGGTCATGTTGATCTGGTTGTTGCCGTAGAGCGATTGGCCGTCGCGCGCGCCGGGTGCACGGTCGGCGAAGAAACGGAAGTTGTCCGCCGCCCGAAGCGCAGCCTTGGACATGAACCGCAGGCTCTGGCCGGTATCCAGACACTCGAGGAAGGCAATCTCCTCCTTCCGTGCAACGATGCCGTCGGCGATGGCGTGCAGGATGGCTCGACGCTCGGCGCCGGAGGTTGCCGCCCAGTCCGCAAAGGCATCCTTGGCCGCCTGACAGGCCGCATCGATATCCTCGACTGTCCCCTGCGCCACCGATGCCAGCACCGACAGGTCAACCGGCGACAGGCTTTCGAACGTCTGGCCATCGCTGGCCGCCACGTCCTTGCCGCCAATGCGGTGCAGGATCGGCTGGGCCTTGAATTGCTGTAGGTAGCCCTCCGCGCGGGCGAGGTTGTCTTCGAGGGTCATGGCTGTGCCTGTTGTTTGTGGTTTGCGGTCTGAGGTCTTTGGACGCTGGTTCAGTGAGCCGAGCCGCAGGATGGTGTTGCGCTTCCAACTGAGCGCCGGGTCATTCTCGAATATCTCGAACGACAGCAGGAAATGCCCCCCAGCCAGCCGGTCGGCGAAGAAGGCTTCGGCGACGGCATAGATCGCGCGCCCGGCGCCTTGCTTGTCTTCAAGGCTGCGGCCTGCGCCGACAAAAGCCTGCATGGCGACAAAAGCGTTATCGGGATGGCCATCGGCGACGAATTCATGGTGCGCTGGAAAGGCACGGACCCGAACCCCGGCGCGGGGGAAAACACCGGTCTCGACCATGACCTCGCCCAGCTGCTCGCACAAAGCCTTGATATCGTGGCTCTGGTCGAGTTGGGGCGAATACTGGATCGAAAGGTGCGGCATGCTCACTCCTGATTTGCTTAACATGTTAAGCAAATACCATCAGGGCGTCAACCGCGAAGGGAGGCTCCGGACCTGCCCCATCGCCTTTTCCCCGGCACGCCCCGCCGCAGAAATGGCAAAATCAGGGATCATGGTTTTGCCTGAATACCCCCGAAGGAACAGGACCCCTATCCCGTGAAGCCCAAAGCCACCCGCTCTACTGCGCTCAGCCACAAACAACCACGTCCAGGCGTGGGCATCTGCGCCTGCTTGGTGGTGGAGGCCTGCTGGGCGCCAGCGGCGTTGCAGCTTGGCTGGGCGGCGTGACCGCCGCCCTGCCCGGCTCTGCCCTTGCAGCGCCAGCACCCGCTGCATCGGCCCGGTTGGAAGGGATGATTTTCACCCGCTGGCGGGCCGACCCCTGGGCGCTGGGTGCCTATTCCTACATTTCCAAAAACGCCCGGGCCCGTGACCGTCTGGTGCTGGGCAGCCCGGTCGGCGACCAGCTCTTTTTCGCAGGTGAAGCGACCGACCGCGACTGTCCGGCGACGGTCCATGGCGCCCTGCAGTCCGGCTGGGATGCCGCCGAGCGCCTCGCCGCCAAGGGGCCAAGGCAGGGACGGGTCGCCGTCATCGGCGCGGGCTTTTCCGGCCTCGGTGCCGCACAAGCACTCAGCGAAGCGGGCTACGAGGTGACGGTGATCGAGGCCCGGGACCGCGTGGGCGGCCGGGTCCACACCGACCGCAGCCTCGGGCTGCCGCTGGATCTTGGGGCTTCGTGGATCCACGGCACGCGCGGCAATCCACTCAGCCGCATCGCGCGCAGTCGGGGCGTGAAATGGGTCAACACCAACTACGACAGCGGCGTGCTCCGCGATGCCCGGGGCGAGCGCCGCCGGCTCTACAGCGGGCCGGACTGGCTCTACCAGATCGCCGAGGTCCAGCACGCCTTCGGCGCGGACCCTCACCAGCTCGGCCGCGAGGCCTATACCGAGGGCGATTGGTACGGTGGCCCGGATGCCGTCATTCCCGCTGGCTATGACCAGCTGATCCCGGCGCTGGCCGGGAACTACCGTCTCCTGACTGGCCTGCCCGTCACCCGTATTGACCACGGCGGCCCGGCTGGCGTTGGCATCACAGCCGGCAGACGGCTCAACGGCGGCCAGCTTTGATGCCGCGGTGGTGACCGTGCCGCTGGGCGTGCTGAAGGCCGGAAGCATCACCTTCGCCCCCGCCCTGCCCGACGGGAAGCAGGACGCGATCAATCGGATGGGCGTGGGGTTACTGTCCAAGGTCTGCCTCAGGTTCGACCGCCCGTTCTGGGACCCCGGCGTGCTGCGCATCCTGCACGACGCCGCGCCGGGACGGTTCAACCAGTTCGTCAACCTGATGCCGAGCACCGGGGTGCCGATCCTCGTCGCCTTCCACGGCGGCTCGGATGCCGATGCGCTGGAGCGCCTGAGCGATGCACAGGTGCAGGCGGAGGCGCTGGCGGCGCTCAACCGGATGTACCCGGCGTCGCTATCGTCCTAGCGGTCCCTCGTAGCAGGGTTGAGTGCACTAGGGTTCGGGTGGTGCAACGGCCTCCAGGATCGTCCGTCAGCTCTTCGAGCAGGTCGAGCATAGCCTCGATCTTCTCCGCACCCAGACGGCGCTCGATATCGACGAGGATGGCCGCAGACTGCGCCGCGTGCTCGCTGAGGATGGCGCGCCCGGCCTCGGATATGGCGATGACCGTCTTACGCCGGTCCTGCTCGTCTTCCCGCCGCTGGACAAGTCCATCCTGCTCCATGGTTTTGAGGATCCGGGACAGGCTGGGCAGATGCAGGCACGCCTCCCGCGCGATCACGGTCGGCTCGATTTCACCGGCCTCTTCGAGCACCCGCAACACGCGCCACTTCTGCTCCGTCACACCGCTGTCGGCGAGCATGGCGCGGATGGGTTCCATCACCTGTTCGCGCGCGCGCAGCAGGGCAATGGGCAAGGAGCGCTTGGTCTTGCGGAAAGCCGGATTGGTCATGGTACCGTCCGGAGCAAGGGGCTCAGGCCGTTTGCAACAGCGACAGCGTGGAACGTTTGGAAAAAACGTGGACCAGCTCGGCGCTAAGCTTCACAGGCACAGTGTCACCGGCCGCGATCTTGGATTGGCCCTGCACGTTCACCGTGAAGGGAACAGCGCCGCCGACGGTGCCGTAAAGGTACGTTTCACCGCCCAGCTGTTCGACCGCGTTTACCTCAACCCGTAGGTCGGCATCCTTGTCGCTTTTAGCGATTTCAAGGTGGTTGGCACGGACGCCCATCTCGATCTCTTCCCCGACATCACCGCCAAAGCGCTTGGCGTCCAGCGCGACCCGGTGATCGCCAACCAGCGCCAGCGTCACCGTCTTGTCGGTGCGCGAGGCGATGGTGCCGCTGATGAAGTTCATCCGCGGGGAGCCAATGAAGCCCGCAACGAACAGGTTGGCCGGGAAGTTATAAAGGTCCAGCGGCGAGCCGTACTGCTCGATGATCCCGGCACGCATCACCGCAATCTTGTCGGCCATGGTCATGGCCTCGACCTGGTCGTGGGTTACGTAGACCATGGTGTTGCCCAGGCGCTGGTGCAGGGCGGCGATCTCACCGCGCATGGCCACGCGCAGTTCGGCGTCGAGGTTGGACAGTGGTTCGTCGAACAGGAATACCTTGGGCTCGCGCACCACGGTACGGCCGATGGCGACACGCTGACGCTGACCGCCCGAGAGCTGCCCCGGACGGCGCTGCAGCAGCTCTTCGATCTGCAGCATCCGCGCAGCTTCGGCAACGCGGCTGTCGATCTCTCCTTGGACATGCGCAGGTTTTCCAGCCTGAAGGACAGGTTCTGACGCACGGTCATGTGCGGGTAGAGTGCATAGGACTGGAATACCATGGCCAGACCGCGCTGCGCTGCGGGGACCCGGCTGACAACACGTCGCCTTCGATCTCGACGTCACCCGCGGTGATGTCTTCGAGACCAGCGATCATGCGCAGCAGCGTGGATTTACCGCAGCCCGACGGGCCGACGAATACGCAGAACTCACCGGATTCGATCAGCAGATCAACGCCGTGGATCACCTCGGTGTCGTCGTAGGTCTTGCGGATCTGTTTCAGCTCTAAAGTGGCCATAGTGCGCTATTTCATCCCCGTGTTGGCAATGCCGGTCGTAATGTAACGCTGCAGGAAGACAAAGACCAAGGTGGTCGGGATCAGGCTGACAACGGCAAGCCGGTAGTGTTCGGCGGCGTAGAACTCACCCCGGAATTCGAGCAGACAGAGCTGGATCGTGTAGGCTTCCTTGGCGGTGGCAATCGCCACCATGGGCACGATCAGGTCATTCCAGCGCCAGATGACCGACAGGATCCCCAAGCGCCGCGATCGCGGGCAGCGCCAGCGGCAGAACGATCTTCCAGTAGACCTTCCACTCGCTGGCCGCGTCCATTCGGGCCGCTTCGATCAGCTCTTCAGGGATGGTCAGCATGTACTGGCGCAGCAGAAAGACCCCGGCGGGCGTTGCCGCTCCGGGAATAATCACCCCCAGATCGATCCAGACAACCCGGTCATGGTGATCATCTTGAACACCCCGACCAGCGTAACCGCAGGCGGCACCATCAAAGTCGCAAGGATCATGACGAACATCAGCTCTCTGACCCCGGAACTTGTATTTCGCCAGCGCAAAGGCTGCCATCGAGTTAATCAGCAGCGTAATCACCGTCGCGATCATCGTCACCAGCACCGAGTTGGTGTAGCAACTGTTGAAGTTCACGCTGATGTTGTTGGCATTGCTCTGCAGCGGGTCGACGTAGTTGCTCCACGAAGGACGCAGGGAACGCCGCGTTTCCAGCGTTTCAGTCGAGCTTGACAACTTTGGACGCGTCGCCCACCCACCAGAACGGCGGGCGGTTGTTTCGTTCATCGGGTTGATTGTGCTGACAGCCCACTGCAGCACGATGCCCGGTGTTAGGGTTCGGTGCTGTAACCAGAATTTGTGAGATCAGCTTGTTGGCCTTGAACGGCTTGACCCCCATCCATTCGGCCAGCAGCCGGCTTCTTCTGGTGTTGACGGAATCCAGAACTGCATCAACGTCGAAATTTGCCTTGGACGCTGATGGCAGGGTGCTGTAACGCGGCAGCCATTCGGGTAGGTTCTTCTTCAACCAGCTCACGGGCCAGGCCATCGACCAAGCCCCAGATGCGAGCGAAGCACATAGAATTCATTACCGCTGTACCGCGCAGAAAACTGTCAATGTCCATGCTGGAGCGTTCTTCGGCCTCAAGGTCTTTCCAGTTCAGCACCCAATCCGGGAGATCGCTCATGATGAAGATGTCTTTGCCGCCTTCATCATTCACCGTCGCCCGCGCCACCCGGACGAAGTCCAGTCGGCAGCAGCGAAAGATCCTGCTTATCCAGCTGGAAGGCTGACTTGAACGAGTTCAGCACGATCCACATCACCGGCAGGAAAATCACAAAGGAAACCGATGACGAGATAGCTGTAGGACAGCCAGTCGCCCAGGGTGAGGCGACCGCCCTTGCCTTGGTGCTGCTCAGGAATTGCCAGACTGCTGTCATGGTTCGCGCCCCCTCTAGAGCCGGGTCTGACGCGCGGTCAGCCAGAGTTGAAGGGAGCGACAGGATCATCAGCACGATGGCGATGAGCAGCGAAGCCATTGCCGCGATCCCCAGACCGTGGGCTGTCGGCTGACCCGCAGGCCGGAAGTTTCGAAGATGTAGGAACACCACAGAGATCCAGCGGACCTGCATGGCGTAGAGTTCTTCGAAGGCCTGAAGGCTTTGATCATCGATAGAATGGTGACGACCAGCAGCGTCGGCATCAGCAGCGGCAGAGTGATCCGCCACAGCATGCGCCAACCCGGCGTTCCATCCATTTTTCGCGGCTTCATAGAGATCTTTGGAATGGCCTGCAGCCCGGCGAGCAGGATCAGCATGTAGAAGCCCAAGTGCGCCCACGTGTAGACAAAGATGGACCAGAACATCGACCAGGAGGTATCCGAGAGCCACTGGATTGGTTCATCGAGGATGCCCCAGTTCATCAGGGTCAGCGACAGCACGCCCGTGCGCTTGAGGATCAGCGTCCACAGGAAGCCCCACCACCACCGGGCTGAGCATCACCGGGTAAAAGAACACCGAGCGCCAGAACGCCCTGCCCCGGATATCACGGTTCAGCACCAGCGCGGTGACCAGCGCGAACAGGATCATCATCGGCACCTGAAAGATCACGAAGATGATCGTATCGGCGACCGCCTGCTGAAACTTGTCATCTTCGCGGTTTCACCGCCGGTATCGATCTGAACGTCAGAGGTCAGGCGCTCGAAGTTGTCGGTGCCGGAAATTCACGCTCGGGAAGTTGATGCTTTGACCATCCGTGACGGCGAAGCCGATGTTGATGAACAGCGGCGCGAATGTATAGAGCCCGAAAATCAGCAGGTTCGGGATCAGAAACATATAGGGAAGCACGCGCGAGCCGGTGGCCTTCTGCAGTACTTCGATGGGCCAGCCGACCGCGCTCATTACGCGCGAGCCAAAGCCGCCGGTGGGTCGGGTGACGAAGAAGCCAACGATCAACGTAGGCGACCAGCGCGTAGGGCCAGAACGTGCCTGAGAAGGCATTGGTCAGCGCTTCAATCATAGTGCTTCACTTCCCTGGGATGATCACGGCCGGAAAACTGGACAGATAAGAAAAGGGGACAGCACCGGAATCGCCACTGCCCCCTTGATCATGACTTACCGGTTATTCAGCGATCTTCGCCGCAACGTCGGCGTCGATGGCTGCCAGAGCTTCATCGAGCGACATTTCACCGTTGATTGCCTTGGTGATGTAGTCAGGAACAATGCCGTAGATGGCGAAGTTCTTGGCGTAACCTTGGAAGGTGTAAGCCTGTGGCGTGGAGTCAGCGGACTTGCCGGCGTTGGCTGCGAATACGGACAGAGCATCAGCAACGGCTGCCGGAACACCCTGGTAGTCTACGCCAGTGGCCTGCAGGCCCTGGTGGGCGGTGATGTTGGCAGTTGAAGCTGCGAACTTCTCAGCATTTTCGGTCTGCGCCATGAAGTTAATGAACTGAGCGGATGCTTCAGGAACGTCGGTGGTTGCAAAGGCAACCAGACCAGCGCCGCCCGGCATAGCACCACAACCGCCGGCACCATGGGATCGGAACAGCTTTCCACTCAAAGTCAGTGATGTTGTTAGCGTAGTTACCGATCATCCATGAACCGGACATGTGCATAGCAACCGAACCATCAAGGAACAGTGGCGCAGCGTTACGGTAAGCGTACCAGAACCAGCAGGCCAACCATCAGCAGGCATCAGGCCTTCTTCGTGCCAACCAACAAAGGTCTCAGCGAAGGAACGAAGCCGTCGTCAACGAGGATTGGCTCACCGGCGTCGTCAAAGAACTTAGCGCCGTAGGAGAACGCAGGACCAGCCCAACGGTGAGCGGTACGGTCCATTGCGAGGCCAGATGGAGATGCCAAGGGTGTCCTTGACTTCACGCAGAGCGTCCATCCAGTCATCCCAGGTCGCGCCCTCTTCCGGCATGTCGACACCAGCGTCGTCGAACATGGTGACGTTGACGTATGGACCGGTCACGGTCAGCTGGGTCATCCAGCCGTAGATGCCCTGATCTTCACCACCCGGTGCGCGGAACCAAGCGCAGCGTCGCAGAGTAGTTTTGCTTCCCAGAAACCGCATCAACGTAAGGCGCGAGGTCGAGGTAGTACTTGTTGAAGCCACCGAGGTTGGTCACACGCGCAACGTCTGGCGCAGCATCGGTCTGCAGCTGGTTTTCCAGCTGGTCTACGAATGATGTCGTAACCAACGGTGGTTGTTTTGACTGTGTGGCCGGTAGCAGCGGTAAAGTCCGCAGCCATGCTCTCGATCACTTCACATTCGTTCTGGTCCTGCAGCACAGGAAATCAATTTCATCAGCCAGTGCCGCCTGGGCGACAAAGCCCGCTGCAACAACGCTCGCAAACAGTGCGAAAGTGGTTTGGATTTTCATGCCTTTCCTCCTTAGCATTCATCCGATTTGGACGAAGGCTTCCCCGAGCCTTCACCAACTCGTCAGGCGCTGGACCGCATTTGGTCCACACCCGGAGCTGCTCTACTCTTAACCCGAAAACGTCTGATATTAGAAGGTCTGAAACTGCAATTTTCTGCTTTGACTCGTGATCTCATAAATAAAGAAGCAGAACTGCGCGTGCACTGCGGTTTGCGGGTCGTTTAACCGCTGCCGACCCTGAGATCAGGGGTGGTCCAGCGCCGTCCAGATTCCGCAGTTCGGCCAAACCTTTCAGCCGACCGATGAGAGGATAGCCGAAGGTGTTCCGCCCCTGATCGTCGAGGATGTCCTGCCCGTGGTCCGGCCGCAGGGATCGACCAGTCGGCCCGGCCCGCAGCCCTGCGGCGGGTCTCTTCGCGATGAACAGCGGCGAGCAAAGCCACCATGTCGGTGTTGCCGCACAGGTGTTCGTCTTCGAAGAACGAGCGGTACAGCCCCTGCTCCTGCTCCGCCCCCTTCGTGCTGACGTTGCGCAGGTGCAGGAAATGAACTCGGTCGCCCAGCCGATCCATCATCCCGGGCAGGTCGTTGTCATCCTGACCCCCAGCGACCCGCTGCACATCGTCACCCCGTTTGCGGGCTGTCGACCCGGTCCAGAAGGACGCGTAATCGGCCTCGGTCGAGACCACCCGCGGCAACCCCAACAGCGGAAACGGCGGATCGTCGGGGTGACAGCACAGCCGCAGCCCCAGCCGCTCCGCGGTCGGCACCACAGCTTCGAGAAAATCAACGAAGTGCGCGCGCAGCTGGTCGGCTGAGATGCCGTAGAGCGCAAGCAGGTCGCGCACGTCCTGCAGGCTGAAGGACTGCGCCGCGCCCGGCAGGCCGAAGGTTACAGTTTCGGCCAGCGCCTGCCGCCGCGCATCGTCCATGTCGGTGAAGCGCTGCCGCGCGGCCTCGGCGATCTCAGGCTCGAACGAGGCTTCGGCGCCATCCCGTGTAAGAATAAAAATATCGTAGGCGGCGAAATCGACCGCGTCGAAAGCCATGGCGGTAGCGCCTGGTGGGCTGGGGCTGCGCCAGATCCGTGCGGGTCCAGTCGAGGATGGGCATGAAGTTGTAACAGACCACCGCGATCCCGGCCTGCGCCAGTGCTTCGAGGGGGCTCTGGCGATAGGCGTCCAGATGCGCCCGCCAGTCGCCCTGTTGCTGCTTGATCGCCCTCGGAACCGGCAGGCTCTCGACCACGTCCCAGCGCAGGGTCGAGGGGCTGCCGTCGGCCATGGTGGCCATTTCGGCCTGTCGCTGGCGAATATCATCGAGCGTCCACACCGCACCCGGCGGACGGTGATGGAGCGCCGTCACCACGCCCTCAACCCCGGCTTGTCGCATGTCATCGACGGTCACCAGATCCTTGGGTCCGAACCAGCGCCAGGTCTGTTTCATGCGCTCACCCCGCTGGCATCCAGCTGTCATAGAGCGGGCTGTCGGTCAGCGGCAGGTCGACGACCTCGCCCAAGCGGGCCGACTGATAGATTGCCGTCACCAGCTCCAGCGACCGGCGCCCGTCTTCGAAGGTCACGGCACGGTTCCGCTTGCCCTCGATGTCGTCGTCGAAGGCCTCCAGAAAGCCCTCGAAACCCTGCCGCACCGGGGGCACGTCGGTGCAGCACGGCAAGCACCTGTTCCTGCGTCGTCGCCCCGCGCGCGCTGAAGGTCCAGCCATCGCTGGCCGGGGCGTAGGCAGCAGCCCGCTTTCGGCCGTTAGGTTTTCAAACACAAAGCGATAGCGGCTGGTGTCGTCGTTTGCGCCCAGCGTGATGGACGAGGTCGCCAAAGCGCCGCTCTCCATCTGCATTGAGATCGAGGCGCAATCCTCGGTCTGGATCGGGTTCACACGGGTGCCCGTGAAGGCCGAGAGGCGCGCGACCGGCCCGAATACGGCGCACAGAAAATCGTGTGCATGGATGGCGTGCCCGAGCACGGCCCCGCCCTGCTCGCCCTTCCACGTCCCGCGCCACGGGTTGGCGTAGGTGCCGCGTCGCGATTCCAGTGAGTTTCGATGCTGGCGACCAGTGGCTTGCCCGCCAGACCGGCGTTGATCAAGGCCTGCAGCTTGGCCATCCCGGGGCCAAAACGGTACTGAAACACCGGGCTGAAGACCCTGCCACTGGCGGCGATTGCGGCGGCCAGCTGGTCCGCCTCGCGCAGGCTGGTCACCATGGGTTTCTCGCAGACCACGTGCTTGCCCGCCTTCTAAGGCCTGCACCGAAACCGGCAGATGCAGAAACGGCGGCAGGCAGACGTCAATCACGTCGATGCTGTCGTCGGCCAACACCTCTTCGACCGCCCCGGCCGTGGCAATCCCAGCGCCTGCGGCGATGTCCTGGCGCGCGCTTCGTCGCGGTCACAGACCACCGCAACCTCGAAACGCTCGGGCAGGTTCTGATAGGCATGGAGGTGCTCACGACCGATGCCGGCCCCGGCAATGGCAACGCGCCGGGTCATGCGGTCTGACCCCCGCCGCCCCGGCGTAACACGCGGCAGCGTCCTTGTCGGCCATGGCCTGCGCCATCAATCCCAGTTCACAGACTTTGAAACAGTGCGCCTGACTCATCGCGGTTTCCGTCCGGTCGCGCACGTCGGCGGCCAGCCGCGCGAAGTAGGGATAGCCCGCGTCGCTGCAATCGATCTTCTCGCAGCGGGTGGCGTTGACCAGATACAGATGGTCGATGCCGTCAGCCCCGGCAACGTCGACGTATTTGCGGATTTCGATGGTGCCCTCGGTGCCCAGAATGGTCAGCCGGCCATCGCCCCAGGTCGGCAGGGCATCGGGCGTGTACCAGTCGACCCGGATATATCCGTGACCCTGATCCGAACGCAGCACGATCTCGCCAAAATCCTGCAGCCCGGGATCATCCGGGTTGGCGAAGTTCGCTACCGAGGCATGGGCAATTTCCGCATCCGCAGAGCCGGTGAAATACAGAAACTGGTCGATCTGGTGGGAGGCAATATCAGTCAGAACCCGCCATACTGCGCGCGGTCCCAGAACCACCACGGCCGGGTCTCACGGTTGAGCCGATGCGGCCCAGCCCACGGTCTGAACCACCCGTCCGATGGCCCCGGCCTGCACCAGTTCTGCGGCTCTGGTCACCGATGCCACCTCAAACCGCTCGGAGAAGTCGACCGACCAGATCCGCCCGGTCTCGGCCACGGTCGCGCGCAGTTGCGCCAGCTGTTCCAGCGTGGTGCAGCCGGGCTTGTCTGTCATCACGTCCTTGCCGTGTCGCATGGCTTCGATCGCCAGTGCCGCGCGGTCGGCGGGGATGGCGGCGATCAGCACCAGATCGACGCTGGGGTCTTCGAGCAGCGCCCGGCGGTCGGCAAATCGGCGAGCCTCCGGAAACCGCTTCTGGAAGCCCGCCAGCGGCTGGGGCTCGCCCTCTGTCCAGTAACCGACCAGCTCGGCACCCACGCCGAGCATGGAGCCCACCTGTCCGTAAATGTGGCGGTGGTCGAGGCCGATCGCGGCAACGCGGAGTTTGTCTGTCATGACAGGCAGGCTTTCAGGTCTTCAGTCAGGGGATGCGAGGTCGAGGTCGAGGTCGAGGTTCAGGTCGACGGCGCGACCCGCACCAGAGGAGGCAATCAGCGCGTCGATCAGCCGGTGCACGCGCAGCGCTTCGCGGCCGGTCACGCGCGGCGCCCGGCCCTGCTGCAACGCCAGCGCAAAATCTTCGATCACCGATTGGTGCCAGGGCGTGGGTGAAGGCCATGGGGTCGGCGCCGCCGGGTGCTCCCGGCCTCGCCCACGATCTCCTTGCCACGGCCATCGCGCCAGTCCAGCGCGAGCTGCCCCGCGCCCAGCCGGGCCACACCCTTGTCGCCGTGGACGATGATAAACTCGGCACCGCCGGGGGGTATTGAGCCGTCGAGGCCTGCAGAGAGCCGACGGCCCCGCTGACGAAGGTCAGACCGGCGCTGACAAAGTCCTCGGCTTCCATATCGTGGAACCGGGTCCGCACCGCCATCGCCTGAACCCGGGACACGTCGCCGACCAGCGACAGCATCAGATCGAGGCTGTGGATCGCCTGCGAGATCAGCACACCGCCGCCGTCACGGGCGAAAGTCCCCCGCCCCGGTTCGTCGTAGTAAGCCTGCTCCCGCCACCAGGGCACGCTGACTTCGACCAAACCCACCGCGCCCAGCGCGCCGTCTTGCAGCAGCGTGGCGAGTTGTTCGGAGACCGAACGAAAGCGATGCTGAAACACAATACCCAGCGGGTTCGCGGCCCGCTCGCAGGTCTCGACCAGCGCCGTTGCCCGGGCCAGATCACGCTCGACCGGCTTCTCCATCAGGATCGGCATCCGGGCGGCGCACAGGCCCTCGACGATGGCCTGACGGGCATTGGGCGGGGTCAGCACAATCGCGAAATCCAGCGCCGCGACGGCGATCAGGGCTTCCAGATCGGGGTCAGCCACCACAGCGCCGACGCCTTCCTCGCGCGCGGCGGTATCGGCAAAGGCCTGCGCCCGCTCGGGCGTGGTGGCGAGGACACCGCGTAACCGCACCAGCGGCGCCAGATCACGCACGGCGCGGAGGTGGGTTTTTGCCACCATCCCAACGCCGATCAGCGCGACGTTGAGGGGGCTTCAGACGGGCGTTCAGCCTGCGTCATGGCGCGGCGGCTCCTGTGGGTCTCAGCCGGTTCACTATAGCCCCCGAGGCCAAAGCCTCAACCGCAATCCCCATCGCCTGCCGAGCGGTCAGAGCGGTACGGCGAAGGTCTTGGGCGCCCCGGTCGCGGGGTCGAGCAATGGCGCCCCGGAAAACTGTGCCAGATAGGCCCGGCGCGGGTGGTCCGTGGTGTTGGGGGAGGACCGGTGCAGCGTCACCGATGAGAACAGCACCACCGACCCTGCCGGGACAATGGCCGCAACCCCGGATCACTGCCCCGGTAGCCCACCATCTCCTTGCCCTCGGCGTCCCACTGATGATCCTCGATCGAAGTATCCTCTCGCAGGTTGCGCGGCAACACAAACACCGGTCCATTTTCAGCGGTGGTGTCGTCGACAGCGATCCAGACCGACAGGTACGGCGCGTGGTCGAAGCCGACGTAGCCGCTGTCCTGATGCCACGCGAAGGCAGCCCCGGTTTTGGGCCCTTTGACCACGAATTGTTCGTTGAACAGATGCGGTGTCGCGCCGATGAACGGTGAAATCATCGTCCGCATGCCCTGACCGAGCACAAAGTCGGACAGCGCGGCCTTGTCCTGATGCCGGTGGCGGAGAAAACGCCGGTCCTGCCCCCTTGCCGATATCGTGGGCTTTGCCGCCCTGATCATCGTCCGGCGGCTCCTGCAGCAGCTCATCGCAGACTGAGGACAGCACCGCCAATTCGTCGCCATTCAGTGCTTCAGGAAGGATGGCGTAGCCGCGTTCGAAATAGTGATCCACGTCCTGCTGAGTGGGGTTAAACACGTTTATCTCCCGATGAAAGCTGGTGTTGTGAGCGTGGCTTGAGGGTGTGGGCACAACCGGGGGCCATCCAGCACGGATGCGACGAAGTGTTGTCAGACCGACGCCGGGGCTCGATTAATTTGGACGGTCTCGTGTCAGGCGCTCGATCAGGGCAGCGGAGATGGCATCGACCCGGTAAGCTGCGAAGATCGGCTCGATGGCCAGCAGGCCGGCAACCAGAGCTTCAGCCCTCCCGCCAGCGTCACGGGCCGCAGTAAGCAGGCTGTCTGCCAGCGGATCGGCCAGCGGTCTTTTGCTGAGTCGCCGCGCGCTCAACGAACCGCATCCAAGCGGCCACGACATCGAGCAGACCGTCGATCGAGCGCCCGGCACCGAGATTTTCGAACAAGGGATCGAGGATGCGCGGCGGCAGCTTCTGGCTGCCATCCATCGCAATCTGGTCCAGACGGTGACGGATATTGGGGTTCTGGTATCTGGCCTTCAGCACTTGGGCATAAGCGTCGAGGTCGGTCACGGGCGGAGCGATGAGCGAGGGCGCCAGTTCCCGTGACCACAGTGCTTCGATGCACGCAGACAGCTGGATCAGCCATAGCCTCCGCGACAGTTTCGTGTCCTGCGTGCGTGCCGATATAGGCCAGCGCCGTGTGCGTGCCGTTCAACATCCGCAGCTTCATGCGCTCGAAGGGCTCGACATCCGCCACCAGCTGCACCCCCGCGTCCTCAAACGCCGGTCTCGGGCCCTCGCCGAAATCGTCCTCAAGCACCCACTGGAAGAAGGGCTCGTGCGCGACGACGGCCTCGTCACGCATGCCGGTTGCTGCCTCCACCTGCGCGACCAGATCCGGGGTCGTCGCGGAACGATGCGGTCGACCATGGAGCAGGGAAAGCGCACCTCACGGGCGATCCAGTCGGCTAAGCCGATCGAGGCGCTCAGCCATCGCGAGCACGGCTGCGCGCAGCACCCGGCCATTGCCGGGCAGGTTGTCCAGCGACAGCAAAGTGAAAGGCGCGATCCCCCTGATCCGCCGCCGGGCCAGCGCCTGCACGATGAAGCCGGGTGCGGTACGCGGTGCGGCGCGGGGTCGGCTGTCAGAGGCCACACCGTCGCGGCTCAGGTCGTGCCCGACATCCGGATGATCGAGGTCGAGCGGTTGATCACCGGCGCCGCGGCAGTATCCCTTTTTCCGTGACCGTCAGGGTGACGAGACGAACGGCCGGGTCAGCCATGGCCGCCAGCACCGCCAGGGATCTTCAGGGGCGACCAGCACGTCGCTGATGATCTCGATCTTCTGCGGCGCTTCCATGCCCGCCGGTGCCATCGCGACGGTGGTGTAGACGAAGTCCTGTGCCGCCAGAACGTCACGAACAGCCGATGACCGCAGCGATACGCCGACCACAGCCCAGTCTCCGGCTGCTTCGCCCACCCCGGAAACGGCCGCCTGCAGCAGCGGGCACCACGGCGCGCACGGAAGAAGGCACCGAGCCCGAGGTGGACAACGGCGGTCCGGGAACGGGCTTGCTCTCGTCGGGGCTGGCGTGGCTGGCTCATCGGTCAGCTATGACACAGAATACCAGGCTACAGAACCCGAGGTAAGAATACTCACACGCCCGGTTCCACACCCCTGGAAAGGCCGCTGGCTTCAGGCTTTGAGTTTGTGGTACAAGAACCGATGAACTGAGATCCATCTGCACAAAAAGGACCCGGGACAATGACCCACAAGCTGCTCGCCATCGGTGAAGTCATGGCCGAAATTCGTCAGGATCAGGCGGGCAGGCTTCGCGGTGGGCTTCGCGGGCGACACCTACAACACGGCCGTCTATTTCGCCCGTGCCCACGGCGCGGCGGCGGATGCCGTCTCCTACCTGACCGCCGTCGGCACCGATCCGCTGTCGCAGGCCTTCCGGCGGGCTGCAACCGATGAGGTATCGATCTGAGCCACGCGCAGACCGATCCGGCCAGAAACATCGGCGTCTACGCAGTGGGCAACCGACGCGCAGGGCGAACGCAGCTTTTCGTATTGGCGCTCGGCTTCGGCCGCACGCCAAATGTTCGCTGCGCCGAGCGTGGAAGTGAGCCTGCCCCCCCGCTGCAATCACCTATCTTTCGGGCATTACCCTCGCCATTCTCTCGCCCGACGCACGCACGCGGCTGATGGCGCACCTCCGGCACCGCAGCAAGCATCAACAGGGCCTGATCGCCTTTGACCCCAACTACCGCCCATCGCTGTGGGAAAGCGCCGCGGTGGCCCGCGACTGTATCGAGCGCATGTGGGAGATTGCTGACATCGCCCTGCCCTCGATCGATGATGAAATGACGCTCTTTGCGGACACCAGTGAAGAGGCGGTGATCGACCGCTTTGCCGGTCGACGCTGGACGGCTTGCGCGATCAAGCGTGGTGAGCGCGGGCCGCTGTCACCGGCCCTGACCGCCGCAGAGCACCCTGCCTTCCTGCAGCCACCCGCGTGGTCGACACCACGGCGGCGGGCGACAGCTTCAATGGCGCCTATCTGGCTGCCTTGCTCGAGGGCCAGGGGAAGCCGCCTGCCTGTCCGCCGGACATGCCATGGCCAGCCGGGTTATCGGTGGCCACGGCGCGATTCTGCCACGCCAGCGAGGCTGACAGCCGGTCTGGTAGTGGGACTTTTGACCCCTTCAGGCAATCGCATAAGCTCCCCGATGAGCCTCGAGGGTCTTCCCCTCCTTTCGTCCACCTGCGGGTGAAGTCAGCCTATTCGCTGGCCGATGGTGCGATCCCGGTCAAAGGGCTGGTCAAGCTCGCCGCCGGGCTGGATATGCCCGCGGTGGCGCTGACCGATCGGGGCAATCTGTTCGGCGCGCTGGAATTCGCCGTGACCGCAGCCGACGCCGGACTGCAGCCGGTGGTTGGTGCCGTGCTGGGGCTGAACCGGGCCAGCGACGAACCCGGCGCCACGACCGCCGACCCGGACCGGCTGCTGCTGCTGGCGCAGGACCAGACCGGGTACGAAAACCTGATGGCGCTGGTCTCCAAGGGCTTTCTTGAGGGCGAAGGCATCGAGCCTGCGGTTGATTTCGACGATCTCAGCGCCCGGGCCGAAGGGCTGATCGCGCTCGACGGGGTCAAAGGATCGCCGCTGGGCCGCCACCTGATGGACGGCTCCACGCGCGCCGCCGCACACCTGAAAGCCATGCAAAGCCTGTTCGATGGGCGGCTGTATCTGGAAATCCAGCGGCATGGCCAGCCCCACGAACGCGCGCTGGAAGCCCGCCTGCTGCCGCTTGCGGCCGAGCACGGCCTGCCGATTGTCGCCACCAATGATGCCCACTTCGCCGGTAAGGACCAGTTCGACGCCCACGAAGTGTTGTCGTGCATCGCCCAGGGCGTCACCCTCGCCCACCGCGACCGCCGCCGGCTGACGCCCGAGCACTACTTCAAGACCAGCGAAGACATGGCGCGGCTGTTCGCCGACCTGCCAGAAGCGGTCGAGAACACCTGGAAAATCGCCCGCCGCTGCGCGGTCATGCCCCGGCTTCATCCACCGATCCTGCCTGCCTTCGACGATGGCTCGGGACAGGCTGAGACCGAGGTGCTCGCCCGCATGGCGCGCGAAGGGCTGGAGGCGCGGTTGCAGGCCATGGAACCGGCCGCCGACGCAGCACTGGAGCAGACCTACCGCGACCGGCTTGACCTTTGAACTCAACGTCATCGAACAGATGGGTTTCCCCGGCTACTTCCTGATCGTCGCCGACTTCATCCAGTGGGCCAAAGGACAGGGTATTCCAGTCGGCCCCGGGCGGGGTTCGGGCGCAGGCTCGCTGGTCGCCTACAGCCTGACCATCACCGATATCGACCCCCTGCCCTTCAACCTGCTGTTCGAGCGCTTCCTCAACCCCGAGCGGGTGTCGATGCCCGATTTCGACATCGACTTCTGCCAGGACCGACGCGACGAGGTCATCGCCTACGTCCGCGATAAGTACGGCTCCGACCGGGTTGCGCAGATCATCACCTTCGGCAAGCTGCAGGCCCGCGCCGTCGTCCGCGACGTTGGCCGTGTGCTGGGCATGCCCTACGGCCAGACCGACCGCATCGCCAAGCTCATCCCCAATAACCCGGCCGCCCCGACGACACTGGCCGAGGCCATCGCCGGCGACGAGCAGCTGCAGAAGATGGGCCGCACCGAGGAGATCGTCGCCAAACTGTTCGATATCGGTCAGCGGCTCGAAGGCCTGTTCCGCAACGCCTCGACCCACGCCGCCGGGGTGGTGATCGGTGATCGTGACCTGACCAAACTGGTCCCGCTCTACAAGGATCCGCGTTCGGATATGCCCGCCACCCAGTTCAACATGAAATGGGTTGAGCCTGCGGGGCTGGTCAAGTTCGACTTTCTCGGCCTCAAGACCCTGACTGTCATCGCCGAAGCCGAGCGGCTGATCCGCCGCTTCCAGCCGGATTTCGACATCAACCGCATCCCGCTGGATGATCCCAAGGTGTTTGAAATGCTGAGCCGGGCCGAGTCCGTGGGCATTTTCCAGCTGGAATCCACCGGGATGCGCGACGTGCTGCGCAAGCTGCGTCCCGACCGCTTCGAAGACATCATCGCCGTCGTCGCCCTCTACCGCCCGGGTCCAATGGAGAACATTCCGACCTACATTAGCCGTAAGCACGGCGAGGAGAAGGTCCACTACCTGCACCCCTTGCTCGAGCCGATCGTCTCCGAGACCTACGGCATCATGATTTATCAGGAGCAGGTGATGCAGGCGGCGCAGGCGCTGGCCGGGTACTCGCTGGGCGGTGCCGACCTGCTGCGCCGGGCCATGGGTAAGAAGCTCAAATCCGAGATGGACAAGCAAAAGGCCTCCTTCGTCGACGGCGCCGCCGCAAACGACATCAAGGAAGCCAAGGCGCTGGAAATCTTCACCCAGATCGAGGCCTTCGCCGGCTACGGCTTTAACAAGTCCCACGCGGCGGCCTACGCGCTGGTGTCCTACCAGACCGCTTACCTCAAGGCCCATTGCGCCGAGGAATTTCTCTGCGCGTCGATGATCCTCGATGCCGGCAACACCGACAAGCTGGCGGTGTTCAAGAACGACCTGGAGCGGCTCAAGATCCCGCTGCTGCCCCCGGATATCAATGCATCCAAGCCCGTTTTCGACGTCGAAACCGACCCGGAAACCGGGCGCAAGGCTGTGCGCTACGCCCTCAACGCGATCAAGAACGTGGGCGGGGCTGCCATGGAGCACCTGGTCGCCGAACGCGAGCAAGGCGGGCCCTTCACGGGGCTGGAAGACTTTGCCGCCCGCGTGGACACCCGGGCTGCGGGCAAACGGGTCATGGAGAACCTGATCGCGGCGGGTGCCTTCGACCGGATCGACGAGAACCGGGCGCGCCTGTTCATCAATGTCGACCGGCTGACCCGCTTTGGCATCGCCCTGACCGAGGAGCGCAATTCGGCGCAGACCTCCCTGTTCGGCGGTCCGGCCAACGGCGCTGGAAACGGCAATGGTGGCGCCAGCGGAAACGGGGACGGCAGCAACGGTGCCGCGACCCTGCAGATGCTCGACGCCGAGGACTGGCCGCTGCAGGAACGGCTGAAGCGCGAGTTTGACGCCATCGGCTTCTATCTCACCGCCCACCCGCTCGACGCCTACGCCGACGCGCTGGAAAAGAACCGGGTGCAGCCCATCGGCGAGCTGCTGACCACCGGCCCCAAGGGCAACCGGGTGCGGATCGCCGGGGTGGTCGGCGCGCGCAATGAGCGTCGCTCGGCCAACGGCAACCGCTTTGCCTGGGTCACCATTACGGACACCACAGGGTCGATCGAGTTCGTCTGCTTCTCCGAAATTCTCATGGCCAACCGCGACAACCTCGAGGTTGGTACGCCAATCTTCGTCGAGGCGGACCGGGGCAAGGGCGCCAGCGAAGGCGATCTGCGGCTGTCGGCCGCCAAGATCGAGCAGCTGGATACGCTGGTCGCCAAGGGTTCAGCGGGTCTGCGGTTGTTCCTGTCCAGCCCGGAAAGCCTCGCCCCGGTCTCGGAACTGATCGACGGCTGTTCGGGGGGCAACGACCGGGTGCACATCGTCATCGAGATCGACGAGGACCGCGAGGCCGAGGTCGTGCTCGACACCCGTTACCGGCTGAGCGGCCCTGTCCGGGCCGCGATCAAATCTGTGCCCGGCGTGGAAGCCGTCGATTTCTGAGCGAAGCTCCTATGGCGAGGCTCAACCCAGCAGCACGCCGACGCCAAAGGCGATACCGGCGGCAATAACGCCAACACCCAGCACTTCCAGCATCGCGCGCCAGCGGTTCTCCCGCGTGACGATCGAGCGTGCCAGACCCAGCGCCAGCAAGGCGATCACGGTTGCGGTTGAAGCGAGGATAAACAGCGTGTCCGAGCTGATATCCCGCCCCCAAAATGCCAGATAGGGCAGCAACGGGATCACGCCGAACACGAGGAAACTGGTGAAGGTGACAAAGCCGTCCTTCGCCGGGGTTGCCGTGCTCATATCCTCCATCTGCAGCTCGTGCTCCATCATCCAGTCGGCCCAGAGCTCTGGATACCGGCGATAGATATCGGCGACCGTGCGCGCGTCCTCCGCGCTCAGCCCCTGTTCTGCAAGCAGGTGCACGGTTTCCTCGTACTCCTGGTCGGGGTTGTGGGAGATTTCGTGAATCTCGACCGCGCGTTCGCGGTTCCAGCGCGCCTGCTCCGACCGGGTTGAAAGGAAATCGCCCAACCCCATAGAGACCCCGTCGGCGAGCAGATTGGCAAGGCCGAACAGCAGCACCAGCGTGATGGCGTAGACCTCACCGTTGCCCCCTGCCCCCAGCAGCGCCGCGCCGGAAAAGCCGGAAACGACGGCAAAGGTGGTGATGATGCCATCGAGGCCACCGTAAACGATCTCCTTGAGATTGTCGGAGAAAGGGCTGCGGCCGTGCTCGTGGGCGATGTGGCGGGCCATGGCATCCGCGGTCATCGTGCCCGAGGGTCCGGGCCCGCTAGCAGGCTTGGGCGAAGCAGAGCTCTTGTCAGTCATCGGTCTTCATACCGTCAGTGATGAGAAAACAGCCTAGACCGTTTTCCCCGCGCTTTCACCCTCCTGCCGGTAATTCCGGTCAGAGAGCAAAAAAATGGGTCCGAAGCGCGTCTGCACCGGACCCAGTATCAATATGGAAAGGAGCTTATGCACTGCCCAACGGCCATAAGGTGCATAAGTTAGTCGCATAATAACGTGTGATTTGAGTTGTGTGAAGCCTTTTGGAGCACAGCGTCTCGTAGTTTGTTTGCGCGGCGTATCGCACTATCCGGTCACCAGTGGTGTCTAGTTAGTAACCAAGGTCCTACTGCTGCCAAAGAAAAACCCAGGGCAACGAATTGACCCTGGGTTCTTACGGACACACGCTTCGGCAAACCTGTTACTGCACCAGGCGCAGAAAATCCTTTACGCTATTTGAAAACAACTACCCAAGATCTGCGAGATCACCGTTGTCCAACTGGAAGTTCCAGATGTCTCCATCTGTGGACATGAAGGTAAGTTCGCCTGCCGCATTCACGCCAAAAGAGGTGACTGCAGCATCAATAGCAGTTGAAGCCACACCCCCAGATGCCTGGGTAAGGTCTACGAGCGTATCCCCATCAGACAGCGTGCCATCACCGTCATGATCGTAGATGATTCCTCGCTGTACGAGACCATTGAAGACAATGACCGATTGGTGCTGAGAAACCGCCGCTTCTGAGACGGCCGCAACGCCTGCTACAGTACCTGCATCAACAATTGGCCCAAGGACGTCATCAGCGAAATCGAATCTTACACCGCTCGTCTCAGTTGCTGCCGCTCCGGCAACTGCACCACCGAAATCTTCGAGGTTACTGATAGTAATCGTGTTGATATCGTCCGTCGGAGCCCTTGAAAACTCAATGCTGACTTCTGCTGTCTGAGCCCCGCCAAGGGTCAAGTCGACTTCATCATCGCCACCACCTAGGGCAATCGTCACAGCACCTGCGCCTTCTGCATTACCGTCCTCAACGGAGCGCACGCCAATGATATGGTTGGCCCCGCCGCCGAAGCGGCTCCTGTAGGCGCTGCGGTCGCAGACGCCACTAGGAGACTGCTAATCGCAACGGCGTTGTTATCTGATAGTGCACTACCATCGCCGAGATATGCATAAGACCGGTTAGCATTGACCCCATAGTCAGCATCTGCACCGGCGCCAAAAGCATCAATTAGTTCACCTGAAGTTGACGCCCAACCTGCCATATCAGCCGCATCATCAATAATCAGATCCAGCTCAGTTTCACCCACTGTCAGGGTGATCGTATCATCAGCTTCTGTCATTGATACTTCTGTATCGCGCTCAGACACCCACCCGTCGACGATGATGCTTGCTTGAACAAAACTAGCTCCCTTGGCCACCGCTGCCTTCAATTATATTGATGGCACCGTCGTAGATGGGTGCCACAACAGCGGTCACAAACTCGGCGCTTGCGGTGTCACCAGCATCAAAGGCCGCCAAGGGTGCGTCAGACGAGGAGCGACCGACCCGGGCAATATCGCCCACTGGGGATGTACCCGCAACGCCAGCGACCACTGCAGCCACAGCCTCGCTATTGATGGTACCGGCGCGATAACCAGCCTCATTTGAGAGATCACCGGTCAGAACAATGGTCGCCTCGTCCTTAACGTCGCTCATGTCGGCGACCCTTAAAGCCGAATTGTTAACGCTATTGCCCCAGAACTCGAGGTGGGCTTCACCATCTCCATCAGGGGCATCAACATCAACAAATTCGACATTGTTGATTGATCGCCCACGCCCGAGGGTTTTGAGATCTTCACCGTTCAAATTGACGTTGAGCGTGTCTTCACCATCGGCACCGCCATCAAACAGGAACTCCCCGGAATCGACATCGATTCCAGCATCATATCGACGTCATCGTCGTTGGAGCCGCCAAGGATTGTTAATTCGTCGTCATAGGTAACGAAGATATTGGAGTCACCTGACAATCCGCCCGTCGTGTTTTCATCGCCGGCGAGATCAATAAGCGTGATCTTCGAATTCTCGCGGGTATCGAGAACCACATCGCCCTCAATTTCTGCAACAGTATCCGCAGAAATCTCACGGACGTCCTCATCATTAATGCCATCAAGAGTCAGGACATAGCTGTAGTTGCCACCATCAAGGCCAATGCGCGTGATTCCTTGGGTTTCAATCAGGCTCTCTGCGAAGTCGTAAGTGAATTGACCAGAAAAGATCAGAGTAGATACGCCGTCACCAACAAGCTTATCGATCTGGCTGAGGTCCGAGTGGTCGATGGTAAGATCGTAGCCGTTCAGGTCGATCGTATCGACATTCGTAACTGCAACATCGAGGCCCATCTCAGCAGGTCTATTGACCAAGGTAATGATGTTGTCACCAGAACCTTGAATATGTTCGATATCGCCAGTGCTTTCGCTGTCCAAGACACCACCATTAATCTCTAGGTTTACCCCAGACAAAAGCGCGAGTGTTTCGAAGCCTGAAACGTCTTCGAAGCCATTATCCCAGGTTGGATCGAGATGATAGGTCGCCCCCTGCCTCAGAAGTAGACGGTGTCATCACCGGCCAGACCATCCATGATGAACGAGTTTGCCAGGTGCGACGCTGCTACGACTTCAAACTCGTTGTCGCCGCTATCTGCCCTGTCCCCATCAGTCGTGTTGATGCCAGTTAGCGTATTGAAGCCAGCACTTGCAGAGTCAAAGTCCGCATTAATCACGTTGCCGCCAGAGCCGCCGGACCCGCCTGCGCCTTCAGTCACCGTGATGTTATAGGTCTCGGTGTCGGTGTCGGCGGTGCCGTCTGCGCCGGTCGAGGATGCGGTCACCGTGATGGTGTAGCTGCCGGTCGCAACCGGAGCTGGCCACGACCACCAGACCGGTGTTGCTGTCGATGCCGATACCGCTTGGGTTATTCGAGATGCCGTAGGTGATGGTGTCACCCTCGGGGTCGGTTGCGCTGAACAGCTTCGAACCGCCCTGCGCGATCTCATGCGTGCTGCCGTCGGCCTGATCCAGCTCCAGCGAGCCGGTCGAGCCGCCGTCTTCGGCCGCGATATCGAGCGCAAAGTTGACGCTCTCAGCGTTGCCCTTGGCATCGGTGAAGGCCACTGAAGGCCCCGGGAAACTGCCGACGTTGAGCGCGGCGGCAATGTCGCCGGTCACGGTCACACCGAGGCTGGCGTAAGTGTCGGTGGTGCCGTCTACACGGCTGTCAGTTGCGCCTTCGACCACAACCGTCGCGCCGTTCGGGAAAATCGACGCCACGGTCGATGCGCCGCCTACAGCGTTCTCGACCGCCGTCTGCAGATCGCTCTGGTCAAGGCCATCGGCGTCCGCAATGGTGTAAGCGATGGAGCCAGCGGTCTCACCGCGGACAATATCGTCGTCCACAACAGTGACGCCGGCTGCGGTGTTCGAGGTGTCATCGTCTTCGAGGCGGCTGCGAATGGCGTTAACGCCCAGTACCAGCGCGCCCGTGCCTACAGCGACTGCTGCAATCGTGCCCAGCGTACCCAACCCGAAGAGGCCCGGACCACCGGTCACAGCTGACATCATGCCGCCGGAGTTGGCCGCCACGGCCGTATCATCAAACAGTACGCCGGTTGATGAGGGTGGAGCCTGGTTGCTGGCCATCGGCAAGGCCCCGACCAGCGGCGCAGGCGCCGCAGGCGCGGCACCGCCGGCGATGTTCCCACCGACGCTTGGGCTCAGGTAGAGCACGCCGGCGTTGTCGATGAAGTAGTTGTTCGAGGTCACCAGCAGCGACTGGTTATTCGCCAGCTGCACCAGCACGGAGCCATTCGACAGCTGGACGTAAGACACGACCTCGGCGGGTGCGGGGGCATAGCCCTCCGGCGCCTGCGCCGCCGCCGAACCGGCAACAAGCGCAAAACCGACGCTGACCAGGGCGGTTGAGGTCAGCAGCCCACCGGAGCGGCTGCGAAGGCTCTTCTTCACTCTGGAAGCTGCACCTGTGAGGGGCTCGAAGGCCGAACCACCGGTGTGGGGCTCTGCTTCACGATGAATGTCGAACGTCATACTGGTCATCTCCGTTTTTTGACCGCCTCCCCGCTCACCGGGTTTCGGCCTTGCTGCGCCTGCTGCCGCGCTGGCTGCCGGAGAGGTCTGGTCACCGCTTGAACAGCGATTTCCGAGACCACGACAGACCCTCAGCGCATTGAGAACGCATAATGTCGGTCGTGTTTTAACGCATAATGAGAAATTTCTAAAGGGTTCTAGCACTAAGAAAACGCCTGTCCGAAGGCCTTAAGTGGCATTTGAGGCACAATATATTGCTCAAAGGGGTTAGTTCCGTCGGCTTATCCGATCACAAACCGCGCAAACCCTCCCCGCGAGGCCTCATTCGGGCCGTTCCTTTTTGGGCTCTGTGCGCACCCAAGGGACAAAGAAAACCCCCGACGCCCACAGGCCGCCGGGGTTGAGATATCGCCGTGGTTACCGCAGGGGATAACCACGAATTTGGATGCTTGCTGGACTAAAGCGACAGGTCGCCTGATCGAGGGTGAAGTTGAAAGCATCTGTACCTTCGGTGCCAGCGAGAGTGAGGGTGAAGCCTGTCTGACGAGTTGGACGTGATGCTACCCCCTGTTCCAGTCAAGTCGACCAAGGTGTCACCATCAGATAGCTGCCCGTCTCCATCATGGTCGTATATGAAACCTATTTGAGACCCACCATTGAACACAATCAGCGCACCTTGCTGCGAGGCGCCACTCTCATTGACCGCAGCGGCGGCAACCGCCCCACCATCTATAACTGTTGAGATATCGTCAGCGAAATCAAGCGTCAGACCGCCAACTGTCGCGTTGAGGTCATTCAGATAAGTGAATTTGATTGTGTCATGATCGTCATTGTTAGCGCGCGAGAAGTGCAGTGTAACCTCATCAGTCTGCGCCGACCCAAAATTAAACTAATGCTGTCGTCTCCTCCACCCAGATGAATATCAACTGCCTGAGATCCCTGAGCGTTATCTGGGGCCACTGACTCAATGTTCGTACCGTTCAAGATTTCGGCAACATTAGTGACAGCACCGGATGCTTCGGATCGCCAATTGTCAAGTCCAGCGTATCGTCTTGGTTTGTCAGATAAATTACTACGTCTTCGTCTGATACAAAGCCATCAACTACGTCTCCGTCGGCCATATCACTGGCAAATGCTCCGCCTTTGATATTTTCCGCGTCCCCGTCCAAGGCGCTGCGGTCACCATCCAGAATCAACGTTGCGTCGTCTTTGACATCTGACAGGTCAACTTGAATAATATCGGATTCATCAGTTCCGTTACCATCGAACTGCAAGTGGGCCTCGCCGTCGCCGTCAGGTGCATCGATGTCGATGTACTCGACGTGGTCGATCGAACGGCCAAAGCCGAGGGTATCGATTTCATCGCCGTTCAGATTGATATTCAAAGTATCTTCTTTGTCACCACCGCCGTCGAACTGGAATTCACCGTCTTCGATGTCACTGTCCAGGATGACAAAAAGATCATCGTCGTTGTCACCCCCGAGGACCTCAAGACCGTCATCATAGGTGACAAAGATGTTGCTGTCGCCGTCTATGCCGCCCGTGGTGAATTGATCTCCAGCGAGGTCAATAAGGGTGATGTTGGCGTTTGCGCGGGCATCGATCATGACGTTGCCTTCGATCTCGTTCGACCCGTAGGCGTAGATCTCGCGCACGTCCTCGTCGTTCACGCCATCCAGCGTCAGCGAGTAGTCGTAGTTGCCGGAGTCCAGACCAAGACGGGTCACGTCCTTGGTCATGATCAGGCCTTCGGCGAAGTCGTAGGTGAACTGGCCGGTGAACACGAGGGTCGACTGGGTGTCGCCTTCGATGGTGTTAATCTCGCTCAGATCCGACTTATCGAGGGTCAGATCGTAGTTATTCATATCGATGGTATCGATGTCGGTGATCGTCACGTCGAGGCCGAAGTCGGCGTTGTTGTTGACGATGGTCACTCGGTTATTGCCTGAACCCTTCAGGTGCTCGATGTCGCCGGTGCTCTCGCTGTCGAGTACGCCGCCGTTGATCTCCAGATGCACGTCGGAGAGCAGTTCGAGGGTTTCAAAGCCCGATACGTCTTCGAAGCCATTCACCCAGGTCGGGTCGAGGTGGTAGGTCGCCCCGGCTTCGGAGAAGTAAACCGTGTCATCCCCGGCCAGGCCATCCATGATGTAGGAATTGGCGAGGTGAGCGGCGGCAACGATTTCGAGTTCGTTGTCGCTGCTGTCAGCGGTCTCGTTATCCGTGATGTTGACGCCGGAGAGGGTATCAAAGCCCGCGCTCGAGGAGTCAAAATCAGCGTTCACCGAATTACCGCTCGAACCACCCGAGCCGCCGGCCCCCTCAGTGACAGTGATGTTGTAGGTCTCTGTATCGGTATCAACGGATCCGTCCGAGCCGGTGGAAGTTGCCGTTACTGTGATGGTGTAGCTGCCAGCGTTGACCGAGTTGGAGACGACCACCAGGCCGGTGTTGCTGTCGATCGCGATTCCGCTGGGGTTGTTGGAGATGCTGTAGGTGATGGTGTCACCTTCAGGATCGGTCGCCTTGAACAGCTTGGAACTGCCCTGCGCGATTTCGTGCGTGCTGCCGTCGGCCTGGTCGAGCTCCAGCGTGCCGGTAGAACCGCCGCCACCGCCGCCGCCCGAGGAATTGTCGGTGATCTCGATCGCGAGGTTGACGGATTCTTCGTTGCCCTTGGCGTCGGTGAAGGTCACAGCAGGCCCGGGGAACGAGCCGAGGTTGAGCGCTTCAGCCGCTTCACCGGTCAGGGTGACGTTGATGGACCCATAGGTGTCTTCCGTGCCTTCAAACACGCCCGAGCCCGAGCGCTCGGTGGTGATTTCGGCACCGTTTGGGAAGATCGAGGCAACGGTGGACGCGCCGTCCAGCGCAGCCTGCACCGAAGCGACCAGATCGCTTTCATCGATCCCGTCAAAGTCGGTAATGGCGTAGGTAACAGACTCAGACGCACCACCGCGCTCGATGCTGGTTTCCGTCGCCGTGACCGTGGCCACGCTGTTTTCTTCCTCTGTTGGCTGCAGACGCGACCGAATGGCATTGGCTGCGAACAGGATCGCGCCACCACCCAGACCAACAGCGGCAATCGTGCCCAGCGTACCCAGACCAAACAGGCCTGGACCACCTGTGATCATGCCCATGATACCACCGGACGAGGACGCCACCTCGGTGTCTTCGAAGATCACACCGGAGGACGCATCGCTGGCGATGTTGAGGGGATCGGCCGGCGCAAGCGGCTGAGGCAGCGGCGCAGCGGCAGGCAACGGGGCCACAGCAGCCGGTACTGGCGCGGTGACAGCCGGGGCGCCACCACCGGCGATACCGGTGGCTACAGCCGGGCTGAGGAACAGCACGCCAGTGCCGTCGATGAAGAAGTTGTTGGAGGTGACCAGCAGGGACTGCTGGTTGGCCAGCTGCACCAGAACCGAACCGTTGGAGAGCTGAACGTAGGAAACCACGTCAGCGGGTGCCGGTGCGAAACCAGCTGGCGCCTGAGCGGCCGCCTCACCGGTCATCATGGCCGTGGCCGCGGCCACCAGGCTCGTTGACGTCAGGAGCATACCCGCCCGGCTGCGCAGGGCCTTCTTCCCGCTCGCGTCCGATCGCGCAAGCGGCTCAAAGGAGGATTGGCTGACGGCCGGGGTGCCTTCGTGCTGACTGTCAAACATCATCTTCGTCATCTCCGTGTAAATATCCCGCGCGACGAGGGGTCGCCGGTCGGCTGGACGCTCGGGGCGCCAACAGCTTTGAACTAAACCTTCACTCGACGGCTTAGTGCCTTCGAAATTTGGCCAAACCTAGATTCCTAATGGAAATACACAAGTGTGCAGGCCCTAGGTTCGCGTAATGCCAAGCCTTTCAATGGGCCTAGCACTAAGATCTCGCGTACTCAAGGGGACAAGCCGTGACCAAATAGTGACTTCGGGGAAAAGTGGCCACGAATCCGGACATATATGTGGGCAATTTGCCACTAACTGAATGTCAGAGTGCTTATTGCGCGGTCCAGCCACCGTCGACGACTACACTTGTACCCGTAACCAGCCCTGACCGGCCCGAGTCGGCAAGGAACAGCAGCGCACCATCGAGGTTCTGAAGCTGCCCAATCGGCCGTTGTTGCTGTGACAGTGGCATGCGCTCAGCGACAAACTGCCGGAAGGCCGGGTCACTCAGCAGGGGTTCAGTCAGTGGCGTCTCGATATAGGTCGGACCCAGCGCGTTGACCCGGATCCCGTGCGGCGCGAGGTCCAACGCCATGGCCTTGGTAAGCCCTTCGAGCGCGTGCTTGGTCGCAGCGTAGACAGACCGCCCGGGAAGCGCCACGTGCCCGAGCATGGAACCCAGATGTATGACAGCCCGGCCCCGCCCAGGAGCGGGCTTGGCGATCATGGCGCGTACCGCTGCCTGAGACGCGAAAAAACCGGCGCGGACATTCAGCCCCATCACCCGGTCGAAGTCTTCTAAGCTGACGTCCTGAAATGCCGCGGGCTTGGTTACCCCGGCATTGTTGACGAAGACATCGGGGACAAAGTCAGCGAACAGCGCATCGAGCTGGTTGCCGGCGTCGGGCGTGGTCAGATCGACAGTGGCAAAGTCGAAGGCCAGCCCCTGCCCGCTCAGTCGCTCACGCAGGTCCGACAGCTCGTTCTCGCTCCGGGCGATCCCCAGAACCTGCGCACCATCCCGGGCAAAGACCTCGCAGGCGCGAGCGCCGATACCGCGGCTCGCGCCGGTGACACAGACCCGCTGGCCGGACAGCCCACTCGCGCTCATCCGCGTCAGATCCGGTTCTAATAGACGCTGGTGCTGATGGTCCCGACACCGGTCAGGCCGCTGCCCTCGCCATAGCTGCGGGAGACCACAGAAGTCGTCGCGGGCGCAGTGGCGCTCGCCCCGGGCTGGATCCAGTCATGGATAAAAGCGGCATCGCCACCATCGGGGATCAGGATCTGACGCACCGAGGTCGCCAGCCGTGCCTTTGGCGCGGGTGGAAAGGCGCCGGAGGTTCCGATCATTTCTTCAACGTAGGACGCATCCCCGACCACCGTGGCCGTGGTGCCGCCTGCTGCGTCCTGCCCGAACACCGCAACCGGCGCCAGCGCGTCGATCCCGGCGGGCGTGGTTGGCGCACCCATATGAGCCAAAGCCTCTGCTTCGTCGGCCTGCGTTTCCATCTGCCCGGCGCGCAGCCGGTCAAAGGCGGCGTCGCTGGATAGCCCGGATTCAAGCCCGGCCGACTGCTGGGCCAGGCGCATAGCGCGCACCATCGCCGCCCCGACTTCGAGGGCGCGCGCGGTGCTGGTCGTCCCGGTCAGCAATCGCGCCACCGGTTGATCAGTCTGCTGCGCCAGCATCTCCAACCCACAGCGGTCGGCGTCGCTCAGCAGGTTCACCTGGGTCAGCGCTGTGGGCAGGTTGTTGACCAGCGCGCCCTGAACAATCGCCCGCGTCTCCTGCGAGCGACGGGTCGCGGCTGTCACCATGAGCTCGAGGAAAGCACCGGACGCGAGGGTCGTGCTGACGGGCTGGAAGATCTCGCGAGCTGCGCTGCCTGACTGCAGGTCGAGCCGCGAGCTGCCGTTGGCAAAAAGATCAAGGGCATCGAGACCCGTCGCGCCGGAGCGCACCGAGACAACCGCTACGTCAACCGCGACCACGTAGTCGTGCAGGGCGTAGGCGAGCTGCAATTCAGACGCCGCCCAGCCACAGCCCTGCATCGAATAGGGCGAGACCGTCATCAGTTCGAGGTTTGCCCCGGTCAGGGTCGTGCGGCTTTGCTCGTCGGATTCAAACACCACCAGCCGTCCACCGTGATTGCCCAGCAGCCGGATAGCGGTGTCAAAGGCGAGGTCGTCACCGTCCTGCAGCACCATCAGCGTCGGACCGGATTGCAGCGCTTCGAGCGAATAGAAGCGGTAGGGCAGATCGCCCGCGCCTTCAAAGACACGCAGGCAGACCAGATCGGGCAGCCGGTCGAGGTTACGGATCAGATCGGGGTCCTGAACCGAAGCCGGGTCGTGACAGACGCTCGGCCGCACGAAGCTCGATACACTGTCATCGTCCAGCGGGTCGGCGAGTACGATATAGGTCTCGGTTTCCACGAATGAGGTCGAGGTGACCACGGTGGTCTGCTCGCTGGAAACAATGCGGTTGCCATTGGCGTCGACTTCACCACCGACCACGACCCGCACGCGGTTCACGTCTGTCTCGCCATCGGAGGCGTCAACGATGATCACGCGGTCTCCGGCAGCAGAGCTGGAGACGACCGCAGAAGTGGTGGTGTCGGCGGGGCTCGCGACTTCGACGGCAGACGAGGTCTGGCTCTCCTCGCTGCTGCTGCTGCTGCTGCTCGCCGATGCTGGCGCTCAACCGGCTGCCGGTGACGACCACCGAGCTGTCGGTCGCGGTCGCAACACCATCGGCAGCAGCAGCGCTCTGGCTTGTCGTCGCCTCGCTCGTCGTGACGGCGGCGGCCGTGCTAGTCGTCGTGCTTGTGCTGGTGCTGGTACCGGTGCTGGCGGTGGTATCGCGGCCCGCAGTGGCAGGACGCGGCGCAGGGACTTGCGTCGATGAGAAGTCTTCCTCGGCCGCGACTGGGGTATCGCTGACCACCGCGGGCTCCGCCGTGGCGGCGGGAGCAGCCGGCGCAATCGGTTCGGCAAAGATCACGTCCAGCGCATCGCTCGCCAGTTGTGAAAGGGTCTCGGGATTGAGCAGCCCGGTGGCATCCAGCCCGCTGCCCCGCTGGAAATCAGCCAGCGCGTCGCGGACCTGCTTGTCGTAGCGCCCGTCAACGGTCCGGGATCCGGGCAGCTCGCCCAGCGTTGCCAGCAGGGCTTGCACGGTGCAGACCTGTGCCACACCGCCGTAGGTCGGAAGTGCTGCCGCTGCGGCAGCCCGATCGACGGGATCCGCCAGACCAACCGATGCGCAGGCCGCAGCAACATCGAGATCCGCGCGCGACACAGCAGGCAGCGACAGGGCAAGAACCGCCCCGACCGTCATCACCTCGACCAGCCTTTTTTTCAAAAGACCCTGCATAACCTCCCCAGCGGACGCGACGTCCTGAAAGCCGTTGGTGCCACTCAGATAATGTCGTCAATGAACCACCTTAAGCGTCAAAGCGAAAGTCGCACATTGCGACGCCTGTGAGTAAATCTGGAAATCTCCTCGGGCGAAAATCTGGTCAGGCGTGCTTCACAGCACCGATTTTGCCGGATTTGGGCCACAGAAAACGATTATGCGACAGTGTTTGTTCGGTTTTTCGTCGAAAGCGATGCAGTTTGGCGTCAATCCCGCATGGCGATTCTCTGAGCCCCGGATCACGGCGCTCACCTCTCGTTTTGCCAACTTCGGACACCCGATGACAGACCGCTCGCACAGCTCTGGCCCGATTGATGCCGCGATGACGACTGTGCTGGCGTTGGCGTTGTCATCCGCGGCTTCGCTGGCCCCGATCCTCGGTGCTGCCCCGGCCCGGGCTGAGGCAAGGCGGCCCGGCGTTGGCGCCGGTATCCGAAGACACCTTTGCCGACTGGTTTGGCTCTCAGCGCAGCGGAGCGCTGCCGCGCGAAAGCAGGCAGGAAATTGCCCTCAGCGGCTTTGCCGACCGCAGCCGCGCCAAAGCCGGTACCGGTACCAAGGTGGCATTCCTGCCGCTCGGACCGGTCACCAGTGAGTATCATTTCAGCCTCGGCGACGTGCTGTTTTCCTACAGTCTTCCCGACGGCGGGCCGGGGCGCAGCGGCACCGCGGCGATACAGGAGCCGACGATCGTACTCGCCGGCTACGAGGGTCAGCCCGAGATCAGCGGCATGGCCTGCGCTAAGCGGGCGTCCGCCGAACACAACCTCGCCTTCCGCTGCAATGCACCGGTGGCGATGAATGTCCCCGGCGGTAAAGCCTCGTCCTCGCGGTTTCTGACGGAAATGGAAGCCGAAACCGGATTGCGGCTGGGGCGTGATTTCTGGGCCGGTGATCCGGATGCAGGGACGGGCGCGCGCCTGCTGACCGCGCGCGACGTGGTCACCGGCATGCGCTTTACCCTGCGCTACATCGACGAGCGCGGCTTCACCCGCGCTGCCAATTCCTGCGCCGATCAGGGGCGCTGGCGCTGGTCCTATGTCTGCATCACCGACGCACAGTGGACGGCGAAGTCCATGGTGGAGCAGTGCCACTTCGTGGTCGACGAAATGCTGAGCGTCGAGGGCGGTCCGGTGGCCCGCTGGACATTTGCCCCCCTGCCTGCCCCCGGCACGGCCGAGGGCACGCCCATCGCCATCGGCTTTACGCTCGACCCGCTGGCCGTCGCCGACAAGACCATGCTGTGCCGCGAAGTCGCCGCGCAGGAACAGATTTCAGCCGCCCTCTACAGCTTTCAGACAGCGGCCCAAGCCGACGGACTTGCGCTCTCTCTGCTGCCGCTGACCGACCGCGATACCCCGTCTTTCGGGCTCAGCCTGCTGATCGATGGAGAAGCCTTCCTTGTGGCCCGGCTGGCGTCGGCTCAAACCGGGGCTGACCGGGCCGAACAAAAACGCCGGGTGTCGCTGCTGTGGCAGGCTGCGGGCGGCGACGGGCTGTGCACCGGCTTTCCCTGCACCCCGGTGGCCACCTTGAGCCTCTGACAAACCGGCGCACAAAGGATCCCTGCGCGCAGACTTTGGCCTTGCCACTGACCGGTCAGGCTGGAACAACAGCCCGGAAGGTCGGGCGGGTCAGCGCTCTCCGCCCTGTCACCGCTCGTGCCTGTCGAACACCCCGAGGAAACCCATGCTGCCGGCCTTTCAGGAAAATGGGCTCCTGCCCGCAGGGGTCCATCACAGCGATCTCCGCGGCTTTGAAGATGCCTTTGCCTGGAACGCCCACCGGCGCCGCATCTATGCGCAGATGCAGGATGGTCTTGGCGTTCTGTACGACGCCGGATACCGCCTGCTGGTGGTGGGGGGTGACTTCATTTCCAGCGACGAACTGCCCCGCGAATTCAAACTGCTTTTCGACTGCGACCCCGTTCCTATCGAGTCGCTCGACAACCGGCTCAGCAATTTTGACAAAAATTCGCGCTTGTTAACAAGAAAAGTATGGGGAGGGCATTTTTTTCCCGCCTCATTTAGAGCAAAAGGGACGGGCGCGACCTGGCTTCGGTATCTGGCCAGTGATGCGCCAGCAGGCCAGCGCGGGTTGGTTGGTCTCAGTCTCGATTGAAGTCGGCGTCGACGCCGCAGCGGCAACAGAAGGCCTTAACCATGCTTTATCCCGTTGAGCAGCTCCCTCGGTTGGTGGAACAGATCACCACGCTGGAAAACGGCCTCGTTGAATTCCGCAAGCACAACAGCCCCATGGATCCGAACTACCAGAAAGAGACCGAAGCCCTGATCGCTGAGATCGTCCGGCTTGAGGACTTGCTGTGCGACTGCGTGGAGGCACACGGCGGGCCACGCTCCGGCAGCTGGGGCGCTGATGTCATGTTCATCTACAAACGACGCACGGGCTGGAACGGCTAAGGCGAGGGTCTGCGGCTCATTCCAGAATATCGCGGCAGCGCAGCAGCGCTTCCCGGGTTACGTCCTCGGGGTAAACCAGCGCAAAGCGGACAAAGCCCTGCCCCGGTTTGCTGCCGTCGGGCATGGGGCGGGATAGAATCGATCCTGGCAGGGTTCGCACCGCCTGCTCCTGCCACAGGCGCCGGGCGACCGCGTCGCCATCACCGCTGGAAACCGGCAGCCACAGCACGAAACCCGCTTCGGGCGCACGGAAGCCCGGCAGGTCGCCGAGCACGTCGCTGGCCACCTGATTAATGGCTGCGTAGCGCTGGCGGAACGCGGCGACGTGGGCCTCGTCCTGCCACAGAGCAATCGCGGCTTCCTGCAGCCCGATCGGGGTCTGAGCACCGCCGTAGGCGCGCAGGTAGTAGAGGTCTTCGAGCCGATCGGCATCCCCGGCGACGAAGCCCGAACGCAGCCCGGGCAGCCCGGAGCGCTTGGAGAGCGAATTGACCACCCAGACGTTCTCCAGCCCGCCGCCGAGATCGCGGCAGACCTCGAAGGCGCTGACCGGCTTGGTGTCGTAATACAGCTCGCTGTAGCACTCGTCAGAGAGGAAGGTGAAATCGTGCTGGCGGGCGCGTTCGATCGCCGCGCGCAGGAAAGCCGCGGGCAGCAGCGTGCCGGTGGGATTGCCCGGATTGGTCGCGATGACCAGCGCCACCCGGTCCCAGTCCTGCTCCGCGACCACGGCCAGATCGGGCGCAAAGTCGGTCGCCGGTGTGCACGGCGCGTAGCAGATTTCAGCCCCGGAGGTCAGTGCCGCGCCGACATAGACATGATAGAGCGGGTTGGGCAGCACGATCAGCGGGCGCAGATGGCCCTTGCCCGCCTTCTCCAGCCGGTCTTCCTTGCGCAGGACCGCCGCCAGAATAGCGGAGAACAGCCCTTCCTTGGTGCCGAACACCGGGTGCACATGCGCGTGGGTGTCCAGCATGTCGGCGGGGAGGTCGTAGCGCCGCCGGATCCAGCCGGCCACAGCTTCGCGCAGGTCAGGACCCGCGTTGACCGGCGGGTATTTGCCCCAGCCAGTTGGGTCGGTCGCGGCCAGCGCCTCGCCGACGGTTTCATACGCCCCGAATTTCGGCTCACCGACCGAGAGGTTGATCGGCTCCAGCGGGCTCTGACACTCGCCCAGCACGCCCGAGACCTTGCGGTAGGTATAGTCGTGCAGCTGCTCCAGCCGGCTAAGCGAAGGAGATGGGGTTTGGGGGGAAGGCGATTGCGTCACGCGAGCGGTTCCGTGGTCTGTCTGAGGTGTTCGAGGTCAGCGCCGTCGAGGTCCGGGCCGACCTCGGCCAGAATGCGCGCGTGGTAGGCGTCGATTTGTGCGATTTCTTCCGGCGTCAGCAGGCTGAGATCGATCAGATTGCGGTCATAGGGCACCAGCGTCAGCGTTTCGAAGGCGAGGAAGCCGTCGGCGCGGGTCACGACCAGCTCGACATTCTCGATCCGCACCCCGCTCTCGCCCTCGCGGTAGATGCCGGGCTCGTTGCTGAGCAGCATACCGGCTTGCAGCGCCGCCTTGCCCGGGTTTTTGCTGATACCCTGCGGGCCTTCGTGCACGCTGAGATAAGAGCCGATCCCATGGCCGGTACCGTGCTGAAAATCGATGCCCTCGGCCCACATGAACTGGCGGGTCAGCGCATCCAGATGGTGCCCCATGGTGCCGGTCGGGAAAGCCTGCCGCGCCAGTGCCAGATGCCCCTTGAGGGTGAGGCAGTAATCCCGGCGCTGCCGATCGGTCGCCTGCCCGCCGATCGCCCAGACCCGGGTGATATCGGTGGTGCCGTTGTGATACTGCCCGCCGCTGTCGACCAACAGCATCTGACCTTGGCCAGCGGCAGGCTTTGTTTCTTCACTGACCGCGTAGTGCGCGATTGCGGCGTGCCCGGCAAAGGCCGAGATGGTGTTGAAGCTGATCCCGTTCATCGGCACGGGGTCCGGGTTCTGCTCACGGAAGCCCAAAAGCGCAGCCGCGACTGACAGCTCGCTTTCCTGCTCGATCGCCGGATGCTCAGCCAGCCAGCGGGAAAAGCGGATCATGGCGCGGGCGTCACGGCGCTGGGCATCGCGTGCGCCCTGCTGCTCGGTCTCATTTTTGATGGCGCGTGGCAGCACCACCGGATCGGTGTTGGCAACGACTTCAACGCCTGCATCACGCAGGGTCTCGGCGATGGCGGCATTGCAGGTGGTCCGGTCAAGACCCACCCACCCGCTCAGCTGTCCCAGCCTTGCGCTCATTTCTTCGGGCGGGAAAATCGCCACGCGATTATCCAGCGCCTGATGCATGGCGTCGGTGATCCGCTCCGGCTGGATAAACCAGTCGACCGAGCCGTCGGCGTGCAGGGTCGCGAACGAGCGGGGACCGGCAGCCCGTCGATATCGTCGGCGCGCGCGTTGAGCAGCCACGCAACGGAGTCCGGCTGGTTGATGACCTGCGCGCTCAGCCCTTCCCTCGACAGCTCAGCGGCGAGGGTCCGGCGCTTGTCCACGCTGGCCAGGCCGCTGTATTCCAGCCCGTGGGGCACCACCGGCGTGGCGGGCGGCGCAGGCTGATCGCGCCAGACGGCATCGACCGGGTTTTTGCTGACGGGCTTCAGGCTGGCACTGACCTTGGCCACGGCCTGAGTCCAGGACTCCACGCCGCCGATGGTGTGCATCTGTGGGTCGTAGCCCAAGACCTCACCGGCCTTCAGAAAGCCCGACACACTGGCGAGCGGGCCGCCGGTCTCGATTTCACCGATGGTCCAGACCGCCTCGTCAACCTCCAGCCGGATGGCGATGGTGTAGCGCGAGTCGGTCCAGATCAGCGCCTTGTCGAGGGTGACAACGGCAAAACCCGCCGAGCCCAGAAACCCGCTGAGCGCGGTAATCCGCCGCTCGGAGCCGGGCGAGTACTCGCCCATATGCGCATCGTCCATGGGGACGAGAAAGGCGTTCAGCCCCTGCCGGCGCAGCTCACCCCGAAACGCAGCAAGGTCGACAATCGTCGCCACGCCGGCCCCGGATCAGCGCAGTTCGCGGCGCAGGATCTTGCCCACGGCCGACTTCGGCAACTCGTCAATAAACTCGACGATCTTCGGCACCTTGTAGGCGGCGAGGTTGTCCTTGGCGAAGGCCACAACGTCCTCGGCCGATACCGTCGCAGCGGAATCCGGGTCGCGGACCACACACACCTTTACCTGCTCGATGTCATTGTCGCCCATGACCCCGACCACGCCGCATTCGAGCAAGCCGTCGAGCCCGGCCAGCACGTCCTCGATCTCGGCCGGGAACACGTTGAAGCCGGAGACGTTGATCAGGTCCTTGATGCGGTCGACGATGCGGTAGTAGCCGTCTTCCTGAATCACGGCGACGTCGCCGGTCTTAAAGAAGCCGTCATCGGTCATGACTTCGGCCGTGGCGTCGGGGCGGTTCCAGTAACCGCGCATGACCTGCGGGCCGCGGGCCTGCAACTCGCCGGGTTCCTCGACCCCGGCTTCCTTGCCGTCGTCGGTAATGATCCGGATTTCAGTCAGCGGCAGTTTGGTGCCGACCGTGCCCAGCTGGATGGCCTCAAGCGGGTTTGCGGTCAGCACGGGCGAGGTTTCAGACAGGCCGTAGCCCTCGGTCACCGGCGCGCCGGTCACTTCCTGCCAGCGCTCTGCGGTCGCCTTGGGCAGTGCCATACCGCCGGAGGTCGAGAACTTGAGCTTGGAGAAGTCCAGCTCGCGGAAGGCCTCGTCGCCCAGCAGGTTGTTGAACAGGGTATGGATGCCCACGAAGATCGTGAACGGTGTCGATTTCAGCGCCGCCACGAAGGTCGCGTTGTTGCGCGGATCGGCGATCAGCAGCGTGTGAGCACCGATGGCGAAGGGCAGCAGGATGTGCGCGTAGAGCGGCATGATGTGGTACATCGGCAGACAGCCGACCATCGTCTCACTGCCGTATTCGAAGGAATTGGGCGCGTGGGCGAGGTTCTGCATCGCGTTGGAGATGATGTTGGCCTGGGTCAGCATCACCCCCTTTGGCGTCCCGGTCGTGCCGCCGGTGTATTGCAGCAGCGCCAGCTGGTCAGAGGCGCGCTCGACGTTGGGCGTGGGCAGACCACGGCCGCGCTTGATCGCTTCCCGGAAGCCGACCGCCCCGGTGGGCAGGTCCCCCAGCGGCGGCGTTTTCCGCAGCTGCAGCGCAAGGTCGACGATCCATTTCTTCGGTGCCGGGTGGCAATCGGTACGCGCCACGGCCACGCGGTGGATAATGCTGGTCCCGGCAAGGGTCTCATCGGTGAAGGTCGCGGAGCGGAAGGCGATGATCGCCTTGGCGCCGCTGTCTTCGATGACGTTGCGGATTTCCCGCGCCGTGTAGAGCGGGTTCGCAGGCACCGGCACAAATCCGGCTTTCCAGATCGATAGGAAGGTAACCGGCGCCGCCATCAGGTTCGGCATCTGCACCATCACCCGGTCGCCGGGCTCGAGGCCCTCAAGGCTCGCAAGGTAAGAGGAGAAATCATCCACCATCTGCCCGAACTGGGCGTAGGTGAAGGTTTGCAGGATCGACGTGTAGGCAGGCTTATCGCCATAGGTCGCCACGGCGTCTTCAAGCATATCGAGAATATGGCCGTAGCCCTTCGGATTGATTTCGGCGGGAATTGCGTTGGACATGCTGCGTCCTCCTCTCCTTCTAAGTCCGTGCCCGGGTCCCTTTTCGGGATCTCCGTCCAGCACGGCCAGACCCTAGGCCGACCAGCGGGCCGGTGCAATGAGACAGCCTGTACAATTGTCGCTTTTTACCGCCCCGACCCCGGCCTTGTTTCCATCCAGAACGGGGCAATTTTGCCAAGTCCTGCCGCTAAGACGCCTCAATCAAAGCCCATCATTATGAATGCTTTCAGTCCCTTACTGACAATGACCTATTCTGACTAAGGAGGCCTGCTCTTTGTCCGCCCTGTCTCGCTTCGTGTCCCCCGCCCTTGTCGGCCTCTCCCTCTCCCTCTCCCTCATTCATCCTTTCTGCCAGTCTTCTCCTTGGTCTCACGGGTGCCGCAACGGCCCAGTCGCTGCGCGACCGCGACGACCTCGACACAATCCGTGCCTCGACCCTCGGCGCCTACAGTTTCCTCGACCTCGCCGGTGCCGGAGATCAGCTGAGCAACAACACCTACCGCCTGCTGTTCAGCCAGCCTTACGACACCTACGACTGGAATATCATCGAGAGCGGTTATCGGCTGCTGCTGGCCCTGACGCTGGATGCGGACCACGATGGTCGGGCCGCACTGCTGGCCGCCGCCGTCGCCCGCAACGCAGGCCGGGCCGATCATGCGCGCGCGCTGGCGGTTGAGGCGCTGGACCTGCTCGACAGCCCCCGCGACATCAATCTGGCGCAGACCGTCCTCCGGCTGGCTGACAACAGCGGCGATGAGGCGCTGAGCTACGACCTCGAGTGGCGGTTGCGCGAGCTCACCGGCGAAGTCAGCCTGTTCGGACCGGCCAAGAGCTGGACCGCACAGCAAGGCGATTTCGCCCAGCTGTGCCTGCTGTTCTCCCGTCCGCTGCAGGCGGCCCACCGCGTCGACTACCGCGAGCTGATCACGCTCAGCCCCCGTCCTTCGGTCGAACACTACGTGGTCAAGGGCAATGGCCGGGAGCTGTGCATCGTCGGCGCGGGTTTTGCCGAGACCTACGACATCACCGTGCGCGAAGGCCTCAAGAGCGCCGGCGGCAAGCGCATGCGGGAGAGCGTCACCCTCAGTCTGCAAACGCCCGCACGCACCCCGGAAGTGGCCCTACCCGGTCAGGGCTACATGCTGCCGGCTTCAGGCAGCCAGCTGGTGCCGCTGGAAACCGTGAACTACGAGCAGATCATGGTCGGTCTCTACCACCTCGATGAGCGCAATATTAAACAGGTGCTGCGCGAGGGCCTGCTGGCGCAGACAACGGGGCAGATCACCGTCGGCGATGACCCCTATTATGACTATGGCGGCAGCGGCGATGCCTTCCGCAGCAGCGTCGTGCCGGTGTTCGAAGGCCTCGTCCGGGTCGACATGCTCGAACACGAGCGGCGGCGGGACGGGCTGGCACTGGCGGACATGCTCGGCACCCCGGCTGAACGAGGGCTTTATCTGCTGACCGCGCGAGCGCCAGATGTCCGCAGCGGCGATGAAATCAAATGGCTGATGGTTTCGGACCTTGGCCTGACCGCCGTGAAAACCCCCGAAGGCCTGTTCATCACAGCCGTCGACACCCGCACCGGCCAGCCGGTGTTCGATGGTGTCTCCGTGGACATGGTCACCAGCGGCAACCGCGTGCTGTCCCCCGCGTCGGCGGGCAGAGCAGCAACCGAAGCGGCAACAACGGCCTTTTTCAGCGCCCCGCAACTGCGTGGCCGCGATGGCAACCAGCCGCTCTACCTCTACGCCAGTCATCCGACGCTGGGCGATGCCTTCCTCGCGCTCGAGCGCACACCAGTGGAAATCGAAACCCCGCGCGGTCTGCCCGCGATCAAAGACAGCGCGCTCGACCTCTGGGTCAAGGCCGACCGCGGCACCTATCGCGAGGGCGAGACCGCCCGCGTCGCCGGGTTGCTGCAGGTCGGCAGCGGTCCGGATGGACAGGCCATGATCGCCCCCGACAGCCTGATCGCGACCCTGCGCAACCCCTTCGGTGAAGTCACTGCTGAATTCGAGATCAGCCTCGAACGCAGGCCGGGGTTTTGAGGTGGAAATCCCCCTGCCCTTCGGCGCGCGGCAGGGCCGCTGGACCCTCGATCTCGCGCTGGCGGCCGACCTGCCGCCCCTGCGCAGCCTGACCCTCCCGGTCAGCGACTTTGTCCCGCCTTCGGTGGAGATCGAGATTGTCGATCCACCGGCGCTGAAGCTGGACGGCAGCGACCGTATCGAGGTGCAGGTCGACTACCTCTTCGGTGCCCCGGCGCAGGACCTGTCGGTCCACCTCCTGGCCTCGTTGGTGCCACAGACGCAGATCGATGGCTTTATCGTGGGTCTGGCGCAGGAAGACTTCATATTCGCCGCGCCCTTCGATCTGGTTGAAGACACGGATGACACGGGTCGGGTCAGCTTCGAGATCCCTGCCTTTACCCTGCCCGACCAGACCGCGCTGGCGCTGGTCGAACTGCGCGCGGTCGTGACCGATGCGGCGGGACGGCAGGAGAGCACGGCTGCAACCGTGAAGCTCGCCGGCGAACGCGTGCTGCTGGGCCTGCGCCCTGCCTTCGACGCCGAACGCCGGTGGAAGAAGGCGCCGCGTTGCGCTTTGACCTGCAGGCGCTGACCGCCGAGGGTAAGGCCGCCGAGGCTGCGGTAAGCTGGACGCTCTACCGCGAGATTTACGACTATCGCTGGTACTTCGACGGCGGGCGCTGGAACTACGAGAGCAGCTATATCGATCTGCCCGTCGCCGAAGGCACGCTGGACCTGACCGGCGAAACCCCGCTGGATGTTCGCGTGGACTGGGGGCTTACCGCCTTGAAGTCGTCGAGGACAATGGCACGGCTGGCAACCTCGATGCGGTTCAACGCCGGTTGGCGTGCCCTGCCCCAGGTCGACCGCGCGCCCGGACGGCTGGGCATTGTGGTTGAAGGCGATGCCCCACGCCCCGGCGACACGCTGTCCCTGACCCTCGACAGCCCGCACGCCGGGACCGGCCAGCTCTACCTCGTCGGCAGCACGACAACCGTGATCGATCTGGGTGCCATTGCCGAGGGCAGCAACAGCCTGCAGGCGCGGATCCCCGAGGATTGGCCGGATGCTGAAGGCCTGTGGCTGCTGCCCGTGGTCTACAGCGCCGGGGCGACCGGGGTCGATGCCCTGCCCGCGCGCGCCGTGGGTGCGTCCTTCCTCGGCTTTGACCACAGCGACCATCGGATCGCCGTTGCGGTCGACCTCGAAGACCGCGCCGAAGTTCTGCCCCGGCAGCCGCTGAATGTCGCCCTCGATCTCAGCCCGCTCAATCCGGGTGAGCAGGCCTTTGCGCTGGGCTGGATCATCGACGACGGCGTGCTGCGTATGACCGGCTACCGCGACCCCGACCCGCTGGGGCATTTCCTCGATCCCTTCGACCTGCCCGCAGAACTGCGCGATACCTTTGCCGCGCTGATCAGCTCCTCCGGGCTGAAGGCCGCCGCGCTGGAACAGGGCTATGACGACGCCCTGTTTGCCATGCGCGCGATGGCCCCGATGGCGGAGATGTCGCTGGCCATGGGCCTGACCACGCGCATCAAGGAGACACTGGCCCTGAGCACCGGGGTTCAGGCGCTCGATGCGGTAGGCGGCGGCAGCTTGCCCTTCGACCTGCCCGATTTTGCCGGGCGTGGAAGGCTGCTGACACTGGTATGGACCGATCAGGGCCGGATCGGCGTGGGTTCACAGACCCTTCTGATCCGCGATCCGGTGGTCGCCGACCTGTTCCTGCCACGCTTCCTCGCCCCCGGTGACGAAGTCGACGTGCGCCTGCTGGTCAGCAACACCCAGGACCGGGCGCTGACCGCCGAGCTGAGCCTTGAACTGGAGGCCGGCCTCGATCTGGTCGCCGGATCGACCAAGCTGAGCCTCGACCTCGATGCCAAGGGGCAGCAACCCGTGCCGCTCCGGCTGGGTGCGACCGATGTCATCGGCGCCACTAAAGTCATCATCGACCTGACCGTCGGCGAGCAGACCATTCGCCGCGAATTCCCGATCGAAGTCCGACCGGCTGCCCCACGTACGCTGGTCCGCGACAGCTTCCTGCTCGGACCGGGTGAGACGCTGAGCCTCGACGCCAGCCAGCTTGCCGCGCTCAATCATGCCAGTCTGGGGCTGAGTGTCTCCGGGCTGGGGGTTGATCCGCTGCCGCTGGCGCAGTCCCTCGCCGACTATCCTTTCCGCTGCACCGAGCAGACCACGTCCCGCGCCATCGGTCTGCTGCTCGGCGGTGACCGCCTGATGGCGCGCGCGACCCTCGACGTCGCCCTGAACGAAGCGCTGGTGACGCTGCAGAACCGGCAGGGGCTGGACGGCATCATCGGGCTGTGGCCGGGTAGCGCCAGCGGTGACCTGTTCCTGCAGGCCTACGCCGCAGATTTCCTCGGGCTGGCCAAGGCTGAGGGCATCGACGGCGCGGCGGCTTTGCACGAGGCCTTCGTCGCCCGGCTCGCCCGCGGACTGGAGCAGGCCGAAGACCCCTATTTCGAGGGCGAACTGAGCCTGCGCACCGAGGCCTACGCTCTGGCCATACTGGCCCGCGCCGAGCGGCCGGACGTGGCCGCCCAGCGGCTGCTGTTCGACGAGATGATCCTCCACCCCGGCGACGATTTCGCCAAGGCTGCGCTGGCGGTGGCCGCGCACGCCGTGGGTGACCACAGCGACCGCGACGCCCTGCTCGCCAGCCTGCTCGACCTACCTGGCGCAGTGATCGAAGCAGCCCCGACAACCCTCTACGATTATGGCGGCGTGCTGCGGGATCAGCTCGCAGCGCTGGCCATGCTGGTCGAAGGCGGGCTGGACGATACGCCCGGGGGCGAGGCCTTCATCGCCCGACCCTTCCCGCCGCGATCAAGGCGCTCGGATGGGCCCTACCTGAGCACGCAGGAACGGGCCTGGGCGCTGCGCCTTGCCCACGGGCTGGACGCCGATGCTGCGCCCGGCACTGCGCCGGTGCTGAGCCTGAACGGCCAGCCGATTGCAGCCGGTGCGGCTGTGGCGCTCGATCCCGCCGACCTCGACGCCGGTCTGGTGATCAGCAACGACGGACGTGAAGGGGACACCATGAAGCCGGCGGTTCACCCGCGCTGGTGACCCTGTGGCAGTCGGGCACGCCTGCGGATCTTGACCAGCCCCAGTCGCAGGGCATGGAGATCCAGCGCACCATGTTCGACCTCGAAACCCTGCAGCCGGTGACCAACCCGGCGCCCGGGCAGCGGGTGCTGGTCAGCCTGTTCGGCACGGTATTCGAAGCCCAGAGCCTCGATTATATCGCAGCCGAGCTGCTGCCTGCCGGCTTTGAAGTCGAGCAGGTCGGCCTGCCCGACAGCGTGGTGCAGGAATGGAGCGACCCCGGCGACTGCCCGCTGCAGGAGGGCGAAGACGCAGCCGAGGTGGAGCGTGGCGACCTGATCCCGACCACCCAGTGGCTGCCCGGGGTCTGCATGATCGATGGTGAGCCCGCCTTCCAGACCACCGACTATGACTACGGCGAAGCCCGGGCCGATCGCGTCCTGTTCGGTTTCTTCCTCGAACGCGGTTCCTTCGCCCTCTACTACGTCATGCGCCGGGCGCAGGCGGGCGACGTGGTCCAGCCAGGCGCCTACGTCGAGGCCATGATGCGACCGTCGATCCACGCCCGTGGCAGCACCGGACGACTGGACTAGCGGCGGGTGAGACGCCTCACCGTTCCAGTGCCAGCGGCAGCGCGCGCGTGGCTCTCAGTCGCTGTGGGCGGGCTGTTCCTGCTCGCCATCGCGCTCGCAGACCGCGCCCTGCCGCCACCGCTGACCCGGGCGCTGGACCTGAGCCCGACCCTGCTCGACGCGGACGGGCGGTTGCTGCGTGCCGGAACCTCACCGGCCGGGTACTGGCGCCTGCCCGCTCGTGTGGCAGACGTGGACCCGCGATATCTGCGCGCCCTGCTCGCCTTCGAGGATCGGCGGTTCTACGCCCACGGCGGCGCCGACTACCGGGGTCTTGCGCGGGCGGTGGTGACCTCGGCCCTCGCCGGGCGCATCGTCTCCGGTGGATCGACCCTGAGCATGCAGACCGCGCGCCTGCTGGAGCCACGCCCCGACCGCACGCCGCAGGCCAAAGTGCTGGAGATCCTGCGCGCGTGGCAGCTTGAGCGCCGCTTCAACAAACATGAAATTCTCGATCTTTACCTCGTCACAGCCCCCTTCGGCGGCAACATCGACGGCGTTGCTGCTGCCGCGCGGCTCTACTTTGGCAAGGCGCCAGCCGAGCTGACCTGGGCGGAAAGTGCCCTGCTCGTCGCCCTGCCCCAGAACCCCGCCGGTCGCCGGCCCGACCGCTTCCCGCAGCAGGCCGAAGCCGCCCGCAACCGGGTTCTGGACGTGCTGGTCGAGCAGCAGATTCTGAGCCGCGAAGAAGCCGACCGCGCCAAACGCGAACCGGTCCCGACCCGGCGGCTGTCCATGCCCTTCCACGCACCAACGCTGGCCGACCGGCTGTGGGAAGCAAGCGGCAGTGAAGACGGCTTCAGTGACGATGCCGCGGTTCAGACCACCCTGCACGCGGACAAGCAGATCGCGCTCGAAGCCCTGCTCGCCTCAGCCCTCGAGCGCTATGCCGGGACGATCAACGGCGCGATGCTGGTGATCGACGCCGAAACCGGGGCCGTGCGGGCGCGGGTCGGCTCTTCGGGATACTTCAACGACCGCGAGGGCGCGCGGCTGGACCTGAGCCGTGCGCTCCGCTCACCCGGCTCGGCGCTCAAGCCAGCAATTTACGCGCTGGCCTTCGAGGCAGGTCTGGCGCACCCGGCCACCTGGCTGCCCGACGACCAGCGCAACTTCGAAGGCTACCAGCCGGAGAACTTCTCCCGCTCCCGACAGGGCCGGGTGCAGGCCTACGCCGCGCTGCAGCAGTCCTTAAACCCCCCGGCCGTTGCGCTGCTGCAGGCGCTGGGGCCAGAGCGCGCGCTCGAAGCCCTCAACCGCGCCGGCATCCACCCGGCCAATCAGGGCGCGCCGGGCAGTGTCGGGCTGTCGCTGGCGCTGGGTGGGGTCAGCCTGCGCATGGAAGACCTCGCCGCGCTGTTCACCGCCTTTGCCACCGATGGCGCGGTCCGGCCGCTGTGCGAAACCCCGACGCAGTGCGCCGCGACCAGCCCGCAACCCTTCGTCGGACCGAGGAGCGCGGCGCAGGTGACAGCGATCCTCGCCGACAGCCCGCGACCGCTTCTCCCCGCTGCCCAAGACCTGCCACGGATCGCCTTCAAGACCGGCACTTCGGCGCGGCACCGCGATGCCTGGGCCATCGGTTACGACGGACAGCACGTGATCGCGGTCTGGCTGGGGCGGGCCGATAACCAGCCCACCGGCTCGCTGGTCGGCGTGGCTGATGCAGTCCCGGTGCTGCTGCGCGCCTTCGCCGGGCTGGACAGCACCCCGCCGCTTGCGCCAGCCCGAAGGCAGCTTGCGCGAGATCCTCGATGGCCGCCCGGCCGCCCTCAGCCACCTCGCCGGGCTGGACGCAGACGATCCCGACCCCTTCGCGCTTGTATTTCCCACCGACGAGGCTGCTATCCCGCTGGCCGAGGGGCAGCCGCTGGGCCTGCGTCTGAGCGGTGGGCAGCGGCCCTTCCGCCTGTTCGTCGACGGGCTGCCGCTGGCCCGTTCGGTCAGCCGTCAGCTGACGTGGCGCCCCGCGGGGCCCGGCTTCTACACCCTGAGCGTGGTTGACGGCAACGGCCGCACGGTCGAAGCGCGCGTTGAAATCATGGACACCTTTGCCAATCTCGCCGCGCTTCGCTAAGCAGATTGCCATGACTTTGCCCCCTGCCCTTGCGCTGCAGACCCCGCGCCTGCGCCTGCGGGCGCTTCGGACCACCGATCTGGATACGGTCCTCGCGCTGCGCACCGACCCTGCTGCGATGGACCGCATGCTCGAGGGCGTGCAGGACCGCGCGGCTGCGCTGGAAACCCTGCGCACCTTCGAAGGCCTGTGGGAGGCTCGCGGTCTGGGCATGTTCGGCGTGTTTGAGCGCGACAGCGGCGAATTCGTCGGTGAGGCGGGGCTGATGCTGCGGCCCGACGGGTTGGGGCTGGCGGTGCGATACAGCCTGCTCCCCGCCGCGCGCGGTCGCGGCTATGCCCGGGAAGCCATCACCGAAATCGTCAGCTTTGCCCTCGAAGATGGCCGACTGGATCGGGTCGTCGCCGTTCTCAGCGACGACAACAAAGCCAGTCAGGCGCTGGTCGAAGACCTTGGCTTCAACCTCGAACAGAGCTTCTACCGCGGACGGCAGAAAATGTTGGTCTACGGGCTGTCAGCGGCGTTCTGGCGCGCGCGGCAGCGCCTCGCAGACTTTCTGCTGCAGGCCAAAGCCGGTCTCTAGCAGTTAGGCCGTCGCCGTATCGGCGCCCACCAGCGCGGTGAAGGCGCGAATGCCGCGCTCCTCGGCCTGTCGCATGGCGGCCTGCAGGTCCTCTTCGCCGCCCGCAAGCGGCACGGGCACTTCGATTTTCAGGCTTTCGCTGCCATCGGGCTTGAGCACGTCGATCACGACGCTGATCTGGCGGCCGTTGACACGCGCCCAGACGGCAGCGGGGGTGTGACAGCCGAAATTCAGCTCTCGGGCGAAGAAGCGTTCGACCACGGCCAGCCGCCGGTCGATGGCGCTGGAGAGCACCGTGTCGTCGATGGGCAGGCTGTCGTCTGCGCGGCACTCGATGGCCAGCTGCCCCTGCCCTGTCGCCGGGGTGAAATCCATGGGGTCGAGGTCGAAGTCGCGCTCGGGGTTATGCAGCCCGGCGCGCTTGAGGCCCGCTTTGGCCAGCACGATGGCATCGAAATCACCCGCACTCAGCCGCGAAAGACGCGTGGTGATGTTGCCGCGAATGGGCTGAATATCCAGATCAGGGCGCCGACGGCGCAGCTGCGCGACCCGGCGCGGGCTGCCAGTGCCGACCCGGGCGCCCTGCGGCAGGTCTTCGAGCGCACCCCCGACCAGCACGTCGCAGACGTCTTCGCGTTCGGGAAAGTACTGGCGCAGGCCCAGCGTCGGGCGGCTGGCCATGTCCTTGAACGAGTGCACCGCTGCATCGACACGGCGGTCGAGGATGGCGGCCTGCAACTCCGCAACGAACACGCCGACCCCGCCGAAGCTGGCAAGGCTGGAGGTCTGGTCGCGGTCGCCATCGGTTTCGATGATGACGCGGCCCATGTCCTGACCCGGCGCTGCCCGCCGCAGCTCGCCCAGCACCCAGTCGGTCTGCGCCAGCGCCAGCACCGATCCCCGCGTGCCGATTTGAAGGGATGAACTCATGGAAACCGCAGCCGTTGCAATGAATGGAAATAGAACAATTTTATGCTTATTAGACGTTGAAGCAGACCGCAAGACCCGTGCATACGCCCGGTGACAGCGACGACGCCCAGTGGCATGCTCCAATCCCACGAACACCACAAGATCCGATTTGAGGAGAGGCGACTGCCATGAAACTGCTGCGATACGGCGAACCGGGAGCCGAACGACCCGGCCTGCTGGATCAGGACGGCCACGTCCGGGACCTCAAGCGGCGTTGTTGCTGACATCGCCGGCGAGGTGCTGTCCCCGGCGGGGCTGGCGCGTCTGGCAGCCATCGACCCGGCGAGCCTACCGCGGGCAAGCGACTCCGTGCGCCTGGGACCACCGATCCCGCGCCCGGGCAAGTTCATCGGCATCGGTCTGAACTACGCCGACCACGCCGAAGAAGCCGGCATGCCCATCCCGGAAATGCCGATTGTGTTCTACAAGGCCTCGTCGTGCATCTCCGGGCCCAATGACGACATTCTGGTTCCCCGGGGCTCGGACAAGCTCGACTACGAAGTCGAGTTCAGCTTCGTCATCGGCACCGGCGGGCGCTACATCACGCGCGAAGCCGCCTGGGACCACGTTGCCGGGTTCACGCTCGTCAATGATGTCTCCGAGCGGACCTTCCAGATCGACCGCGGCGGGCTGTGGAGCAAGGGCAAGTCCTTTGACACCTTCGGCCCGGTCGGCCCGTTTCTGGTGACCCGGGATGAGATTGCCGACCCCGGCAATCATCCGCTGATGACCAAGGTCAACGGCGAGGTCCGGCAGGACGGCACCACGGCGACCATGATTTTCGACATTCCGGCGATCATCGAGCACCTGTCGCAGTACCAGACCCTTGAACCAGGTGATCTGGTTTGCACCGGCACCCCGCCGGGGGTGGGCATGGGCTTCAAGCCCACGCGCTTCCTCAACGCCGGCGACAGCATCGAGCTGTCCAGCCCGGTGCTCGGTACCCAGTCCATGCGCGTGGTTGTCGACCCACTGGCCTGATCAGCAGCCTCTGCTGCCTATTGACCCTTTACCCTGCCTACGCCTTGCCTGGCCAAGGCTCTTCCTGTGCCCCCACAAACCCATCAGGGGGCTGTTCAGGGGGGTCTGGGGCGGGCGCGCCTTTGCTACAGCAGTGACAGCTGGTCCCCGGCGCGCTCGGGCCGGACAAAGCGGTCGGTGCGCAGCGGCGGCAGGTGCGCCGGCAGCGCCAGCCGCTGGCAGGCAACCTCGAACCGACGGCGCAGGATATGGGCCAGCGGTCCCTTGCCGCGCATGCGATCGCCGAACGTGGCGTCATAGGCCTTGCCGCCGTGCATCGACATCACCTGCTTCATCACCCTCTCCGCCCGATCCGGAAAGTTGGCCTGCAGCCAGTCGCCGAAGACCTCCCGCACCTCCAGCGGCAGTCGCAGCGGGATCATCGACGCCGCCCGCGCTCCAGCTTCCCGCGAGCGGGCAAGAATGGTCTCCAGCTCACTGTCATTAAGACCCGGGATCATCGGCGAAGCCATGACCCGAACCGGAATACCGGCATCGGACAGCGCAGCAATCGCCTCCAGCCGCCGCGCCGGCGAAGAACAGCGCGGCTCCATCAGCCGTGAAAGTTCGCTGTCCAGCGTGGTCACGGAAATCCCGACCTGCACCAACCCGCGCTCGGCCATGCTCGCCAGCCGGTCGAGTTCGCGCAGGATCCCAGCCGACTTGGTGACGATGGTTGTCGGATGATTGCAGGTGTCGAGCACATCGATCACCGCCGCCGTCAGCTTCAACTCGCGCTCGACAGGCTGATAGGGATCGGTGTTGGTCCCCAGCGCGATCGGTGCGACCCGATAGTTCGGCTTGCGCAGAGCGTCTTCAAGCAACCTCGCAACGTCGTATTTGGCAAACAGCCGGGTTTCGAAATCCAGCCCCGCCGACAGGCCCATGAAGGCGTGGCTTGGCCGCGCGTAGCAATAGGTGCACCCGTGCTCGCACCCCCGGTAGGGATTGACCGAGCGGTCGAAGCCCAGATCGGGGGACTGGTTGAAGGTCAGGACTGACTTGGCCCGGTCCTCCGACACGGTCGTCGGGCGGCTGAGCAGGTCTTCGAACCGGACCTGCCCGCTCGACCAGCCGTCGTCAAAGGCAACCTGCTCCTGCAGCTCGAACCGCCCTGCCGGCCCTTCGTTGCTGCCCCGCCCTTGCGGTAGCCCTTGGCGCGCGCCACTTCGGCCTGCGCGCGGTCAACGCGGTGCCGGTAGCGCCCGGCGGTCGAAGGCGCAACGGCGGCACAGCCGGGGGTCGAGACCACAGCAGCCCGTGCCTGCTTTCCACCAGCATGGCCGGCGTCACGAACCGCTTTCGTAAGCGTTGGGGAAATCCGGTCTTTCATGGCCAACCCGTCGATGATCCTGTTTTGTTCTTAATCCGTTATGGCAAGAACAAACGTGAACATCAAGCCAAAAACTGCATTGGTCTCAGATGGTTAGAATTTCCGCTCTTGAGGCATTTTCAAAGCCTCAATCTGGCCGCTGCAGCTCAAAGGTTTCGTCAATCAGCGCGTAGTCGCGGTAGCCCAAGACGGGCCAGTGGCCGAACACTGGCGACATCGAAAGCGACCGTCGACAATCGCATCATCCGCGATAAACACGCTACGCACCGTCCCGATGACCAGCGAATTGCGGCGCGTGGGGTCGTCCGACTTCAGGTCCACAATCTGATCGAGCTGACATTCGAGGGCCGCCCTCGCCCGCGCCACACGCGGCGGTGCCACGCAGCGGCTCGCCGCCTTTTCCAGCCCGGCGAGTTCAAACTCATCGACGCCCGGATCCACGCTGCCGGAGCTCGCATTCATCGCCTCGCACAGATCCTCGGAAACCAGGTTCCAGACGAACTCCCCAGTGGCGCGGACATTGTTGAAACTGTCCTTGTGACCCGAGGTTGCAAACATCACCATATAAGGCGCGTCACAGACCAGATTGAAAAAGCTATAGGGCGCGAGATTGGCTACCCCTTGCGGTGACAGGGTCGACAGCCAACCGATGGGGCGCGGTGCGACCATGGCCTTGATCGGACTGTGGCTCAGCGCCGGATCGCGGGTGTTGGGGTCAAAGTCCACGGCCTGACATTCCTCCGATGCTCGACTTGACGACACAGGCAAAAGCCTAGCACGAATCGTCTTCAATTCGTCAGGCCATGCATTCAGCGCATATCGATGCAAATTCTAACGCATTCCGCTTTGTTTCTTTGCGTTTTTTGCAAAACAGTCGCTTCAATCAGGCAGTTCTCACTGAGCTTAGGGCGTTCTATTTCGATGCAGAAGGTCGGTCATCTGACCGCTTTATCTTCTCTCTGATTAAAACTCCTCCCTCTGAAGATGGCCGCCAGAAATCAGGTTCTGGTGGCCATTTTTGTTGCAGCCCGGCAGTCACTCACCGACAGCGAATCGTCCACGCCAGAATTTAAATCTTTAGCGAGAATATTGCATTTACAAAATATATTAAAAATACGTATGCGGAAAAAATATCTCCTTTTATTTTCCTTGTGAATGTCATTTTGACGTTATTAGCGTTCATTTTTCAGGCTGCATGTCACTTTGACTATTTAGCATTTGCTTACAAATCAGCCTTGAACCCGCAATTTCAGCGGTGGTTTGATTTGAGAAAGCCGTTTCGAAAAAAGCAAAAAATGTCGGCTTTCCTACAAAAGCAAAATCGGAGAAAGGTGAGGCCCGATCTCACCCATTCAGAGACATGTATCAGGAACTCATTAGTCTTGCGCCTCAGCGAGACGGCACCTCTAACCGGCGCTCCCGAACGCGCAAGGACATTCTTCGGGCCACGCTGGAACTCGTAGAAATGGGCAAGACCCTGACGGTTCAGACAATCGCCAACCAATCGGGCGTCTCCAAACCGACCATTTACCGCTACTACAACTCGCCTGAAGAAATTGAACGCGATGCCTTCATGAGCGAAATCGCAGCGGAGCGTGCGGTCTCAATCTTCAACAGCGCCTCGCAAGCCATGGCTGAAGAACCGGACGTGCGCCAGCGTGTGCATCTGCTGGCCCGTACGATGCCGCAATTGATCAGCGCCAACAGCGCGTTTCTGCGCTCGTTGATGGTGCAGCACTACCGGAGACCTGATGAACGGCCAGAGTGGTTTTCCTCTCTGGTCCAGCAGTTGATCAACAACGTGCTGGAACCCATCCGCCGACAGCTCACTGTGCAGGACTACCGGCAGCTCTGCGCCCTGCTCGCCACCCACCTTTTAGCAGATGGCTACCTGGTCCTCGATGATCGAGCCAAGAGCTTTGGCGTTACAGCCGGTGAAACCACCCGTATTGCGGTCGACCTGCTGCTGGATCGGTACTTGGGGACAACCAGCGTGCTGGGGGCCAGCCCGCGTTATCCAGCCGCAGGTTAAGTCCGCCCAGCGCTGAGGAACGCGAAAAGTCCGGACCGTCGAGCAGCCCGGACTTTGAGTTTTCCTAAGCAAATCGGTTAGAACGAGTGTATCATTCGGAACCGGAGTCACATTTGCGCGCATTAGAATGGAAGCCAAGCGTTTAAAATTCCATTTTGAGAAGATTTGCTTAGAACACGGTGATAATTTTGTTCCTCTAGATTGCAGCGTTTCGGTAATATTTCATGTGGCCAAAGCTGTCTTTACGGCTGATTTTTTTCATGTATCGCGATCTTCGGCCTATTTTCTGCGATACAGGAAAAATCTCGGGAAAATTTCGGCCTTGCAAAGCGGCGGAGGGATCTGGACAAAAATCGCCTTTGCTGAAGTCAGAGGCCTGACCCGTAGCCATACCCACAAATTCAAGAACTTTTCTATTGATACATTGATTATTTTCGATCTGTGAATTGACAGGAGGGCGTGAAGCGATGTCAGCCCCCGATTGGGCAGGTGAAAATATTCCTATTTCGGCGCCGGGAACGGAGCCAGACACCGGTTGCGACAAGGTGCAGCAATGTTATGCCCCTTTCTGCCTTAGTCTGAGCACCAAGTGATGCCATATGTCAGGCAAATAAACCCGTTCGAACGCGTGAGCACCATGAAAACGTCTTTGTCAGCAGGCCTGTTCGCGGCCCTTATCCTATTCGCCGTGCCGGCGCAGGCGCAGTTCGGCCTGTTCAAAAGTGCGCTGGTCAAAGGCGATGAGGCCTACGAGCGCGAAGACTTCGAAGCCGCCCTGAAGCACTACACCAAGGCCGCAAAGAAGGACGACGCCGAAGCCCAGTTCAAACTGGGGCGCCTGTATGACCGCGGAGAAGGCACAGAAGCCGATCCGGCCGAAGCCCTGATCTGGTACACCCGTGCGGCGGAGCAGGGTCTGGACATGGCCCAGACCAATCTCGGCGTCCTCTACGACACCGGTCGCGGCACGGAAGAGAACAACGTGGCTGCTGCGCGCTGGTTCCGGGAAGCGGCGCGACAGGGCAATCCGGTCGCTCAGTATAACCTCGCCCTCATGCTGCATCAGGGCGACGGCATTCCACAGAACAAGGCACAGGCCGCCGCGCTCTACGGCCGTGCTGCTGAGCAAGGGGTGCCCCTCGCCTTCCTGCCGCACGCCGAATTACTCAGCGAGCTGGGTCGCTATGATCTGGCCTACGCATCCTATCAGCGGGCAGAAGATGCCGGTTCGGTCGAAGCGGCTTACCGCAAAGGCGTCCTGCTGCATAAAGGGCTCGGCGTTGCAGCGGATCCTGCTGCGGCGCTGGCCCAGTATCAGAAGGCCGCAGAAGCCGGACTGCCACTGGCCCAGCAGCAATTGGGTGTGATGACCACAATCGGTGATCCCACACTGGGGCTTGTCTCTGATCCCGAAACCGGGATTGCGCTGCTGGAGCGGGCCGGTGAGCAGGGCTTTGCACCGGCGCTGATGGAGCTGGCTTACCTCTATGACGGTGCGCTGGTGATCGATAATCAGGAGGTCGTGGCCAAGGATCAGGCACGCGCCCTGAGCTATCTGGTCAAAGCCGCGCAGGTCGGTAACGCCCTCGCCCAGAATGCGGCGGGCGAGCGCATCCTGATGGGCGTTGGTGTCGATGCCGACCCGGTGGGTGCGGTCGATTTCTTCATCGCAGCGGCGCGGCAGAACTACCCCAATGCCTTCTTCAATCTCGGGCAAATGCACCAGACCGGGATCGGCCTTGAGCAGAACCTGGAAGAGGCTGCGAAGCTCTACGCGCAGGCACTGGAACTCGGCGTCGAGGAAGCACGGGAGCCGCTGGTCGGGGTCTGTGCCAACAATGCCTTTGCCGCGTGCTTCCTGCGCTGAGGCGCAGCAGGTCACCTGAGCGCCGGTCGGGGAGCGGCGACCCTTTACAGACGTCAGCGGCTTTGGCACAAGTCGCGAACCCTTTGGGCCATCCTCCTGCGTGGAGGAAAGCTCAGGCGCAGGGCGGTACCGTGGCGGAGAGGCTACGCACCGGATTGCAAATCCGTGTACACCGGTTCGAATCCGGTCGGTACCTCCACTCTCCCAGCAGTTTTGAAACCAATTGCGCCAGCCCGGCCGCGCGCATCCCGGTAGCTTGTCTTGGTACTGGCGGTCTGCCTCCTGCCGCGATAAGACCATCCGAACACAGCCGGAGAACCCCAGACTCGTGATTGATCCGCTCGACGCCATCCGTGACCGCGCCCGCCACGCTGAACCGCGCCGCCATATCGTGCTGGCCGAGGGCGAAGACCCGCGCGTGGTCGAAGGCGGCCTGCTGGCCGTCCGGGACGGTCTGGCGAGGATCACGCTGCTCGGCGATGAAGCCGTCGTCCGCGAGCAACTCCGTGCGCAGACTGGCGATGCCGCAGTACCGGACGGACTCAGCGTGATCGATCCCCGCACCTCTGAGCACGCAGGCGCGCTGGCCGATGCCCTGTTCGAACGTCGCAAACACAAGGGCGTCGACCGCAGCACGGCAGCCCGCAACAGTCTTGATCCCCTTAACTTCGCTGCCTTGATGGTCCACACCGGCCTTGCCGACGGCACGGTCGCAGGGGCCGTCGCCACCACCGCACAAACGGTGCGTGCAGCGCTGCAGATGATCGGCAAACACCCGGATGCAGGCGCGGTTTCCTCGTTCTTCCTGATGGTGCTCGACGCCGAGCGACACGGCGAAAAGGCCGGGGCCTACATCTTTTCAGACGCCGGGCTGACCATCGAACCGTCTGTCGATGAGCTCGCGGGCATTGTACAGGCCTCAGCAGACAGCTTTAGCCTGCTGGTGGGAGAGGCGCCGCGGGTCGCCATGCTGTCGTTCTCAACGCTCGGCAGCGCCACACACCCCAGCATCGACAAGATCATTGCGGCCCGCGACCTCGCCCGGGCTGCCCGCCCGGATCTGACCATCGAAGGTGAGTTGCAGTTCGACGCCGCCTTCGTGCCGTCGGTCGCGGCAAGCAAGGCGCCGGGCTCTGCCATCGAGGGCGATGCCAACGTGTTCGTCTTCCCATCGCTCGAAGCGGCGAATATTGCCTATAAGATCGCCCAGCGGGTTGGAGGCGCGACGGCCATCGGACCCATCATGCAAGGCCTGGCCAAGCCCGCCAACGACCTCTCGCGCGGGTGCACGGCCGAGGATGTCCGCGACCTGATCGCGGTGACGGTGGTGCAGGCGGGCTAGCCGCCCGCTGCTATCCGAAGGCTGGTTCAGATGCCCTCGGGCTGTGCCTTGATGAAGGTGCCGTTCTGCAGGTCTCGGATCGCCTCACGCAGCTCGTCGCCGGTGTTCATCACAATCGGGCCGTGCCAGGCCACCGGCTCCTTCAGCGGTTTGCCGGATACGAGCAGGAAGCGAATACCCGTATCCCCGGCCTGCACCGTCACTTCGTCGCCGCGGTCAAACTGGACCAGCGTTCGGTTGCCGGAGAGATCGCGCAGGTGCAGCTCCTCGCCGTTGACCTCCTTCTCCACCCGGACGCCGAAGGGTTTCGAGGCATCGCGGAAGCTGCCCGAGCCTTCGAAGATGTAGGCGAAGGCGTGGCGTTCGGTCTCGACCTTGAAGGTCTTGCGCACCCCGGCGGGAACGAAGATGTCGAGGTACTCCGGGTCGGCGGCGATTCCGTCGACCGGCCCTCGCCGTCCCCAGAACTCGCCAACGATGACCTTCACGCGGGTGCCGTCGTCATCGATCACTTCAGGGATCTCGGTTGAAGGCACGTCCTGATAGCGGGGCGCCGTCATTTTCAGCGAGGACGGCAGGTTGGCCCACAGCTGGAAGCCGTGCATCTGCCCGCCCTGACCTGGTTTGGGCATTTTCCTGATGCATGATGCCGCTGCCGGCGGTCATCCACTGGATATCGCCAGCGCCGAGGCTGCCTTCGTTGCCCAGCGAGTCCGCGTGATCGACGGTGCCGGAGAGCACGTAGGTAATGGTCTCGATGCCCCGGTGCGGGTGCCACGGGAAGCCGGCCTTGAACTTCTCCGGGTCTTCGTTGCGGAAATCATCGAACAGCAGGAAGGGGTCAAAGGCGCTGGGGTTATGAAACCCAAAGGCGCGGTGCAGATGAACCCCGGCGCCTTCGAGTGTTGGCTGGGCGAGGGTCTCGGATTTTACCGGGCGAAAAGACATGGGTCGTGGCTCCTTGGTGTGGCCTAGACATGTGATGGCAGAGGTATCCGGACAAGGCCGGTATATTGCTCAATCAGCGTGCGCTGGCGCAACAAAGACCTGCGTTGTTGCCGCAAAATGGCGCAGAGCGTCGCAGGGCCAGTGCCTTGTCGCGGGACGGAAACTGCGACGCTGGCAGGCAAGCCGACGCGCAGCAGCCACCGCAGACAGGGACGCGATCGGCCATCGACCAAACCTGGCATTTCGAGGAGCGACCGTGCTGCACAACCCCGACCAGATGGTGCTGAATGATACGTGGAGCGATCTGCGCCAGTACCGCGAGATGCCCGAGATCGACTTCGACCGGCTGTTTGCCTACCGCGAAGGCCGACTGCGCGCACAGATGCAGGCGCATGGGGTCGGCCTGCTCATGCTGGTGAACCCGATTTCCCTGCGCTACGCGGCGGAATACCGGACCTACGGGCTGTTTCAGGCCCATATCCCGACGACCTATCTGCTCATGCCCGCCGAGGGGCCTGCGTCGCTGTTCTCCGCCTACAGCCAGACCAGTTCGGTGCGCGACTTCCGCCCCGGTCGGCCCATCCACCACTTTGACGGCGGAAACGGGTTGGCCGACTTTGCCGCCCTGCTCGCACAGGACATCCGCGACTTTCCTCAGCGAGCACGGCGATACCACTGGCCGGGTCGCGCTGGAGTACGTCAATCCGAGCCTGACCCAAGCGCTGGAACGTCTGGGTATCGAGGTCGTCGACGGTGTGCCCCTGAGTGAGAGCGCGCGCGTGATCAAGAGCGAAGACGAGGTCGCGTGCATCCGCTGGGCCTGCGCCGTCGCCCAGCTCGGCATCGCCAAGCTTGAGGAGGCCCTGCGCCCGGGGGTGACAGAGACACAGCTTTGGGCGCTGCTCAATTACACCAACCTCGCCAACGATGGTGACTGGCACGACGGCCGTATGCTGGCCAGCGGCGAGCGCATCAATCCGTGGCTGCAGGAAGCCAGCCAGCGCGTCGTCCAAGACGGCGATCTGGTCGGCTTCGACACCGATATGGTCGGCCCCATGGGCTATTTCGCCGACATCTCGCGGACCCTGCACTGTGGCCCTTCAAGACCGACACAGGCGCAGAAGGCGCTGTACCGGGAAGCGGTGGCCGAGGTCGAACACAACATGGCGCTGATCCGCCCCGGCGTGACCCTCAACCAGTTCCGCGAGCGCGCCAGAGCCATGGACGAGCGCTTCCACGCGCAGGCCTATACCTGCATGCTGCACGCGGTCGGCATGTGTGATGAATATCCGCAGATCAAGCACCCCTGGCAGGAGCAGCCCTACGACTGTGAATTCGAGGCTGGCATGGTGCTGTGTGTCGAGAGCTACTGCGGCGAAGTCGGCGGCCGCGATGGGGTCAAGCTGGAGCAGCAGGTGCTGGTCACCGATGATGGGATCGAGCTTTTGTCCGACTACCCCTGGGACGCTCGATTGATGGATTAAGTTCGGCCGGTTTTGTCACTGAAACATGCTCCCGGCAGACATCTCAAAATGAGATCCACCGGGAATGGGACGTGCAAGCGCGCAGCTGAAGAGTTGTATAGCAAACAACACACAAAACCAAAAGGAGTCATTGCTAAACTTTCTGGTAAAATGCTTAAACTTTGCCATGACCCCTTCTTTTGAGGCAGATCAACCTGACGCAGCGGCGATCCTGTCGGCTCTACCGAGATCGGCTCGACGGAGCCTTTACCGCGAAGCCAAGGGCGACGCGAAAGCCGCAGCCCGACTCTATGTCGGGTCGCTCCACACCAGCGCTCAGCTGCTCCCCTATTTCAATGCGATCGAAGGCATTCTGGCGCAGAAAATGTCCCGGGTCTTTACCCGGGCCTTTGACCAGCATGGTGGGCCGATCAGCGACTGCGAGGACGGCTCGCCCGACCATCGCTCCGGAAAATCGACGGCTTATACAAACCCCACGTCGGCACCGACACAGTAGCCTTTGGGGAAAGAATGACCCGGCTGCTTGGTCTGGGGTTCTGGACAAATGTCATCGCCCATGAGCTTGGCGAAGCATTCTGGAGCCCCCGGATCGCCCCGTTCATCTCGCAGGCGCCTAGCATGATTTCTCCCGAGCATCGAAAGCGGGCCATGACACGGTTGCGAGAAGATCGAAACGCCGTTGCCCATGGTGATCTGCAACTGTCCTCCATTCAGTTAGAGGCGGACTTCACCCATTGCTGCGAAGTGCTGCTATGGCTCAACCCCACGCTGGAAGCTCAAATGAGGCAAAGCAGCATGTTCACATCTTCCCTCGGTGCCCGCCCGGTTTAGTGACAGGTGCCAGATGCCAAGTGGGGTCGGTCGTCTGCCAAACTGAACCATGACGCGGACTTCGAACTGCTGCATACTCGCCGCAAACGAAGACTGCACACAAGGAGCCAGCATCGATGCCCCTCTGGCTGTTCACCGCCCGCGACAAGCCGGGCATGCTCGAAACCCGCAAGGCCACCCGCCCCACCCACCGGGACTATATCACCCGCAAGGACCTGCCCGCCGAGATGGTCTTCGGCTCGCCACTGCTCGATGAGAACGGGGACATGAATGGCACCTGGCTGGTGCTGCTCGCCGACAGCAAGGCCGGCGTCGAAGCCTTCTGCGCTGGCGATCCCTACAGCGCTGCTGACCTGTTCGAAACCACCGAAATCCGACAGCTGGCGCCGGGCTTCGACTGGACGCCGAAGGTCGAGGATCTCGAAGACCGGCTGGGCTGATCAGACGCGCTCCAGCGCCACTGCGATCCCCTGGCCCACGCCCACGCACATGGTGCACAGCGCCCGGTCCTTGCCGCTGTCCTGCAGCTCAAGACTCGCCGTCAGCGCCATGCGCGCACCCGAAGCGCCCAGCGGGTGGCCCAGCGCAATTGCGCCGCCGTTGGGATTGACGCCCGCGCCGGTCTCGTCGATGCCCAGCTCGCGCAGCACCGCCAGCCCCTGCGCGGCGAAAGCCTCGTTCAACTCCACGATATCCAGATCCGCCACCTGCCAGCCGATCCGTGCGAGCAGCTTGCGGGTCGCAGGCACAGGGCCGATGCCCATAATCCGCGGTGCAACCCCGGCTGTCGCCGCGCCGACCACGCGGGCCAGCGGCTTCAGACCATGCTCGGTCACAAAAGCGCCCGAGACCACCAGCAGCGCAGCTGCGCCGTCGTTGACCCCCGATGCGTTGCCCGCCGTGACGCTGCCGCCCTCGCGGAAGGGTGCCGGCAGCTTGGCCAGCTTGTCCAGCGAGGTTTCGCGCGGGTGTTCATCGTGCTCAATCACCAGATCGTCCCCGCGCCGCTGGGGCAGCACCACGGGCGTGATTTCCCGGGCCAGCCGACCGCTGGCCTGCGCGGCGGCGGCGCGCTGCTGCGAGCGCAGCGCCATCGCGTCCTGATCCTCCCGGCTGATCCCAAAGTCTTCAGCGACGTTTTCTCCGGTTTCAGGCATGGAATCCGTGCCGTGGGCCCGGTCCATCTTCGGGTTGACGAAGCGCCAGCCGATGGTGGTGTCGTAGATTTCGGCCTGGGTCCGGCTGAACGCCGACGTCGCCTTGGGCATGACAAAGGGCGCACGCGACATGCCTTCAACGCCCCCACCACGAAGAAATCGCCCTCGCCCGCGCGGATGCTGCGCGCGGCATAGGTCAGCGCCTCCAGCCCCGATCCGCACAGGCGGTTGACCGTGACCCCCGGCACTTCCACCGGCAGACCGGCGAGCAGGCTCGCCATGCGGGCGACGTTGCGGTTGTCCTCCCCTGCCTGGTTGGCATTGCCCAGCACCACGTCGTCGACGCTGGCCCATGGCAGGTCCGGATGACGCTCAGCCAGCGCCCGGATCGGGTGGGCGGCCAGGTCGTCGGTCCGCATCGCGCTCAGCGCACCGGCAAATCGGCCAAAGGGCGTCCGGGTGCCGTCGACAATGAAGGCGTCGGTGGGGTTCATGGTGCGCGCTCCTGCGGGTTCGGTTCAGTCTGGTTCGGTTGGGTTGGGTTGGGTTCAGGCGGGTTCGGTTCAGTCCGTCGACAGGCCCAGCGCCTGCAGCATCTCTTCGGCCAGCGCCCGCTCGTCCCGGTGCAGGCGGTTGAGGAAGGTGTAGCCCACCGCCGCCAGCAGACCGCCGAAGATCGCGCTGCCCTGCGCCCAGTGCAGCAGACCGCGCGGCGACATCAGGATCGACAGATCACCGGCGCGGAAGCTGTCCCGGGTCATGGCCGCGAAACGGACCATCAGCGCGGCGTCTTCGGCGCTCAGGCCCTCGGTCTTGTCGAGCAGCAGCAGCACTTCGCTGGCTTCGTCCATGAAATCCAGCCGGCACACGGAGGTCCAGCGGTCGAGCTGCGCCTGGTTGAGCACCTGCGTGCCCGCGTAGAGCCCGGTTTCATCGCCCAGCCCCAGTGTGTTGCAGGTCGCGAACAGCCGGAACTGCGGATGCGGCTCGATCACGCGGTTCTGGTCGGACAGGGTCAGGCGGCCGTCGGCCTCCAGCAGGCGCTGGATAACGAACAGCACGTCCGGTCGCCCGGCGTCGTACTCGTCGAGCAGCAGCGCCATGGGCTGCTGCATGGCCCAGGGCAGGATGCCTTCCTGAAAGGCCGTGACCTGCTGTCCGTCCTGCACGACGATGGCGTCCTTGCCGATCAGGTCGAGCCGCGAGACGTGGCTGTCGAGGTTGACCCGCATCAGCGGCCAGCCCAGCCGGGCGGCAACCTGCTCCACGTGGCTGGACTTGCCCGAACCATGCAGACCCTGAATCAGCACCCGATGGTTGAAGCGGAACCCGGCGAGGATGGCGCGGGTGGTTTGCGGCTCGAAGCGGAAGGCCGGGTCGAGCGACGGGATATGCGGGCTGTCGACCGCCAGCGGATCGGGCATCCAGTCCAGGTCGAGACCAAAATCAGCGCTGCTCATGCCTCTGCGATCCTCAAGCTGCCATCGACGACTTCCACCGGCACGGGTCGAGCCAGCAGTTCTCTGCCGCGCCGCTGACCCCGAAGCCGTCCTCGATCCGGAATTCGGCGAAGTGCGCCGAGCAGCGGATCAGGCTGCCCGCGGGGTTGAGAAATTCGCCGTCACGGACGTTGAGCATCGACGAATAGTGCGGGCAGAGGTTGAGGTAAGCATAGTATTCGCCGCCCTTGTTGACCACGAACATTGAAAACTTGGACTTGCCGCCGCCAAAGGTGAACTCGCGGGCGCTGCCGGGGCCGATTTCGGCCACCGGCCCCAGCACCGTCCCGGGTTGGGGAGCACGCGGACGCCGCCGCCAGGCCTTGGGATCACCCGCCATGGATTTGCGCCCGCCGTTCCGCTGGCCTAGGCGGCTTTGGTCAGCACGAAGTCGTAGGCGACTTGAACGTGCTCGGCCGGAAGCCCGCGATCAGCAGCCGAAGACGGATCGGCGGCCTCAAACTGAACGATCAGGGAATCCCGCACGCCGAAGACCGCATCGCTGTCCAGATAGGGATCGCCATCGACGAACAGGTGCGTGGTCAGCCCGTCATAGCCCGGCGCGGAAACGATGAAGTGCATGTGTGCCGGCCGCATGGCGTGGCGCCCCATACCGTTGAGCAGCTCGCCCACGGGGCCATCGGTTGGCACCGAGTAGCTCACCGGCAGTGTCGCGGCAAAGAAGTAGCGACCCTGCTCGTCCGTGTGGAAAATCCCGCGCTGGTTGCCCTCGGGCTGTTCGTCGGACTGGACCTGATAGTCGCCCTCGGCGTTGGTCTGCCAGATATCGAGCTTGGCGCCGACGATCGGGTTGCCGTCGACGTCGATGATCCGGCCCTCGACCCAGCAGGGCTCGCCGATGCCGTCGTCACAGATGTTTTCACCCAGCGCGCGTTCAGGCGAACCGGCGGCGTGGAACGGCCCCTGCACGGTCGCTTCGGTCGCGCCGCTGGGTTTGCGGTTGTTGATGGACTCGCAGAGCATGGAAACGCCGAGAATATCGCTGAGCAGGATGTATTCCTGGCGGCGGTCGTCGCACTTCTGACCGGTCCGGGTGAGGAAATCGACGCCTCGGAACCACTCTTCCATAGTGGGTTCCACGTCCTTGATGAAGCCGTGCAGGTGACCGACCAGCGCGGTCATCACTTCTTTGAGCCGGGGATCATCGCACTGATCCAGCCGGTCGAGCACGGCCTGGACTGAGTTTTCTTCGCTAAACAGGGTTTTCATGAGGAAGTTCCTTCTTCTTCGCTCAGGTGAGAGGACCCGTCCAAAACATCACCATTGCGGTGCCCAAGTACAATTGAGATTTTGTAATCTTGCATAGTCTGTCGCTATTCCTGCTGCTTTCGGGGCTACCGGCGGCTATCTACCTTGCCGGCGTGGGCGGCCTTGGTCCGCGCGTGCAGATCGCGCAGGATTTCCAGCTCCTCGGCCGTCGGTGGCGGGGTCTCGCCGACATCCTCGGCGTAGAGAATGTCCCAGCCGACCGAGGCGGCCATCTCTTCCCGCGTGACGCCGGGGTGCAGGCTGACAACCTGCAGCTCCTTGGTCTCCGGTTCGGGCGCCCAGACGGCCATATCGGTCATCAGCCGGGTCGGCCCCTTGGTCGTGATGCCGCGCCGGGCGCGGTCCTCCCCGCCCTCGCCAAAGCCGAAGGAGGTGAAAAAGTCGATCCGGGGTACAAAGCCGCGCGGGCTCTGCTTCATCGTGATGTAGATCTGCTGCGCGTGGACGGCGATTTCCGGCGCACCGCCGCCGCCGGGCAGCCGCACCTTGGGGCTGTGATAATCGCCGACAATGGTGGTGTTGAGGTTGCCGAAGCGGTCCATCTGCGCCCCGCCGAGGAAACCGATGGTAATCCGCCCGCCCTGCAGCCAGTAGCGGAACATCTCCGGCACCGACACGGTGGTCAGGGCGGTCTCGCACAGCTCACCATCACCGATCGACAGCGGCAGCACGTTCGGCTCGGTGCCGATGGTGCCGCTCTCGTAAATCAGCGTCACCCCCGGCGCGTGGGTCAGCCGCGCGAGGTTGCAGGCCGCCGACGGCGCCCCGATGCCGACAAAGCAGACATCTTCGGAGGTCAGGGCCCGGGCCGCAGCCACGGTCATCATTTCATTGGCGCTATAGTCCATCACACCAGCCCCTGATCCGGTCGGCAAAAACGCTGTCATCGACATCGAGCACGTTGGCCTGCATCCACGCCTGAAACCGGTCGCGGTCGGCGGCGATCTCGTCCCATTCGACGTAAGCGCTGTTATCGCGGGGATAGACCCCATGGACGTAGGACGGATGGGCCCCGCCGGGAACCTCGCAAATGGCGCTGATGGTCCAGCCCGGCAGCACGCAGGCATTCGGGTGGGCCTGCAGATCGTCGACCACCTGCTCCACCGTCACGATTGCGGTCTTGGCGGCGAGCACGGTTTCCTTCTGCACGCCCAGAATGCCCTCGATCAGCACGTTGCCCTGCCGGTCGGCCTTGGCCGCGTGGATGATGCCGACATCCGGACGCAGCGCGGGAAAGGCCGCCAGTTCTTCGCCGGTGAAGGGACAGGTGACGGTCTTGATGTTCGGGTTGACCTCACGCAGGCCCGCGCCGATGTAGCCGCGCATCAGCGCGAACGGCATGTTCGAGGCGCCAGCCTCGTAGGCGTGAGCCATGGCGGCGTGGCTGTGTTCCTCGATTTCCAGCGGCACCGGCCAGCCGTTCTCGACCGCATCCCGCATTCGGCGCAGAAGGCCCACGCCCGGATTGCCGGCGTAGGAGAAGATCAGCTTGGACACGCAGCCCATGCCGATGAGCTGGTCGTAGATCATATCCGGGGTCATCCGCATCAGGGTCAGGTCGCGCCGCCCCTGGCGGATGATCTCGTGCGCGGCTGCGTGCGGGATCAGGTGGGTAAAACCCTCCAGCGCGACGCTGCTGCCATCGGTGACGCTGCGCGCGATGGCGGTCTTCAGTGGGATGAAATCAGGCATCTTGTTCCTTGTTCCCGAAGATGACGTGACGACGGACGGGGAACAGGGTGAAGCCAGTGCGCTCCTGCACCAGCCCCCACAGCCCCTTGGGCGCGAACAGCATCACCAGAATGCCGATCACGCCGAGCACGATGTAGAAGTATTCGCCCACCAGCCCGGTGAGCACTTTGTCGGCGACGAAGTAGATGACCGTCCCGATGATCGGCCCCTCGAAGCTGCCGATACCGCCGATGACGACGATGAAGATGATGAAGGCGGTGTATTCGAGCAGGCTGAAGTTCTTGACCGGCAGCAGCCCGCTCTCGTCGAAAGCACCGATGGCGCCAACCAGCGCGGTTGCTGCACCAACGGCAACGAACAACAGCAGCTTCAGCCGGGTCGGGTTCACGCCCAGCGCTGATGCGGCGGCTTCGTTGTCCCGGATCGCGGCCAGCGCCAGTCCGATGCGGCTGCGGATCACGACGAGGATCCCCAGCAGGATCGCCATGGTCGCCGCCAGCATCATCCAGAAGCGGTAGGCTTCGCGCGCGAACACCTTCTTGGTGTCGGGATCGATGGCCTGAAACGCACTGTGGACGGCGTTGATGTCGCCGAAGCGGAAGGCGTAGTCGAGCGAGATTGCTGTTCCTGTTCCCTTGCCCAGCCAGCCCAGCTGCCCCACGACCAGCTGGACCACCACCGCGACCACCCAGGTGCCGATGGCGAAGTACGGCCCGCGCAGGCGGAACACGATCCAGCTCAGCGGCACGGCCAGCAGCCCGCCCAGCACCATGGCCAGCACCACGGAGACCAGCGGGTGCAGCGGCCCGACGAACATCCACGCCGGAAAGCTGTCGGCCAGCGTGATGGTCTTGCCCAGACCCGTCATGGGGTCGATCTGCGTCCAGTCCTGCCCGATCGACTTATCGGCGCTCAGGGAGAAGTGCAGGAAGGCATAGGCGCCGAAACCGACGAAGGCCTGCTGCCCCACCGACACCAGCCCGGCGTAGCCCGCGAGCAGGTTCCATAGCGAGGCCAGCGCCAGCAGCATCAGGAATTCCCGCGCCCACTGCACGGCCAGCGTGTTGCCCAGCAGCGGCAGGCACGCGGCCAGCACCCCGGCAGCGAGGAACACCACCAGCGCAATCGTACCGGTGGCGGTGTTCTGCCGCACCAGCAGGCCGGATACGGCGGATGGTTTGGGCGCTTGGTTCATCTCGCTAATCCTTGTCCCGGGGGAAGAGCCCGCGCGGGCGCAGCAACAGGATGATCAGGAAGGCGACGTGGCCGCTGATCTGCTTGAATTCCTCGCCGAAGGCACGGCTGCCGAACTGCTCCGAGATGCCCAGCACGATCCCGCCAGCGAGCGTCCCCCACAGGCTGCCGACCCCGCCGATGATCACCGCCTCGAAGGCCGAGAGCAGCCGCGATGGCCCCAGATAGGGTCAAAACTGCCCGCGACCCCGAACATGACCCCGGCAATGGCGACCACCACCATGGCCACCCCCATGGACAGGGCGAAGACGTGGCGGCGGTTGATCCCCATCAGCTGTGCAATCTCCGGGTCGTCGGACACCGCCCGGAAATCACGGCCCAGCGCGGTGCGGAAGAACAGGTATTGCAGCCCGCCGATCACGGCCAGCGCGGTCCCGACCGTGATCAGCGCCAGCACCGGTACCTGCCGGTAGCCGATGTTGATCCCGGCGGTGGACAGCGCGCCTGAGTCGATCGAGCGGGTGTCGGGGGAAAAGATCAGGAACAGCCCGTTCTGCAAAATCACCGACAGCGCGAAGGTGACCAGCAACGGCGGCAGAATATCCTTGCCCAGCGTGTTGTTCAGCACCCCGCGCTGCACCGCGTAGCCCAGCGCAAACAGCAGCGGCGCGGCGATCAGCAGCGCCAGCAGCGGGTTCAGCTCCGGGGCAGGCCAAGAGCGCCCAGCACCCACGAAATGGCGAACAGGATATAGGCGGCGAGGATGATGAAATCACCGTGGGCGAGGTTGACCAGCCGCATGATCCCGAAGATCCGTGACAGCCCGGCAGCAAACAGCGCGTATTGCGCGCCGCTGCTGACCCCGTCGATCAGGATATCGAGCAGGCGCAACGGGTCGAGCACGACGGAGAGCAGCTGGTCGATCATCGCCGCGCCCTCCGTTTTGCTTGGTTTTGACGGGCTTGGATTTGGCGGATTTTTTTCTTGCTCGGCTGGTCCGCCTCGGCGAGACCGAAGTAGGCAGCCTTGATCTGCTCACGGGTGAGCTCGGCCGGGGTGCCGGTCAGGGAAACCCGCCCCTCCTGAAAACAGTAGACGCGGTCGGCGACGGCCAGCGCCTGATTGATGTCCTGCTCGACCACGACGATTGAGGTACCTTCGGCCCGGATCTGCGGCACGCAGGCGTAGATATCGCGGATGACGATCGGCGCCAGGCCCAGACTGATCTCGTCGCACAGCAACACGCGCGGATTGCTCATCAGTGCGCGGCCGATGGATACCATCTGCTGCTGCCCGCCGGAGAGCGCCTGCCCCGGGTTGTTGCGGCGCTCGCCGAGCACGGGAAAGAGGTCGTAGATCGCCTCCAGCGACCATGGTCCTTCGCGGCTGGTGTGCTGACCACCGATCAGCAGGTTTTCTTCCACTGTCAACGAGGAGAACAGCCGCCGCCCCCTCCGGCACCAGCGCCAGTCCCAGCCCGACCCCGGCGCTGGGGTGCATGGCGCCGATGGGCTGGCCATCGAAGTGCACCATGTCGGCAGCGTTGCCGATCAGGCCGGCCAGCGACTTGAGGAAGGTGGACTTACCCGCACCGTTGGCGCCAATGATGGCGACGACTTCGCCGGCATCAACGTGAAAATCGACGCCGAACAGCGCCTGAAAATCACCGTAGAAGGCGGTGAGGCCAGCGGTTTCAAGCACCGCCCGGACTGCCGCGCCGCAGATGATGGGGCGGCTCTTCCAGAGTTCGGGTTCGGGTTCGGGTTCGTTCGCGCGGGGTCGTGCTCATGCTTCGATCCCCAGATAGATTTCCTGCACTTCTGCGGAGTTCATCACCGGCTCAGGTTCGCCTTCCTGCACCTTCCGGCCGAAGTTGAGGACGAAGATGCGGTCAACCACGGCCATGAGCGCATGCACGACGTGCTCGATCCAGACGATGGTGACGCCGCGGGCGTGAACCTCGCGGATGGTGGCGACGAGCTGGTCGCATTCGGCCTCTGTCAGCCCGCCCGCGATTTCGTCGAGCAGCAGCAGTTCCGGGCCAGTGGCCAGCGCACGGGCCATTTCCAGCCGCTTGCGTTCGAGCAGCGTCAGCTGCCCCGCGAGCATGTTGGCCTTGTCCAGAAGTCCGGTCAGCGCGAGGATATCGAGGCACTCGTCCTGCACCTGCGCGACGGACTTGCCCTGCCCGAAAGTCCCACCGACGGCGACATTTTCGAACACGCTCAACCCTTCGAAGGGGAGCGGCACCTGAAAGCTGCGGCCCATACCGGCGAAACAGCGCTGCTGGGCCGGCACAGCCGTGACATCACGACCGTCGAACCAGACGCTGCCAGCGTCGGGTTTGAGCCCGCCGGTGTTCAGGTTGAAGAGTGTGGTCTTGCCCGCACCATTGGGCCCGATGATCCCCAAGGCGTCGCCACGGCCCACCTGCAGGTCGATGGCGTCAGCCACGACCAGCGAACCGAAAGACTTGGACACGGCCTTGAGTTCAAGGAGCACGTTGGCGGGTTCCATTCAGACAAGGGTCAGGGGCAGGCTTTGACCACCTGCCCCTGTTCCTTTCCGGCTTCGAGTGGCGTCGAAGTCGGCGTTGCTTGGTTTAGCCGAAGATCGGCTCCATGCTGCCCTGAAGCGCGATGTTCGACGCCAGTGCGTTTTCGGTGATGACCATGTCGTACTTGCCATTGCCATCGCCGCGCCACTGACCACCGACCAGCGGGGTCTTGGAGACGTTCTTGACCGGGCCGGAGGTCCAGTCGACCGGACCAACAACCGTATCCATGCTCAGGGTGCTGAGCGCTTCTGCGACGTCGTCCGCGCCGGTACCGGCGGTTTCCATCACGCGGTCAGCGACCTCGAACAGGGCGTGGACGAAGCCGATCGGCTGGGTCCACTGACGGCCGGTTGCGCTGGTGTAAGCACCGGCAACATCCGCCGCCGACAGGCCGAGCAGGCTGTCGGTGAAGGGGTGCGACGGGGTCCACCACACCTCGGAAGACAGGTTGTGGCCGTCGTTGCCCAGCGCCTCAACCGCGACCGGGAACAGGATCGCCTTACCGATGGACGCAGCCTTGGGCTTCATACCCTGGGCCAGTGCCTGCTTCCAGAAGGTGGTGAAGTCAGGCGGGATCGGCACGCCGGTCAGAATATCGACACCAGCGGACTGGAAGGCCGAAATCTGGCTGGAGAAATCGCTGTTGAGGTTCTCGTAGCGGCCTGGATCAACGATCTCGTAGCCCTGAGCACCGAAGAAGCCGGGGAAAGCGCCGCCCCAGGCGTTGCCGTCACCGTCGTTCGGGAACAGGCCACCGACCTTCTTGTTGGTGTCCAGCTGGTTCCACATGCCCGCGAACACGGCCATGAGGTCTTCCAGACCCCAGAAGAAGTGGTAGGAGTAGTTGAAGCCGGTCGCCGGATCCCCGCCCTGCCCGAAGAAGTAGGGCTGCCACGGTGCGACGGACGAAATACAGGGAACCTGGTTGGCTTCACAGACCGAAGCGGTCGGGTTGGTGGTTTCCGGCGTCGATGCCACGAGCACCATGGAAACGCCCTCGGCGATCAACTCCTGCGTGACTTCAGCGGCCCGTGCTGGTGAGGACTGGGTGTCCTTGACCACAATCTCCACGCCCTTGGACGCGAACATGTCACGGATGTTGCCGATCACGAAGTCGTCGGCCTCGGCAAAGCCCGCGAGCGGACCCGTTGCCGGGGTGACGTAACCGATCTTGGTGGAAGCCTGCGCGTGCACCGCCGGCATGAACAGCGAGCCGGCAGCAACCGCTGCACCGCCCGCAACACCCGCACGCAGTACATTACGTCGGGTAAATTTCAGTTTAGTCATTTTGTCCTCCCGACGCCTTTGTCGCCAAAGACGCCACGTCAATGAAGATTCAGGGGCCACGTTGGGTCTCAGGATGGCCGACGCCCGTGGTATGCGTCGTCCAGTAGGGCCCGGATCCCCTCCCGAGAGAGAGGCCGGGGATTGCTGTAAGGCTGGGAGATTGCAATCTCCGTCGCCGCGTCGATGCCGTCAGCCGGCATGCCGACTTCCGCCAAAGAGGTTGGAGCACCCAAGGTCTTGGCGAGGTCGAAGATCGCCTGTGCCAGGTTGTCGGTCCGCAGCGCATGACGCGCGGTATCCAGCTGACCGTTGAGCGCGGGTTCATTGTAAGCGATGGAAAAGGGTAGCAGCGCCGTGTGGCTCTCCGCGTGGGGCAGGTTAAAGCTACCGCCGAGCACGTGCGCGAGCTTGTGGTGCAGCGCCATGGCGCAGGAGCCCAGCGAGACCCCGCAGAACCACGCCCCTTGCAGCGCATCGCCCCGCGCCGAGCGGCTGTTCGGCCCTTCGAGTTCCGGCAGGGCGCCGACCAGCTTCCGAATGCCTTCAGTCGCGATGTATTCGATGATCGGGTTGGCATCGACGGCGTACAGCGCCTCGATCGCGTGGGCGATGGCGTTGAAGCCGCTGGTGATGCTCAGCGGGATCGGCATGGTGTCGGTCAGATCGGGGTCGTAGATCGCCACTTGAGGCTGGATTTCCGGCCCGCGCTGGGTCTGCTTCTTCCCGTCGATGGTCTGCCCGAGGATGTCCGTCATCTCCGAGCCGGCATAGGTCGTCGGCACGCAGATTTGCGGCAGTCCGGTGCGCAGCGAAATCGCCTTACTCAGGCCGATGGTCGATCCGCCGCCCACGGGCAACGAGCCCGTCAACATCGTGCTCACGGCACCAGGCCAGCGCGTCTTCAGTCACCTCGAGCGGCGTATGCATGGTCGCGGTGTCCAGATGCCCTGCGCACAGCGCTGAACCAAGCTGCCCCGCGATCTCCTGCCCCGTTTCCCGCTGCTGCGGGGTGGTCAGCACCGCCACGCGAGTCAGACCGAGGCGCGCGACCTCCTCACTCAGAACCGCCAGCTTGCCGCGCCCGAAGATGACACGGGTGGGCAGGCCCTTGAAGATGAAACTGTCCATCGCCCTGCCCCTAACGCTGATAGAAGGGTGGGATCTGGGCGTCGACGTTGACCCAGACGGACTTGGGTTGCGTGTATTCGCGCATGGCCTCGAAGCCCATTTCACGGCCGTAACCGGACTCGCCGAAGCCGCCAAAGGGCGAAGCCGGGTGCACGCGCTTGTAGCTGTTGATCCAGACCATGCCGGCGTGGATACCGTCGGCAAAGCGGTGCGCGCGGGTCAGATTGTTGGTCCACAGCCCCGAACCCAACCCGTAGGCGGTGTTGTTGGCCTCGGCCAGCGCTTCCTCGTCGTCCTTGAAGGTCGTCACCACCACGAACGGGCCAAAACCTCCTCGCACGAAACCCGGTCGCCCGGCTTGGCCCGGACGATGGTCGGCTCGACAAAATAGCCATCGGCCAGCGCCGGATCATCAGGCGCCTTGCCCCCGCACAGGATCTCGCCCCCTGCTCCACCGCGACATCGCAGTAAGCCAGCACCCGATCGAGGTGCATTTTCGAGGTCAGCGGCCCCATTTCGGTGTCGGGCGACAGCGGGTCGCCCAGCTGGATCGACTTGGCCAGCCCGATGAACTTTTCGAGGAATGCGTCGGCGATGCTCTCGTGCAGCATCAGCCGCGAGCCGGCGATGCAGGCCTGCCCCTGGTTGTGGAAGATGGCGAAGGCGGAGCCACCCACCGCCATGGGGATGTTGGCGTCTTCAAAGACGATGTTCGGGCCTTTGCCGCCCAGCTCCAGCTGCAGCTTCTTCAGGTTCCCGGCCGAAGCCTTGACGATGGAACGACCAGTGGCGGTCGAGCCGGTGAAGGAAATCTTGCCGATGTCCGGATGGTTGGCAATCCGCGCGCCCGCCGTGTGCCCGTAGCCGGGGACGACGTTGAGCACGCCCGGTGGGAAGCCCACCTCGAGCGCCAGCTCGGCGATCCGCAGCGTCGACAGCGGCGTCAGCTCCGAGGGCTTCATCACCACCGTGTTGCCTGCGGCCAGCGCCGGACCGAGCTTCCAGCTGGTGAACATCAGCGGGAAGTTCCACGGCACGATCTGGCCGACCACGCCGATCGGCTCTCGCTTGACGTAGTTCAGGAAACCCGCGTCCACGGGAAGGACATCGCCCCGCAGCTTGTCGGCCATGCCGCCGAAGTAGCGGAAGCAGAGCACCGTGCGCGGCACGTCCAGACGGCGTGCATCCATGACCGGGTGGCCGGTGTCCAGCGCTTCAAGCGCGATGAATTCCTCGGCCCGGGCCTCGATGGCGTCCGCCAGCTTGAGCATGAGCGCGCCACGGTCGTGCGCCGCCATTTTCGCCCACGCCGGGAAGGCCGCCTTGGCCGCAGCAACGGCGCGGTCGACGTCTTCTTCGGTGGCCTCGGCGATGGCCGTGATCTTGGTGGCGTTGAAGGGATTGAGCACGTCGATGGTCTGTCCCTTGACCCCGTCGACCCACTCGCCGCCGATCATCAGCCGCGTCGGTCCCTTGTATGCTTCAGCCATGGCTTCGCCCTTCAGCCCGGTGGGCAGTTAAAAAGCGTGGAAAGTCAGAGGGGCGCAGGCGGCGGGGTTTGTGGCCCCGGCCGCACCTGCGCCCGGTTGCTGGTTCTGCGGTCGCCGGATCAGAACTGAACGGCGACGTTGGGTGCCTTGCCCTCACGGATCAGGTCCGGGATCTTTGGCGAGCCGTTTTCCCAGACCAGCAGCATCGAACGCTTGTTCGAGAAGCCCTGGTGCCGGATGTCGGCGGGCATGCAACAGATATCGCCGGCCTTGGCGATGACCTGCGCCCGGTAGCGACCGGTCGAGCCGTCCTTGATGGTCCAGATGATCTCATCGGAGAGCTGCAGGAACCACTCGCAGCGGTCGTTGCCGTGCTCGACAGGAAGAATGAACTCTTCTGAAGTCGGGCAGAACAGGCTCTCGTTGACCACCGAACAGACCGATGGGTTCCAGGTCACGTCCGAGCGCGAGAGGTAGGAGAAGAGGTTGAAGGCCGAAAACTCGTCTTCAAAGCCCGGCTCGACGTGGAACTCGGGCTGGTCCTGCTCAACGTCAGCGAACATGCGGTTCACGGGGAAGCCGTTGTCGTCGGTCCGCACCGGCGTGTCACCGGGCAGGCCCACCATGCGCTTGGCGGTAACGCGCTCGCGGCTGATGGCTTCCTCGTTGTCACCGTTCTTGGAGCCCCATGGCACACCGGTTTCCTGCGGTGCTGCGAAGGGGTCGTAGCCGTCGTTGGTCCAGTCGGAAACCATGTCCTTGAAGGTCGCCATCAGCTCGTCGGACTGGAAGCGCTCGGTAAAGTCGCGACCCACGGAGGTAAAGGCCTCGTTGGTCTTACCGGCAAACATGTCGACTTCACCATAGTAGTTGATGGTGCCGAACACGGTGTCGAAGTTGACCGTCCCGTAGAAGAAGCCCCAGGCGACGTCACGCATCAAAGCGCGGAGGAAGACGTCGATCGGCATCTGGTGGATGCCCCCGGGCCACTGGATATGCGCGAAGTACTCATCGCGGCGGAACTTAAAGGAACCAGCCTCGAACGAACGGTAGCCGGTGATGTTGTCTGCGGCCGAAGCCCCGAAGTGGCGCTGAAGATCGGCGCCGCTTGGGGTCGAGCCGGCGAAAGATGATTCTGCCATTGCCATGATCTGATCTCCCTGAATTCAGTAAAGTGTCTGTTCTTAAGCTTGAGCTAGAGACTCAGTTTTGCAGATTTCTGCCCAGCGCTGCACGGTCTCCTGCCCCTCAACGGTCTGCAGGATTGCGGTCGCCGGCTTTTCGGAAATCACACGGTAGGCGGCGCCAACGGGCAGGATGCACATATGCCCCCGGCCGAGCTTGGCCCAACCCATGGGGCGGCCCTTGGGCTCACCGCTGAGCTTGACCGCGCCTTCGCTCTCGGGGTCAACGGCGCCATCCGGATCGTCGAGCTTGATCAACTCCACCTTGATCTGGTTGTCCATGGCGAGGATGAACTCGTCGTGCGCGCAGGTGTACCAGTCAGAGGTCCCTTCCGCGCGGATGGTCTCGATCACGTATTCAAAGTTCTTGCCCACCGCCACACGCTCGTAAGGCTTGGCTTTGGACGCCACTTCGAAGATGTTAGAGAAGACGTAGTTCTTTGGGTCATCATCGATGGCCATCACACCGCCGGTGCGGAAGTCCTCGATGGAGCCGAAATCGGTCGTGTAAGTTGACATGTTTCCTCCCGTCGCTCTTGCACGTCGTACCGCCCTAGAATGAAAAGCTGACCAGTGGGGTCAAGGAAAAAGCTTGAGATTTGTTCGCTCACCGGTAATTTGTTCGCACAGCGCGCAGATTGAGCAAAGGACGCCCCATGGCTTCGCAGCTTCAGCCCATCACCCCTGAAATCGCACCGGTTTCCAGCCACCCGACCCTTGAGCAGGGCGCACGGCGGGAAGTGGTGGCCAGCTTCGTCTCAGGCCTGCAGGTGCTGCGTTCGTTCTCGACCCAGCGCCCGATCATGAACCTCTCGGCGGTCGCCGAAGAAGCCGGGTTGACCCGGGCAGCGGCCCGCCGGTACCTGCTGACGCTCTGTGACCAGGGCTACGCCAGCTTTGACGGTAAGAACTACTCGCTCACGCCCAAAGTGCTGGAGCTGGGGTTCAGCTACATCTCCAGCCTCGGCCTGACCGAAGTGGCGCGCCCGGTCATGCGGCGACTGTCCAGCCAGCTCGACCACACCTGCTCGCTGGCCGTGCTCGACGGCGGCGAGATCGTCTTCGTCGGCCGGACTGCCGGGCACCGGATTTCGAACGTGCAGCTGAACATTGGCACCCGCGCGCCGGCCTTTGCGACCTCGCTCGGGCGGGTGCTGCTGGGCGACATGGGCTGCGCCAAGCTCGAACAGCTGCTCAAGGAATACCCGCGCCAGCCGCTGACCGACCAGACCATCTGGGACGTCTCCGGCCTGCTCGCCGCCATCGGTGAAGCCCGCGAAGCCGGGTTCTGCCTGCTGCGCGAGGAATTCGAGCGCGGCATCTGTTCGCTCGCCGTGCCGATCCGCAATGCCTCGGGTCAGGTGATTGCGGCGATGAACGTCTGTTGCCACACGTGGCAGAAGTCGCCGGAAGTGATGGAGGCCGACTTCCTGCCCGCGATGCGCGCCGCAGCCGACGAAATCTCAGCCTCGCTGACCTGAACCGTCGTCAGACGCGCATAACAGGGCTCAGGCAAGCCAGCGGACAGGATCATCGAAGCGTGGAAGAAGTCCGCACCAAAATCCAGAAACGCGATTTTCGCGGCAAGGTCCGGCACGGCGCCGAATGGCTGCAGCTGTGGGCGCACCCGGAAGACGACCTGACCGCGCTCGAGCTGTCCGACCGACGGCAGCAGAACCTGTCCTTCGAACGCCAGCGGCAGTCGGTTGAGAAGCTCGCAGCCCCCCTTTCCGGGCTGCCGGACTTCAGCCTCGCCCTGCCCGAAGCCCGCGCCGACTGGAGTGCCGAGCGGTGGTCGATCGCGCGCGGCTCCCTCGCCCGCAAGGCCTTCCTGCGCCGCTTTCCGCACAGCCTGAGCGGGCTGGCCGACCGCATCGGTCTGGCTCGGGCGACCGCGCTGGGTCTGCGGCAGTTTCCGGGCCTGTTCCCCGACCTGCAGGCGGTCAGTTTCAAGGAGCTCGAAGACGCGGGCTGCGGTCATGCTTTCCTCGCTGCACAGTTGCCGCTCGAACGCGCGCTGGTGCTGGTGCTGACCGACCGCTGGTCGGGGCAGGCTCAGCCGCTGTGGAACTCCGGCGCGGTCGAAATGTGGGCTGCGTGGCTCAACCGCAAGTGCCCGCGCTCCCTGCCTCGCTCGACGCCAGCCTGCACCAGCCCGGCGCTTTGCCGGCGCTGCCCGCGCCTTCCTCGACGAACTGGCGCAGTCGCTGACCAGCAGCCTGCAGCGCCCGACCCCCAGCGCCGAGGGCGAGCGCGGAGAGACCGGTGAGGGTCAGAGCAGCGAAGACGAAGACGATCAGGAGATGACTTCCTTCGCCCACGACATGTTCGAACGCTTCGATGAAAGCGGCGAGAGCGCGGATGTCGACGCTCCGGCCCCGAACCAGCCGGAGATCAGGCCCCGGCCATCCCCCGCCCGCAGGCCTTCACCACCGCCTTTGATAGTGAACTGCCGCTGACGGCAGTCTTGCCCGACACGGTGTTCAGCGCGCAGGCGGAACGGCTGGCTGAGAAGTATCGCCAGCAGCACGCCGAAGCCCGGCGGCTGTCGCGCGCGCTGGCGCTGGCGTTGCGCTCCCGCCGCCAGTCGGACTGGCAATTCGATCAGGAAGAAGGGCTGATCGACGCCTCCCGCCTCGCCCAGATCGTCGCTGCGCCGCACCGCCGTCGCACATTCAAGCAGGAATATCAGAGCCAGGACCTCGACGCCGCGATCACCCTGCTGGTCGACTGCTCGGGCTCGATGCGCGGCAAGTGGATGGACCTGACCGTGCTGGCGTTGCAGGCGTTGGGCGATGCGCTGAGCCTGTCGGCGGTGCCGTTTGAGGTGCTGGGCTTTACCACAGCCACCACCAACGGCGGGCAGAGCCTCGCCGCGTGGCGCGATGCCGGCTCCCGCCGCCGCCCGCGGGCGCGGTCTGGCGGCTTAACGATTTACGCCACTACGTGCTCAAGGGCTTCGGCCAGCCCTGGCGCCAGCCCCGGCTGCAGGTGCCGGGCCTGTGCGAAGCGGGGCTGCTCAAGGAGAACATCGACCACGAGGCGCTGAACTGGGCGCTGCGGCGGCTGCGGCTGGCGCCCGCGACCCGGCGGGTGCTGGTGGTGATTTCAGACGGCGCGCCGAGCTGCTCGACCACGGAACGCCACGCGGGCAGTGAAGCGCTACCGCAGGCGCTGCGCAACCTGCTGGCCGACACCAGCGACGTGGAAATCTATGCACTGGGGCTACGCCACCGGGCCGAGGCCTTCTACCAGCGCGCGGTCAGCATCACCGCCGAGGCCGACCTGATCCCGCGGCTGATGGACCTGACCCGGGAAATCATGACCCGGCCTGCCGCCCGCTAGAACGCGCGCTCAGACAAACGGCACCTGCTCAGGCGTGTAGAAGTAGGCGCGGAAGACCATGTTGCTGTCGAAGCCGAAAATATTGGGTTCGAAGTACGGGTTCACGTATTCCCAGACCACTTCGCCGCCCGGCGTCACCTGAAAAATCCGCCCGCGCAGCCCCTCACAGATCAGCGTATTGCCCCCGGGCAGGCGCTGCACGCCGGAGACCTGCGGGCTGTAGAAGGTAAAGGGGAAACGGTCGCGGTATTCCCACTCGATTTCATTGGTCGCCGGGTTGATCTCGAACACACGCGAGTGCGGAAACAGGCCCATGAACCGGCGCTGTGTGCCGTTGTCGTAGAGGAGCACGTTGCCGTTGGGCAGCATTTGCGGGTCGTGCTGGCCGCCCATCTCCGGGTGACGGTATTTCCACAGGAATTTGCCGGTCGCCTTGTCGATGATCCCGACCGTGTGGATAGCGCGGAACGATACCAGCACCCGGTCATCGCCCAGCGCCGCAATCGAGTTGCCGTGGGTCCACTCCCAGCGGCCTTCGCTCAGCTCCAGCTCGTCGATCTCGGGGTCGAGGTGCTCGATCGCACGCCACTCCCAGATGCGGTTGCCCTCGCGGTCGACCTCGACGATGACGTCGGCGTACATGGTGGTTCGATTGTCGGGCGGATGGTGCCCGCCCCGGACCCGCTGCGCGAGTTCCTCAGGCACGGTCTCCAGCGACAGATAAAGGCAGCCGCCATGATCCATGGAGCACTGATCATGGTGGTGGAAAGGATCAGTGTGGGTCCACAGCACCTCACCATCGGGGGCGACTTCGCGGACCTGACCGCCTTTGAAAGCCGGCCAGATCTGGAACAGATCGCTGGTCTCGTCTTTCATCTTTGCCCCCATATAGAGGTTCCCGCGCGCATTGAGCGAGCCATAGAGGCCGATGTTTTCCCCGTGCTGCCAGCGGTGCACAACCTCCCCGCCATATCGATGAGCAGGGTCTGGTTGAGGTCATTCATGGGTGAGAACAGCACGTAGCCCTGTTCGGCCTGTCGCGGGTCGTGGCCGGTCAGGCCGGTGTTCAGGATCCGGCGGAAGGTGGTCTGCTCCATGCCGGTGCCCGGCCGTTTCCGACGCCCGGTTTGGGGGGTGATGCGGCCATGCTCAATCTTCCTTCGGCTCGGGGGCCTCACCGCCATAGCGCTGGCGGTCGGCCGGGTCCTCGAAGTGGATCTGCCGCGCCTTGCCCAGATACTTCTCGGTGAATTTCAACGGCAGGTCTTCGGCGTGGTGGATGCCGACGAGGATGCCTTCGCGCTGGGGCGAGCCGCGTTTGATCCGCAGTTTGTCTTCGGACATCGTCACCCGCTGAGACATGCGCAGCGCCCATTCGTGCAGATGCCCGTAAAGCCGGTCGATTTGCGCGCCGTAGGCCGGATCGCCGCCGACATCATCGTATTCTTCAGGGTCTTCGGCGAGATCAAACAGCATGGGCCGATGCCCCTCGGCGGCTGAGTGCATCAGCTTGTAGCGGCCGTCGAACACCATGAACAGGCGCGCGTCCCAGCTTTCCAGCCCCAGCGCCTCGCACATGGGGAAGATCGAATAGTCGTATTCGCTGATCACGTACTCCGCCAATCGTCGGGCACTTCACCGGCGAGCAGCGGCATCAGCGACCGGCCTTCGAGCAGGTTGATCTCCGGCTTGGCGCCGGCGATTTCGATGAAGGTCGGCGCCAGATCGATATGCTCGACCAGCGCGTCGCAGGCCGTGCCGCGGGTGGCGTCGAAGGCCGGATCCGGATGGCTGATCACCATCGGCACCTTGACCGACACCTCGTGGAACAGGTCCTTCTCCCCCAGCCAGTGGTCGCCCAGATAGTCGCCGTGGTCGGATGTCACGACCAGCACGGTATCCTCGGCCTGCCCGGTGGCGTCGAGGTGGTCGAGCAGCACGCCCAGCTGATCGTCGCACTGCTTGATCAGGCCCATGTAGGCGATGATCGCCTTGTTGCGCGCGCTGTCATCACGGAAGGTCGCCGCGATGGGGTTGGAGAAGAAAGCCTGATAGACCGGGTGGGCGTCTTCCCGCTCCCGCGCTTCGCGGATCAGCGGCTGGATGTCATCTTCGGTGTACATGTTGTGGTAGGGCGCGGGCACGATGTAGGGCCAGTGCGGCTTGATGTAGGACAGGTGCGCGCACCACGGCCCTTTTGCTCGGTCAAGAAAGTCGATGGCCTCGCGCGTCAGCCACGGGGTTTCGCTGTCGGCCTCGGCGATGTTGGCGGGCTTGTCAGCGTTCTCGATGAACCAGCCTGAGGCGAGCTGGCCGTCCTCAACCGAGCCGTTGGCGTAGATCGCCCAGGGGTTCTCCGTGTCGTAGCCCCGGTTCTTGAGGTAGGTGTTATAGGCGCCGTCGTTCTCACCGTAGTTGCCGTCGTAAGCCATGCCGTGCAGGCCATCGTCGCGCACCCACGGATCGAAGCCGCACTCGGACTGGCGCACGCCAATGATGCTGTCCGGCTCGATGCCAAGCCGCGCCATGCCTTCGGCGTCGGCCTCCATATGGGTCTTTCCCAGCAGCCAGCAGTCCATCCCGGCGGCGCGCAGGTGGTCGCCCAGCGTCACCTCCCCACCCGGATCGGGTATTTGTTCCACGACGCCCCATGGCTGGAAACATAGCGGCCGGTGTAGGTGCTCATCCGGCTCGCCCCGCACACCGGTGACTGCACGTAGGTGTTGGTGAAGTTCACCCCCCGCGCTGCTACCCGGTCGAAGTTCGGCGTGTGCAGGGTCTTGTGACCGGCGTAGCTCAGATAATCAAACCGCAGCTGGTCATACATGATGAAAAGGATGTTCTTGGCTGCCACAGCGCGGGCCAACTCCGTGGATGATCAAAATGGTAAACCGGGGCGAAGGGTGGACAGGTTTGGCGCCGGTTTCTGGCGATCACCGTCTTGCTTCATCTCCCCACTCGCCCCCTGCGGGAGGCCAGAGCAAAGACTTTGAACCGCAACGATGGAAGCCGACAAGGGTTTGTCCGCTCGCACGCCCTCCAGCTCAGGCTAGGTTGGAGCTCGTATACAGTCGAATTATTTTTGTTCATGTTTCCATACGATTGCCGTATGAAAACGCCCATGAAGTACGATCCCCGGCACTTGGTGCAGTTCGCTGCCATTATCGAGGAAGGCAGTTTTTCGCTTGCGGCCGAGCGGCTGGGGACGACCCAGCCCGCGCTGAGCAGCATGGTCAAAACCCTCGAAGCCCGTGCCGGTCTGGATCTGCTCGCGCGGCGCCGGCGCCCCGTGACCCCGACACCGCTGGGGGCCGAACTGGCGCGCATGGGTCAGGGCGTGCGCAGCCTGATCCACGAGGCCGAGCGCACCACCGATGACGTCCGGCGGGGACAGGTTGGGGTCATTCGGGTCGCCGCGCCGTCGTTCTTCTGCGAATTTGTGCTCTCGGAGATGGTCACGGACTTCTGGGAGAGCCACCCGAAAGCCAGTTTCGACATCCAGACCGGCTATCAGCCCGAACTCTACGAGCTGGTTGCGGGTAACGAAGTCGATATGGCCTTCGGGCCGATCCAGTCTGACCATCCGAACCGTCAGCTGGACATGCAGCTGCTGCTGACCCTCGACCACGGGGTGATCTGCCGCGCCGATCATCCTTTACTTACTCAGGCGGAGGTTACCGTCGAGGACCTGCGGCAGGCCAGCTGGATCACCCATGCCACCCGCAGCACCCTGTTCCAGACCATGCAGTCGGCGCTGGCTGGTATGGGCATCAGCGGCATGTCCAACGCCCTGCGCTGCAGTTCGGCCAGCGCGCTGATCGAGTTGCTCAAGACCACCGACTGTCTGACCATCCTGCCGCCGCTTGTGATCCTGCCATTGATCCGCAGTGGTGCCCTGGTCCGGCTCAACTTTCCCGGCACCCTGCCCGGTATCCCCTTTGGCCTTATTACCCATCGTCATGCCAAGCTGACCCCGCTGGAGAATGCCTTTCTCACCCATGCGGACGCAGGACTGAAGAAAATGGCGGCCTTTATCGACGGCGGTTGACCCGACTGCGCCTGACCTGCTCATGCGCCGCCGCGCCCTCCGATGATCAGGACAAAAAAGGAGCCGGCGGGTTGGGGAACCGCGCCGGCTTAGGCTTGTCTCGTTCATCGGGGGGAGGAGGAAGGAAGGGAGAGAAATGAACGAGACGGGGGAGGAGGAAACGTTGGGAGGAGGAAGGAAACACGGGGAGGAAGAAATAGAGATAAGGAGAGGTCTGTCCTGAGGCTGGGGTGTGCGTCTTGGGTTGCTGTTGATGAATTCAACCTAGCCCCAGTCCGCGTAACAGTCGTCAGTGACTGTGTTTCAATTTGTAAATCTTGATGCAGATCAGGTTTCAAAAGGGGCTGAAAGACCGGGGTGCTTATGACGTCACTGACGCTCACAGAGCGACAAAAACGCCCGAAAATCAGTGCTAACTTCCACGACAGATCGACGCTCCCTAACGGCACTAAGCTCCGCGCAACCAGCCTTTGGAACCGTTGCATGCACACTTGGATCGCCCTGACCACCAAGCGAGATGAAGAATTCAGAGCGTCTGAAAATCTCAGCCGTCAGGACCTCGAAAACTTTCTGCCCCACCGCGAGGTGACGGTCCGACACGCCAGAAAACTACTGACAAAAAAGCGTCCGCTGTTCCCCGGCTATATCTTCGTAAGGCTGGACCTTCAGAACGACGATATACGAGCCTTGAAATCGACACGCGGCATTCGCGGTATTGTCTGCTCGACGGATGCAACCCCTGCCGTCCTCAAGCAGGAGATCATGACAGAACTCATCGCCAGTTGCGATGAGACCGGCGGCCTGCTGCCACCCGATCAACTCAAGCGCGGTGACAGGGTAAAGGTGTCGTCAGGGCCCCTGTATGAGATGGTTGCAACGGTGGAAAAGCTCGCCAGCCGCGACCGCGTGTGGCTGCTGTTCGATAAGCCACAAATGGTCACCAAGGTGTCGCTGCCCTTGGAAGCCCTGACCAAACTCAGCTGAGTCTTCAACCGAGGCCGTTGGTCTTGGGGCCTGCCCCGAACAGACTCGATGCTTCTGAACCGGCTCCAATTTGACGCATAACCCAACCTGTTGGCCTGCTCCTCGACACGCGATGAATGACTGCAGCTCCGTCCGTGATTTGACAGTGAGGGCGAAACTTCACAGCCAAAGTCAAAGGTTCGAGCAACCGACGACAGACCCCAGCTCAACTCTCTGATATTAATGCTTATTTAAGAGACAAAACCTAGGCCCACCGCTTCTGACAATATATTTGGCGCCCAAGTTATGAATGAAAATAGATACTCAAATTCAGCCATAAAATCGAAGGTAGTCCTCGGAGTGTATGCACCATCAAAGTGCCCACAGCGACGCGAGGGGTTCCGTTTTTGCGCGCTTAGAGGACCGGTCATGGTGACATTCGCTCACCTGGTCGTGCGGTAGCTATTCTTCTCCGGTTTCCCGCCTGCGCGTGACGCTGGTCGGACAGCACGCAGCATCCACCACAGCCCTCGCACCCGCACGTTTTGTCTTCCCCATCGACTGTCAAACCAACAGCAACACAGAGACCACAGCCGCATGAGTGCATTCTTCGGCGTATCCCAGGCGCCCTCAGAAACATCGCCAGACGCCCAGGCGGTCAAAGCCGCCCTCGCCGGCCTGCAGCGCTTCTCCGCTCTTGGCTACGATCTCTACGGGGTTGTCGGTCATGGCTCGACCGGTGCAGCGGCCCGGAAAGAGTTCGGGCACGTCGAGCACCTCTCGCAGTTAATCGAGCAATTCCCGCTTGAAGGGCACGCATGTCTTGGACAGGCACAGTGGTCCATGGGGGCGTCTGGACCTCCCCGGCGCCTATCCCCGGCCGACCAAACGCCTGTCCCTCGTGTTCAAGGGCCTCGTTTCCAACCTGAACAGCCTGCGGAACCACCTGACTGACAGCATGGTTCCTCTCGTCGACACGGACGCCGGCGAGCTCGTCATCAATTACGCTTCGCTGGTTCTTGAAGAAGAAGGCACGCCACAACGCGCTCTGGTCCGCCTCATGGCTGACATCAAAGGAGCATTCGCACTGGCTGCGATGTTCCACGAGCAGATGGTTTGATCCTCGCCAGCCAGAAAGATGCTGAGTTGTATTTGGGGCATCTGGACGAAGGATCGTCCCCCACGTCACTGCTCAGCTCTGAACTCATTGGCCTGGGGCCGTCGTGCCACGCGGTCCAGACAATCGAGAACGGAGAGATTGTGGCCCTGCACCAAGGGCACGCGAGGGTCTTCGACGTTTCGGGCCAAGAGCGACTGCAGCATCGGGTTCAAGCTGGTCAACTCGCTCCCGCGCGCGAGCGAAGCATTTTCCCCGACCCGGTCCTCAAGGAAATCCATGACCAGCCCAGCACGTCAATGCAGATCATCCGGCAGGCTGATGATTGGGTGAGCGCCTGGTCTGCAACACGCGGTCAGGTCGCCATCGATCAGATTGTGATTGTTGCACAGGGGCCGTCGCTTGCCCTCGCCCAGTTTGCTGCAACGTCGCTCGAGCGTGCCCTGCAGCGGTCGGTAAACGCGCTGAGCCCCTTCGGTTTCATCTACGGGCAACGTCGCACGTCCGTTAGAACGCTGGTGTGTCTGGTGGATGAAACGGGCGAAAGTGAAGCCATGATCGAAGCGCTGGATTACGCTCGACAGGAGAAGATCCAGACGCTGGCCATCACCCACGATGCGTCTAGCCGCCTTGCGCAATCCAGCGACCACCGCATGGTCTCGGGCGTGTCTCAGCAGATCAGCCCCATGCTGGGTCGATCGGGCCTGGCGCAGCTGGCAAGCCTGCTCGCGCTGGAAGCAATCCTTGCACCACCCGGCGAACACGGTAAGGGCGGGCCTAGCACTTTGCTCGATGCGCTGACTGCCGATATCGATGATGAAATCCGGCAGGGATTGTCGCTCGCGCTGCACCCGCGGTTGCAGGACTTTGCATCGCTGGTCTCGAGCGCGGATCAGGTTCTGGTCACCGGCCTGGGCGATCAGCACGCCCTCGCCGCCCTGCTCGCCTCGAACATCGCCATACTGACCGAGCTTCCGTGCCAGGCTGTCGACCCTGGTGAACTGAGATTTCTCGGTTTGAGCGAAGCCCGCAAAGTGGTGCTGCTCGCGCTCACCGACGGGAGCGGGCGTGACGACGTGATCGTAGACGCGGCAGAAAACCCTGGCCCATGCGGGCTGCCATATCGCCTTTGTGGGTCCCGGTGCCGGAGAAGGCCACCTCGAGATGGATCGCGGCTCACCGTTGGGACTGATGCTGAAGTCCTGGATCACGGGTCAGTTGCTCGCCTACTACTCGGCCATTCGGATGGGCCGCAATTTCAACAAGACCCCGGCGGTCGTTCCATCGCGTTCGGCCGGCTGAGTCTGTGCGCGCCTGCGCGCGCCTCCCATCCCGAAGCGGATTTCAAGCATTCTTGCTGACATAAAATTTTTATCGCTGCTGTACCTGCTGGCCTGCCTGACCAGCGCCAGTGTCTGCGGCCTGTTGATCGCCGCCAGTCGGGAAATTCCGCGCCTGAGTGGACGCCCGGATGACCTGAACGCCGTTCAGCGCGCACACGACCGCCCTACGCCGCGGGTCGGTGGCCTGGGCATCATGGCCGGCCTTATACTGGGCATGATATTCGTATCGTTGCTGCTTGGACGCCCCGAGCTGGGCGACGGCGGAAAACTGCTCGGTGGCCCGGTGCTGCTGGTCGTGGTGGCGCTGGCCGAGGATCTGGGCTTTAGGATCCGGCCCTGGACCCGCCTGCTTGCGACCATGCTGGCCAGCCTCTACGTCGGTCTGCTGACCCAGATCTGGCTGCGCAGTCTGGGCATGGGGCCTCTGGATCCCCTTTTCGACCCGCTATGGGTCGCTGTTCCCTGTAACGCTGCTGGTGACCGCCTTGCTGTCACACGGTTTCAATCTGATCGATGGCGTCAACGGACTGTCATCTGGCGTGGGTCTGGTGGGTGCTTTGGGCTGCAGCTTCATCAGCTTCCAGGTTGGTGCAGAAGCCATAGACCATCGCGCTGATCCTCAGCGCCGGGATCATCGGGTTTATGATCTTTAATTTTCCTTTTGGTTGGATCTTCCTCGGTGATTCGGGGGCTTACCTGATCGGCTTCCTTCTCGCCTGGCTGGGCATTACGCTGGCAGAGACCACAGGAGGCGCCGTATCACCGTGGGCGCTTATCCTGTTGTTCTTCTGGCCGCTAGCCGACGTGGTGTTCGCGGTGTTCAGGCGCCTGTCTAGTGGGCGCAATATGTTTGAGCCCGATCGGCTTCACCTGCATTCCATTGCCAACCGGGGCTTGCAGGTCCTCGCCCGCCGTTATCCGGGCTGAGCGCTGGCGCAACCCGCTGACCACATTGATACTGCTGCCACTGTTCCTGGCACCGCCGGTGATGGCGGCCAGTTTCTACGGCAATTCGGTGATCTGCTTCCTGCTGGTTTGTGGATGCACGCTCAGTTACGGCGCGCTGTATTTCGGGACCTTGCCTGCCTATCGGTTTGCACGGCGCTGGGTGAGTCGAGAAATAAAGTTATGACGGCAGGTGATGATCATAAATTTTAACATTCAATGCGAAATCGTGAGGAATGTTGTCACAGGCTTTTATAATTGCATTGACGTAATTCAATTGAAGTGTGCATGACGGAATTCTGGTTTAACCCTCAAAACAAGGTGGCATCCGAATATCGAATCTCCACGTCGCTACCTCACGAAAAATACGCGTACGTCCTTATCCTGATTCTCGCCGCGATTGCTGAGAAAACTAAAGTCGTTCAGCAAGAAATGGTCTTTTTCTTCTTGGCGATTTCACCGACCCTCAAGGACTACTTTTGCAGCACTGATAGATGAGCTCGATCAACTGGGACTAATTGAAAAAAGACAAAGCTCTGCGAAAGCAAGCGCCAACGAACTTCATCTGAACGCAGCCAAGCTGCGGCGATTGCTGTCGATGCCCGAAGAACTGAGCCTGAGTGATGCCTGGTGCTTCCAAGACGGCACGTTCGACATGTCCGATTTGAATGCAGCCTTTAATCCGTCGGCGGATGAGGCAACGAACCGCGTCGCGAAACGGGACTTCTGGCGACTGGCGCCCGACATTTGGACGGAAGTATTGTGGAACATCCACGTCCCGCTCAAAGGACGCAAAAGCAGTCCGCGCGAAGACGGCGACGACCCATCCTCAGACGACTGAGGCCTCGAGAGCGCCGATCACGAATTCGGCCGCCCTCCGACAACTTTGAAGACACAATGAACCACCCCCCATCCGTAAAGCGGTTTTCCCCGTTGCCGGCCTCGGCACCCGGTTCCTGCCTGCGACCAAGGCAATTCCCAAGGAAATGCTGCCGATCATTGATCGCCCGCTGATCGATTTCGCCGTCCGCGAGGCGGTGGCGGCCGGGATCGACACGCTCATCTTTGTCACGGGCCGGCACAAGCGCGCCATCGAGGATCACTTCGATCGCAACATCGAGCTTGAAATCGCGCTGGCGGCGAAGGAGCGCTATGACGCGCTGGAGGCCGCGCGACACCCCCTGCCCGATCATGTGCAGTGTCTCTTCGTGCGGCAGAACGCGCCCGAGGGGCTGGGGCACGCGGTGCTGCAGGCGCAGAAAATCATCGGCGACGAGCCCTTCGCCGTCCTTCTGGCCGACGAATATCTGCCGCAGGGCCGGGCGACAGCGGCGCTGATCGAGCGGTATCAGGCGACGGGCCGGTCGCAAATCGCCGTGACGGAGATCACCGGCCCGGAGATTTCCGACTACGGCGTGGTGATCCCCGGCGATGCGCCCACGGCCGTGGCCGGGCTGATCGAGAAGCCGAGTTACGAGCAGGCTCCTTCGCGGCTGGCCAGCCTCGGGCGCTATGTGCTGAGCGCCGAGATCCTCGGGATCCTGGCGACACTGGCCCCGGGCCGGGGTGGTGAGGTGCAGCTGGCTGATGCCCTGGACCTGCTGGCACGGACACAGGGTCTGGGCCGGGGCTGGGGTCGGTGACCATCGACGAGCCGCGCTTCGACTGTGGTTCGAAAGAAGGCTACGCGGCGGCGCTGAGCGATGCGATCAAGCAGAAGCGGTGGCTGGAGGGCTGGCTCGACCGGCCCAATCCCAAGGCCGCGCGGCACAAGAAGCGGGACAACTTTTCCAGCGCGCTGTGATGGTGACTGGATGGTGCTGGCTTTGGTCTGGCGGTGCAGCTTTTGGTTTGACCTTAGCGGCTACCAATGAACGCCATCACCCCACTCACTGAGCCCGAGAGTGCGTCTTATCGGGCGTTTGACTGATTAAGAGCTGGGGCTGACTTCTGCCGCCAAGCCTCATGAATTTAGGCGATGCGTTGATCCAGCCGACGCGACCCATGATGGGTTCGGTTGCAAAACCAGAAAAGGCCGCACTCGCGTTTTTTAGGGCTGATGAACACCATGAGCACGCCCCACCGCCTAACGCTCAGCCGAGCAGATCACGCGATTTGAACGCGCTTATGCTCGGCCCCATCAACAAACATGATTTTTCGGTCCCAGCCGAAAAAGCGCAGCCCTCGCCAGCTGATTTTAGGAATACGACTTTATGTGGAATTATTGGCGTGCTCGGGCACCGGGAGGTTGCGCCGGTCATTCTGGATGCCTTGAAGCGCCTCAGTTACAGAGGATACGACAGTGCCGGGATTGCCACCGCACATGAGGGTGTTCTTGATCGTCGCCGGGCGGTGGGCAAGATTGCCAACTTGCAGGACCTCGTCTTATGAGAACCAATCCCAGGGTTTGCTGGGATTGGGCATACCCGATGGGCGACCCACGGCACGCCGAGCCTCGAAAATGCTCATCCGCACCAAACGGGACGGGTTGCCGTCGTGCACAATGGGATCATCGAAAACTTCCAAGAGCTTCGCCAAGAGCTCAGCGCAAATGGCGTGGCCTTTGCTTCAGAGACCGATACTGAGACCATTATCCACCTCGCGAACCAATACCTCGAAAGTGGCGCGTCACCTCTGGAAGCTGCACAGGCCACCATTTCGCGGCTCGAAGGCGCTTTTGCTTTGGTGTTTTTGTTCAAGGGCGAAGAAGGTCTCCTGATTGCCGCGCGGAGCGGCTCTCCTTTGGTCATCGGCCACGGAGACGGCGAGATGTACGTCGGCTCAGACGCCATAGCGCTCGCGCCTCTGACGGACACAAACTAACCTATCTTATGGAGGGAGATTGCGCAGCCATCACCCGCAATGCGGTTCGAGTATTCGATGCCAGAGGCGGCCAAGTTGACCGACCAATCGCTACGACCGCTGCGGAAAATATAGCCGTCGACCATGCGGGGCACCAAACCTTCATGGCTGAAGGAAATGGCTGAGCAACCCAGGGTCATCGAGAAAATTTTGAGCGCTTACGCCCATGTCGCCGATGAGACGCTGAATTTGCCCGATGGCCTGCAGTTTCGCGACATCGGTCGGGTTGTTATGGTGGCATGCGGGACAGCTTTCTATGCCTGCCAGGTCGCCAAATATTTGTTCGAGCAGATTGCACGAATTCCGGTCGCGATCGATATCGCCTCTGAATTTCGGTATCGCGATCCCGTACTTCAAAGCGACGACTTGATGATTGTTGTAAGCCAGTCGGGTGAAACCGCAGACACGCTTGCGGCGCTTAGACACGCCAGAGATCACGTGCGCCAGGTTCTTGCCGTCGTCAATGAGCCCACCTCTTCGATCGCGCGCGAGGCCGATATCGTGATGCCCATTCTCGCAGGACCAGAAATTGGCGTAGCATCTACGAAGGCCTTCACAGCACAGTTGCTTTGTTTGCTTTTGCTCGGCGCCAAAGCGGGCGTCGAGCGGGACACACTGGACGCGCAGAGCTTCAAAGCCATCCTGTCAGAGATAGAAGCCCTTCCGGCACTTATTTCTCAAGCCCTTGGCCAAGAACAGGAGTACGCGCGTGTTGCACAGCGATTAGCCCAGAGCGATGACGTGATTTTTCTCGGCCGTGGCGCCATGTTCCCCTTGGCCTAGAGGCTGCGCTTAAGCTGAAGGAAATCAGTTACATCCACGCTGAGGCCTTTGCCGCGGGCGAGTTGAAGCACGGGCCCATCGCACTGGTTGACGAGACCTTGCCAATCATCCTCTTCGCCCCCAGAGACGCGCTCTTCGAAAAACAAGATCCAACATGCAGGAGGTCATGGCGCGGAAGGGGCAAGTATTCCTCTTTACCGACACTATGGGCGCCAATCAGGCTGGAGACGCACAGAACGTGATTGCGATGCCGGAGGCCCCAGCTGTCCTCGCCCCACTGATCTACGCAATCCCCGCTCAGATGCTAGCGTACCATACCGCGCTCGTCCGTGGGACGGATGTGGATCAGCCGAGAAACCTCGCAAAGTCGGTGACCGTCGAGTGAACCTCGGATCAACGAAGGCTTACGGCAAGTAGCCCCGGAAGCTATCAGATGAGCCACTCAATAATGCCCCCCTTTATCTGGGTGGATCCTCCTCCTCAGAGGAGTGCAATCCAGTTTCGAGGCAGGGTACAGCTTGCAGGCCAGAGTTTTCCAGGAACTGGTTTCTTTAAACATGCGGAGATTTAGGCCTGTTGGTGTCTAAGCGCCCCTAGGCCTTCCACGAACATTTACTCAAATGAGATCACGGTAAGACGGGCAAAAGTAGCCCGCGTGATCCCCATCAAATCTGAACTCCAGTTGCCATAGTGCAGACGCTCAAAGACCCCTTGAGCGCTGAAGTTCTTGGCTCCCAGCCCCCGTGATTGCCTGCATCAGAACTCAATCTGAAACAGGCAAGCCAAATCTAGGCTTCAAACAGATCGCCTTGATCCACTCACTTTTGTCCTTTCAACCATGACCTCTCTGGTTAACCACAATCCGCTTTCTCTGTTTGCGGCTCAAGTGAGGCGTGCTGTAGCGCTGCCCCGTTCTGTAAAAGTGGGTCTGCAGGTGCTGATTGATTCTGGGCTGCTGTTGGGATGCTTCTGGCTCGCCATGGTGCTAAGGCTGGATCGGTTGGACTTTATCAGCGACTGGCGTGTGCTGGGTACGTCGGCGGTGGGCGCTGCCGTTGGCATTGCCGCTTTGTTTGCTGTTGGTGTTTACGGCGCTCTTGTGCGCTTTATTGCGATCAACGTGTTACCCCGGCTCATGCTGGTGGCAGGCTTTACAAGCTTAGGGCTCTATGGTGCAGGATTGATCCTTGAAGCCCCCTGCCCCGGTCCGTGCCCCTGATCTATGCCGTCCTGGTTGTCCTGACGCTGAGCGGCATTCGGTTTGGGGCTCGAGAGCTGCTGCTGAGCAGTCGTCATCGGCGCCGAACCGGTAATCGTCTATGGCGCAGGGCAAGCAGGGTTTCAGCTGATCCAATCGCTGATGAACGACAGCGGCTTTGAGCCGGTGGGCCTGGTGGATGACGACCCCCAAAAAACACCTGCAACTCGCAGGACTGCGGGTGCGCTCACCCGAGGCCATTGGACAGATCGCGCACAAGACCCAGTGCAGCACTGTGATGCTAGCCATGCCCACGATCACCAAAGCCAAACGAAAAGAAATCATCCAAAACCTCGCCCCTTTCAACCTCGCCGTGAAAACCATACCGCGCCTCTCAGAGGTTATATCCGGCCACTACACTCTGAATGATGTACGGGCTGTACAAGCCCGAGGACCTGCTCGGCCGCGATCCCGTCCCGCCAACCCCAGAGATGGCGCTCTATAACAACCTCGACAAAGTCGTGATGATTACTGGCGCGGGGGGATCGATTGGCAGTGAGCTGTGCTGCCAGGTTCTGGCGCTGAAGCCATCAAAACTGGTGCTCTATGAGCAATCCGAGTTCGCGCTCTACACCATCAGAGAAACGCTGACAGCCTCCTGAAAAGCTGGGGCACGACAATAGAAATTGTGGCTATCCTAGGCTCTGTGCTTGACCAGCGAAAAGTGGAACAAACCCTTAAGACGCACGGTGTAGACACGATTTACCACGCAGCGGCCTACAAGCACGTCCCCTTGGTCGAAGAAAACCCTTTTGAAGGCATCCGAAACAACGTGTTCGGTACACGCACGGTTGCACAGGTCGCAGCAGCCTGCAATGTCGCAAGCTTCACGCTGATCTCCACCGACAAGGCCGTGCGGCCCACCAACATCATGGGCGCTAGCAAGCGGTTGGCTGAGTTGGTTTGCCAGGCCGAAGCCGAAGCCGCCGATGAGACCGTGTTCAGCATGGTGCGGTTTGGAAACGTTCTGGCTCGTCAGGCTCAGTCATCCCCAAGTTTCAGGAACAAATCGCCAAGGGTGGACCCGTTACTGTTACGCACAAAGACATCACCCGGTACTTCATGACCATCCGAGAAGCCTCCGAATTGGTCATCCAAGCGGGAGCCATGGCCTATGGCGGGGAGGTGTTCGTGCTGACATGGGGGAGCCTGTAAAAATCTATGATTTGGCAAAGGACATGATCCGTCTCAATGGCCTGACTCCGATTACCGAAGAAGCAAGCTCATTGCCCGAAGGTACTCATGCCACCAGCGGTATTGAGATCGTAACGACCGGCTTGCGCCCAGGAGAAAAGCTGTTTGAGGAGCTTTTGATTGGCAACAACCCCTCCAAAACCTTCCACACCTCGGATCTTTACGGCAGAGGAGCCGACGATGGATCATGGGACGAGCTGAACAGGAACTTGAGACACTGATACGGCGTGTGGCGAAGGCGATTTGCCGTCGGTAATTTACCCAACTGAAATCGCTGCCTCTGGGTTTAAACCTGTCTATCAGGCAGAGAGGCAGATGTGATTGGTAGTCACGGAGGTGGATAAGTCTGGTGATGAACCCTCTCTATCCCCCCTATGTCGGCTCATGGCGGGTTGGGAGTGGATGGGCCCAGGATCGGACCCTCTCCACCCCATAAGTTATTATAATCATTGAAGCCGATCAGGTTCGAAAGTTATCCGGTTCGAACAGGTATGACAGCCAACCATTTTGCGTCGCCGGCAAGGATACAACCTCATCATAATCCCACGCTGCGCATCTTCTTCCACTTCCAAGACATGGTTCACCATGACATCATCTGGGTCGCCACGCTCAGCACGATAATCAACCGCCGACAACAGGTAGGCTTTCGACTTCTCACGGAGGTGCAGGGAATAATGATGATCCCCGGATGGATTTCTTCTCGAGCGACCAAGGCTCGAAAATCGCTTGCATTCTCGGTCACGATCACAAGGTTTTCGCGCGTCGCCCTTCGCCAAGACGGCATGATCCGGTTCGCCCATGCCGCCTTGATTTCGTGATGAACCAAGCGTAATGCCCTATTTCAATCAGTTCGAGGGCCATCTTCGGCGACAAGCACTCGTCAATAAATAGCTGCAAGTTCGCGCTTTCCTATTTCACTTCAGCGCCACGGCTTTCAGCTCCAGGCCTTCCGCGAACGGGATGGCTATTTGCGTAAGTCAGCGCAACCTGGAAGACTTCTTTCGGGATTTCACCATCGTAGTCCTCAACGAGATCGTCCAAGTGTGTCACCGGCATCAACACGGCCCTTAACAGAGCGGCATGTAATTCGCGTCCCTTTGATGATGGGCTCGCCACCAAGTATTTCAGGATCGCTCGTCAGATACTTATTCTTTGCGGCCATAGGAACGAGCAAGCGACCATTCTGTGCCGGCGATTGCGTCAAGATTAAGCAGAAGGCCTTCACCCAAGTCGGCCACCCCGAAAGAGCCCTCAAGCCTGCGAGATGTCCGAAGGAACCGCCACAGACGCTTTTTGAAGGTCTTGTTTGGGGAAATGTTCGCGCAGTTTTTAAAGGCTGCTGTATATACGACGGTTTCCGCTGGCACGTGATACACCTCACGCTTGACCAGATATCCCGTGTCTTTCTTCTTGTGCATGCCTTCTTCACACGACTTCTCAACCTTGCGGACGGAAACACCTGCAAGATGGGCGGCCTCGTTCACAGTGAGATCTTTGATGAGTGCTGTCCCGCTTTCAATCTTTTCCTTCGAAGGAAGAAGCGCTCATGTCAACGCTGGGGCGCCCTCACACCGTCCGCAACTGATCCGCTCCGACCGCAACCCGCGTCTGCGCGCCCTTGGTCTCCATGAGGACCCAAACGCACCGGTCCGGCGCGATCTTTTCGACGTCCGCCACGAAATTGGCAAATGGCCCTTTGTCAGCGTCACCTGATCGCCGGGCTTCAGGAGCTTCGGTGGCAGCAATTTGCCTTTCGCGTCGCAGCGCAGCATCCAGCTGCTAGACCAGGCCCAGCGGCACCGCTGTCGGCTCTTTTGCCGAAGCTGACCAGACGCGTGATGCGTAGGTCTAGTTCACCGTGCGCCAGAACCCTCAGGCCACGTTGAAGGCAACGAAGATGTAGCCGGGAAAATCCTGATGAATGCCCTGCTTTGTTCGATGCAACTTTACAGTCTTAGGGAAATAATGATGGCAAATATGAAGCGCGAAAAACCAAAACGTGTTTTGATAACCGGTGGCACAAGGATCCTTTGGGAAGACCATGCTGCGGGATCTTATTGATGACGGTATTGAAGAAGTCCGAATAATTTCGCGCGACGAAGAAAAGCAGGATGCGCTCAGAAACGATCTGCGTGATGACCGGGCCCGATACTATATCGGAGATGTGCGTGATCGTGGTGCCGTTGACCGAGCAGTTCACGGTGTGGATGCGATTTTCCATGCGGCTGCGCTGAAACAGGTTCCCAGCTGCGAGTTCTTCCCGCATGAATCCGTGCTGACAAATGTTATCGGATCGGAAAACGTCCTCCGTTCCGGCAATCGCTTCAAAAGTTCAGAGCGTGGTGTGTCTCTCGACCGACAAGGCCGTATTCCCGGTTAATGCGATGGGGATGACCAAAAGCGCTGATGGAAAAAACAGCTCAGGCGGCAGCGAGAACTCTGGCCCGAATGGCGACACCATCATTTCGGCCGTTCGCTATGGCAACGTTATGTACTCGCGCGGATCGGCCATTCCACTTTTCGTGCGCCAGATCAAATCAGGCATGCCGATTACCATCACGGAACCGAACATGACGCGCTTCCTCATGCCGCTTCGGTATAGTGTGGCTTTGGTTCACCATGCTTTTCAGAAACGCCAATCAGGGCGATCTGTTCATCAAGAAGGCTCCGGCATCTACGATTGCCGACTTGGTCACCGCCTTGAAGGGAGGCTGTTCCAATGTCCCCGACCACCCTGTCGAGGTGATCGGCTGGCGCCATGCCGAAAGCTCTATGAGACCTGGCCAGCGCTCAGGAACTCGGCAGCTCAGAGGATATGGGCGACTATTACCGGATCATCCTTGACATGCGGGATCTGAACTACAAGCCTTACTTCTATGAAGGTGAGGTCGAGACGAAACAGAAACGACGATTACCATTCTCACAATACGGAACAGCTGGATGTTGCCGGTGTGAAAGAACTCCTGCTGACCTTGCCCGAAGTTCAGGCAGAGCTGAAGAGCTGGAACGACGCGCAATGAAACGTATTGTTATCACTGGCGCGAAAGGGGCTCATTGGTTGGCACGCGCATGCGCGGCTGCATGCGGCCAATTCCGCTGCGACGTTCAAGGGAGAGCCAGCAACCTTCGATATCGTTGCGCTCGATCATACCACTTTCGATGACGACGCGTCCTTGCAGGCTGCGGTTGATGGGGCAGGCCGTGCTTCATTTCGCCGGCGTCAACCGCGCGCCTGACGGCGAGGTCGAGGCAGCCAATCCTGCAATCGCGTCCCGGTTGGCAGAGGCATGCAAGACTGCCGTTACGCCGCATATCGTTTACGCAAACTCGCGCATGCTGAGCGACACCCTATGGGCGCTCGAAGCGCATTGCGGGCGAGTTGCTGTCGCAAGTAGGAGGCGGATACACTGACATGGTGCTGCCGCATATTTTTCGGCGAATGCGCGCGCCCTCGGTACAACAACGTCACGGCGACCTTCATCGAAGCGGTGATTGCGGAAACACCGGATATCAATCCCGACGGGCGTGTCGCATTGTTGCATGCGGGCGCGGCGGCAGAGCGGCAGCGGGAGCGATCAGGGATAGCACAAATGGCTTTGCGGCCCGAGGCACATGACATCGCGATGACTGACCTCTTCTCGCTCCTGCAAAAGTTCCATGACGACTATCAGGCCAACATCTATCCGGATCTTGGTGATCCCTTCACGGTCGCCCTGTTCAAGCACCTATCGTGCAGCTCTCTATCCAAACTGGTTTTCCGCGGCCGCTCAAACTGAATGCCGATGCGCGAAGCACACTGTTCCGAAGCGATCAAAGGCGGTGGCGGCGGACGTTCTGTCGACCACGAAATCCCGGAATCACGCGCGGCGATCATTTCCACCTGAACAAAGTTGAGCGCTTTCTCGTCGTTCAGGGCGAGGCGGTGATCCGCATTCGCAAGGTGTTGAGCGATGAGGTCTGGGAGTACCAGGTTTCCGGCGACACGCCAGCCCCGTCGATATGCCAACGCTGCACACTCATTCCATTGAAAACACTGGCTGACACTGAGCTTCTGACTTTGTTCTGGACCCATGATTTGTTCGATCCGGCCAACCCGGATACTTTTGCTGATAAGGTTTTGAAATGAAGCGCCTCAAGGTTATGACCATTCTCGGCACGCGGCCTGAGATTATCCGACTGTCACGCGTTGTGGCTCGGCTCGATGATTTCACCGATCATGTCATCGTGCATACCGGCCAAAATTGGGACTATGAACTGAACGAAGGTTTTTTTGAGGATCTGGGGGTGCGCAAAGCCCGATCATTTCCTCCGGGACCGGGGCGGTACGCTGGGCGAAACGCTGGGAAAGATCCTGTCGGAAAGTGAAAAGGTGCTGGCCGAAGAACGCCCTGATGCGGTTGTGGTTCTGGGTGACACCAATTCAGCGATTTCGGCGATCATGGCGCGACGGATGAAGATCCCGGTCTACCACATGGAAGCGGGCAACAGGTCCTTCGACCGAAACGTCCCCGAGGAGACCAATCGCAAGCTCGTGGATCACATCGCCGATTTCAACCTGGTCTATACGGAACACGCGCGGCGGCATCTGTTGTCGAGGGCATCCAGCATCGCCGTATCTACCTGACCGGTTCGCCGATGCGCGAAGTTCTGGATCACTACCGCGAGCCGGATCGAGGCATCGGATGTGCTTTCGCGTTTGGCTGAATGACCGTGGCTATTTCATCGTCTCGCTGCACCGGGAAGAGAAACGTCGACAGTGCCGCGCGCCTGTCAGCGCTGGTGGATGCGCTGAACCGGATTGCTTTGCAATTCGACATGCCGATCATTGTTTCGACCCATCCGCGCACGCGAAAACGACTGGACGCGCTGAACGATGTTGCTTTGGATGAACGTGTGCAATGGATGAAGCCGTTCGGTTTCCATGATTATAACAAGCTTCAGATGCGTGCCTTCTGCGCGATTTCCGACAGCGGCACGATTGCCGAGGAAAGCTCTATGCTGGGCCTCTTGCACCCACCCTCGTATCAAATTGAGCGGCTCAGAGAAGCCTGATGTTAGTTTGCGATCAGCGACTGCCTGAACCCCGACACGATCCTTGATGGTATCGCTGCCATCACGCGAAGAGAGACTCACTGACCGCGGAAGCTGCCGCTGGCCAGTACAAATCGATTCCTCGATTATTGTATCACCACGTCTCAGAGCGTGTCGGTCTTTACTAAAAGGCGCAATGGCTTTAACGCCTGGACGTATCCGAGTTAACAGGATCGAGCTTCCTTCTCCCATTAACCTTGATCATCGATGCCGCGCTCGGCAATGAAGTTTCTTGCGCCGATAATGGCTTCTCGGTGACGTGAACCGCTGTTCCTTATGACGTGAATTATATTTGGCGGTATAAATGAGAGGGGCCGTCGACGATGTCTCGAGGCCGGCAGAAGCGCCATGAATAAGCGCAAAAAGTTTCTATTAGAAGTCACCCGCTCAGGCCAAAGCTCGCAACGATGACATCCTCATCCGAAAACGGTCGCCAGCACGCGCTACGTGCCGTCTGTCGACGCTGTGTTTCCGGATGCCTGGATACGTACATCTTGCCTTCGAGATGGGCGCGAAGTGACGAAAGCGCGATGCCGCCAATTGGTGAGTTCCGGGCCGAACCGTCGGCGCTGTTTCAGAAGGTTCTTGACTTACCGATCCAGAACATTGGCTATGTGGGATGGTTCGGTTGGAACTTTGTAAGGGGTCTGTTTTCGGGCCGTAAAGGGGGAAAGGTCTGGGGGGCCGCGTTTTCCGGTATCGACGTTATGACAGCACAAGGTCCGTTGGCGCGGGTTTGCGCCAGGCAATGGCTGGAGTCCCACAATCTGGCTCAGCTCGGACTTGACCTAAAATCCCAAAGGCGGACAACGTGTCTCACTATTCGCTATGAAGATCTGATCCGCGATGATGTTGCCCTGTCGAAACTGGTGGACCAGTTGGGTCCTGCCCGATAAAGAAAATATACTTGCTAATTTCCATAAGAAACTAAGACCCAATAAACCGGAAATCTGGCGCAATCTGCCGCCGTCGGATCTCGGCGACCATCAATCAGATCCTTTTACCTACACTTCGTGAACTCGGGTACCTGAAATGACAAGCTTATAAGTTCCCCTACTTCAGGCCGAGCCTTGGAGAAAAAGAAATAGCGGCTGTGGTGGAAAGTCCTTCGCAGTGGCTGGCTGACAACAGGTCCCCAAACCGCGGCTTTTGAGGCAGATTTTAGCACGCTGATGGGCGACGGAGTACAGGCCATAATAGCGGTCAACTCGGCCACGGCCGCGCTTCATCTGGGGCTGGAGGCGCTGGGTGTGGGTCCCCACGACGAGGTAATCGTGCCCACAATGACCTTCACCGCGACCGCCGAGGTGATCCGCTACCTTGGCGCCACCCTGATCTTCGTCGACATGGACCCGGCGAGTTTCACGGTCGATGTCGAAACCCGCAGCGGCGGTAACGCCCGAACCAAGGTGTTAATGCCGGTGCATTTCGCCGGGCGTTCCTGTGATATGACAGCGCTGCGGGCGCTGGCGCACGCCCACGGGCTGCATCCTCGACGATGCCGCCCATGCCCTGCCCACGCGCCACGCCGGCGCGCTGATCGGGTCGGCGGCGAGCGGCGCAGACGTCACCGCCTTCAGCTTTTACGCCAACAAAACCATGACCACCGGCGAGGGTGGTATGTTGGTGACCGCCAGCGACGAGATCGCCGACCGCGCCCGGCAAAATGCCTCCTGCACGGTATCGACCGCGACGTCTTCGACCGCTTCACCAACATCAAGGCCAGCTGGGCATACGACGTGGTCGAGGCGGGCTATAAGTACAACCTGGACAGACCTGGCCGCCGCCATCGGGCGGGTCCAGCTGGGCCGGATCGACGAATTCCAGGCCCGCCCGCGCAGCCATTGCGGCGGCTATGATGCGGCCTTCGCCGACCTGCCGCTGATCCTGCCGCCACATGCCGCGCCCTGAGACACTCATCCATGGCATCTCTACATTGTCCAGCTTCACCGGATGACGCGCCCTGACGCGACGCTTCATCACCCGGCTGCAGGAGGCGGGGTGTTGCCACCTCGATGCATTACCGGCCGCTGCACCAGATGAGCTATTGGAAACCCATGGCCGAAGGCCGTGCCTTCCCGCGGCTGACGCCTATTTCGCCCGCTGTGTCGTTGCCGATATTCGCGCGACCGAGGCCGAACAGGCCCGCGTCATCGAGGTGGTACGCGAGGTACTTAGGGGATGAAACGTGCCGCCGATAACTTTCTGGCTGCGGTCCTGCTGATACTCCTGAGCCCGGTTATGGTCCTCGCGGCCATCGGCGTGCGTCTCGTCCTCTGAGGGGCCTATCTTTTTTTCGCGCCCAGCGGGTCGGACGAGGCGGTGAGCTGTTTGCGATGCTGAAGTTTCGCACCATGCACGTGCATTCGGGCGGTCCCGTCATCACCTCACAAGGCGACAGCCGGATTTTCGCCTTCTTCGGGTCGTTCCTTCGCAAATCCAAAATCGACAGCTGCCGCACTTTGGCTAACGTGCTCAAGGGTTGACACCTTGTCGCTGGTCGGGCCACGCCCGGAAGACCCTAAGATCGTCACCGAGCATTGGTACCGACTGGATGATGGAAAAACCCTGGATGTGCGCCCGGGCATCACAGCAACAGGTTGCAACTGAACGAAGTACACT
>JAYQIC010000008.1:0-46020 GCA_038141425.1 Rhodospirillaceae bacterium | reverse complement strand
GTTTTGAGCGCAAAGGAAAACGTCGCTCAAAGGCGAAGCCGTTTTGAGCGCAACGGTAAAGACCCGCGAAGCGGCCGAGGACACAGCGCGCAACAATTTCGCGCGTGCCATGCGTTGCGGCCCCTAGGCGGTCTGCCCTCAAATGTGCTGATTTGCAGCCATGATCCGTGACTACACCTTTCCATCGCTCGAACCCGGCTGGGTCTGGCTGGTCGGCGCAGGCCCCGGCGACCCCGGCCTGATCTCTCTGCTCGGTGCCGAAACGCTGCGGCAGGCCGATGCCGTCGTTTATGATGCCCTCGTCGACGAGCGCCTGCTGTCTCTTGCGCCCGACAGCGCCGAGATCGTGTTCGCGGGCAAGCGCGGTGGCCGTCCCTCGCCCAAGCAGACCGACATCACCCAGCGCCTGATCGAAATCGCCCGCAGCCCCGGCCCCAACGGCGAGCCCGGCAAGCGCGTGGTCCGGCTCAAGGGCGGCGACCCCTTCGTCTTCGGGCGCGGCGGCGAAGAGTGCCTGACCCTGCGCGAAGCCGGCATCCCCTTCCGCATCGTCCCGGGCATCTCCGCGGGGGTCGGCGGGCTGGCCTATGCCGGCATCCCGGTCACCCACCGTGACGTCAACGCCGCCGTTTCCTTCGTCACCGGCCACTCCATGACCGGCGATATGCCCGACGAACGCCTCGACTGGGAGGCTCTGGCCAAGGGCTCGCCGGTGCTGGTGATCTTCATGGGCATCCGCCACGTCGAGCAGATTACCCGCCGCCTGATCGCCGCCGGGCGACCCGCCGAGCAACCGGTCGCTGTGGTCTGCAAAGCCACGTACGAGGATCAGGCCGTGCTCATGACCACCCTCGGGGCCTGCGCCGCCGATGTCGCCGCTGCGGGTCTGCGCCCGCCATCGCTGATCGTGGTTGGTGACGTGGTCCCGCTGGCCGACCATCTGCATTGGAACCAACCCGCAAGCAGCCCCTCTACCGGGTCAGACGGGGGCTGACGTGGCCCGCGGCCTGATCCTCGCAGCGCCGTCGTCCGGCTCGGGCAAAACCAGCCTGACCTTCGGCCTGCTCGCGGCCCTGCGCGCAGAAGGTACCGTGGCGCAGGGCTTCAAAACCGGGCCCGACTACATCGACCCCCAGTTCCACCGCATCGCCGCTGGCCGGCCCTGCCCCAACCTCGACCCCTGGGCCATGCGCCCTCAGACGGTCTTTGACACCCTGCAGCACGGCAGCGTCGGGGCTGACCTGTGCCTGATCGAAGGCGTCATGGGGCTGTTCGACGGCGTACCAGAACCGGTAGGCACCGGGGACAGGGCGGGCGCGACAGGCACGGCGGAAGTGGGAGGCAACGCCTCCACGGCATCGCTGGCGAAGAGCCTCGACCTGCCAGTGGTGCTGATCGTCGACGCCAAGGGCCAGTCGCAGTCGGTCGCCGCGCTGGTCCGGGGCTTTGCCGACTTCGACCCCGGCCTGCACCTCGCGGGCGTCATCCTCAACCGGGTCGGCTCGGACCGCCACCGGGCATTGCTGAGCGAAGCCCTGGCGACGCACGTGCCGCAAATGCCAGTGCTGGGCGCGGTGCCGCGGCTGCCGTGGCTCGAGTGGCCGGGGCGGCACCTCGGCCTGACCCTGCCCGACGAGCTGCCCGATATGCCCGCGCAGGCCGATCGGCTGGCACAGCAGCTGCCCGGCTGTGTCGACCTCGAGGCGCTACAGCGCGCGGCCGGGCCGCTTCCCGACCGACCACGCGCGACTGATCGGCTCCCGACCAGCGCTCTCGCAACTGATCCGGGCCTGCTCTTCCCAGCCGGCGCCCGGGTGGCCATCGCCCGCGACGAGGCCTTTTCATTCGTATACCCGCACTGGCTGGGCTCCGGCGAGGCACGGGTCGAGACCTTCTCCCCGCTGGCCAACGAGGCTGTTCCCGATGGCTGCGATTTCATCTTCATGCCCGGCGGCTACCCCGAGCTGCACGCCGGGCGCCTCGCCACCGCAGACGTCTTTCTTTCCTCCCTGCGCGAGCACCACGCCCGCGCCACCCCCATCTACGGCGAGTGCGGCGGCTACATGGTGCTGGGACAGGCCATGACAGTAAACGGCACCCGCCACGCCATGGCCGGGCTGCTGCCCGTTGTTACCCACTACAGCGATGGCGCCTCGCGCAGGCTTGGCTATCGATCGATCACAGCCCCGGAAGACTTCTGGGCCGGCCCCCGGTTAAGAGGGCATGAGTTCCACGCCTCGACCGCCGAAGAGCTCGAGCCCGCCAACCTGTTCAGTGCGTGGGACAGCAGCGATAAAAATCTGGGGCGACAGGGCCACCGAAACGGCAATACTCTGGGCTCATACCTGCACATCATCGACCGCGCCTGAACCACAGGCGCGCCCGAGAGCCCGATACGAAAGGCGAGCAGCAGAACCGCACCATGAGCACGCAAGAGCACTACGATCTCGCCGTCATCGGCGGCGGTGTGAACGGCACCGGCATCGCCCGCGATGCGCAGGGTCGCGGGCTGAAGACCCTGCTGGTCGAAGCCAAGGACTTCGCCAGCGGCACCTCCTCGGCCTCGACCAAGCTGATCCACGGCGGCCTGCGCTACCTCGAGACCTACGAATTCAAGATGGTCGGCGAAGCCCTCGCCGAGCGCGAGGTGATCATGCGCGCCGCGCCGCACATCGTCTGGCCGCTGCGCTTCTGCCTGCCGCACTCGCCCGAGCAGCGCCCGTTCCTGATGATCCGTGCCGGCCTGTTCCTCTACGACAGCCTCGGCAAGCGCGAACTGCTGCCCGGCTCGCGCGGGCTGTCGCTGCGGTCCGGCCCCGAAGGCGCCCCGCTGCAGGACTGGGTCCGGCGCGGTTTCCTCTATTCCGACTGCTGGGTGCAGGACGCGCGGCTGGTGGTGCTCAACGCCATGGACGCCGAGGCCCGGGGCGCCACCGTGCGTACCCGCACCGCCGTCACCAAGGCCCGCCGCAGCGACGACGGCAGCCACTGGGCCCTGACCCTGCAGGCCGAAGACGGCGCTGAAACCGAGGTTCGGTCGCGGGCGCTGGTCAACGCCGCCGGTCCATGGGCCGCGCAGGTGGATGCGCAGGTCATGGGCGCCAACAAGCCCGCCCAACTGCGACTGGTGCGCGGCTCGCACATCGTTGTGCGCAAGGCCTTCGAGGGCGACCACGCCTACATCTTCCAGAACACCGACGGCCGCATCCTGTTCGCCATTCCCTACGAGCAGGACTTCACCCTGATCGGCACCACCGACGTCGAGCACAGCGACGACCCCCGCGCGGTTCACTGTACGCCCGAGGAGCAGGGCTACATGCTCGACGCGGTGAACCGCTACTTCGACCAGCAACTCAGCGACGACGACGTGGTCTGGACCTACGCCGGGGTAAGGCCGCTGCTGTACGAGGAGGGCAAGGCCGCCTCCAAGGTCAGCCGCGACTATTCCTTCCGCCTCGAAGGCACGCCGGGGGGCGAAGCCCCGCTGCTGACCATCTTTGGCGGCAAGCTCACCGCCTACCGCGAACTCTCCGAAGAAGCCGTGGACCACTTCAAGCCGTTCTTCGACCTCTCTCCGGCCTGGACCCGGGGCGCGCTGCTCCCCGGCGGAGATATCGGGCTGGATTTTGAGGCTGCGCTGGCGTCGTTCCGCCGCGCCCACCCGGATCTGGAACCGCGCGTCAGCTGGCGGCTGCTGCGCAACTACGGCTCCTTCGCCTACGACATCGCCGATAACCGCGGCGCGCACCTCGGCGACGGGGTCTGGCAGGGGGAGATCGAGCACCTGCGCCAGCGCGAATACGCCCGCACCCTCGAAGACGTGCTCTGGCGCCGGTCCAAGCTGGGGCTGAGCGTCAGCGATGCCACCGCCCACCGGATCCAGCCCATTCTTTCGGCTTGAGACTAACCTCGGCCCAAAAAACGCCGTCCAAAGAACCCGGCTACAAACCCAACGCTGAACCCCGAACCCAACAGGATCCAACCCGACCATGGCCCGCTTTCTGACCCTCAACGACGTCGACGTCGCCGGTAAAACCGTGCTGGTCCGGGCCGACCTCAACGTCCCGACCGACGGCGACCAGATCACCGACACCACCCGCCTCGACCGCCTGCTGCCGACGCTGCACCGCCTGAGTGACGCCGGCGCCCGGGTCGCCGTGCTCAGCCACTTTGGCCGTCCCAAGGGAAAAGCCGTGCCGGAGATGTCGCTGCGACCCGTCGCCGACGCGCTCGGCGGCGTGCTGGGCCGCGAGGTCGCCTTCGCCGCCGACTGCATCGGCACGGAAGCCCGCGCGGGGATCGATTTTCTGCCCGCTGGCGGGGTGATCGTGCTGGAAAATACCCGCTTCCACCCCGGTGAAGAGGCAAACGACCCCGGCCTGAGCGCCGACATGGCCACGCTGGGTGACCTCTACGTCAACGACGCGTTTTCCGCCGCCCACCGCGCCCACGTCTCGACCGGAGGCATCACCCACCACCTGCCCGCCGTGGCCGGGCTGGCCATGGAAGCCGAACTGTCCAACCTCGGCGCCGCGCTGGATCAGCCGCGCCGACCGCTGGCCGCCATCGTCGGCGGGGCCAAGGTCTCCACCAAGATCGACGTGCTCCGCCATCTGGTGAACCGGGTCGACATGCTGGTGATCGGCGGGGGCATGGCCAACACCTTCCTGCTCGCTGCGGGCTACAATCTTGGCCGCAGTCTGGTCGAGGCCGATCTGGTCGAGACCGCGCGCGAGATCATGGCCGCCGCCAAGGCCTCGGGCTGTCAGCTGTTCCTGCCCGAAGACGCCACCGTCGCCGAATCCATCGACGGCGGTGAGCAGTCCTTTGTCACCACCGTCGACGACGTCCTCGAAACCCATGATCCTCGACTACGGCCCCTTCGCCACCCAGAGCCTGATCGACCGCATGCGCGAGATCGAGACCGTGGTCTGGAACGGGCCTCTGGGCGCCTTCGAATTCGACCCCTTCGGCACCGCCACTTTCACCCTGGCCGACGAGATCGCCCGGGCCACCCGCGAACGCGGGCTGGTGTCGGTCGCCGGGGGCGGTGATACTGTCGCCGCGCTGGCTGCCGCTGGTGTCGAGGCCGACCTGACCTATGTCAGTACTGCGGGCGGTGCCTTCCTCGAGTGGATGGAGGGCCGGACCCTGCCCGGCGTGGCTGCGCTCGAACGCGCCGCTGCGACGGCCCCATGAACACGGAACAGGAGCCGGGCATGACGACCGATCAACGGCTGGACCAGCGCTTTCGCCTGACCGTGCCCGAGGGCGACCACCTCGAGCGCGCCATCTGCGATCACTGCGGCTTCATCGACTACCACAACCCGCGGGTCGTGGTCGGCGCCCTGCCGATCTTCGAGAACCGGATCCTGCTGGCACGCCGGGCGATCGAGCCACGGCGAGGTTACTGGACCGTACCGGGCGGCTTCATGGAAAAGGGCGAGTCGCTGCAACAAGGCGCGGCCCGCGAAACCTGGGAAGAGTGCCTGGCGCGGATCGAGGTTGGCCCCCTGCTCGGCATGTTCACCGTGCCCCATATCGCGCAGGTGCAGGTGTTCTTCTACGCCGACGTGCCCGACGGCAAGGCCGAAGCCGGCCCTGAATCGCTCGAAGTCCGCTGGTTCGCGTTCGATGACATCCCCTGGGACGATTATTCCTTCCCGGCGAGCAAGAAGACCATCGCCCACTATCTGCGACTTAAAGACAGCCCGCAGGCAAGCTGGGTGCCGCGGGTGGAAACGCTGGAGCCGGTCTCACCGGGAGAACAGCTGTAGGGCCTGCGCCGGGTTTGCATTCTCGAACGCGGGCGCTCACTTGCGATTGATCAGCACGATCCCGATGCTGACGCAGACCAGCGCCGAAATCAGCCGCCAGTAGAGCGCCTCGCCGAGCACAAACACCCCCAGCCCGGCGCCAAACACCGGCGTCAGAAAGATGAACGACGCCATCTGCGTCGCCGGATAGTGCCGCACGATCCACAGCCACGCGGTAAAACCGAAGCACACCACCACGATGACCTGGAAAGCGACCACGCCCCCCATGATCGGGGCAAAGTCCCGCACCAAAGGCCCGAACAGCAGGCTCGCCGGCAGCAGGATCATCGCCGACACCGCCAGCTGGAAAACCAGCTGCGTCTGATTGTTGGCCTCGCCAAAGGGGGTAATGCGGATCATCAGCGCCAGCAGCGCCCAGCCCATGGCCCCGAGCAGGCACAGCAGATCCCCAGCCAGCCCAGCCCGGTATCGGCGGTTTCGGTGAACAGCCGCTCACCGAGCACGATCACCACCCCCGCGACCGCAACCCCCAGCCCCAGCCAGCGCACGGGAGACAGGCTCTCCCCGGGGATGAAGAAGTGCGCCATCACCGCCATCCAGATCGGCATGGTGTAGAACAGCAGCGTGGTCCGGCTGACGGTGGTCAGGTCGAGCGAGATGTAGAGGAACAGAAACTCGATCGCGAACAGGAAGCCGATGAAGACCCCGGGCAGAATGAAGGCCCGGCGCAGGTTGAACCGGCGACCCGTGATCAGCACAAAACCCGTGATGAGAATGGCGGCGAAAAAGGACCGCAGCCCGGCCTGAAACACCGGTTGCAAGCCGTCGTTGACGAACTTGATCGACACCTGATTGATCGCCATGAGCAGGGTGAACCCCACCATGGCACCGATGCCGATGGCATCAAAAGTCGTTTTCCGCTGCTCGGTCACAGTTAATCAGGGCCTCCCGCCACGCGCTGCAGAAGACCCTGACACAGATTGAGGCTCAGACCCAAGGCGCGAATGCTCGCGGGTCTAGAGCGACAGCAGATCCGCAATCTGGTTGGCTTGCTGGCCGCCGTAGACGGCGATTTCCTCGCCACCATTGAAGAAAATCAGCGTGGTACGGGCGGCGCTGCCGGTAATGCGGTGGCTGCCGACCTGCTGCGGGCGGGGACGGTCATCAATGTTGATGGCGAAGACCTTCACGTCGGCAAAGGCATCGGGGTTCTGCTGCAGCACTGCATGCAGGGTGCGGCGCTGGGCGATGCACGACGGGCACCATTCGGCCCAGACGTTGATCACGACCTGCTCACCGTTGTTGATCGCCGCCTGCGCGGCTTCGGCGTCCCAGGTAATGAAGCCCATGACTTCATCCGACCGGGCTTGCGCGCCCGTGCTGAGGCCGATGGTTGCCAGAACGAAGGCGAGAATAGCGGTAAAGCGCTTGAACACGTCATTACTCCTTGACCAGAAAATCAGAACCCGGATGCACGAACACCGACGGGTCAGCTCTGAGGGTGTTTGGGCCAAACCCGTGCTGACAGTCCAGTCAGAACCCCGTGATCAGCAAAGGGGGACCGGGCGCGGATTTCAGACCTCCAGCCCGGTCAGCGCCTGGGCAAACTCCTCGGCGTCAAAGGGTTGCAGATCGGCCGCCGTCTCGCCGACCCCGATGGCGTGCACCGGCAGGCCGAACTTATCGGCCAGCGCAACCATCACCCCGCCCTTGGCCGTACCGTCGAGCTTGGTCACGATCAGCCCGGTGATATCGGCGGTCTTGCGGAAGATTTCGACCTGCGACAGCGCGTTCTGCCCCGTGGTCGCGTCGAGCACCAACAGGGTGTCGTGCGGCGCATCGGGCTGCACCTTCTGGATCACGCGCACCACCTTGGCCAGCTCGTCCATCAGGTCGGCTTTGTTGTGCAGGCGCCCGGCGGTGTCGATCAGGACGATATCGCTCCCCTGCTGCTTGGCGGTCTCGATCGCCTCGAAGGCCAGCGCGGCGGCATCCGACCCCTGCTCCCGCGCCACCAGGGTCGCGCCGGTCCGCTCCGACCATATCTTCAGCTGCTCGATCGCCGCCGCCCGGAAGGTATCGCCCGCCGCCATCAGCACGCTGTGACCGGCATCGGTAAAGTGCTGGCTGAGCTTGCCGATGGTCGTGGTCTTTCCCGACCCGTTGACCCCGACCACGAGGATGACATGGGGGGCGTTACCGGTGTGGATTTCCAGTGGAATTTCGACCGGCAGCAGCATCTTGGTGATCTGCTCCGCCAGCGCCTCACGAATTTCCTCGTCGGTGACTTCCTTGTCGAAGCGGGTTTTGGCAAAGTCGGCGACGATCTTCGCAGCCGGAGCGGCGCCGAGGTCGGCCATGATCAGCGCTTCTTCGAGTTCTTCGAGGGCGTCGTCGTCGAGTTTGCGCCGGTTGAAGGCGCCGACGATACCGCCTGTCAGCCGCGCGGAAGACTTGGCCAGCCCGCCGGTCAGCCGCGCGAGCCATGATTTCCGCTCAGGTTCAGGTTCTCTGGCTCGGGCTCCGGCTTGGCTCAGGTTCCGGCTCTGGCTCAGGCTCTGGCTCTGGCTCTCTGGCTTCAGGCTCTGGCTCTGGCTCAGGTTCAGGCTCCGGCTCAAGCTCGGGTTCTGGTTCTGGCTCTGGCTCTGGCTCTGGCTCAGGCGCTGGCGCAGTTTCTGGCTCGTCATCTGGCACGGTGGCACGCACCAATGCGGCGATGTCGTCTTCCTCTTCCGCCGCGGCGGTTTCCACCACCTTTTCCGGGGCGGGCTTTGGGTCTTTCTTGCGTTGCCAGGGCCAGCGCATCAGAGCGGCACTCCCATCAGAATTCCATCGTTGAGGTCGACCATGCGCAGCGACTGCATCGTTCCCGGTTCAGGCCGCTGCCCGTCGAGGCGACGCACGCCAGCGAAATTCGGCGTGCGCCCCAGCCCGTCCTTCTCGAACAGCACCGTCGCTGTGCGCCCCAGTTGGGCGGTCAGAAAGGCACTCCGGGCGAGGTCGCCCCGGGCGCGAAGCCGGGCCGCACGGTCCTTGCGCACCTGCTTGTCCACGGCGGGCATTTTCGCCGCCGGGGTGCCGTCGCGCTCGGAATAGGGAAAGACGTGCAGGTAGGTCAGTCCGCAGTCATCGACCAGCGCCAGCGAGCGCTCGAACATGGCGTCGGTCTCGGTCGGAAAGCCGGTGATGATATCGGCGCCTAGCGCACAGTCCGGGCGACGGCGGCGCAGCTCGGCCGCCAGCTCGACGGCGTGGTGGCGCAAGTGCCGCCGCTTCATCCGCTTGAGCACCAGATCATCCCCGGCCTGCAGGCTCAGGTGAAAGTGCGGCATCAGCCGAGGTTCCTCGGCCACCAGCCGCAGCAGGTCGTCGTCCATCTCCACCGCGTCCAGCGATGACAGCCGCAGCCGCGACAGCTCGGGCACCGCCTGCAGCACCCGGCGGATCAGCTGGCCCAGCGTCGGGGTACCGGGCAGATCGGCGCCGTAGGAGGTCACATCGACCCCCGTCACCACCACTTCGCGGGCGCCGGTTTCGACCAGCCGCCGCACCTGTGCGATTACGTCGAGGACCGGCACGGAACGGCTGTTCCCGCGGCCATAGGGGATAATGCAGAAGGTACAGCGGTGGTCACAGCCGGTCTGCACCTGCACGAAGGCGCGGGTATGCTCGACGTAACCATCGAGCAGGTGCGGCGCTGTTTCACGCACCGCCATGATGTCCTGAACCAGCACGCGCTCGGCCACCTCTTCGGCGGCGTCGGGGGCCTGCCAGGTCTCGGCGCGCAACTTTTCCGCGTTGCCGACCACGCGGGTGACCTCGGGCATGTCGGCGAAGGCCTGCGGGTTCACCTGCGCAGCGCAGCCGGTCACGACGATTTCAGCCTTGGGGTTTTCACGGTGCGCGCGACGGATGGCCTGCCGCGCCTGCCGCTCTGCCTCGGCGGTGACGGCGCAGGTGTTGACCACGAGCGTGTCGGCGCCCTCGGGCAGATGGCCCTTGATGACCTCGGACTCATAGATGTTGAGCCGACAGCCGAACGACAGAACCCGGCGATCCTCAGTCATGGAGCAGGTCCGCAGACAGCTGACCGGAGAAGGCGTGGCTGGCGCTGCCGGTCATGGTGATCTGGTTGGCGCTCCGGTCCCAGTCGATTTCGAGCACACCGCCGTCGAGCTGTACCTTGACCGGACCGGCGACCAGACCGCGCCGGATCGCGGCGATGGCACCGGCGCAGGCGCCCGAACCCGACGCGCCCGTGACGCCGACCCCTCGCTCCCAAACCCGCTGGCGTATGCTGTCCGGACCGGTCGGGGTCACAAATTGCACGTTGGTCCGGTTCGGAAACAGCGCGTGGGTCTCGATCTCGGCGCCAATGGGGGCAAAGTCGAGGGCTTCTGCATCGTCGACGAAGAACACGCAGTGCGGGTTGCCGACCGAAACCGCCACCGGCTGACCCAATCCCGGCACCAGCTCGGGCAGGAAGGCCGTATCGACTTCCTGTGCCAGCGGAATGGCCTGCCACGCCAGATTTGCCGGGCCCATGCCAACGCTGTAGCGACCATCGGCCAGCCGCCGGGTGGGCAGCACGCCGACGATGGTTTCAATCGCCGGGGTCTGACCGGTTTCCTCGAAGCCCAGCCGGGCGACGCAGCGGGTGGCGTTGCCGCAAGCCTCGGCCTGACTGCCGTCCGCGTTGAAGATGCGCATGAAGACCTGCGCCGCCGCGTCCTGCGGCGGTTCGAGCACGATCAGCTGGTCACAACCGACGCCAAAGTGTCGGTCAGCGATCCGCTTCGCCTGCGCCGGTGTCGGGGCAAAGGGCACCTTGGCGGGCATCAACGATGACGAAATCGTTGCCCAGGCCGTGCATCTTTATGAAAGGTCTCGCGGTCCATAGCGCTGAAAATAGGTCTTTTCTCCGCCCCCGCTACCGCTTACGAAGGAGACCCGCCCCCGGAGAAATGGAGCCTCGCCGCTCGTGCTGTCCTACCAACACGGTTTTCACGCCGGAAACCCGCCGATGTCCACAAGCACGCCTTTTGTGCTGGCGCTGCTCAGCCTGCTGATCAAGAAAGCGCGGCCGCTGACCTACGTGGAGAGCCACGCCGGGCGCGGGCGCTACGATCTGACCGGGGCGCAGGCACAGAAAACCGGTGAGTGGCAGGCCGGGATTGGCGCGCTTTACGACCAGTCCGGGCTGCCGACGCCCCTGTCCCGCTATCGGGACGTGGTCGCCCGCTGGAACCGGGGTGAGGCGATCGAGCAGTATCCGGGCAGCCCCTGCATTGCCGCAGGCGCCCTGCGTCGGCGCGACCGCCTGCAGTTGTTCGAAGCCCACGGGCAGGAGTTTGAAGCGCTGGAAGCCGCCATGGCGCCCTATCGACAGGCCAGCGTGCAGCGACAAGACGGCTATGACGGCATGCTCGAGGCCTTCAGCAACCCCGCACCACACCATCGATTGGTCGGGCTGATCGACCCGTCCTACGAGCTGAAAGAAGACTTCGAGCGTGCGCCCGCTTTTGCCCGGCGGCTGATCGAGATGGTGCCCGACGCCCTGATCATGGTCTGGTATCCGGTGCTGAGCAGTGGTGCGGGTACATTTGATGCCTCAGGCGATGGCTGGCACAGCATCGTCCGCTTCCGCGCGCACGCCGAAGGTCACCGGATGGTTGGGTCCGGAGTCGCACTTTTTGGTGACGTTGAGGACATGCGGCGCCCGATCAAGGTGCTCGATCGTGGCCTGCAGGCGTATTTCTCGGAGAGTGGGTCAGGCGACTAGTTGTCGATGACCAGTGTCTGTTCAACCGTGATGTCGTTCTGGAACTCAGGGCCGGTGGACAGGGCAGCGACGGCGCCGGTCAGGCTGACAGCTGCAAAAAGGCCGAGAAACAAGCCAATAATCCGCATTGAAAACTCCATTACCCCCTCAGCAACCCGCCAAATGCGAGATCGTCCGGTTGCTGCGACGCTTGACACGTCCTGTGGTTTGCCCTGACGGGCTCAGATGTATCTCAAGTTTTTCACAAAAACCATAGAAACCATCAGCATCAATCTCAAAAACATGGCCCAAGGGCCGGATCGATCATTTGAGGTGGTTTCGGTGCGCGGGCGCAGCCTTCGTAAATGAACCTGAACAGTATGAATTGCTTAGTAATAAACTGGGGCGGTCATAGCACAGCTTCAGGGCAAAATCCCGCTTAAAGTGAAGTTTACTGACAATGTTTCACCAAAATTGTGTATCGATTCGATAATGCCACTCATGGGCGTAGAATGGCATATTGTCAGTTGGTTATCATTGAATCACGAGAAAATGTCTCATGACTGCTGATCGAGTCAGATTGTGATCGTGTCGCTGTTTCGCCTTATCGGGCTTGGGCCTTGGGCGATGTCTGCGGCAGCCTCAGCGAGACCAACCAAGCCAACCCACAGAACAGCGCGGCCACGAGCAGGCAAGCCAGCAGGCCGGATTTACCTGCAACCCCACCAAAGGTCTGGAAAATCACCCCGGAAAGCAGGGCTCCGATCAGTCGTCCGGCGGCATTGCTCATATAATAGAAACCAACATCCAGCGAGACGTCCTCGGCTTCTGCATACGCCAGCACCAGAAACGAATGCAGCGTCGAATTGACCGCAAACGCGCCACCGAACAGGATCAGCGCCCCGGCAACCGCGGCGGTCAGCCCGTCGAGCGGAAGCAGCTGCACCGCCGCAGACAGGGCCAGCAGGATCATCACCAGCATCGCCCCCCAGACCCGCAAGGCGCGTACCGACCACCCGACCGCGCCTGTGCGGATAGCGAGCAGGTTGGGCGTAGCGCCCTGAACCACACCGTAGCCTATGACCCACACCGCCATAAACGCGCCAACGGCAGCGAAGGTCCAACCCTGCGCGTAGAAAAACAACGGTACACCAACGACGAACGAGACATCGCGCGCGCCGAACAGGAATACCCGCGCCAATGAGAGTCTGTTCAGGGCAGATGACGTCGAGAAAATCGCTGAAAACGGCAGGGCAGCCTGTCTTCGGTTCGAGAGGCCGCCGGGCATGACGGTCAGCGTCGCCAGCAGAATCAGCGCTAACCCACCTGCGAGCGCCCACAGACCCGCGCTGAAGCCGATGGTCTGAAGCAGCCCGGCACCGACGAAAAAGCCCAGACCCTTGATGGCGTTCTTGGACCCGGTGAGCCGCGCCACCCAGCGCAGAAGACGGCTTTCCCCCGCCTCACCGTCAGGCACCAGCACCTTGACCGCGCTCTTTGCCGACATCTTGGTGAGGTCTTTGGCAACCCCGGCCAGACCCTGCAGCCCCATGACGAGCAGGACTGACGCCAGCCCCACAGTGGTGGGGTTGGCCACAGCGAGCAGACTGAGCGCCACAACCTGCAGCACCAACCCGGCGTACAGGGTCAGGTTGAGTCCAAAGCGGGCCGCGATCCAGCCTGCACCCAGATTGGTGACCATGCCCATGAACTCGTACAGCAGGAACAGGAAGGCGAGCGAAATCGGGTCGAAACCATTGATATGGAAATACAGCAGCACCAGCATGCGCAGTGCACCGTCGGTAAGCATGAAAGCCCAATAGGCCACCGTAACCACGGTGTAGGCGAACAGGCTTTGATTCGGTCCCGAAATCATGGCTTGAGGCCAGCCAGCACCAGCCGGGTAACGTCGGCGAGCCGCCACGCGTAGCCCATCTCGTTGTCGTACCAGGCATAGACCTTCAGCTGGGTCTCATTCACCACCATCGTCGACAGTGCGTCGATGATGCTGGATCGGGTGTCATTGGTATAGTCGGCGGAGACCAATGGCCGCTCCTCATAGCCAAGAATGCCCGCCAGTTCGCCTTCGGCTGCAGCCTTAAAGGCAGCATTGGCGGCTTCGGCGGTCGTCGGTCGCTCCAGCTCAAACACGCAGTCGGTCAGGGATGCGTTGAGCAGCGGGACACGAACCGCGTGGCCATTCAGGCGACCCTTGAGCTGCGGGTAAATCATCGTGATCGCTGTCGCCGAGCCTGTGGTCGTCGGGATCAGCGAATTCAGCGCCGACCGCGCCCGGCGCAGATCCCTATGGGGTCGGTCGACGATGGTTTGGGTGTTGGTGACGTCGTGGATCGTGGTCATCGAGCCGTGACGGATGCCGAAGGTTTCGAGCACCACTTTGACCACAGGCGCGAGGCAATTAGTGGTGCAGGATGCGGCCGTTACAATATGCTGGGTGGCGGGGTCGTAGTCCTGCTGGTGATTGACCCCGTAAACAAGGTTAGCCGCGCCTTCCTTTACGGGCGCGGAAACCACCACCTTGCGCACCCCGGCGTCGAAGTAAGGCTGGAGCTGTTCAGGCGTTTTGAACGCACCGGTGCAGTCAACCACCAGATCAACACCCAGTTCCGCGAGCGGCAATTCCGCCAGCGCTGCTTGCCGGGTAAACCGGATACGGCGGTTGCCGAGGGCGATTGTGTCCGCGTCAGGCGCGCTCAGACCGGCATCCCAGCGACCATGGACGGTATCGAACTCCAGCAGGTGCGCATGGACTGCTGCATCACCCGCGACGTCGTTAAGCAGCACGATTTCGGCATCGAGGCCTTCGTCCACGAAAGCGCGAGTGACAAGCTTTCCAATCCGGCCAAGGCCGTTGATGGCGATGCGCATGGTCTGGTCTCCGTTCATGCCATTCGGGCCGTTGCGGTCGATCATTGAGTTGGACCGGGATTGTGTTCCAACGGCCATATTACAGTTTCATGAACAGGGGGCGCAGCCAGCGCGCCCGATATGCGCGGTTTCAGGCGCTGTCCCCGTTGAGCAGCGCCCAGATCGAAGGCGCGTCGTCGAGCGGGTGCCCGGTTTGGGGGTGGGTACGGCTGGCTTGGCTCTGGAAGGCCCAGAAGTAGCCGATCCAGCCCGCTTCGGGCGCGTGGAGGAACAGCGCCCCGTCATGAAACCGGCCGTTGGTGCCCCAGTACCGTCCTGTCGAACCCTGGTTCATGTGCACGTTATGCAGGCCACGGCGGGCACGGTCGTTGAAGGGTTCGCCGAAGGCTACTGCCTGCCAGCCCTCGGCCCGGGCCTGCGCCATATCGTGGTAGAGGATGTCGATCAGGTCGTTGTTCCGACCCGGTCGGTGGTGGGGCAGGGCCACCATCTCGCTGAGCTGGAAAAAGTTGTCGTGCAGGTAGTCGAGCCCGCCGCTGCGCCGCTCACCGCGCCGGTTCATGGGTGTCAGTCCTTCGGGCAGGGCTTCCAGCCGCCGGGTCCGGCTGTGGGTGAAGGGGGCAAGGCGCAGGAAGGCGACCTCGCTGGGCCAGCGGCGGGATTTGACGTTGATCGCGACCCGCCACTCGCGCTGACCGCCGTCGAGGGTGACGTAGAAATGCGGAGACTTGTCGTCCCGCCGCTCGCCATAGATGTCGATGACCCGGCCTTTGACCGCGCCGTATTTTTTCAGGGGCATGCTCGGCCCTACGCCTGCTTGTTGTGCCGGGGCCGGGACACCGGCCTGCGCGCAGTGGTCGCTTCCCTTGGCGCTAAAATCAAGCCATAGCTCAGCACCATGGCTTTTCCCGACCCGCTCCAGATTGAACCGGCCCGGTTGGTGGTCGACGGCGACCGGGTCGTGGATGCCGACCACGGCGACTGGTACTTCCAGTACGATGGCATCGATGAGACCCGCTACGTCTACCTCGAAGGCTCCGGCCTGCTCGACTGGCTCGCGGCCCACGAGGATCTGGTTGTTGGTGAGATTGGCTTCGGCACGGGACTGAGCTTCCGGCTCGTCTGCGCGGCCATGGCCGAGACCGGCTATCGCGGGCATCTGTCCTATGTCGGTGTCGAGGGCAGACCCCTGACCGCTGCGCAGGCCGAGGCCGCCAACAGCCTGCGCCCGCCCGCCCTGCATTGGACCACGCCGCAGGCGCAACCGCGTGCTGGATTTGTGCCGGTGCCACCTTCTTCTTCGCCCAGACCTGACCTGGCGCCTGAAATGGAGCCTAAGGCGAAGTCCGGAATGGCGCCCGACCTGTTGTTACTCCACGGCGAGGCCAGCGCTGCCTTGGCCCGTCTGCAGGCGCAGGTTGATCTCTGGTTTTTCGACGGCTTTTCCCCCTCGAAGAACCCCGAGGCCTGGACCCCGGCGCTGTTCGCTGAAGTCGCACGCCTGTCCCGCCCGGGTGCACAATTCTCGACCTTCACCGCCGCCAGCGAGGTCCGGCACCGGCTTGAAGCCGCCGGTTTCAGCGTGGTTAAGCGCTCGGGCTGGGGCAAAAAGCGTGAGCATATGGTCGGCACCTTCGCCGGCAGCTGGACGCCGCGCCCGACCCCGACGAACCAATCCGTGACAATCATCGGCGCCGGCATCGCCGGCCAGAGCCTCGCGCTTGCCGCCGGAGCCGCCGGCCTGCCCGTGACCCTGCATGGGACCGGCGCTCCGCCCCAAGGGTCCGGCGTACCGCTGGCGCTGGTCAACTATCGCCCCAGCGGCGACCGCGGGCCACTGGGACATCTGCGCAAGGCGGCCTTCTTCGCCGCGCAGCAGACCTATGGCGACAGCGCCTTCGCCAGCCTCGCCTCCGACCAGAGCACGGATCGGGGCACCAGCAAAGTGCAGGGCGACGACAACCCCATGGTGCGCTTCGGGGTCGAAGCCCTGGTCAGCGACGATCGCCTGCGAATGCGCTGGGATCACGAAGCTGACGTGGAGCACCAGTGGATCGACGACAGCAGGGTTCTTGTCCCCGCCGCGTTCAGCCTTGATACGGCGGCGTTCCGCCGCGCCGTACTGGCGCGGGTTGCCTGCGTCCCTGACGCGGTCGACGGCCCGCAGGCACTGAACCGCATTCTGGCCGACGCACCCCGGGCGCGCTGACCCTGATCGCCGCAGGGCTGGGTTCTTCAGCGTTGCTCAGCCTTGCCGACAGACCGCTCGAGAGCCTGCGTCCGAACCGAGGTCAGCAGGACGAGGTCCGACTGGCGAGCGCCGACGGCAGCGCGCATACGCTCCGACGGCCGCTCAATTTCGGCCGGCTGCTGCTGCCACAGGCCGGGAGCAACCGCGCCTGGCTCGGCGCCAGTTTCGACCGCAATCCACCGGAAAACTGGCAGGCACCGAGCGAGCGTGACCGCGCCGACAACCTCGAGCGGATGGCGCAGGCGCTGCCGTCGCTGCCGGTGGAGGCCACCGGACGCTCCTGGGTCGGGTTGCGGGCGACCACGCCGGATCACCTGCCGCTGGCGGGGCTTATCGGGCACAGTCTCGGCCTGCTGACCGGGCTGGGGTCGAAAGGGTTTCTCTACGCTCCGATCCTGAGCCAGTGTTTGGTGGCCGAGGCCCTCGGGAGGCCGCTGCCGATCGAAGCCTGGGTCTGGCAGGCGCTGCACCCCAAACGCTTTCATGATCAGGGCGAGGGCTAGGCAGTCGCTATCAAGCCGACAGCTCAAGGATAAGCCATGCCACCGGTCACCAAAGTCTGCATGGGCAACTGGCCCCGGGTCCAGGACGGCAGCAGCCAACCCAAGCTGCGCGACCTCTTCGGACTGGTGCGGGAGATCGTCTGGTCCAAGGTACCGGAGGAGCGGCGCCCGGGCCTGCTGATCCTGATCGGGCTGCTGCTTGTCGCCGACAAGGTGTTCGTCATCGGCCTGCCGTTCGTCTACGGCGCGCTGATCGACAGCCTCGGGGTTGGGATCGAGCTGGCTTTGCCGCTCGGGCTGGTGCTGGCCTACGGGCTGTTCCGGATCGCAGACACCGTGCTCGACAACGTCATGGACATGCTGATGGACCGGGTGAGCCTGCGCGCCATACGGCGGGTAACCACCGACGTCTACAGCCACATCCTGCGCCTGCCGCTGTCCTACCACCTCGACAACCGCAAGGGCGGTCTGGCGCAGTCGGTCGAGCGCGGCACGCGGGCGCTGGAGGATCTCGCCAACGTAACCCTGCTCGGGTTCCTGCCGATCATCATCGAGCTGGTGATCGCTTACATCCTGCTGTTCGCCCGCTACGACGTGCTGTCGGCGATGATCTTAGCTGCAACCATGGTGCTGTATCTGCTGGCCGTGGTCCTGTTTGACCGCGTCCGATCGCGGCTGGTCGGGCGGGTCAACGAGGCCGAGGATCGGGTCTCGGACCTGATTGTCGAGGGGCTGAGCTACGCCGAGACGGTGAAGACCTTCGCCGCCGAAACTCGGCAGGCGCGGGCCGTGGACGCTGCCATGGAGGATTATCGCGGCCGGGCGATGAAGGTGTCGGTCTATTTCATGCTGCGGCAGGTGACCATCGCGCTGATCCTGAGCGGGTCGCTGGTGATCCTGCTGGCGCTGACGGTGCCGAAGGTCTCGACCGGGGCGCTGACCGTCGGCGGCTTCGTGGCATTGGCGGCGCTGATCCTGCGGCTGTTCCAACCGCTGCGCGGGCTGGGGATCGTCAACCGGCGGATCCTCGACAGTCTGCGCCACACCGAGCGGATGATGTCGCTGTTCGAAGTGCCGAACACCATCACCGACGAGCCGGGGGCGCCGGATCTGGCGCCGGGACCGGGGACGCTGCGATTCGAGCATGTGAGCTTTGACTATCCCTCCAAGGGGCAGGTGCTGAGCGGGCTGGATTTTACCGCCGAGGGCGGGCGGACGACCGCGCTGGTCGGGCCGACGGGCGCAGGCAAGTCGACGATCCAGAAGTTGCTGCTGCGGCTCTACGACCCCACCGAGGGCGCCGTCAGGATCGATGGGCAGGACCTGCGGGCGGTGCGGCTGGACAGCGCTCGAGACGCGCTGGGGTGGTACCGCAGGACTGCGTGCTGTTCCACGATACCATCGACGCCAATATCCGCTACGCCCGCCAGGATGCCACGGATGCAGAGGTCCGCGAGGCCGCGCGGATGGCGGCGTTTTCGGGTTTCGTCGAGACCCTGCCGCTGAAGTACCAGACGGTCGTGGGCGACCGCGGGCTGAAGCTCTCGGGCGGCGAGCGGCAGCGGCTGGCGATCGCGCGGGCCTATCTCAAGAACCCGCGGATCTTCATCCTCGATGAAGCCACATCTTCGCTCGACAGCGCGACCGAGGCCGAGATCGTGCGCAACTTCACCATGGCGGGTGAGGGCCGGACGCAGCTGATCATCGCGCACCGGCTGTCGACGGTAATGCACGCCGATCAGATCCTGGTGCTCGACGGCGGCAGCTTGGTCGAGCAGGGCAGGCACGAGGAGCTGCTGGCGCTGGGCGGGCTCTACGCCGACCTGTGGGAGCGCCAGACGGAGGCGCAGACCGAGGCACAACCCGAGGCACAGGCCGAGGCACAGGCCGAGATTGGCCCGGAAACGGGGCCAGAGGACATACCAGACGGCCCGGACTGAGGTCGAACACGGGGCCCAGCGATACGGACCCGCGCGGGCGCGGGCCCGTGCGGGCTGCGCGTGGGAGGGCCGAAGGCCGCGAAGCGGCCGAGGACCGAGCGCGCCATCTTTCGTTCAACACTCAACACGCTTCGCTTGGAGTGTCTTTCCACCGAAGACCTCCCACAGGCTCAAAGGCCCTTCGACAGGCTCAGTGTAACCTCGCCGTTTTGAGCGTAACAGTAGTATGGCGCGCTCGATTTGACGCCGCTTCGCGGCTTACAAATCTCCCACGCGCACTTAAACGGACAGCCCGCGCTTCACGCGGGCTGACATTTTGATCCCTGACCCACAGCGATAAACCGCCCGCGACAGGTCCCGACGGTGGCTTGCACGACCACTGACACCACGCAGGCCGCGAGCCTCAGAGCGTCGCCACCCGAAGAATGTTGGTCGAACCCGACGCCCCCAGCGGCATCCCGGCGGTAATGGCGATCACGTCTCCATCGTCCCCCAGCTGCTGCTCCCGCGTTGCGCGGACAGCCACCTCGACGATCTCCTTCCAAGAACTCAGCGAAGGCATCAGCAGCGGGTGCACCCCGCAGACAACCGTCATGGCCCGCCGCGTCTCCGCCGAGTCCGTCAGGCACAGGATCGGCCGTCCGGGGCGCAATCGCGCCACCCGGCGCGCGGTCGAGCCACTCGAGGTATGCACAACGATCGCGCTGGCCCCCAACTCACGCGCCACCCCGACAGCGGCATGGGCGATGGCGCCGCCGATGGATTCCACCCGCGCCTCGGTCGTATCTTCTTCGCTGAACGCAGCCAGCGTTCCCGGGTCAGGATCGTCCGCCTCCGCCGACACGATCAGCCGGTCCATCATCGCCACCGCATCGGTGGGGTAGTGCCCCACAGCCGTCTCAGCCGACAGCGTCACCGCATCTGCACCGTCGTAAATCGCCTGACACACGTCGGAGGCCTCAGCCCGGGTCGGGGTCGGGTCGCTGACCATAGACTCCAGCATCTGCGCGGCCACGACCACCGGCTTACCCGCCCGCCGTGCTGCAAGGATACAGTCCTTCTGCGCGTTGGGAATGCGCTCGACCGGGATGCTCGAGCCGAGGTCTCCCCGTGCCAGAAACAGCCCGTCAGCAAGCTCCAGCACTGCATCGAGCTGGTCCAGCAACGCCTGGCTGTCGATCTTGATCATCAGCTTGGCCCGGTCACCCACCCGGCGGCGGAAGTCCTGCACCACCGCCAGCGAGCCATTCGCCGTCGCCGCGACCCAGTCGACCCCGGCCTCCAGCGCCGCGGTCAGGCTGTCCGCATCGCGGGCGGAGACCTCTGCCGGCGGCACCGGCACGTTGGGGAACAGGATCGCCTTGTTCGCGCTCAGCACCCCGCCAGCCACAACCTCTGTGGTCAACCGGTACAGCGTCACCTCGGTCACCCGCAGGGTCAGCCGACCATCGTCCAGCCGCAGCAGGTCACCGACACGGGAATGGGCGAAAGCCTCGGGGAAGGGCAGGTATACCCGGTGCTCGTCGCCCGGTTCCGGCGACTGATCGAGGGTGAAGGTCCCCCCCGGCTCCAGCGCCACCGCGCCATCGGCAAAACCGCCGATCCGCATTTTCAGACCGGGCAGGTCCCACAGCGTACCGACGGGGTCGGACGGGTCGGCGATGGTGTCCTGCACCAGCCGCACCAGCGCCGCATTGGCGGCATCGTCGCTGTAGGCAGCATTGATTCGGAACACGTCGGCCCCGGCCTCATAGAGCGACCGCATCGCCTCGGCGCTCCCGGTTTCCGGTCCGAGGGTTGCAACAATCTTTGCCAGTCGGTTGCGCAGCATGCCTTAAGCCTTCTCTGGAGCACAGCGAACCCGGCGGCCATCTCGCCTGAACCGGCGGTAATCACGCCAAAAGCGGGATGCGTGCTGTGCGTTACAAATCATGGTACAAATGTTTCCCCCGCCGTCTTGCGCCGATTGAGCAAGGGAGCTGGAACTGCTCCGCCTCTGACGCAAGAGTGCGATTCGTTGACTCGACACCCGAGTCATGGCTAAAACCCGCGCAATTCTGAACAACCTCTAACTGAGTCGGCCATCCGGCCACGGAGAGAGCCATGAAGGTTTGTAACTCGCTCAAGACCGCCAAGCTGCGGGAAAAGGGCTGCAAGATCGTTCGCCGCCGCGGACGCGTCTACGTCATCAACAAGCGTAACCCACGCTTCAAGGCCCGCCAGGGCTAAGGCCGGAAGGCCGGGACCGAGGCTGCGTCTGCGCCCGGTCGTGACAGGATACGGAAAGAGGCCGGCGGCATTGCCCCGGCCTCTTTTTTTTTTAAGGCTGGCGCTGTGTGCCCGGCAAGGCCACGGGCACAAGCCTCACTGCCCTGTGACAAAACATCCCTTGCTGGGATGCTTGCACGACTCATGTTTAACAATATGAAAACGCTCGTAAAATACCTCTCCGCCGGCGCTTTCCTGGCCTCTGCCGCCCTCGGCAGCGCCACTTTCGCGTCACAGGCCAGCGCCGATCAGTTCGACCCCCTGCTCGACGGCTACTTCGCCGCTCTGGCCGAGGCCGAAAGCATGGTCGAGATCAAAGTCATCGAACAGCAGATCTGGGAGACCTGGCGTCGGAACGAAGCCAGCGACGCCGAGGACGTGTTCCGCGACGGCATGGAAGCGATGCAGACCGCCGCCTTTGATACCGCCATCGACCTGTTCACCGATGCCATTGCGCTCGATCCGGACTTCGCCGAAGCCTACAACATGCGCGCGACCACCTATTTTCTGATGGGTGACTATTTCGAGAGCCTGACCGACGTGCAGGTCACGATCGACCTCGAACCCCGGCACTTCGGTGCGCTCATGGGTGGCGCGCAGATAGCCATGCGCTCGGGTCAGACCGAACTGGCGCTGGAGTCTGTCGAAGCCGCGCTCGAAGTCAGTCCCAATAATCCTGAGTGGTTAGCGATCGCAGAATACCTGCGCGGCGTCACGGGCGCTGTCGACCTCTGAGGAAATTTTTGGCGCTTCGGGTTGCACGGGGGACTGAGCCTGCGCTCAGGCCGAAGCCAGTGGCCTGACGCGGGGCTGGGTTAGCGCCCTGCCCCGGCCTCAACCCGGCCGATTGTTTCCGAAATCAGCTATTCAGCAGCCTGACTGCTCGCCGGGCGCCGCTCGTCGACCGGCACAGCCCGGGTGATCATCGAGCGCCGCTGGTCCGCGTGACGCACGGCCAGATCGGCCGCCCGGTCACCGTCGCGCTGGCCCAGTGCCTCGATCAAATCCCGGTTGAGCCCCAGCAGGGCCTGCGCCTCTTCACGCAAAGGCTGGTTGCGGCTGGCCTGCAGCGTCAGCGCCGCCCCCAGCGTGTCCTGCAGCACCGCCATCAGATGCATGAACGCCCCGCTCTGGGATGCCCGGGCCAGCAGCGCATGAAACTTGACGTCATCGGTGGCCTGCAGCCCCGGCGAACGTCCGGACAGCGCCATGGTGCCGAGCACAGCTTTCATGTCTTCGAGGTCGGCTTCATCGATCAGCGCGGCCGCACGGCGGGCGCCGAAGGCCGCAACCTGCCCGATCATCTCGGCGAGGTCGTGCAGGGCATTGGGGTCGGTCTCGATCAGGTGCAGCAGCGGCCGGTCCATCGATGGATCGACGGCGACCACGTGGGTGCCACCACCCTGCACCGAGCTGAGCAGGCCCTGCGCCTTCAGGTTCTGCAGCGCCGAGCGCACCGAAACCCGGCTGACCTGCAGCGTCTCGGAAAGCTGGCGCTCTCCGGGCAGGCGATCTCCCGGCGCCAATTCGCCCGAGGCGATGTAACGCTTGAGTTCGTCAGCGACCCAATCGGCAACGGATTGCCCGGGGTCTCGCTGGTCACTGGGTGTTTCGGGTTTGAGCATCAAACGACTGGAACCGTTGTTCAGGCCTGAAACGAATTGGTGCGGAGATTATCTTACATTCAAACAAATGCATAGGTTGAAAGCACCTCGCCCCAACCCCCGATATCGTTCAGTTTTCGCCGTCGTCAAACCCAGCGCGCGCTTGATGCGCCAGTTCCCACAGGCAATCGGCTCGGCTGGGCTCAAAATTGCGATCGACCCACCAGGCTTCGATCCGCTTGACCAGCAATCCGACCCGCGGACCCGGCTCGACCCCGAGGTCGACAACGTCCTGACCCGAGACCGGCAGCGGCACCGGATGAAAGTCGCGAATCAGCTGCACATGCTCCGGGCTCACCGGCTGATTCAGCTCGGCGGCGTCGAGCAGCAAGCGGTCCAGCGCGGTTTCGGGGCCATCCAGATAGAGCATCCAGTTCATGGCGCGGGCCGGTCGCCGACCCGACAACCGCAGGAGCCGGTCGCGGTCCTGATTGGACAGGCGATAGCGATCGGCAAGGGTACGAATGCTGGCTTCCCCACGCCCGAGAACCGCCGCAAACCGGCGCCAGAGACCGGGTTCGTCGTGGACCTCCTCGAGCACCATCAGCCGTTCGAGCTGCGCAAAATCGGGGGTATCAGGACGGGTCGCACCCCCCGGAGATCCGATGCTCAGGCACAGCGCCTGCGCCAATACGCCGCAGCCTTCCATCGTCTGCAGCGCCTGCAGCACCTTCGGACCGACGATCAGGCGGGCCATTTCCTGCCGAATACGCTCACCCGACAGCGCGGCAAGACCATGCGCCTGATCGCTCAGAGCCTGCAGAATATCACCATCGAGTTCGCGCAAACCGAAGCGGGCGTGGAAACGGAATGCACGCAGGATGCGCAGACGGTCTTCACGGATCCGGTCTGCCGCCTGCCCGACAAAGCGGGTACGGCCGGCTTCGAGGTCTTCCAGACCGCTGAAATAGTCGTAAAGGTAACCCTCCCGGTCCAGCGACAGAGCGTTGTAGGTGAAGTCACGGCGTGCGGCGTCTTCCCGCCAGTCGGTGGTGAAGGCAACCGTGGCGTGGCGGCCATCGGTGTCAATGTCCCGGCGAAGCGTGGTGACTTCGAAGGTGCCACGGGCCTCGGGCGCCACAGCGAGCATGGTGCCGTGCTCGATGCCGACCGGTACGGTCTTCCACCCGGCTTCGGACAAGCGCCCGACCACGGCGGCTGGCTCCAGCGGGGTGGCAATGTCGATGTCGTCGCTGGGCTGGCCGAGCACGAGATCGCGGACACAGCCCCCGACGAAACGTGCGTCGCCGCCAAGAATGTCGATCAGCCGTCCGGCGGCACCGTCATGGGCGTGAAGTAAGCGGGCCACGTCCACCGTCGCCACCGGTGCACTTGTGTCGGCAGGCGCACCGTCGGCAGCTCCCCCTGACCGGGCCCATCTTTAGCAGATCGGGCATCGGCATCACTCACCGCCCCGGCGGTAGGCGGGGCAGTGTCAGTGCCGCGGGCAGGGTCGTCGCGGCTCATGGCGCTGACCCTCTTGGCGGTGGCGGTGGCGGTGGTGTGCTGCGGACCAGCGGCGAACGGGCGATCCAGCGCCGCGCACAGCGTCTCAGCGAAGCTGTGCAGAATCGCTGCCGTCGCGCCCCAGAGGTATCGCTCGCCGAGGTCCATGGCCCACCAATGCCGCAACGGACGGCCACTGAACATGGCCCCGTCGCGGCGCCAGCGCTCAGACCGCAGAAAGCTGTCGAGCGGCTCCTCGAATACGGCAGCCACCTCGCTGACCTGCGGGGTCCAGGACGGCGGCGGCGGCACGATGGCCACGAAGGGTGCAATGTCAAAGCCAGTGCGGGTGGCGTAGCGCGGCAGGGCGGCAATCACGTCCGACCGGGCGAGATCGAGGCCGATTTCCTCGGCTGTCTCGCGCCGGGCGGTGTCGAGCAGGTCGGTATCTTCGGCCTCTGCCCGACCGCCGGGAAAGGAAATCTGGCCGGGGTGCTTGGGCAGGTGCGGCGCGCGCTGGGTCAGCACCAGGCGCAGACCGTCGTCATGGTCCAGCAGCACCAGCATGACCGCGCTGGCCTGCCGCTGCGCGCCGGGACCATCGGCGACCAGATCATCGCCGCGTCGCGGCGGCAGGTCGGCTTCGGCGAAGCCCCAGGCCGAAATCGCGCGTCTCAGCGCAGCGGGATCGAGGTCGGGCGCCATGGGCTGTCCGCTCACGGCCGGTTGGCGGGTTGCAGCGCCGCCAGTGAGAAAGCCACACCGCCAGACCAGATCTCCAGCGGCCCGTCTTCTCCCCTTGGAACAGCAAGGTCGACGAGCTGGTAGAATACGGCCCGGTTCAGCCGCGCGGTCAGCCCCCGATCGAGGTCGAGCAGCGGCAGCGGCTCACCGCTTTCTATATCGAGGGTGAAGCTCAGCGGGTGGTCCGGCCCGGCGACAAAGCGATCGCCGACATTGGTCTCAAAGGTAAGTTGCTGGGCCTCGCCCTCGCCCTCTACGTCCATGAGCACGGCCATGAACGGTGCCTTTTCGACCAGCACTTCACCACGCTCGACGGGGGTTTGCAGGAAGTAACGCCCATCGTCCTCGCGTCGAAGGATTGTCGAGAACAGCCGGACAAGGTTTTTCCGCTCGATCCGCGACCCGCGATAGAACCAGTCACCGTTCGCCGCGATGCGCATATCGAGATCTTTGATCTCATGAAAGCTGAGGGGATTGTCCGCCATGGGAGGCTCGTCGTCCGTGTCTTTGGTTCAACCTTAGGCCAACAACAGGCCCAGACAAAGAGCAGAGGCAAGCCAAGGCCGAACCTCGTGCGAACGTCGCCAGCGATGGACGGAAAAATCTATGGCTGGGGCACCAGGATTCGAACCTGGGATCACCGGACCAAAACCGGATGCCTTACCGCTTGGCCATGCCCCAACCGTAGGATTGGTTACATATTCGCCCGCCCCGGCGAGCGCAAGGCTCTTGCTGCGCATCGGACCAGCGAAAACCGGCCATCCGACCGAAACGCATAAAGCTTGCGTTTGAGGCCGATCTTTGGCATAAACACGCCTGATTTCAGGGTTTTAGCCCAATTTGTTCGACCACTATTATAATTTTGGTCGAAATTCATTTTTAGTTTCGGACACGTAAGTGTCTCAGGCCAAAGGATTTTGAGGCCAATGGATCGCTCAGATGACGTGACGCGCAGCCGTCGCTTTACTGCCCAGAGCCTGGGCAGCCAGCAAAACCGTCCCCGTATCGTCACCGCGCGCGACGAGCGGGTTGCAGTGAAACCCGGTAGAGCCGCGAACAAATCGCCGCAGCCGTCGCTGGAATTCCGCGCCCGGCAGCGCTTGCGGACCTACGCCGAGGCCTCTGCCATTCTTGATCGGCAGGTGCCCGCCAACGCCGCTGAGGCGCGGGTGACGGGCCGGTCGACGCTGACCCCCAAGCCGCTGACAGAACCGACAACACCCGCAACAACCGTCGCTGCGATGCCGGAAGGCGCACCAACGATACCGGAGACCGGCTACGCCAAGGTGGTGCCAGAGCCGCCGAGCCCTATGGCTGAAGTCTACGTTGGCAACAGCCCGCAGCTGACCGAGCGCTAGGCGCGGGAGTACGACCTCGCACCGACTGCCACCGCTGCCACCGCTGCCATGGCAGCACAGGAAGCCGACACCGGCTTTGACCCAGCCCCCATGGCTGAAGCTGAGCCAGAAAATGATGCGGAAGCTTGGCCTGAGGCTGACGCTGAATGGCACGTGGCCGACGATGCCCTTGGCGCGGAAGCGGTCGAGCAACCGGTCATCATCGAAGACGATCTCCCATCGGAGGAACCTGCCGTCACTTCCACGGAGTCAGGGCCACAGTGGTCTGACGAGCGCCCGTTCCAGACCCAGCGACCCTCACGGCTGTCACAGGCGCGTGAATCCCTCGCCCGAACCGGCCAGGGGCTGACAACAGCACTCGCAAAATCGTCGAATTTGGTTAATAATTATGCGAGTCAGTCGGCGGACGGCGCAGCCTCCCTGAGCGAGCGGCTTTCGGGCCTCGGCCAGAAGCTTCGCAACGGTGCTGCCGACCTGCTCGACAAACTGCCATCCTTACCGGGGTTTCCGCCCCCACCGATAAGGGAACCATCGAACCCGTGTCTCAGTTGCCGGCCAATTCTCTGCTGACCCCACTGGCGGGACGCCTCGCGCCGACGGCGCGTGCCGATGCCGCCAACGCGCGGCCTGACGCCAACGTGCGCCCGGTAAGCAGCGACGGTGCCCTCGACCAGGACCCCGGCCCGAAGCGGGCGCTGCAGGCGCGCAGAATCAAAAACAACGTGGAGCGGACCGAGACCCGCACCGCAGCCCCGGTCGGCCCGATTGGGCAAGCGCGCCGGACCCCGATGGCGCTGTCGACACTGCTGGTGCTGCTGTGCCTGCTCGGGTTTATCGCGCTGGCGGCGTGGTTCACGATCTCCGTGCAGCAACGGACCAGCCAGCCGGTCACCACCATCGGTGAGACCGAGCGCTACCGGGCTGAAGCCATCCTCGACGCTCTGTTCATCAACCCGGGCCCAGTCGACGGTGTGATCGACGCCCGCACGTCAGCGGCGATCGGCCTGTACGCGGCTGAATACGGCTTTGCCGGTGAGGCGGTGCTGTCCGCCGAGCTGCTCCAGCATCTGGAGACCGAAGCGCGGGCCATGGGCGTGCTCGACCTGATCAAGTAAAGCCGGGCCTCTGTATCAGAGGATCTCCGCCGCCGCCGTCCACCATCCGGGGAACCGGCGCTGAACCGCTTCAAGGGCCGCATCGCGCGGCCCTTTTCATTGTAGAGCGCAAAACAGGTGCTGCCTGAACCGGTCATGCGCACCAGCCAAGGCTCACCCGCCACCCCCGCAAGTACGTCGAGTGCGACGCCGATATCGGGATTGAGGTCACGTGCGGGGGCTTCCAGATCGTTTCGGGTCGAGGGCAGCCACGCGCGCGGTGGTCCGCTGAAATCAGACACAGCGGCAGCCCGCCCAAGGCTCAACCGCTGGAAACAGGCTGCCGTCGAAACCCCGCCCTCTGGCTTGAGCAGCAGCACTGGTGTCCCCGCGAGACCGGCCACAGGGTCGCCCGCAACATCGCCTGTCCCGCGCCAGATCCGCGCCCGCTGGTCCATGGCGGGGGCAGATCGGCGCCCAACCCGCGACCGCTGACCGGAAATCACCGCTGGGGAACAGCCCTTCGGCCCAGTGCACAACGGCCGCCGCATCGGCGCTGCCGCCCCCCAGACCCGCCTGCATCGGCAAGGCCTTTTCGACCCGGATGCGAGGCTGCGGCAGGCGCGGTTCAACGGCGCGCACCCACGCCAGTGCGCGCCAGATCAGGTTTTGCTCACGGGGAATGCCGGGATCCGGATCCAGCACAAGGTCGCCGGCAGAAGCATCAGCGGCGGCGCTGTCCGGGGTCTCAAACTGCAGGCGATCCCCGATGTCGAGAAACACGAATAGGCTTTCAAGATCGTGGTAGCCGTCGGCGCGCCGCCCGAGGACGTGCAGAAACAGGTTCAGCTTAGCCGGGGCAAAAACGGTAACCGTTTCAGCAGCGTAGGCAGCGTTAATCATTGCGCCAGATCGCGGCTCATTCCCTCGACCAGCTTGATGCGAATGGCCTCGACGTGATCATCGGGGATCTCAGGCAGGCCCAGCGCACGGTTCCAGAAGAACTCAGCCTCCAGCTCCCGGCCAACCTGCCAATAGGCATCGGCCACATGCTCGGCGATTTCCCAGCTCCAGGGATTGATCTGGAAGGCCTGCTCAAGGAACGGAACGGCCTCATCGTAGTCACCCAGCTGGTAGTGGGCCCAGCCGAGGCTGTCGATGATGGCACCGCTTTCGGGCGCGAGCTCAACCGCCCGGGTCAGCATCTCGAAACCCCGGTCAAGGTTGATGCCGCGCTCCACCCACGAGTAGGCGAGGTAATTCATGACGTGGGGGTTGTCGGGGTCGAGATTGAGGGAGGTTTCCAACCGCTCCTCCATCAGCGCGTAGTCTTCGAGCTGATAGGAGACGATCCCGGCGATAAACAGCGTCTGGGCAGCGGCCGTCCCCAGCTGCACGACCGAATCCTGCCAGTCGGCGAAGGCAAGGTCGGCAGCCTCATAGTCTTCGGCCCGGAACAGCAATACGGCACGCTGGCGCAGAATGGCGGGCGACCGGCCCAGAATCGCTTCGGCTTCATCGAGCTTGGCGAGAGCTTCGTCATAGCGTTCCTGATCCGAGAGCGCCTGGATTTGGCCCAGAATTGCGGAGAAGCGGAACGCCGGGACGTCTTCGAGCGTGGCGTAGGCCGCCTCAGCCTCTTCAAAGCGCTCCAGCGCCAGCAACGACGAGGCGATGACTTCGGAATAGCCCGGGAACAGCGGGGCTTCCGGGGTCAGCAGATAGCCGATTTCCTGCGCATAGCGATAGGCCAGCTCAGGGCTGTCCTGATCGTCGAGCAAGCGCACGATGACGAACAGCAGCTCGGTGTAGATATCCAGCGGGGTCGGGGTCAGCGCCTCGGGGTACGGGTCGCCTTGGTCGATGCGATCAAGACCAGCCTGACCGCCGGGACGGGCGCCGGTCTCCAGCAGCGCGTTGTAAACGAAACGGGCGTTCTCAAGATCACCCGAACGCTCGAAGGCGTTGGCCGTGACTTCGGCCATGCGCGGGTATTGGAACGGGTCGCGGCTGATAAAGGCGGCGAAGGCATCAGAGGCTGCCTCAGCGTCACCCGATGCTGCGTGGATCAGGCCCCGGGCGTAATCACCCAAGGGCCCGATGCCTTTCTCGTCGAAGCCCGTCCGCGTTTCAGCAAGCGCGGTCTCGATGTCGCCGACACCAGTCATGACGGCCGTATTGGCAACGGATGCAATGAACTCATCCAGTCGGGTCTGGATCACGGCCGGGAGCACCGCCTGTGCCGCGTCCCAGTCACCACGCCGGATAGCAGCGACCCGGACGACCCAGCGCGCCAGCTCGTCATCAGGATTGAGCGCGAGTACGTCCTGCGCGTAGGGCAGCGCTGCGTCATAATCGCCCTCGATGGTGAAGACGGAGATTTGCTGACGCACGAGTGACTGCCGGTCCGGATCTTTTTCCAGCGCAGCGGTGAGGTATCGGCTCGCCGCCTCGGGGTCACTGGCGCGGGTCGCACTCAGCGCGGCCAGAAAGTCACCGGACTGCGCCGAAGCGGGGGTGACCGTCAGGCCGGTCAGAGCCGCGGCAGCCAGTGTGCAGAGCCATTTCATCGCATTTCACCTTCGTCCCTCGTGTTCACAGAGACATAGAGGCGGGGTCAATCACCGACAAGGGCGCTTCATGGGGACGTGAAGCGCCCCGGGCCGCGCACCATGACGCACGCAGACCGCAAACGAAAAAGGCCCGGCGCGATGGCCAGGCCTTGTTCTTCTGAGCTGTCAGGCGCGGGGCCGGATCAGTCGTCTTCAGACGCGGCTTCAGCTTCTTCGGCTGGTGCTTCCGCATCGGCTTCAGCTTCAGCCGGGGCTTCGTCTGCGTCGGAACGCGTGATCCGGACGTCGCCGTCTTCGTTATCGAAGGCGCCGAATTCGAGATCCTGGCCGAAATCGTCCTCTTCTTCCTCAACGATCAGGCCGAGGGCTTCTTCCTCAGACTTAGCGACGTTGATGTTGATCATCAGATCGACTTCAGGGTGGAGCTTCACGCGGATGTTGTGCACGCCCAGGGTCTTGATAGCCCGGTCGAGCATGACCTGGTTGGAACCGATGGTGAAACCGGCTTCCGAAACGCCAGCGGCGATGTCGCGGGTGGTCACCGAGCCGTACAGCTGGCCGGTGTCAGACGCCTGCCGGATCATTGGAATGGACAGGCCTTCCATCCGGCCAGCCATGTCTTCGGCTTCTTCGCGGCGCTTGAGGTTCTCGGCCTCGAGCTGGGCGCGACGGGCTTCGAACACGGCCTTGTTGTCATCGGTCGCACGCAGGGCGATGCCCTGTGGCAGCAGATAGTTGCGGGCGTAACCGGGCTTAACGGTTACGACATCGCCCATCTGGCCAAGCTTTTCCACACGCTGGAGAAGGATAACGTTCATCATGAGTTGCTTTCCTTTTCCGCCTTAGCCGATCACGTATGGCAGCAGGGCCATCGTGCGGGCGCGCTTGATGGCGCGGGAGAGTTCACGCTGCTTCTTGGCAGAAACAGCCGTGATCCGGCTGGGAACGATCTTGCCGCGCTCCGAGAGGAAGCGGCTGAGCAGCTTGGTGTCCTTGTAGTCGATCACTGGTGCGTTGGGACCAGAGAACGGGCAGGACTTCTTGCGTCGGGTAAAGGGACGACGAGCCATAGTCTTTTTCCTCTTCCTCTGTTCTACGCGTCTTCGGAGCGGCGTTCGCGCCGCTCACCCCGGTCACCGCGATCGCCACGGTCACCACGATCACCACGGTCCAGGCGATCACCGCGGGCCTTGGCGCGCATCTGGATCGACTGGCCCTCAGGCATTTCTTCGAGGCGCAGGGTCAGCATCCGCAGAACGTCTTCGTTCAGGGACATGGTCCGCTCCATCTCAGCCTTGGCGTCGTTGTTGCAGTCGATGTTCATCAGCACGTAGTGCGCTTTGCGGTTCTTCTTGACCCGGTACGCAAGGGACTTCAGGCCCCAGTACTCAGTCGAGTGAACAGAGCCGCCACGTTCGGTGATGATGTTGGTAATTTGCTCGGTGATTGCCTCGACCTGGGTCGTGGAAACATCCGGCCGCGCCATGTAGACGCACTCGTAAAATGCCATCCAATAAGACTCCCTCTGGATGATTTGACCCTTCGTCGTGGAAAGGTCATCAGCCAGCCCTTTTTCAGTGCTCGGGGACTGGCAAGGAGACGTTGAGCAGCCAGCGGTTTAGACGGTGCCGCCCCAGAAGACAACAGCGCAGGCGCATGGCACCCGTGAAGCCCGTCTGCAGGGCCTGAAAAGGTTGTCAGCCCCGCCTCACAAGCGCATAAAACGGCGCAACACCAGACTCCTGAACGACCAGCAAGGACCAGTACGATATGCGGGCTTTCGTTTTCCCCGGACAGGGCAGCCAGAAAATCGGCATGGGCCGCGATCTTGCCGAGACCTTCCCGGCCGCACGCGATGTCTTCAACGAAGTCGACGATGCGCTGGACGAAAAACTGTCCACATTGATCTTCGAAGGCAGCGACGATGACCTGCGCCTGACGGAGAACACCCAGCCTGCGCTGATGGCGGTATCGCTCGCCGTGGTGCGGGCGCTGGAGTCTGAATTCGATATCCGCCTCGCCGATCACGGCAGCTTTGTCGCCGGTCACTCGCTGGGCGAATACGCTGCGCTCGCCGCCGTGGGCGCCCTGCCCGTCGCCGATACCGCGCGCCTGTTGCGCCTGCGGGGCCGGGCCATGCAATCCGCAGTCCCCGTGGGTGAAGGCGCCATGGCCGCCGTGCTCGGGCTGAGCATGGAGCAGGTTGAAGCCGCGCTGACGGACGTCGATCCGGGTCTGGGCGCCTGTGAAATCGCCAATGACAACGCCGAGGGACAGGTGGTCATCTCCGGCGCTGCGGCTGCGGTTGCTGCGGCAGGCGAGGCCATGAAGGCAGCCGGAGCCAAGCGGGCCCTGCCGCTGCCGGTGTCCGCCCCGTTCCATTGCTCGATGATGCAACCCGCCGCCGACGCGATGGCGGAAGCGCTGGCTGGGCAGGCCTTTGCCGCCCCCGCCCTGCCCGTGGTCGCCAACGTGCTGGCCGAGGCCAACAGCGACCCCGCACGGGTCGGCGAACTGCTGGTGGCGCAGGTCACTGGCCGGGTCCGCTGGCGCGAGTCCGTGGCCTGGATGGCCGGTCAAGGCGTTACAGAACTGGTTGAGTTGGGCGCTGGCGCGGTCCTCGCCGGGCTGACCAAGCGCATCGCGCCCGAGGTTACCGCCCAGTCCGTCGACACGGCAGAGGGCTTGCGCGGCTTTGCGCAGAGCCTGAGCTGACCCCAGACCTTACTGCCTGCCAAGGTATGCAGGCCAAGAAACAGCAGAACTCGAAGGAAACTGAAGCCATGTTTGACCTGACCGGAAAAGTCGCCCTCGTCACCGGCGCCTCTGGCGGCATCGGCCGGGCCACGGCCATCGCGCTGGCGGCGCAGGGTGCGACCCTGATCCTCACCGGGCGGCGCGAAGACGCGCTGCAGGAAACCGCCGCCGCCTGTGGCTCGGCGACCTGCCACATCATCACCGCCAACCTCGGCGATGCAGACAGTGAAGCCGCCATGCTCGCCGCTGCAGAAGACGCCGCCGGGCAGATCGACATACTGGTCAACAACGCCGGCCTGACCCGGGACGGCCTGTCCATGCGTATGAAGGACGAGGACTTCGGCGCGGTGCTGGACGTTAACCTCACGGCCACCTTCCGGCTGTGTCGCGGCGCCATGAAGGGCATGATGAAGCGCCGCTGGGGCCGGATCATCAACGTCGTCTCCGTGGTCGGTTTCATGGGAAACCCGGGGCAGGCGAACTACGCCGCGTCCAAAGCCGGGATCGTCGGCATGACCAAATCCATGGCCAAGGAGCTGGGCTCGCGCGGGATTACCGCCAACTGTGTCGCGCCGGGCTATGTCGAAACCGCCATGACCGCCGACCTGCCTGAGAAGGTGGTTTCCGAGCAGATTGCCATGGTTCCTGCGGGCCGCATGGGCCGCCCTGAAGAGATCGCCGCCGCCGTGGTTTTCCTCGCCAGCGACGAAGCCGGGTACATGAGCGGCGCGACCTTGCACGTCAACGGCGGCATGGCCATGTTGTAGTCTGTCCGCAATCGGATAGACGCCAGCTATAGCGCCAGCGGTCAGCAGACCCCTTGTTCTGTTGTTTCGACGCGCGAAAGGCTTGTGCTATGGGACCGCATCCTATTCAATTTAGCGAACAACCTTAGGAAAGTAAGCCATGAGTGACGTAGCTGATCGCGTGAAGAAAATCGTCGTCGAACGCCTGTCGGTCGAGGAAGACAAAGTTGTTGAAGCGGCGAGCTTCGTCGATGATCTGGGCGCTGACAGCCTGGACACCGTTGAGCTGGTGATGGCTTTCGAGGAAGAGTTCAACCTCGAGATTCCTGACGATGCCGCTGAGAAGATCGGTACCGTTGGCGATGCGATCAAGCACATTTCCGAAGCGGTTTCCTAAGGCCCGGACTTTGATTTGAACGGCCCAGGGGTGCGCAGATGCGGACGCCCCGGCCGGATTGGATGAGGGTTGAGCATGACCGGTCTTCGCCGCGTTGTTGTTACAGGCGTGGGAATGGTGTCACCGCTGGGAGCGGGCGTCGAGAATGTCTGGCGTCGGCTCCTGAATTCTGAGAGCGGGATTGCCACCATCGAAGGCTTTGACGCGTCCCATCTGCCGTCGACCATCGGCGGGGAAGTGCCGCTGCTTGGCGGCCCCAAGTCGGACGACCCCTTCGCCCTTGATCCCGAAACGGTGATGCCGGACAAAGAGCGTCGCCGCGTCGACCCCATCACCATCTACGCCCTCGCCGCCGCCACCGAAGCGGTGGAGATGTCGGGCTGGATGCCAACCGACGAAGAAGCGCAGAACCGCACCGGGGTCATGATTGGCTCCGGCATCGGCGGTATCGAGAGCTTCACCCACGCGGTGGAAACCGTGCTGACCAAGGGCGCCCGGCGGCTGTCGCCGTTTTCGATCCCGGCGATTCTGGTCAACCTGCCCTCGGGCCATATTTCGATGAAATACGGCTTCCGCGGGCCCAATCATGCCAACTCTACCGCCTGCACCACCGGCACCCACGCCATCGGCGACAGCGCGCGGATGATCGCTCTGGGCGACGCCGATGTGATGGTCGCGGGCGGCACCGAGCACGGCATCATCGAAATCGGGGTCGCCGGCTTCTGCGCCGCGCGCGCGCTTTCGACCCGCTACAACGATGACCCGACGGCTGCATCCCGCCCGTGGGACAAGGGCCGCGATGGCTTCGTCATGGGTTCCGGTGCCGGTGTCGTCATCCTCGAAGAACTCGAGCACGCCCGCGCGCGCGGCGCCAATATCCTCGCCGAGGTGCGGGGCTACGGCATGTCCGGTGACGCCCACCACATCACTGCCCCGCCCGAAGACGGCAACGGCGGCCGCCGCGCCATGGAAGCCGCCCTGCGCTCGGGCAGCATGAACCCCGAAGACATCGACTACGTGAACGCCCACGGCACCTCGACCCCGCTGGGTGACCTTGCCGAGTTCGGCGCGGTGCGCCAGCTGTTCGGTGAGCACCGCAAGACCATGTCCATGTCGTCGACCAAGTCCGCCGTCGGCCACGCGCTGGGCGCTGCAGGAGCGCTGGAGGCGATCTTCTGCCTGCTGGCGATCCGGGATCAGGTCGCCCCGCCGACCCTGAACCTCAACGACCCGGAAGACACGGTCGACATGGACCTCGTCCCGAACCACCCGCGCGAGCGACAGATCCGGGCCACCGTCTCCAACAGCTTCGGTTTCGGCGGCACCAACGGTTCGGTGATTTTCTCGGCCTTTTCCGGCTGAGGCCGCAGATTTTGATCAACCATCGCAGCGGGCTGCGGTAGAACATCAGAAATGGACGCTGTCTGGTGTTCAACTTCATCTTTAAGTTCGGAGTGACGATGGGGGCTCTTCTGGCCGCTGCAGTTGTGGCCGTGCTGGGGGTGGGTGCCTTCTGGATGCAACCACCTACTACGGCAACGCAGGACGTGACCTTCATCGTGCCGTCTGGCGCGGGCCTGCGCACGGTCGCGGCCGACCTTGAAGCCGCCGAGCTGATCAACAGCGCCGATCAGATCATCCTGCTCGCCCGGATGCAGGGCGTTTCCGGTGCGGTCAAAGCCGGCGAGTTCGTCATTCCGGCCCGGGCGACCCCTGCTGACATCCTCGACATTCTGGTGCGCGGCAAGGCCGTGCTGCGGCAGGTCACCCTGCCCGAGGGCATCACGCTCTCCGCTGCGCTCGACCGCTTGCTCGCGGCGCCGGGTCTGACGGGGGACCTGGTGCGCCTGCCGGACGAAGGCCGGGTTCTGCCCGATACCTACGCCTACCAGCTCAACGACGACCGTCAGGCCCTGCTCGACCGCATGGTCGCCGCCATGGACCGGGCGCTGGAGGTGGCCTGGGCTTCACGCAGCGAACGCGCCATGGTGCAAACCCCCGAAGACGCGCTGATCCTCGCCTCGATCATCGAGAAGGAAACCGCCCGCGCCGACGAGCGTGGCCTCGTCGCCAGCGTCTACAGCAATCGGCTCGCGCAGGGCATGCGGCTGCAGGCCGACCCGACGCTGGTCTATTTCCTCTCACAGGGGACAGGGCGGCTGGGCCGGGGGCTGCGGCGCTCCGAACTCGACGACGCCAGCAACCCCTACAACACTTATCAGCGCGATGGCCTGCCCCCCGGCCCGATCGCCAATCCCGGCCGCGATCCATCGACGCAGCGCTGAACCCAACGGTCACAGACTTCCTGTTCTTCGTCGCGGGCTGTGATGGAAAGTCGGCCTTCGCCGCGACTTACGCCGAGCATCAGGTCAACGTCGCTGCCTGGCGGGCCTGCGAGCACCTGCGCTTTGGGCCGGTGGTGCCCAAGCCGAGGCCGACCGACGGCATTCCCCCAGCGCCGCAGTAGCCGTGGGCGCCTCTAGTCCAGCGGCGGCAGCTTGGCTCGGCGACGCAGGGTCATCAGCGGCATGGCGATGAAGCTCGGCAGGGCACCGAGCAGGCCAGCAGCCCAGGTCACGGGCCACGGGAAGGAAACCCGCCCGTGCCCGGCCTCCAGCCCCCGCTTCATGATCGTGATGGCGCGGTCGTGGTCCATCAGGAACGGCATGGGAAAGCGGTTAGCGTCGGTCATCGGGCTGCGCACGAACCCCGGACACAGGGTCGTCACCTCGACACCAAAGGGCTTGAGCCGGCCCCGGAGGGCTTCTCCCCAGTGCTTCACGAAGGCCTTCGACGCCGCGTAAGTGGGCGAGTAGGACATGGCCGCGTACCCGGCGACCGAGGCCATGACCGCGATCTGCCCCCGCTCCCGGGCGGCCATGCGGTTGACCAGCGGCATGACGGTGTTGGTGACCCCGGCCACGTTGATGTCGACAACTTCGGCCGTCTGGTGCGCGCGTTCCATCAGGTAGCGCCCGGTCCCGTGGCCGATGCCCGCGTTGGCGATGACCAGATCGGTCTCGTGGGCGCGGTCAAAAATCGGTCAGCAGCTGATCCATAGCCTCGCGGTCGGCCACATCGACCACGGCCGTCAGAACCTGCGCACCCCGGCCCTCGCAATCGGCGGCGACCTTGCCCAGACGCGCCTGATTGCGTCCGGTCAGCAGCAGGGTCACCCCCGGTGCCGCGTAGGCCCGCGCCAACCCGGCCCCCAGCCCGCTGGATGCACCGGTGATAATGATCGCCTGAGGGTTTTTCATGGCATTGGTCCTGAATGTTTCCCGAGAAATATACGCAAAGGCCTACTCTTTGCCGCGGCGCAGGGGTATAGACGCGACATGACGGCAGATGTCTCCCCTTTGCAATCCATGACCGGCTTTGCCGCCGTTGACGGCAGTCACGGCGAAGCGAGCTGGACCTGGTCCCCTGAAGTCGGTCAACGGCAAGTCCTCGACGTGCGCTGGCGCATGCCAGGCCGGATGGACAGCCTCGAAGCCAGCCTGAAAAAGCTGCTGCAGGCGCAGGTCAGCCGGGGTTCGGTCTCCGCCAGCTTACAGCTGGACCTGCCCGGCCGCCGCCCCGAGGTCACGGTTGATGAAGACGCCCTCGACCGGCTGGCGCAGCTGGTCCGCCGCCGCGACGGCACCGCACCGGATACCGCCGCCCTGCTCGGGCTGCCCGGCGTGCTCGAAACCCGCTCGGCAACCCTCAGCGACGAAGAACAGGGCGCCCTGAACGATGCCGTGCTGAAATCCTTTGGTGACGCCGCCGCTGCCCTGCGCACGGCACGGCTGGGCGAAGGCGCCCAGCTGCACGCCATCCTCTCTGGTCTGGTCGACCAGATCGAGGTGTTGGTGGCTCAGGCCGAACCGGAGACCGGTGCGGTCACGCAGGCTTTGGCCGAGCGCCTGACCGCGCTCGCCAGCGATCTGGCGGCCAAGGCCGGTACAACCCTGCCCGAAGACCGGCTGGCGCAGGAAGCCGCCGTCCTCGCCACCAAGGCCGACGTTCGCGAAGAGCTCGACCGCCTGCGCGCCCATATCGAGAGCGCGCGCGGCCTGCTCAACGCCGGGGAGCCGGTCGGGCGAAAGCTCGACTTTCTGGCGCAGGAGTTCATGCGCGAAGCCAACACGCTGTGCTCGAGGCCGGGTCGATGAGCCTGACCAACACCGGGCTGGCGCTCAAATCCGTGGTCGATCAGTTCAAGGAGCAGGTGGCCAATGTCGAATGATGCCCTGCCCGCCGGGGTCTGATGCTGGTGCTGTCCTCGCCGTCGGGGGCGGGCAAAAACCACGATTTCCGCGCGCTGCTCGACGGCGACGACGATGCTGGAGCTGTCCGTATCCGCCACCACGCGCGCACCGCGCGAAGGCGAGGTCGACGGCGTGCACTACCACTTCATCAGCGACGATCGCTTCCGCGCCCCTGATCGACGAAGACGGCCTGCTGGAGTGGGCCAACGTCTTCAACAACGCCTATGGCACCCCGCGCGCGGCGATCGAAAAGGCGCTGTCCGAAGGCCGAAACGTGCTGTTCGACATCGACTGGCAGGGAACCCAGCAGCTGCGCCAGAAAATGCCACAGGATCTGGTCAGCGTATTCGTGCTGCCACCGTCACTCGCAGCGCTGGAAACCGGCTGAAATCGCGCCAACAAATGACCAGCGAGACCGATGAGCAGGTCGCCTACCCGCCTGTCGGAGCCCCGGCTGAGTCTCGCACTGGGCGGAATACGATTTCATCATCGTCAATTCCGATATCGAGCAGAGCGTCGCACAGGGTGCGGGCGTCTGACCGCCGAGCGCCTGCGCCGGGAACGGCTGCGGGGATCGAGGGCATCGTCACCGATATCCGGTCGATCGAAGACTAGATCAGCGGCTCCAGCCGTTTCAGCCGTTTCCGCCGTTTCAGCGGCGTTTTGCCAGTTCCAGAAACGCCTCGGGCGGCAGTTCTCTCCGCGGCTGCACCCCGCGCGTCGGGAGCAATTTCCAGCGCTTCCAACACAGCGACCGGATCAGGAACACCGATTTCAGCGACTGACGCAGCATCTTGCGGCGCTGGCCCAAGGCAGCGGTCACGCCCTCGATGGCTTCCGAACAGGCTGAGTGGTCCGGGAAGGCTGTCGCGGGCGTCGATGCGGACGATGGCCGAGGTGACCTTCGGTGGCGGGGTGAAAGCCTGCGCGGGGACGTCGAACTGCCGATACGCTGCCGCAGCACTCAGCGCCGTGAGCACGGCGCGGCGGCCGTAGGCCCGGTCACCGGGCCTCGCCACGATGCGGTCGACCACCTCCCACTGGAACATCAGGGTAAGGCTGCGGTAAGCCCCCGGCTCCCGCCACAGATCCCAGCCAGCGCACCAGCAGCAGGGTGGCGACGTTGTAGGGCAGATTGGCAACCAACAGCGCGGGGGGCTGGCAGGACTTCCAGCAAGTCGACGGCGAGCGCATCCTCGAACATGGGACGCAGGCCCTTGGCCTGTCCCTCTTCGGTCTCCGCAAGCGCTGCGAGGATGGGCGCCGTGCGCTGGTCCTTCTCGATCAGCGTCAGACCGGCCAAGGGGCTTTCGAGCAGCGCCCGGGTCAGTCCGCCCGGGCCGGGGCCAATTTCGGCGACGTGGCATCCGTCGAGCGGGTCAGCCGCTCGCGCAATCGGGCGGTCGGGTTGAGGTCGAGCAGGAAATTCTGTCCCAGCGCCTTGGTCGGCGAGAGGCGGTGCGCGTCCAGCAGGCGGCGCAGGGGCGGGAGGTCGGCGACCCGCGTCACTGATCAGAACCGATAGTCGATGTAGGCATCGCGCCGCAGGTCAGCATCGTAGCGGCGGGACAGGGTATTCACCCGCTTGCGCTCCAGCCGGTCGCGCACGTTTTCGGCCGTCAGCGGGTCGATTTCGAGCCGCTTTGCCACAGACCATATAGACTGCGCCGCCGCCACCGTCGGCGGGTAGCGGTTCGCTGACTTCACCGACTTCGAGCGCGGACAGGGTAACGGAGATGGCTGGCGGCAGGGTGGAAAGGTCCACTTCACCCATGTTGCCCGATCCGGGATCACCATATTGGGCGGCAACCTGGTCAAAGCGGGCGCAGCCCCGGATTTGCTCGCTGATTCCGGAGAGCAGGGCGAGACGTTCCTGTCCCACCGGGGAACTGAGGTCGTCGGGCAGCGTAAGAAACACCCGGCGCAGCGAGGCGATGGTGCGCGAGGATGCGGTTCCGATGGGGCGGCGGTTGAGAACGCCCATGATGTAGTAGCCTTCGCTGGTCCTCACCGGTTCCATGGTGATCTGACCGGGGCGGATGTTTACCAGCCCGGCCTCCAGATCACGGTCCAGCGCGCCCTCGGAGACCAGCCCCTGTCGCCGCCAATCCCGGCCGTCGCGGCGGCGTAGGAATACTGCTGGACCAGCTTGCCGAAGTCAGCCCCCGGCCTGCAGCTGATCGATCAGGCTGAAGGCCTGCTGCCGGACTTCGGATTCCGAACGCTGTGAGCTGAACGGCAGGAAGATTTCCACCAGCCGCCGCTCGGACCGCCCCCGCAGCGCATTGATGCGGTTGATTTCAGCCTTGAGCTCGCGGTCGCTGATCTCGACATCGCGGGCGATCTGGCGTTGCGTGATCACGGTCATGGCGATCTGTGCCTTGATCTGCTCGCGCATGGTCGCCACCGGCACACCGGCGCGGCGGATCGGGCTTCGGCCAATCGGAATCAGACCGTTCTGCCTCGAGAAATACGCTCGAAGGCGTCGTCGATAAAGATTTCCTGAATGTCGAGCTGGAGGCGGTCGGCTTCCTGCAGACGGATTTTGTCGGTGATCAACTCGCTTACCTGCAGCGCCAGCAGGCGCGGCAGCGCTCGGCGGTGTTGGCCTCTGCGACCATGATGGCAAGGTTGATGCGGTAAGGTCGACGTCGGTGATGATGTCGTCGTTGACCACCGCGGCACCCTGACCGAACCCTGTTGCGCCGCGGCGGGTGGTCACGGCCCGCTGGCCAGCACCAGCAGTAGCAGGGAAAGCGAGACCGAGAGCGGCACAGCCAGAGCCCGCAGCACAGCACCGAAAATCACGGAGAAACACGCGGCGAAGCGATTTTTTCCAGCATGGTGGTGTCGGACCCTTCACAGTCGGTTTTCCGGGTGAACGATCATCGGTCGCCGGTGCCCGGTGAATTATGTTCACCTGGGAAGTCGGCAGCAACGCCTGGCAGGAATCGAGCCGACGTTGCGACAAGTCAAGCCTCGGCCGCTGACCTCAGGCTCACGTGTTGGTGCGGGCCAGGCCATCGTGCAGGTCGAGCATGGCGGCGTGCCAGTCTGCAACCTTCTCCCGGCAAATCCGGGCGGGTCGAAAGCTCGACGACGTCCGTACCCACTGGAAGGCGCCCAGCGCGATATAGTCGGCGTAGGAGGGCACATCGCCGCGGCCAGGCCTGCGAGTTCAGCGTCATCGACAGCGGGGCCAGCATGGCGGGCAGACGCTGCTTGGCCTCATCAGCCAGCGCGGCGTGGTCCTCGGGCTGCGCCCGAAGCGTTTCTCACGGGACTCACGGAAATAGGCCTTGTCCCGGTCCTGCAGGCGCTCGAACAGCTCGAGGATCATGATCTGCAGCAGCAGGGGCTGCAGGCCGAAGCTCGCCCAGTTGTTGATGAACAGGGGCGTGGGCGCTTGCCCTTTTCCCCGCCGAACAGGCTACGGCCACTGGTGACGCTGTCTTCGAGGTGCAAGGGCGATGGCCCAGCTGTCGGAAAGCACCTGCTCTCCGTCCTCGATGGTCGGGACGATCTTGCGCTCGCCGTCGCAGATGGTGCCGATCTCGGTGAAGCGACGCCGCGGCTCTCGTGCTCGAGACCCTTGTGCGCCAACGCCATGGTGGTGCGCCATGCGTGGGAGCTGAAATGAGCGCCGTCGGCGTTGGCGGAGTGGTACCGTGGTGATCATGGCGTGGGGCCTTTGCTCCTGTGCAGACGGCGTCGAGGATCATCTCGGCGGCTTTCTCCCGCAATCATTATCGTGGGTGCGTTGGTATTGCCACCAATCAGGCGTGGCATGACCGAGGCATCGACGACGCGCAAACCATCGACACCCTTGACCCGCAGGTCGGGGGTCAGGCTCGCGCAGGTCGTCAGCCGCCCCCATGGCGACGGTGCCGACCGGGTGGTAGATCGTTTCCGGTACGACGACCGATCTCGGATCTGGTCTTGGTCTGGACGGCAGTGCCCGGCTGCACAGCTCTCGGCCGCGGATATCGTCGAAGGCCGGTGCAGCAAGGATGCGCCGCGACCAGTCGGCGCGGCCATCAACACCCGCATATCGTGGCCGTCTGGATCGGTGAGATAGCGCGGATCATCTGATCAGCGGGTACGCCGGGTCGGCGGATGCGAGGCGGATCTCGCCTTCCGATCGCGGGTACAGGTTGCAGGCGTGCAGCGTGTAGCCGTAGCCCCAGACCAGCTGGCGGCCGTGGTTGGCCATGCGCGCAGGCAGAAAGTGGAACTGGATGTCGGGGCGGTCAGCGCCGAGTCGGATTCACGAAACCGCCCGCTTCGGCCACCTGGTGAGGCGAAGGTGCCACCACGGCGGCTGAGCCACTGCAGCGCCCAGCTCAGGCTGCGCGCTGGCACGTTCCTGAAACCCCAGTCCCCCGCGCGCGCCGTGCGGCTGGTAAGCTGGGTCACGACGTCGAGGTGGTCGGCAAGGCGTTGGCCGACAAAAGGGGCATCGTGGACCACGTCGATGCCATGACTGCGTAAGTGTTCGGCCGGGCCGATGCCGGAGAGCATGAGCGGGTGCGGGCTATTGATCGCGCCGGCGCTGAGCAGGACCTCATGGGTGGCCCGCAGGGTCTGCGTCCCGTCGCCCCCGGCTCCTTAAGGCAAGCACCGCCTTCGCTGATTTCGACCGGTGGCGCGGCGGCCCTCGAACAGGATTCGATGGACGCCAGTCCGCTAGATGGTCAGATTGTTCCGCGACCGCACTTCGCGAGAGGTAGGCCCGGGCCGAAGAGGCCTGCAGCCCGTCGCGGGTTGTCACCTGATAAACCCTGACCGCCTCGCCGTCCTCGCCCCGGTTGAAGTCATCGGTGACAGGGATCTGGGTTCGTGACCCAGCTCGACGAAGGCCCGGTCGAGCGTGGTTGGTCGGGCGCAGGTCAGAGACTGACAGTGGCCGTTCGGTACTGGGTGGATGCCGTCGCCACCGCGCTGGTTGGCCTCGGCTTTACGGAAGTAGGGCAGGACCGATGCGAGTCCCCAGCCGGCGCGCCCAGCGTCCCAGCCGTCGGAAGCGGCCCGCATGCCACGTGCGTAGATCGCGGCGCGACCGGGCTGAAGACCTGCCGAGCACCCGCTCCGACGCGGCCAGACCAGATTGCGCTGACGCAACTGGTCCTGCAACGCGGTCTCGGCCCCACCAAATTGTTGAACAGGCCGATGACGGCCAGCCCCGAAGGGCAGGTGCACGGCCAGGTTCCGGGCCTTGGCGCCGATCGATCAGGCACACGCGCAGGCTGGAATCCTCGCTCAGGCGCCGCGCCAGCGCGCAGCCTGCTGACCCACCGCCAACAATGATGAAGTCAAAGTCCGACATAGGAATCTCCCAATCAGTTCTGTCACCCAGACTTAAGCCCTGTGCGCTGACCACAGCATGAATGCGCGCATGGCTTGCGCAGCCGGTTCGAGTCCTTTATTGAAAACACCAACCGAGCCTTTAGTGGACTGACTGCCATGCCGCGCCTTGTCGTTGACGACATCTCAACGGGTTACAGCCCCGACCATCCGGTGCTCACGGACTGTCACTGTCCGCCGAGAACGGCGTGTGGCTGGCGCCAGCTGGCGCGAGCGGCAGCGGCAAGACCACCCTATTCCGGGCAGCTGGCCGGGTTCATGGATATTTCCGCCGGGCAGATCAGCCCGGCAATCGCGTGGTCAGCCAGCGGCCTGACTCAACCCCGAGCGTCGTCGGCTAAGTGTTCCAGGACTCCGCCCTGTTCCCGCATTATGACCGTGGAGCGCAAATATTCGCGCATGGCCTGCGGGGTCTGTCGGCGCAGGCTGAAGCCACTCCGGCGCGTCGACGAACTGCTGGAGCTGACCGGTTTCGCGTACGCTGCGCGATGCCCTGCCCGAGGCCTTCCGGCGGACAACAGCATGGCTGATAGCTGGCGCGGCGCTGGCGCCGCGTCCAAGGTGCTGCCGCCGACGAGCCCTTCTCCAGCCTCGATCTGGAAACCCGGCTGCGGCGAGCGCACGCCGTGACCGATATCCTCGACGCCGAACAGATGACGGCGCTGCTGGTCACCCACGATCAGGGTGAGGCCTTGCCTTCGCCGACGAAGGGCGGTGATCGGTGGCGGGCGCATCGGGAGCAGGCCGGGCCGCCGAAGTCGCTCACGCCATGCCGGCATCGCGCGAAGTGGCGGTTCATCGGCGAAGGCTCTTTCCGCACGCGGGACTTTGCCCTGGGCGAAATGACGGTGGAAAGGTTTCTTTGGCGCGGTCATGCCGCGTTGATCGAGGCGAGAACGCCTGTCGAGGTCGAGCGCATCGAGATCCTGATCCGGCTCGAGGATCGTCACTGCCGCAGGGTGACGAGGGCACGCACGTCCGCGTGCCGAGCTACCGCTACATGGTTCTTCGTCGACCTGATGGTCGCGCTGGACGACGGCCAGCAGCTGCACTGGCACTGCCGGTGATGACGGCGCCGAGCGCGGGCGCCGACGTGCGGGTAACGCTCAAGGGCGGCCTGTACCCGGCCTTCCGGCAATAGCCTCAGCTGTTGACGCGTGAACAGTGTCACGCTGTGGCCTGACTAAGGGACCGTGAGACAGAGGCGTAGCGGGGTAGCGGGGTAGCGGAGCGAAAACAAGCGAGGCAGATGCGCCGCAGACCAAATGGGCGAAGGGGCAGCGCCGTGCTAGGCGTCGGCCGTGCAGCGCGGAACCCCACGACCACCCCGGGCAGGACATGGGCCTGATCGTGGGCCTTGCGGGCGAAGACCTCCCGGACCATCGGCGCAAAGAAATCCAGATCGTGCATGGGATAGTCCGGATCGAAGCTGGACTGATCCCAGCGTTCACAGAAATCGACACAGGACTGGTAGAAGGGGTGGTCGCGGAAGGCCTGCCGCTGTTCGGGGTCCCAGCCGTAGTGCTCGGCATAGTAGACCATCTGGAACACGCCGTGGTGCTCGACGGTCCAGGCGACCTCATCGCGCACAAAGGGCGGATGACCTCGGCGGCCATCTTGTCGTGGTTCTGCGGGGCGAGGCCATCGCCGATGTCGTGCAGCAGGGCGCCGACAATCCAGTCGATATCGGCACCGTCGTTGAGCGCCCGGGTGGCAGACTGCAGGCCGTGCTCGAGGCGATTGATCTTATAGCCTGCGAGGGTCTCGTCGGCCTGACGCGCCAGCTCCTTGAGGACCCGCTCCCCGGTTTGGTTGAGGAAGGGCTGCTCGAGCTGATGCAGCGCGAGGTAGTCGTCGCGCGTGCCGTGCTTCATTTCGGTGAAGGACACCTGAAAGTCCTCGGGGACCCGGTCGCTCATGGCCTGCTCCGCTCTGGCTTTGGTTGATGAGACATTCATACAGGTCGGGCTTAGCAGCCTGCAAGACCAGGAACGACACGGTGCAGGTCGTCCCCGGCGCAAGCGCTTGATCTGCGGTGTTGCGGGCTCGATTTTACGCCGCTTCGCGGCTTACAAATCTCCCCGCGCAACTTCGTTGCTTTGCGCTCAAAACGCGGAGTTTATCCTGAGCCTGTCGAAGGGCCTTTGAGCCTGTTGGATATCTTCGCTGGAACATCGCTCAAAGCGCAGCGTGTTGAGTGTCAACGGAAAGAAGTTGCGCCGACTTGTCCCCGAC
>JAYQIC010000007.1:332500-422330 GCA_038141425.1 Rhodospirillaceae bacterium | reverse complement strand
AAAACCGCCACCCGGTCATGGCCGGGCTCAAGCCCATGCTGGGGCGGGTGACGGTCGGACCGTCGCTGCGACCTCTGCCCCCGGTGACGGACGGCGGGCGGGTCGAACCCTGCTGCGCGACGTTGACCCGCGCGAAGCCATCGAGGTTGCCGCCGAGGATCGAACCGATATCGTTTCCGCCTTCGCCGCCGAACGCCCGGAGACCACCGCCGCCGACAGCGACGACGGCACCGCGCTGCAGCAAGCCAAAATGCTGTTCCTTGGCTTTGATCCCCACGCCTACTGCACCACCCAGATCCCCAGCGATGCCGAGGCCGACAACACGGTTGCCGATCGCCAGGATGCCCAGATCTACGGCCCTGACGACTGCCTGACCCTGACCTTCATGCTGATGAACACGCTCGAATGGATGGACGACCGGCGCCAGCGCGTGCCCCAGTATCTCGCTGCGGGCGATCCGCTGACGCTCGAAGGCGTGGTCAACGCGGAAGTCCGCCGCGATGACACCACCGTCATCCCCGCCGTTATTGTCGACGACAGCGGCACCTCGCGCTGGCGTCTCGAACAGGCGGGGCTGTATTTCCTCGGCGGTGAAGGGCTGACCCAGACCGTCCCGGTGTCGCTCGCGCTGTTCAACGCCGAAGAATCCAGCCTGACCCGCGCGCCCATCACCGTGCTGCCGGATTTCAGCGCCCTGTCACGGGGTGACGGCCTGCGCCGCCTGACCCGGCCACTGATCATGGCGCTGCTCGCCATCGCGGTGCTCGAGGCGCTGTACCTGCTGCTGCTCGCCGGTCGGTTCCGCCGTCGGCGAAGCCTGGGCAGCGCTGTACCACAGGGGGCCAGGGCATGAGTCTGACCATCCTTGGCCTGATCCTCGCCGGCGTGCTGTTCTGGCTGGCCCCGCTGCTGCGGCGCGGGCTGGACCGGCTGACTGGCGTGTCCCGCAATCAGCGGACTTCGGTGCTGGTGCTGTCCCTGCTGCTGCGCGGGGTTGTCGTCGGCATGATCGCGCTGCTGTGGCTGGGCCTGACCCAGTTCCGCCAGACCGTGCCGCTGGAAACCAAGGCCCGCATAGACGTGCTGCTCGACGTCTCGGAAAGCCTCGTGCACGGCGATGCACCGGCCGTCGCAGAGTACCTCGCCGCGGCAGACCGCCTGAGCGCCGACATCGTGCGCGATCTGGGCGTTGACGCCGACGTGCGCAAACGGGTCTTCGCGCAGGGCTCGCAGGAACTTGACCGCTTTGCCAACGGGCTGGACGCTGTCCGCGACCTGAACGGCGCTGCCACCGATCTTTCTGCCATCATCGCTGAAACCCTCGCCGCCGGGGCCGGGTCGCCTGCGCAGGTCATCGTGCTGATGACCGACGGCCTGACCACGCGGCAGGGGGCGGACGACCCCGATCAGATCACACAGGTGCTGCAATTGCTCGCCGGGGGTGAGGTTCCAGTGCTGGTGGTGCCGCAGAACGGCGACCCCGCGCACCGGCTCGAGCGACCCGACAGCCCGCGCTTCATCATCGGTGAGGCCCAGAACCTGTCGCTGCTGCGTCAGGGCGACCTCGAAAACCGTCTGGTGGCCCTTCCCGTCGACCTTGCCATCAAGCCCCAGCCCGAACAGCGGGTGGCCTACCTCGGTGCGCTGCAGGGGGAGGCCGTGCAGGACCTGTTCCGCTTCGCCTGTCTGGACGGCGATCCCGTTGGCACCGCTGCGATCATCATCAGTGAGGGCGCGGACACGGTGTCATGCTCTCCGCTGATCCTCGAGCAGGAAACCGAGGGCGCCTTCGTACAGATGACGCTGGCGCTCGACGACGACCCCGAACCCGTCCCGCAGGCACGCTTTGCCCAGCCGGTGCTGCCCGACAACCTGCAGTCCCGGATCATCCCGGCGATGGCCATCCCGCGCGTGCTCTGGCTCGATGGCGGCCAGCAGCCGATCGCGCTCATCGACACGGTGATGGAAGAGCTGAACTGGGAGATTGAGCGCGTCACCCCCGAAGACCTGCCGCGCCGCACCGGCGTGGACGCGGCCGAGCCGCTGGACTTCTTCGACTTCGACCTGATCATCATGACCGACCTCGCCCCGGGGCAGATCGGTGACGGCCTGAGCCAGCAGGTGCTGCTGGGGGAGGTCGAGGATTTCGTCCAGCGTGGCGGGGGTCTGTTCATTGCCGGAGGCGACGAAACCTTCGGCGTCAAGGGGCTGGCGGCGACCCCGATCGCGCGGGTGCTGCCGGTCAACGTCGACCCCAAGGGCTCGTCGGGCGACCCGAAGATCCTCGCCGTGGGCGTGCTCGATGTCTCCGCCTCGCTGTTCTACAAGCCAGAAACGCTCGACCGGGCGGTCAACTACATCGTCGAGAGCTTCGCCCCCTTGTCCGATGGCTCGCTGGTGCGGGTGTTCGGTTTCTCCGATGAAGTGCACGAGCTGGTGCCGCTGGATACCTTCCAGGGCGTCGAAGCGCTCGAAACCCAGATCCGTGACGCGCTGAGCCTGCTCGCCGAAGAGTTCGAGCGCCGTCGGCAACTGGGCCTGCAGCCCGAGGGCCTCGCCATGTACGACGCGCTGGCGGAATCCCGCCGCTCGCTGATCATGGCGCAGGAGGCCGGGCCTCGACCTGCCCGACGAACGCCGGGTGCTGATTGTCAGCGACGGGGCCGACCCCGACCTCGGCGCGTTTCTGTCGTGGCGGGTTGACGAAGACGGCGTGTTCCAGCGCGACAACGCCCCCGCCCTTGCCGCGCGGCTGAACAGCGAAGACAACTTCATCATCAATGGCATCGCCATGGCCTACGGCGAAGGCTCGCTGCCCGACGCCTATACGGTGCTGAACAGCCGGGATGCGACCCTGCGGCAGCGCTTCGGCATCGCATCGGAAGGCTTCAACGCCCTGTTCAACGTCTCACAGGCTGGCGGCGGCTACGCCTACCTCGATCAGTTCACCATCCCGATCGGGCAGCTCGCCCGCCGCATGACGACCTACAAGGACGAGCAGATCGAGGAGCCGAGCTTCAACCAGCGGCACCGTTTCTTCGACGGTCTGCCGGTGCGCGACTACGGGGTCGGCGCGATCAGCGGTTATTCGATCCTGTCCGCACGCGATGGCGCGCGCTTCATTCTGGGCCAGCCGGGCTATCAGCCGGAAGAGGGCCGCCCGCTGGATCTGGCGCTGTGGACCGACTGGGTGCTGACCCGGGCGCCGCAAAGCACCGCCGAAGGCCTGATCGAGCGCGCCGCGCTGGGGGGCCGGGTCTCGGTGCTGGGCACGTCCCTGCGCGATGGCGGGGCTGAGGGCAGCCTGTCCAACAATGCGATTTTCCAGGTGGCGCTGGCGCGGGCCTTCGCTTGGGCCACCCGCACCGATCCCCGCGACGCGGTCGGGCTGGAGCTGACGCGGGACGGACGCAACCACGTGCTGCTGGCGCTCGATCACCAATCGATCGATCCCTTCGCGCCCACCGGCTTCGTCGCCGAGCTGTTTGCCGTCGAAACCGAACAGCCGGGCGCCGATGGCGCGACAGCAGACGCCGCAGCGCCGGAAGCACGACACCGACATCGACACCGACACCGACCGGGGCGAGCCATTGGCCCGCTTCGAGCTGACCGGGTCCGAGCGGCGCTGGCTGGGCGACTTCGGCCCGATCCGCGACCTGCCAGAGGTGTTTGAATTTCGCCTCCGCGGCGAAGGCACGGACCGGCAGGGGCGTGCGCGCACCTTTGAGAAAGCGGCCTGATCCGGCCGGCACTGCTCCACCGTCAGACCGAACCGCTGGCGCTGGACCGGGGCGCCGACCTGCCTTCGCTGCGCGCGCTGGCGCTGGCCAGTGGCGGGACCGTGCTTGACCCCGATGATCTGGCCGTGCCGCAGGCGCTGGTGCAGCTGGATCAAACCGGCACACGAGAACGTGTCTGGGACCTGACCTGGGCGCTGGTTGTGCTCATGATCATGGCGCTGATCGCCGACTACCTGATCCGGGAATACCTTTCAGAGGCGGAATCCTGACCCCATGGCTACACCGATGATGACACGGCATTCTTTTCCCCTGCTGCGAGTGGCCCTCTCCGGCCTAGTGGCGCTGGTGCTGGCTTTCGGGCTGATGCTGACGCAGGCCAACCGTGCTCAGGCGCAGGCCTTTGACCCACAGGACCCCTACCGCCGGGTCTTCCTCGACATGATGCTGACCTTCACGTCCAGCGCCGAGCGGGCCGAGGACTGGACCAACGACTGGGACAGCCTGCGCGCCGCCCGTGATCTGCAGGAGGAGCTGCGCCTGTGCGGCACCTGGTACCGCACCGATCTGGTCAATCAGTTGCTCGAGATCATGAACAGCAACAAGGAAGACGCGGAGCTCCTGGTCGCCGTCTCCGGGATCGTGCGCGCTGCGGTTGCCTTCTCCCGCATGGACGAAGAAGGCGGCAAGCTGTCGCTTTCCGTGGTGCCGGACGAGATCATCGCCCGCGAGGATATTCAGGTTCTGATCGACTACATCACCCGCTATATGGGCATCGAGGACCAGTATTATGCCAGCCTGTGGTTCGGGCAGGTGTTGATGCCGCGCGGGCTGGCGCCGCCGGGGTTGGCCGACAACTGGTACCCCAAGGCCGAGTTCCTCGTCGGTGACCTGGAGAGGTTCATTCCGTTCGCAGAGACGGCCTTTGATACAGACTTCCTCGACTGGCCGATCACCGCAGCGATGCGGCTCGGGCGTGATGACCTCGCGTCCCGGCTGCAGGCGCGCTACGACGCTGCCCGTCCCTACAACATCACCAAGCTGCTGTTCCTCGAAAGCCCCACCGCCCGCGCGGCCCACTGCCAGGGACTGCTGCAAGGGGTGCGCGACCGTCTGCTGCAGAATTCGCAGCTGACCGCGCAGGCTGAGGCCGCCAGCACCGACGTCCGTTTCGCCAGCTGGACCCTGCTGCTGTGCGGGCAGTTCGCGGACTCGCGACGCTCGGCCCGGAAACAGGCGTGGTTTCGCAAGTCACAGCGCTGCGGTTTCCGTCGCGAGAGCGCGAACGTTACTGACTTCTACAACGCCATCCTCTCCGGTTCCTATCTGGCCACCGAGCAGCGCAAGAACGGCGAAGCCCTGCGCTCGGCCTTCACACTGGAAGAAATTGTCGCCGAAATCCGGCAGGTGCTCTACCTCGACAGCTTCACTGGCATGGGACACATCAACATCGTCCTCGATGAAGATATCGCCATGTACATGAAGCACCTGCACGGCATCCCGCCCGAGCTGCGGGTGGTCGAAGGCCTGCTTGAGGAAGCCCGCGATAACACGGACCTCGCCGTGCGGGCGTGGCGTACGGCGCTGGACAGCGAAGAATTGCATGAACGCTGGGTGATCACGCTGCAGGCATGGGTCGAGGCCCGGAGCAGCCGCGTCAGCATCATCGATGCAACCGACAGCGCGGGCTGAGCCCGGAGCAGCGCCCCAGAGCGCTAGAGCCCCAGCAGTGCGGGAATGGCGTCGACGTGCTCGACCTGGACGTCCACGCCCTCCACGAACGGCTGGTTGGCGTAGCTGGGGTCAATGATCCCGATGCAGGAATGCGCCCCGGCGTTCCGGGCGAAGCGGAGATCGGTCATAGTATCGCCGACCATGGCGACCTGATCGGGCCGCAGCCCGGTCTCGGCGCAGAAGGCTGCCATCATCTCCGGGCCGGGTTTCGCGCCGTGGCTGTCGTGGCCGTAGATGACATCGCACAGGTCGGCGACGCCGATATGCTCCATATCCCGCCGTGCCGGGCCCTCGGCGTCGTTGGTCGCGATCCCGATCTTCAGCCCCGCACCTGCGAGACGTTCGAGCGTCGGGCGAATTTCGCCCAGCGCAACCGAAGCGCGGCGGCGCTTACCCTGCCGCAGTTCGTCGAGAAACAGGAACAGGCGCTTGCCCTTGTCCGGCCCCAGACGTTGCTGCCACGCCTCAAAGATCGAGCCCCAGTCGCCCTGCGCCAGCTGGCTGTCAGGGGTGAAGCGCTTGATTGGAGGTCATAGCCCCCGATACGGGCAAGGTCTTCGGCGAGCCGCTGCTCCCCGTCTCCAGCCGTAAACCAGATCATTTCGTTGAACACCATGCCCCAGGTTGCGTGCAGGTCCAGCAACGTGCCGTCCTTGTCAAAAAGCAGGCCCTTGACCCCCGACATATCCATGGTGCTACCCCTCCATTTTTATGCGTTTGTTCATTTAATGTTCTTGCAGGTTATGCACAAGCGCTGTTATTGCTCAGGAACGCTTTAGCCGTTAGCAACGGCGTATAACAATTTTACGAAAGCCCCGACAATGAGTGTGAACAAAGTTATTCTGGTTGGTAACCTCGGCCGCGACCCTGAAGTCCGCACAACGAGCAATGGCAGTAAGGTTGTTCAGCTTTCGATTGCAACCTCGGAGCGCTGGCGCGACCGGGCGACTGGCGAGCAGCGCGAAAAGACCGAGTGGCACCGCGTGGTGATTTTTAACGAGCGCCTCGCCGACGTTGCCGAGCGCTACCTGCAGCGAGGACGACAGGTCTACATCGAAGGCCAGCTTCAGACCCGCAAGTGGCAGGACCAGGAAGGCAACGACAAGTACACCACTGAGGTCGTACTGGGTCAGTACCGGGGCGAGCTGCAGATGATCGGCAGCCGCGGTGACGGCGGCGGCGGCGGTGGAGGCGGCGATTTCGGTGGTTCCGGCGGCGGTTTTGGCGGCGGTAACGGCGGCAGCGGCGGTGGCGGGGGCGGCAGCTTCGGCGGCGGCTCCTCGGGCGGCACCAGCAGCTTCGGCGACAGCGGTTCCGGCGGTGGCGGAGACTTTGACGACGATATCCCGTTCTGATCAGAACGGGGTTCTGACGACCGCGGTGAAACGGCTTGAAATCTCGCGGTTTTCCTTGCCAGCAATCGCATAATTTCCTAAGTTGAGGGCACCTTTTTCCGGGTCGCTCGTGTACTGTTGTTCTGTGCTCTGCGGCCCTGTGATCCGGGGTGTGAAAACAGCCGGATTCCTGCCGCGGAGTAGACTGTGTCCGACAGCGAAGACGATCTGCCACCCGAAACCGAAGCCGGCCTGAGTGGCGGTGCGGATGGTGGCGACGACGGGGGTCGTGACGGCGGGCCTGGTCTTGATGCCCTGCCCGACGACATCGCGCCGGTGTCGCTGGTTTCCGAGATGCGCAAGTCCTATCTGGACTACGCCATGTCGGTCATCGTCTCGCGCGCGCTGCCCGATGTGCGCTACGGCCTGAAACCGGTCCACCGCCGCATTCTCTACACTGCCAAGACTGGCGGCTATGAATGGAACCGCGGCTACCGCAAGTCCGCAAACCTCGTGGGCGAGGTCATGGGTGGCTACCACCCCCACGGCGACGGCGCGATCTACGACGCCATGGTGCGAATGGCGCAACCGTTCTCGATGCGCGCCATGCTGATCGACGGGCAAGGCAACTTCGGTTCCATGGACGGCGACCCGCCCGCTGCTTATCGCTATACCGAGGCGCGGCTGTCCAAGCTTGGGTCGGGCCTGCTCGAAGACATCGACAAAAACACCGTCGATTTCCAGCCCAACTACGACGAAAGCCGGCAGGAGCCGCAGGTTCTGCCCGCGCCCTACCCCAACCTGCTGGTCAATGGCGCCGGCGGTATCGCCGTGGGCATGGCGACCAACATTCCGCCCCATAACCTGACCGAAGTCATCAACGCGTGCGCGGCCTACATCGACAATCCCGGCCTGACCATCGATGACCTTATGGAGCACCTGCCCGGGCCCGACTTCCCGACCGGGGCCATGATCCTTGGCCGCCGCGGCATCCGCGATGCTTACCACACCGGTCGCGGGTCGGTGGTGATCCGCGCCAAGACCCACATCGAGGAAAACCGCAAGGACCGCGAGACTATCGTGGTCACCGAGCTGCCCTATCAGGTCAATAAGGCGCGACTGGTCGAGCGCATCGTTCAGCTCGCCAAGGACAAGATCGTCGAAGGCGTGGCCAGCGCCAACGATGAATCCGACCGCCACGGCATGCGGGTGGTGATCGAGGTCAAGCGCGACCACCAGGCCGACGTCGTGCTCAACCAGCTGTTCAAACACACGCCACTGCAGTCGTCCTTCGGCTGCAACGTGCTGGCGATCAATGGTGGCCGGCCGGAAATGCTGAACCTCAAGCAAATCATTGCCGCCTTCGTCGACTTCCGCGAGGAAGTGGTCACCCGGCGCATGGCCTTCGAGCTGGGTAAGGCACGCGAACGGGCGCACATTCTGGTCGGGCTGGCGGTCGCGGTGGCCAACATCGACGATGTCATTACCCTGATCCGGCAGGCCGCTGATCCGGCCGAGGCGCGGATGCAGCTGATGGAGCGCGCCTGGCCTGCCGAGGACATCCGTCCGCTGATCGAGCTGTTGGACGAACCGGGCGCCGGGTCAGCGACAGCGGTACCTACAATCTCTCCGAAGAGCAGGCGCGCGGGATCCTCGCGCTGCAGCTCTCCCGCCTGACCGGGCTCGAGCGAGATAAGATTGCCAGCGAACTCGAAGAGCTGGCGGGCAAGATCAAGGAGTACCTCGAAATCCTGTCCAACCGCGACCTGCGTATGGGGTTGGTGCGGGACGAGCTCATGGCCGTGGCCGAGGAGTTCGGCGACGAGCGCCGGACAACCATCGAGGAGCACGAGGCCGACTACGACATCGAAGACCTGATCCCGCGCGAAGATATGGTCGTGACCGTCTCCCACGGCGGCTACGTCAAACGCGTGGCGCTCGACACCTACCGGGCGCAGCGCCGAGGCGGCAAGGGCCGTTCGGGCATGGCCACCCGCGACGAGGATTTCGTGGCGCAGGTCATGGTCTGCAACACCCACACGCCGGTGCTGTTCTTCTCCTCGCGCGGCATGGTCTACAAGCTCAAGGTCTACCGCCTGCCTGCAGGCACGCCGCAGGCGCGGGGCAAGGCCATGGTCAATATCCTGCCGCTCGAGCAGGGTGAGACCATCACCGCCTTCCTGCCTCTGCCCGAGGATGAGGATCAGGCCGAGGACCAGTTCGTCATGTTCTCCACCGCCAGCGGTGGGATCCGGCGCAACCGGCTCAGCGATTTCGTGTCGGTGAAGGCCAATGGCAAGATCGCAATGAAGCTCGACGAGGGCGACAGCCTCGTGAACGTCGCCATCTGTACCGAGCACCAGGACGTTTTGCTCGCGGCTGAGGGTGGCAAGAGCATTCGCTTCCCGGTCACCGACGTACGCGTGTTTGCAGGCCGTGACTCGACCGGCGTGCGCGGCATGCGGCTGGAAAGCGGAGATCGCGTGATTTCCATGGCCATCCTGAACCACGTCGATGCAACGGCCGAGGAACGCGACGCCTACGTGCGCCACGCCAACGCCATGCGCCGCGCCGAAGAAGAAGGCGCCAGCGGCACCGATGTCGGTGGCGGCGGGCTGCTGTCCGAAGAGCGGCTGGCCCAGCTGGCCGCAGCCGAGCAGTTCATTCTGACGCTGAGCCAGGACGGGCTGGGCAAGCGCACCAGCGCCTATGAGTTCCGCGCCATGGGCCGGGGCAATCAGGGCGTGGGCGCGATCGACGTCAGCCGCGCCGGGGGCGAGAACGCCCGCGTGGCGGCCAGCTTTGCGGTGCAGGACGGCGACCAGCTGATGCTGGTGACCGATGCCGGCATGATGATCCGGACCTCGGTCGACGAAATCAGGATCGCCGGACGGACCACACGCGGGGTCTTCGTCTTCCGCGTCGCAGAGGGGGAGCAGATCGTATCCGTGGCCCGGCTCGATGACCCGGGGACCGACGAAGATGACGAGGACGGCGGCAGCGACGATACTGGTGACGGCGGCAGCGGTGGCGGCAGCGTGGGTGAAGGCCCCGCAGGCACCGGCGACGCGAGCAGCGATGGAAGCGGTGATGGGCCGTCTACCGAGGATTAGAAGAGGATAGCAGCGGCATGAGGCGCACCGGTCTGTACCCCGGCACTTTCGACCCCGTTACCAACGGGCATCTGGACATCATGATGCGCGCGGCCGGTGTGGTCGATCACCTCATCGTTGCCGTTGCCAACAGCCCCGGTAAAAACCCGGCCTTTACCCCGCCCGAGCGCGTGCAGCTGATCCGGGATCTGATCGACGCCAATGATTTTGGTGAATGCGAAGTCGAGGTTCGCTCCTTTGGCTCGCTGTTGATGCACTTTGCCGACGAGGTTGGCGCCTCGCTGATCATCCGGGGTCTGCGCGCGGTGTCCGACTTCGAGTACGAATTCCAGCTCGCCACCATGAACAAGCACCTGAACCCCAAGGTTGATACGGTGTTCCTGACGGCGGCCGAAAACCACCAGTTCATCGCGTCGTCGCTGGTCAAGGAAATCGCCAGCCTGGGCGGTGATGTCGAAGATTTCGTCCCCGAAGTGGTGCTCAAAGCACTGAAAATCCGCTACCCGGTCTGACCCTGCTTCCTGCGTTCCGGCGCCTTGGGAGGCGTTGAAAGCGGCGGCCTGTCGTCTGACGCATACTGGGCTGCGCCGGGCGGGATCGATGCCAAATTGACGCGGTTGCCGCGGGAAATCGACGCCACACCGTCCCCAGCTGGTCAGTGGGTGTGATTAACCCCAGAAATGCGTTGGTGCGGTCTGGCCCTGCCGGAAAAGCCTTAGTCTCTTGGGTCGATTTAACTGAACCTGAACCCGATCGGCCTCCCTATGCCTTCGAAGAAGACCGGCTTCGCCGCCAACGAAAGCCCCTATATTTCCGTGCGCGGGGCGCGCGAGCATAACCTGCGAGGGGTCAACATCGACCTGCCGAGAAACCAGCTGGTTGTGATCACCGGCCTGTCGGGGTCCGGCAAATCCTCGCTGGCTTTCGATACTATTTATGCGGAGGGTCAGCGCCGCTACGTCGAGAGCCTGTCGGCCTACGCCCGGCAGTTCCTCGAAATGATGGAAAAGCCCGATGTGGACAGCATCGAGGGCCTGTCCCCGGCGATTTCGATCGAGCAGAAGACCACGTCGAAGAACCCGCGCTCGACCGTGGGCACGGTGACGGAAATCTACGACTATCTGCGCCTGCTCTACGCCCGGGTCGGCATCCCCTACTCGCCCGCCACCGGCCTGCCGATCGAGAGCCAGACCATCAGCCAGATGGTCGACCGGACCATCGAGAAGGGCGAAGGCGCGCGGCTGTATCTGCTGGCGCCGATCGTGCGCGGGCGAAAGGGCGAGTACCGCAAGGAGCTCGCCGAGCTGCAGAAGCGCGGCTTCCAGCGGGTCAAGATCGACGATGTCATGTACCTGATCGAAGAAGCCCCGGCGCTGGACAAGAAGTTCAAGCACACCATCGAAGTCGTGGTCGACCGGGTGGTGCTCAAGGAAGGCATGGAACAACGGCTGGCCGACAGCTTTGAGACCGCGCTCGAGCTGGCTGACGGACTGGCGATCATCGAGAATGCCAAGACCGAAGAGCGGACGACCTTTTCCGCCAAGTTTGCCTGTCCGGTCAGCGGCTTTACCATCGACGAGATCGAGCCCCGGCTGTTCTCCTTCAACAACCCCTTCGGCGCCTGTCCGTCGTGCGATGGGCTGGGTCACCAGCTGTTCTTTGACCCGGATCTGGTGGTGCCGGTGCGGGGGCTGAGCCTGCGCGAAGGTGCGCTGGCGCCCTGGGCCAACAGCTCGTCGAAGTACTACATGCAGACCCTTGACGCGATCAGCGCCCACTTCGGCTTTGATCTGGATACGCCCTTCGACGAGTTGCGGAAGGGCGACCGCGAAATCCTGCTCTACGGGTCGGGCGACGAGGCCGTGACCATGATCTACGACGACGGCACCCGGGCCTACCGCACCACGCGCCCGTTCGAGGGGCTGATCAACAATATGGACCGGCGTTACCGGGAGACCGACAGCGACTGGGTGCGGGAGGAGCTGGGCAAGTACCAGAACCGCCGCGCGTGTGACAGCTGCGGGGGCCACAGGCTCAAGGAAGAAGCGCTGGTGGTCAAGATCGACGACCTCCATATCGGCCGGGTCAGCGAGATGTCGATCGGTGAGGCTGATGCCTGGTTCCGGGCCCTGCCCGACCGGCTGAGCGGCAAGCAGGGGGAGATCGCCGAGCGCATCCTCAAGGAGATTCAGGAGCGGCTGGGCTTCCTGAACAACGTCGGGCTGTCCTATCTGACGCTCTCACGCGGGTCGGCGACGCTGTCGGGAGGGAGAGCCAGCGTATCCGTCTGGCCTCGCAGATCGGTTCGGGGCTGACCGGGGTGCTGTACGTGCTCGACGAACCGTCGATCGGCCTGCACCAGCGCGACAACGACCGCCTGCTGGAGACCCTGACGCGGCTCCGGGATCTGGGCAACACCGTGCTGGTGGTCGAACACGACGAGGACGCGATCCGCGCGGCGGATTATCTTGTCGACATGGGGCCGGGTGCCGGGGTCCACGGCGGTCAGGTGGTGGCCGAAGGCACCCCGGCCAAGGTCGAGAAAGCCAAGACATCGATCACCGGTCAGTACCTCAGCGGCACCCGCGCCATCCCAGTGCCGGAGAAGCGCCGACCGCGCAAGACCGGACGTGCGCTGCGGATCGAGGGCGCGCGGGCGAACAATCTCGACGACCTGACGGTTGAGTTCCCGATGGGGATCATGACCTGTGTCACCGGGGTTTCAGGGTCGGGCAAGTCGACGCTGACGCTGGAAACCCTGCACAAGGCTCTGGCCCGCCACCTGCACGGCTCGCGCGACACCCCCGGCGCCCACGATGCCATCTTGGGCATGGATCAGGTGGACAAGATTATCGTCATCGATCAGTCCCCCATCGGACGCACGCCGCGGTCCAATCCTGCCACCTACACCGGCGCCTTCGGCCCATTCGCGACTGGTTCGCCGGCCTGCCTGAATCCAAGGCCCGCGGCTACAAGCCCGGTCGCTTCTCATTCAACGTCAAGGGTGGACGCTGCGAGGCCTGCCAGGGCGACGGGCTGATCAAGATCGAGATGCACTTCCTCCCCGATATCTACGTCCAGTGCGACGTCTGCAAGGGCAAGCGCTACAACCGCGAGACGCTGGAAGTCCGGTTCAAGGACAAGTCGATCGCCGACGTGCTGGACATGACCGTCGAAGACGCGGTGGAGTTCTTCAAGGCGGTGCCCTCGATCCGGTCGAAGATGGAGATGCTGGCAGAGGTCGGCCTGACCTACATCAAAGTCGGCCAGTCTGCGACCACCCTGTCCGGCGGCGAGGCGCAGCGGGTCAAGCTGTCCAAGGAACTGTCGAAGCGCTCCACCGGGCAAGACGGTCTACATCCTCGATGAACCCACAACCGGCCTGCATTTCCACGACGTCGCCAAGCTGCTCGAGGTGCTGCATCGCCTGACCGACCAGGGCAACACGGTGATCGTGATCGAGCACAACCTCGAAGTCATCAAAACCGCCGACTGGATCATCGACATCGGTCCAGAAGGCGGATCGGGCGGCGGACGTGTCGTGGCCGAGGGCACCCCTGAAGAGGTCGCAGCCAGCGACGAAGGCCACACCAGCCGATACTTGCGGCAACAGCTCTAGGCCAGCTGATCCGGGCCTGGGTGGCACGCTCGGGCTGGGGGCGCTCCGCGCCCCTCAGCCCTCCCGCGCGCAGCCCACGCAATCAGGCCCGTCTCCGCCGGCTCAAGGGCTCTCCGTGGCGCCAACACCCCCATGCAGTCCAAGGGGCGCTGCCCCTCGAGGCCGCAAGGTCGCTGACGCGCGGCCTCCGGCCGTGGTGCTGCGCACCAACCCTGCCGGCCTCACACCCCGCGTTCGCCACGTGGCAGGGGTTCAGGCAAGCTGAACCCCTTTACCGATGGCAGGCTGTGATGACAGCGCAACCTTCGACCAACCAGCAGGCATGGAGGGCGGAGCCCGACCGGCGACAGGGTCGCCGATCTGGTTGCGCGGGGGCGGTTCGAAGGGCGCGAAGCGCCCGAGAAACGACCACGCCACCCAGAGCTGTTGCAGGGCAAGAGACAGGTTTTCAGCGAACGAATGTTCCGCCCTCAACGGATCAGGTAAGAAACCTGGCTTTCGAAATTGAAGCGACGCAAATCAAGGGCCTCGGCGCCGATCACCTCGAGCGCAGCGCGCGTTTCGCCGGGAAACTCCGGAAATGCCAGCTGGTCAAAAGCCAGCACAGAGCCCTTGGGCATGAGCGGCCACAGCGCCCGCAGCGCCGCTGCCGTCGGCCGATACAGACAAAGATCGACATAGACCAGCGCGATCAGCAACTGCGGGTTGGCCTCGATAAAGCCGGCAGCGTTTCTTCGACATCGCCGACGACCAGTTCCACGCGGGGTACCTGCCCAAGAAACCGATCCTGATCGTGGTCAGCAATCGCCTGTTGCAGACGCTCCAGATCGCCCTTCAGCCGTCCGGGACGGGCGTTACGACCGGCCTTGGCCTGATCCACCGCATCGACCGCCGGAAAGCCCTCGAAAGTATCGAAGCCATAGATGCGACGGGCGACGTGATTGGGCTCAACATTGGAGACAATATGGGCGAAGGACATCAGCCCCTGCCCGTGCTGCACCCCCAGTTCGAGGATCACGCCCGGACGGTCAGCGATCAGCTTGAACAGCTCGTAGCGGGTGATGAAGGCCAGCATATCCCGGCGCCCTGCGGACAGGGCAAAGGGCGGCTTTGACGCTGACGTCTGATTGGGGGCGTGGTCTTGGGTCACAGGCCGGGTTTCTCCCGGAAGAGTGGGGCGACTGATGGGGCTCGAACCCACGACCCCCGGTACCACAAACCGGTGCTCTAACCAGCTGAGCTACAGTCGCCATCAAGACCGCTTCGATACGCCAGACGGTGGGGCGGGTCAAGCGACCCGGACCCTGCGCGGTCCGGGGCTCCCATGCGGAAATCGGTGGTACAGCTGCGATTCGGAATCGGCTCAAAAACACATCAGTGGCTGAAATTTATGCCGGTGCCTATTTTTTGAGGCGGATTATTTGCCTTTTATCCGGCCGCTGGGGGTCCGAAACCGGCCAAAACTGCCCTTTTTCGCAGCAAAGTCTTCTCAGTCTGGCCCCGAGAGCGCTAAAGCCTGACGTCGAAACGGCTGCTGCGCCGCCTCATAGCGGCGTATCCCCGGCCCTCAGTTTGTTCCAAGGCGTAGACCACCATGAAAAAGATCGAAGCTGTCATCAAACCCTTCAAGCTCGACGACGTCAAAGAAGCCCTCCACACAATCGGCCTGGCCGGCATTACCGTGACCGAGGCCAAGGGTTTTGGTCGCCAGAAAGGCCACACCGAGCTCTACCGCGGCGCCGAGTATGTCGTTGATTTCCTGCCCAAAGTGAAAATCGACCTGATTGTCGCTGACGCCCAGCTCGACGATGCGCTGCAGGCTATCGAGACCAGCGCCAAGACCGGGCGGATCGGTGACGGCAAGATCTGGGTCACCGACGTCATCGACGTGGTCCGCATCAGAACCGGCGAACGCGGTGACGAAGCGGTCTGACCGACCAGCCTTCGCGCCGAGCCACGCCTGACAAGGGGTCGTTCAGGCCCCGCACCTGCATTCCTGAACACCAATCTCAAAGTGAACCAGAACGACCAAGAAAGGATAGGGCATGACCACCTATGCTGATATCAGAAAGATGATCGAAGAGAACGACGTTGAGTACATCGACGTGCGCTTCACCGATCCCCGCGGCAAGCTGCAGCACCTCGCCATGTGCGAGCACGCCATGGACGAAGACGCCTTCAACGAAGGCATCCTGTTCGACGGCTCTTCGATCGCGGGCTGGAAAGCCATCAACGAGTCCGACATGCTGCTCGTGCCCGACATGGACACGGCGGTGATGGACCCCTTCACCGCTCAGCCACAGCTGATCATCTTCTGTGACGTCAAGGACCCGATCACCGGCGAGTTCTACTCCCGCGACCCACGCGGCACCGCGAAGAAGGCCGAGCAATTCGTCAAGGACAGCGGCGTAGGCACCGACGTGTTCTTCGGCCCTGAAGCCGAGTTCTTCATGTTCGACGATGTTCGCTTCTCGGTCGAAATGAACCGTTCGTTCTTCGAGTTCTACTCCGAAGAAGGCCCCTACGCCTCCGGCGACGAAATGGAAGGCGGCAACATGGGCCACCGTCCGGGCGTCAAGGGCGGCTACTTCCCGGTCAACCCGATCGACCAGTCCGGCGACATCCGCGCCGAGATGACCTCGACCCTGCTGGCCATGGGCGTGGACATGGACAAGCACCACCACGAGGTGGCGCCCTCCCAGCACGAGCTGGGCATGACCTTCGACCACCTGACCCGGGTTGCCGACAAGCTGCAGCTCTACAAGTACGTGGTGCACAACGTCGCCGCGTCCTACGGCAAGTCCGCAACCTTCATGCCCAAGCCTGTCCAGGGCGATAACGGCACCGGCATGCACTGTCACCAGTCGATCTGGAAAGACGGTCAGCCGCTGTTCGCCGGCGACAAGTACGCAGGCCTGTCCCAGGAAGCGCTGTGGTACATCGGCGGTGTTCTCAAGCACGCCAAGGCACTGAACGCCTTCACCAACCCGTCGACCAACTCCTACAAGCGTCTGGTTCCGGGCTTTGAAGCACCGGTGCTGCTCGCCTACTCTGCGCGCAACCGTTCGGCATCGTGCCGGATCCCGTTCGGCTCCTCGCCGAAGGCCAAGCGCATGGAAATCCGCTTCCCGGATCCGACCGCGAACCCATACCTGTGTTTCTCCGCCATGCTGATGGCTGGCCTCGACGGCATCAAGAACAAGATCGACCCGGGCGACCCGCGCGACGAAGATCTGTACGAGCTGTCCGACGAGGAACTGAAGGACATTCCGACCGTCTGTGGCTCCCTGCGCGAAGCGCTGGACTCGCTCAAGGCGGACCACGACTTCCTGCTCGAAGGTGGCGTGTTCACCAAGGATCAGATCGAGGCTTACATCGACCTGAAGATGGAAGAAGTGGTCGAGTTCGAATTCGCACCACACCCGGTCGAGTTCAAGATGTACTACTCGGTCTAGGCCGACTGCGCAGACCCGGCGACAGGGACAGGCCACACCGTGGCCTAGCCTCCCGCCGGTTCAAGGCACAACGGATCAAGGGTCGCTTCGGCGACCCTTTTTTCATGGAGCGCCTCTGCTTCGTGCTTTTTCGTGCAGCATGGGCGCGCCTCAAGCCCCGCGGGGAAAGGCGTCGTTCGGCTGGCATTGACCCGACTTGTTCGGCATGGCCCGAACCGGCTTGCTGGGCTGGCATCGACCCGGATCGATTAGCGGACCGTCGAAGCCGCCGCTTCGATCCGGCGCTTGACCGGGACCAGCGGTTGCAGATCGCCGTCGGTCAGGCCGATCAGCACCGAACGACCATCGGCGAGCACGCGGAAATGACCGTAGCGTGCACCCTCGTAGGTCTCAGACTGCCCGTCCTCGAACAGGAAGCTATCGGGCTTAACCGACAGGCGCCGACCAGCCTCCCCGACCCGGAGGATGACTTCGTCGGCTCTGAGATCAGCCGATGCACCGCCCGTGCCCTGTTCGCCACCTTCCCGAGGTCAAGCCAGCGGCTGGCGGTCGCGACGCCCCGATCATTGAGGGTAAAGACGGCCCGTGCATCGGCGATGCCCCGGCCCTCTCTGGGCGGCAGATCGACCTGCATATTCAGCGCCATGTAGTAGCCCTGGACCAGCGACAGCGGGTCGACCGGGCGCAGCTCGACAAAGGCGTCGCGGCCGTTGGCGATGGTCTGCTCGTTGCGCCACACCGTCCAGACCACGAACACGAGGGTCAGAACCACGGACAGGCCGATCAGCAGTGGGCGCAGGCGGGTGAAGCTCATGAGCCGTCAGCCCCCTGCTGTTGCTGAAAGGCGACGCGGCGGCCGACGACCACTGCGCCAACGGCGAGCCCGATGGCCAGCAGCGCGAACAGTCCGGCCTTGATGACGAAGGAAACCTCGGCCTGACGGTAAGCGGCAATCAGGACCGCGATGAAGGCAATAATGGCAAGGACCTGCAGCGCCTGCCCCCGCCACAGCCGGGCGAGCACAAAGACCCCGGCGGGCACCAGCAGTTGGCACCAGGGCAACCAGCCAAAACCCCCGCCCGCGCCAACACAGGCAGCGACCAGCAGGAAGACGGCGGTACCATCGCGCAGCGTCCAAGCCCGCGGCCAGCGCCGCTCGAGCAGCATCAGGCCCGCGAGCACCAGCAGCGCGGCGATCAAGACCCACTGCATGTGCATGCGCAAGCTGTTCTGATCGACGTAGTCGAGGAACCACCCGCGAACATCACGCTGGCTTGTCCGAGCGCGCACCAGAGCACCACAAAGCCGCCGACCGGGGCCATCAATCCTGCAATCAGCCGCCAAAGCGGTTGCAAAAAGCCCCATTGCGACCCCACCCCGATCGCCAATACCGCGGCACCGGACAGAAACGGAAAGGCATAGGCATCATTAAAGGGATAGAGGGCGATGGCGATATGAAGGGTCGCGACGACGCCCAGCAGCGGCACCAGAAGAAACCCGGCAGATGTCAGGAACAGCGGCTGGCTGGCCTGCTTTGCGGGATTTTGCAGATTTCGGTCAACCACGGAAGCCAGGCCGAGAAAACCAGACCCGGGACGATCAGCAAGGCCACACCCGTTTCCAGCAGGCCGAAGTAGAGAAAGCCCAATGGAATGGAGAGGGTACCGATCCCAAACTGCAGCGCCGGCACCATCAGACCGCGCGCGACCCATGTACCCTTGCGGTGCTCGCGCTGTCGCGCCAGTGCCTCGGCGACGTCGGGCCGGTTGAGGCCTTCGATCCAGCGGTCGAGATCAGCCATTGCCGCTGTCCCCCGCTGTGACTTGGTCTTGGTTCACGGCGCTGCCGGCTCTCTGGCGCAGGCGCAGGTAGAGGGCAATCGCACCGACGAACCAGAGCAACACCACCAGATTGAGCAAGAAGCCCCCGGAAAGGATGTTGTCACCAATGAAATCGAAGGCGGTGTAGCGCAGGAAGAAGAATGCAATCAGCGATACGATGAGAATGTACGACAAGCCGCCCAGAAGGGTCCGCAGACCGCTCCGCCAAATGATCAGCCCAAAGGCAATCAGGCCAACAACCAGCGTCGCCAGCGCCACGCCGGTCGGGCCGAAGACAGAGACGGCGGCCATGCCGCCCAGCGCCACCAGATTGACCGCCGGGTACCAGCGCCCCCGGACCCATTCCGCCCCGGTACGGCCCATCAAGGCCCACAGCCCGAGCCCGGCCAGCGCCACCGCCGACTGAATCAGCGGGCTGAAGGTGAAGCCCTCGCCGAATTGATAGAGCACGAACAGATAGGCAAGCACCTGAATGAAGACCCAGGCGACCTTGGTGCGGGCGGCAACCGCGACTGGCAGCGCCAGCAGGCCCCAGATCAGGAACAGACCGCTGGCATTCGCCCCGCCCTGATAAATCTGACCGGTGACGATCACTGGCAGCGCCACCAGCGCCATGGTCAGTACCAGCAGGATCTGCTGCACCCACGCTCGCGGTTCACGCGCGGCGAGGCCCGCGAACAGCAGCAGCGGCAGGCTCGCCAGGGTGACATGGATCAGGCTGCTCCAGCGCAGGATATCGAACCACCGCCGGGTCAGCCATTCGAGCTGGGCCTCAAAAAACTGCAGGATCAGGGTCAGGTTCAGCGCGGCGACCGAAAACAGGGTCAGTGCCAGACACAGGGCCGATAGCACCCACAGTAAGCGACCGTCCCACACCGTGATGCTGGCCGGGAAAAGACTGCGCCAGGCAGCAGCACGCTCGGCTGACGTGACGTGGCCGTCGCGGTAGAGGCCATCGAGGGCCCTTATCTGCTCGGATCTCCGTCGCATAATAGAAGACTTCATGATCGGAACCCAATTGTCAATTTGCCCATAATTTCAGACCCTCAGAGGTTGGAAAGCGGCTTGCGTTTGTGACGCATAAGCGCGATATATCGGAACAGATACTGAACACCAATTTTCAACGTGAAGGATTGCCGGGCATGGCCGTAGACGCGGATCTTTTCTCCGTTTCCGAAGAGCAGACCAGGAAAGCAAACGGCTACACCGCCCGGGACATCGAGGTTCTCGAGGGCCTCGAGCCGGTGCGCAAGCGCCCGGGCATGTACATCGGCGGCACGGATGAGCGCGCTTTTCACCACCTCATGGCCGAAATCCTCGACAACTCCGTTGACGAGGCGGTCGCCGGCCACGCCACCCGGATATCCGTCGAGATGATCGCCGACGGTTCGGTTCGTGTGACCGACAACGGCCGCGGCATCCCGGTCGATCCGCACCCAAAATTCAAGGATAAGTCGGCGCTGGAGGTCATCCTCACGACCCTGCACTCGGGCGGCAAGTTCAGCGGCAAGAACTACGCGACCTCGGGCGGTCTGCACGGGGTTGGCATCTCGGTGGTCAATGCGCTTTCGGAGAGCCTCGTCGTCGAGGTCGCGCGCGACAAGGTGCTGTGGACCCAGTCTTTTTCCCGCGGGGTCGCCACCGGTAAACTGGAGAAGGTCGGCGCGGCGCCGAACAGGCGCGGGACTTCCGTGCAGTTCCGGCCGGACACCGAGATTTTTGGCTCGAAGCTGGCGTTCCGCCCCGCGACCCTGTTCCGGATGGCGCGGTCGAAGGCCTACCTCGAGCGCGGGGTCGAAATCCGCTGGAACTGTGACCCGGCGCTGCTGGTCGAGGGCGACAAGACCCCGGCCGAGGCCGTGTTCCACTTCCCCGGAGGCCTAGGCGACTTTCTGCGAGAGCAGCTGGGAGAGCAGGTTCTGATCGGCGGTTCGCTGTTCGAGGGCCGGGCGGACCTGAACGGGTCGGGCGGCAAGGCGGAATGGGCGCTGGCCTGGCCCGACGATGAGGGCGGGGGCGAAGCCAGCCTCTCCTCCTACTGTAACACCATCCCCACGCCCCAGGGCGGCACCCACGAGAACGGTCTGCGAACCGGGCTGACGCGGGCGCTGCGGGCCTTCGGCGAGATGGCGGGTAACAAGAAGGCCGCGACCATCACTGCCGATGACGTGCTTGGCGGCGCGCAGGCTGTGCTGTCCTGCTTTATCCCCGAGCCACAGTTCCAGGGGCAGACCAAGGAGCGGCTGGGCAGCCCGGAGGCCGCCCGGCTGGTCGATCAGGCGCTCAAGGAGCACTTCGAACACTGGCTGGCGGGCAACGGTCCGGCAGCCCGTGCGCTGCTTGACAGCATCATCCTGCGCATGGAAGAGCGACTGCAGAAGAAGGCAGAGAAGGACACGGCGCGCAAGTCGGTGACCAAGCGGTTGCGGCTGCCCGGTAAGCTGACGGACTGCTCGCGCAACAACCCCGAGGGGACCGAACTGTTTCTGGTTGAAGGCGACTCAGCGGGCGGGTCGGCCAAGCAGGCGCGCGATCGAGAAACGCAGGCGATCCTGCCGCTGCGCGGTAAGATCCTGAATGTTGCCTCGGCCAGCGCCGACAAGCTGCGCGGCAATCAGGAGCTGGCCGATCTGGCGCAGGCGCTGGGGCTCGACGGCAAATCCGCCGATGTCGACAACCTGCGCTACGAGCGCGTGGTGATCATGACCGACGCCGATGTCGACGGCGCGCACATCATCACTGCTGATGACCTACTTTTACCGGACCTTCCCGCAGATTATTGAGGCCGGACGGCTGTTCCTCGCTGTGCCGCCGCTGTTCCGGCTCAGCCATGGCGGCAAATCCTTTTACGCCCGTGACGACCGGCACAAGGACCAGATCCTCGAGCGCGAATTTCGCGCCAATGCCAACGTCGAAATCTCCCGCTTCAAGGGGCTGGGCGAAATGATGCCCAAGCAGCTGCGGGAGACGACCATGGACCCCAAGACCCGCCAGCTCGAGCGGGTGACGCTGGCCGACGCGGCTGCCGGGCTGGCCGCTTGCCGGTCGATCCGGGAGCTGGTGGAAGACCTGATGGGTAAGAAGGCGGAAAAGCGCTTCGAGTTCATTCAAGAGAACGCTGCCTACGTCGCCGAAGAAATCGACGTTTGAAGACTGCGCGCTGACAGCTTTTGTGGCGCGCTCGGGCCTTGGTCGCTTCGCGGAGTCTTTGCCTTTGCGCTCAAAACGGCTGCGCCTTTGAGCGTGTTTTCCCTTTGCGCTCAAAACAGCTACGCCTTTGAGCGCATTGTCCCCGACCGTTCCTCGATGCTTCAAGCCTTTGCGCGTTTACCTTGTCTCGACCGCTTCGCGTTCTTCGCCTTGCGCCGACTTGCCCCGTCGCGCATTTTCGTAGAAAATGCTCAAAAAAAGTCAGGCCGCGTTTAAGCGCGGCCTGTCCGTTTGACTGCGCGGGGAGATTTGTAAGCCGCGAAGCGGCGTCAAATCGAGCCCGCAACCTCTTTCAAATCGCGCTCAAAACGCAGCGTTTATCCTTAGCTTACCCAAGGCCTCTGAGACGGAGATTGACCAACCAACAGCGGTCGTCTCTCAGCGATCCATCCAGTCGAGCAGCGCGGCGTTGACTGCCTCCGGGCGCTCCATGGTGCTCATATGCCCACAGTCCTCGATGACGGTGAGCACAGCGTCTGGCGCCAGCCCCGCGATTTCTTCACTGCGGGCCAGCGGCGTGACCTGATCCTGCCGCCCGCACAGCACGAGCACCGGCCCATCGAACGCCGCCAGAGTCTGACGATGATCCTTGCGTTCGAGGATGGCCCCCTGCTGGCGACGGAACACGTCCGCACCCAGGCGTTCGGCCATGCCAGCCACCGCACCAGTCAGCCTTCATCCTCGAGGCGGCTTTCGTGCAGGTACAGCGGCATCAGCCGGGGCGCCACGCCGAGGAACCGGCCACGCTCAGCCAGCCGCAGCAGGTCGCGGCGCCGGGCCGCGGCGGCGGGGTCGTCGGCACGTGCGTTGGTATCGAGCAGCGCGACCCGCTCCACCCGCTCCGGGGCCTGCGCCAGAACCTCGAGCGCGACGTAGCCGCCCATCGACAGGGCCACCAGGGAGAACCGCTCCGGCAGCTCGTCGATGAGCCGCGCAGCCATGGCGGGAATGGACACCTGATCCTCCCGGCAAAGTCTGCAACGTGGGTGCTGTGTCCCGCCGCCTGCATTGCCGCGATCTGGGCGGTGAACAAGTCGGCGTCACAAAGAAGGCCGGGGAGAAATGCGACGGTTTGCTTCATCAGCGGCGACCTTGCCGAATGCAGGAAAAAAACATATATATCTCAGTAACTCCGGGACACGATTTCAACGATCCGCGTTTCCCGTTGACGGCTGTTAATTTTACAGACGGATCAACCACGGTTTAGGGCCTTTCGGCAAGCCTCCCTTCATGAATGAATTCGCAGATTTGGGCCTCTCTGACGGCCTGCAGAGTGCTGTTGCATCGATGGGGTATGAAACCCCGACCCCGATCCAGAAGGCGGCCATCCCAGCCGTGCTGATGGGGCGGGACGTGCTGGGTGTTGCCCAGACCGGAACGGGAAAGACCGCAGGCTTCACCCTGCCCATGATCGATATTCTGGCCGAGGGCCAGGCGCGGGCGCGCATGCCCCGCTCGTTGATCCTTTCACCGACCCGCGAACTGGCGGCCCAGATCGCCGAGAACTTCGAGATGTACGGGGTCAACCACCAACTTTCGATGGCCTTGCTGATCGGTGGCGAGTCGATGAAGGAACAGGAGGCGGTGCTGACCCGCGGGGTGGACGTGCTGATCGCGACCCCGGACGCCTGCTTGACCTGATCGACCGCGGCTCGGTTATGCCGATGGATGTCAGCATCCTCGTGATCGACGAAGCCGACCGGATGCTGGATATGGGCTTCATCCCCGATATTGAAACGATTGTCGGGCGCCTGCCGGCTAAACGGCAAACGCTGATGTTCTCAGCGACCATGGCACCGCCGATCCGTAAGCTGGCCGATAAGTTTCTCAACAATCCCAAAGAAGTGGAAGTTGCCCGCGCGGCGACCACCGCATCGACGGTCGAGACCTTCCTCGTCGCCGCCAAGGAGCGAGACAAGCAGTCGACCCTGCGTGCGGTCGTCAAGGCCGAACAGCCCAAGTCGTCGATCGTGTTCTGTAACCGCAAGCGGGACATCGCATCAGTCGTGGAAACGCTACGTCGGGCGGGACAGTCCGTAGCGCCGATGCACGGTGACCTGAGCCAGCCCAAGCGAATGGAGACCCTCGAGGCCTTCCGCACCGAGAACCTGAACATTCTGGTCTGCTCGGACGTGGCGGCGCGTGGGATCGACATCGATCATATCACGCACGTCTTCAACTACGACGTCCCCTTCAACGCTGAAGACTACGTGCATCGGATTGGCCGGACCGGCCGCGCAGGACGCAAGGGCCGCGCCTTCATGCTGGCAACTCCGAAGGATCAGAAGCTGGTCGATGCCATCGAAGAGCTGACCAAGAAAAAGATCGCTGCCTTCAATCTGGGCGATGCCGAGAAATCGCGCGAAGAAGACGCGCTGACAGCGACGATCGAAGCCGCCAAAGCGCAGGGCGTGGATGCCCAAGACGATCAAGGCGGCACAGAAGAGCTTCGAGCAGCATATCCCGGCATTTATCCTGCGCGCAGCCTGAACGACGACGCCGTGCAAGCATTCATTCATTGAAGGTTTGAGACTTGGCGTTGAAGGCTCGAGCCGCGTTGCCCACGGCCCTCGACGCCTTTTCAAATTTTCATTGAAATTGCGCGTGGGGAGTTGCCGAAGGCCGCGAGCGAACAAGATGGCGCAACCTTGCAGCGCTCGATTTGACGCCTCTACACCACCACTCAGCACGCGGAGTTTATCATGCGCCTGCCGAAAGGTTTTGAATGTCCCGTCAGTTGATACTCAGCACGCTCTTCTTTGATGTTGCTGCATCGAAGACCCTCAAAGCGCTCAAAGGCGCAGCTTTGTGAGCGCAGGGGAAAACGCGCTCAAAGGCGCAGCCGTGTTGAGCGCAAAGAAAGACATCGCGAAGCCGCCAGGGCGTTTTGAGCGCACAGCACCCTCACGCGCCGGTACCCGTATCAGTAATAGAACAGGCCAAGGCCTCCGCGACCAGCACCGGCCGGCCGCCATCCGCCATCAAGTCACCGTCCCGCTCGAGGCGGCAGGTCGTCGCCAGCATCAGGCCCCCATCGGGGCGCTCTTCGACACGGTCCAGCGTCTGCCGGCACCGCACCCGTGACCCCGCCGGCAAAGGCGCCGTAAAGCGGACCTTTTCATAGCCATAGTTGACGCTCATCCGCGGCGTGGGTGCCCAGTCCATCTGCTCGGCAAAATAGGGCAACAGCGACAAGCTCAGCAGACCATGCGCGATAGGCCCCCCGAAGGGCCCTTTCGCAGCCCGCGCCGGGTCAGTGTGGATCCACTGCTGGTCCAGCGTGGCGTCGGCGAAGGCCTGGATCCGGGCCTGATCGACCAACACCCAGTCGCTGACCCCGACTTCCTCGCCCAGCCGCGCCCTGATCGCTGCCAGACTTTCTGCAACGTGTCGCCGTCATTCCCGTACCCTTCCCTTCTGATCCTACCGGTACATCATAGTGGATCCAGATCGAGGTCAAGAGCGCTACCGACCCCATGACCGCCAGCAGCGCCGAGCCCCCATAGGACAGGAACGGCAGCGGCATCCCGACAACCGGCAGCAACCCCATATTCATGGCGATGTTAACCACCACGTAGAAGAACAGATTGGCGGTCAGCGTCGCCGCCAGCAGACGTCCATACTGGCTGCGCGCCCGCAGCGCCGTGACCACGCCGTAGAGCAGCAGCAGCGTGAACAGGAACAGCACAACCATGCAGCCAACGAAGCCAAACTCCTCAGCCAGCAGCGCCCAGACGAAGTCGGTGTTGTTCTCTGGGGTGAAGCCCAGCTGGTTGTGCTGGCCCTGGCCGAAGCCCTGCCCGCGCAATCCCCCCTGAGCCGATGGCAATCTTGGCCTGATGGATATGATAGCCCGCACCGCTGAGATCGAGTTCCGGATCAAACAGCACCAGCACCCGCCGGCACTGATAGCCGGCATTGTCGATCCCCGACTGCAGGCACCGGTCGATGAACCAGTAGGCCCCGGCAATCCCGGCCCCCAGCCCGGCCAGCACCAGCCACCAGCGCAAGCCCGCAAGGAACAGGATCACGCTCAGACAGGCCATGAGTTTCAGCGACGTCCCCAGATCGGGCTGGTTCATGATCAGGTAGATCGGCAGCACCGCCAGCAACACCGGGAAGATCAGGTCCAGCGGCCGCCCCATCTCCTCCCAGCTCGCGCTGTGGAGGTAGCGGGCCAAAGCCGCCATGAAAAGCCCACCTGGATCAGCTCGGAAGGCTGCAGCCGGGTCACGCGCAGGTCGATCCAGCGCTTGGCGCCGTTGAACTCCTCGCCCAGAAAGGGCACCGCCAGCAGCATGACCAGCGTCACCCCGAAGACGATATAGGAAACCCTGAACCACAGCCGGATGTCCATCAGGCCCGCGATCAGCGCCAGCGAGAAGAACAGCGCGGTCCGGATCAGGTGGTCACCCGCATAGGTCTGCCAATTCAGCCCGCCCGCGGAGTACTGCATGGCCACGCCCACGCTGGACAGGATCACCACCAGCATCAGCATGGGCCAGGGCACGCTGGAAATCCGGTCGAGCAGGGACAGTTGGACACGGCTTGAAGGCGGGGCTTCGCTGGCAAAGGTCATGGTTCAGGCGTTCCTTCCCTGGTCGACCAGCGCGTCGGGATCACGGGTCCGGTCGGGGTCGTCACCCGAATTGCCGGCAATGGCGGCGTGGAGCAGGTCACGCACCACCGGGGCCGCCGACAGGCTGCCGCTGTTACCGTGTTCGACCACGGCCGCACAGGCGTAGCGGGGATTGTCGACCGGCCCGAAGCCGACGAACAGCGCATGGTTCCGACGCTCGTAGTCGAGGGTCTCGATATCATCCAGCATGCGAAGCCGCTCGGCCGGGCTCAGGCGCGCGACCTGCGCTGTCCCGGTCTTGCCGGCGATCTGCTTGGCCTCGTCAGCCACGTGGGTGGTGGCGTAGGCAGTGCCCTGTTCGGCATTGGAAACCCGGTACATGGCGCGGCGCACCAGTCGCAGATGCTCGGGGTCAAACCCCAGATCAGGCGCGGGATAGGGCAGCTCGGGCAGGATCAGGTGCGGGCGCACCGCACGACCACCATTGGCGAGGCGCGCGGTCATGGTCGCGAGCTGCAGCGGCGTAGCCAGCACGTAGCCCTGGCCGATGCTGGTCTGGACCGTATCGCCGTCAAACCAGCCCTCGTCCCGCTCAGCGCGCTTCCAGGCCTCGGTCGGCACCACACCCTGAATCTCACCGGCGACGTCGATCATCAGATAGTCGCCAAAGCCCAAGGCGTCCGGCGACCTCGGCCATCTTCTCCGGCCCGATACGCTGGCTCATCTCATAAACCAGCTGTCGCAGGACTGGACCAGCGCCTCGCCCATATCCATGCCGCCGTGGCCTTCGCGCTTCCAGCAGTAGAAGGTCTGCGGCCCGACCTCCGTTCGGCCCGAGCAGGTTACGATCTCGGCGGGGTCAACGCCGACCTCCAGCGCCGCGAGCATGGTGACCATCTTATAGGTCGAGCCGGGCGGGTAGTGCTCGGCGGAGCACTTGTTGACCAGCGGTCGGCGCTCGTCCTGGATCAGATTGTTCCAGTCCTCGTTGCTGATCCTTGACGAGAAAATCGACTGATCAAAGCCGGGGTGCGAGGCCATGGCCAGCACTTCGCCGGTATCGACCTTGAGCACCACCGCAGCCCCTGCCCGCGCGCGTTCGAGCGTGAAATTTCTTGCTCAGCCAGCCGCTGCTCAGCGTAGATCTGCAGGCCCAGATCCAGCGTGGTCGTGATCCGGCGCCCGGGGTCGGCGGCTTGCGCGAGATCACCCGCTGCTCCTGACCATAGGCGTTGATCTCCATCAGCCGCTCGCCCGCCTGGCCCCGCAGCGAGGTCTCCATGGTCCGCTCGATCCCCTTGCGCCCGATGCGGGCATCCGGGCGGCGGAGCAGGCGGTCATCATCGCCGATCAGGTCGTCGGGCTGGACCTTGCGAAACGTAGCCCAGCGCGTGGCTGGCCGTGCCCGGAAAGGCGTAGCTCCGGCGCTCGGAAACGTCGATTTCGGCCCGCGGCAGGTCGAGCGCACGCGCCTTGAGCCGGGCCACCTGCTCCCAGCTCAGATCCTCGGCCAGCACCACACCGCCGACGGTGTTGATCTGCTTGGCCTCGACGATACGACGGCTGATCTGGCGCTGGTCGGCAAGGTCGAGATCCAGCAGCGCGATGATCCGCTCCAGCGCTGCCGCTTCTTCCTGCGCAAGGCCGGAGACAACCTTGTAGTTCAGGCCGTAGTTGCCCAGCTTCTCCTGCACCCCGAAACCCGGCCAGGCTTCGATCCCGTTGGCCAGCAGGGTGTCGTACTGCGCCCGGGTCAGCACCAGCAGCAGCCGGAACTGCCCGCGCACCACGTCGACGCCGACGTCGAGCTGGTCGACCATACGATCGGTCAGGGCCGGGCTGGCCCCGATCAGGCTGGCAGCGCGCAGCACCACGGCCGTGCGGTTGAGGTTGACGTCCTCGTCCTCGGCCTTGGGGTAGTACATCAGGTTGTAGCTCTGCTCGTTCCCGGCGAGCGGTTGGCCGAAGCGGTCAACGATGGTTCCGCGCGTGGGCGCATCGAAGCGCGTCACCGTGCGCGTGTTGAGGCTGTCGGCGAGGAAGTCATCCTGACGTGGCACCTGCAGCGAATAGAGGCGGAAGCCCAATGCGGCCAGCGCCGCCCCCTGCAACGTCGTCGCCAGCACCAGACGGCGGGTAAAGCCGGCGTCCCGGCGCTTGCCGTCACGCGCGGTCATAGACCAGATCCTCGAACTGCGCGCTCCGGCCCCACAGGAAGGCATAGACCAGATGATTGAGACCGTAGACCAGCGGGAAGGTCAGCGCCGTCGCCCCTGCCCGGGTCAGGGGACTGCAGCAGCGGCGCCAGTTCGAGCACGAAGGCCGAGTAGAAGGCCCACAGACAGGCAAAGAACGCCAGGATCATCAGCGTCGCCACGCCCCACTGCCCCATGAAGCCCAGCGTGCTGGTCTCGGGCCGCAGGCTGGAGGCAATGTAGAACACGGTCAGATAGGCGATGATCGACAGCCCCATCGGCGCGCCCAGCAGCGCATCGGTCCACAGTCCAACCACAAACACCACCGGCACGGGCATCAGCGCCGGGTGCCGCATCAGCCAGAACAGGATGGTGGCAAAGGCAAGGTCGGGCAGAAACGCAATCCCCCGCCCCAGCCCCAGCGCCGAGGCATCGAAGCCCAGCAGCACGATGAACAGCGCCAGCGGCACCAGCGCCCGCACCCGGCGCAGCACCCCGCCAATCAGAAAGTCGAGCAGGAACAGGATCGTGCGCACGCCTAGTTTCCCACTTCCGGGGTCTGGAAACCCACGGCCCCGACCGCGATCAGGTCGGCATTGATGTCCACCCCGGATAGTCGACCACCAGCACATCCGAGAGCTGATCAAAATCGACCGACGGGCGCACCTGCGCCTCGGCGTCGGTGACTTGTGAGACGAAGCCGATCAGCAGCCCCGGTGGAAAACCCCGTCCGCCCCGCTGGTGATCACCCGGTCGCCAACCTCGATGGTCTTGAGATCCTCGGGCAGCAAGAAGGCCTGCTCCACCCGCAGGAAGTCCTGCGGTCGGCGGGTGTCGGGGTCAAAGGCGGACTCCCGTGTGCCGCGCACAAAGGCATTCAGGCCCGCCCGCTCGATGATCACGGGGATCTGCGAATTCGGGTCGGTGATGAGCAGTACCCGGGCGGACGAGGCGCCGACTTCGCGCACCCGCCCCACCAGCCCTTCGTCGTTGACCACCGCCAGACCCTGGCGCACGGACTCATCCCGGCCGACGTTGATCAGCACCGAGCGCACGTAGCGCCGCGAGTGGTCGGCGACGACGAAGGCCATCATGCGCTTGGTTTCGCCGACATCGCGGCCGCTTTCGAGGGCTCTGGCCCAGTTCCACTGCTCGTCGGCCGCTGTGCGGTAGCGGATGGGCAGAATCCGGCGCAGTCGGTCGTTCTCGGCGATCAGTTGGTCGACGGTCTGGGCCTTGGCGTCGAGGATGCGGACCTCGGCACGGAGTTGCTCGTTCTCACTCGCCAGCTCTTCGTAGGTCTTGAACCGCTCGGTCACCTGACTCATCGACGCGCTGGACTGGCTGAACAGCCCCAGAAACGGTGACATCATATCGGCGACCAGCATGCGGGCGTTGGAACCAAAGCGCGCGTCCATGCGGTTCCACACCAGCATGCCAACCGCGATCAGGATCAGCAGAAACACCGCAAAGCGCTGCAGCCAGGCCATCAGCGGGCTGACCGCGACTGTTATATTGCGCCGGCGACGTGCCATTTCCGCTCATCCGCTCCTTGATTGACCCTGCGCCCCGCCTTCGATCACCACCCTAGCCCCGGTCTGTGGACAGAGTACGGCAAACCCGAGCATTATGCGACGTGCATGATACTGATTTTTGTATGGAAATCGACCTTGGCGGTCAATCCGCCAGCCCGATCAGTAAGCCGTGTGCAGGACCGCGCGCAGGGTTCGCATTTCGTCCAGACAACGGCCAGTCCCCATCACCACGCACGACAGCGGGTCGGGCGCAACCGACACCGGCAGGCCAGTCGCATGGCGGAGCACGTAGTCGAGGTTGTTGAGCAGCGCCCCGCCCCCGGTCAGCACGATGCCCTTGTCGACGATATCGGCCGCCAGCTCCGGCGCCGTATTCTCCAGCGCCTGCTTGGTGGCTTCGACGATGGCCGATACTGGCTCCAGCAGGGCCTCCGCGATATTGCGCTCGGAAATGATGATTTCCTTGGGCACGCCGTTCATCAGGTCGCGGCCCTTAATCTCCATGATCGCGCCGTCCCCGTCTTCGGGGTGGCAGGCTGCACCGATGGTCTTCTTGATCCGCTCGGCGGTGGTCTCCCCGATGAGCAGGTTGGAATTCCGCCGGATGTAGCCGATCACGGCGTCGTCCATCTTGTCCCCACCCACGCGGGTCGAGGAGGCGTAGACGATCCCGCCCAGCGACAGCACGGCAACCTCAGTCGTGCCCCCCACCGATGTCGACCACCATGGAGCCTTGCGGCTCGGTCACGGGCAGGTCGGCGCCGATGGCAGCCGCCATGGGTTCTTCGATCAGAAACACCTTCCGCGCGCCCGCGTTCTCAGCCGATTCCTGGATGGCGCGGCGCTCGACAGCCGTCGAGCCCGAAGGCACGCAGATAATGACCTGCGGCGAGGCAAAGGAGCGGTGATTGTGAACCTGCCGGATGAAGTACTTGATCATCTCCTCGGCAACTTCGAAGTCGGCGATCACACCGTCTCGCATGGGTCGGATCGCCTGGATCGAGCCGGGCGTGCGGCCCAGCATGCGCTTGGCCTCGTTGCCCACGGCGAGCACCCGCCGCTTGCCCCGCGTCTGTCCCAGCGCCACCACCGACGGCTCGTTCAGCACGATGCCCTGCCCACGCACGTACACCAGCGTGTTGGCTGTGCCGAGGTCAATGGCCATGTCGGCCGAAAGCAGGCCCAGAAGGCGTGACAGCATGGGGTGGATCCGTTCCTCAGCCCTTCCGGGCAGGTTCTGCCTCCATCATCCACATGGGACGCAGTTTATACGTTCTTACCTTCTGGACATAACCCTCGCCCCTGCCGATTGCAAGGACGGGCGCCCTCAGCAAACCCGGAGCAACGGCGGTTTCAGGGCGCGGCAGAAGCCAGCGGACGCAGCCCGTCGATGAAGTCACCCAACTCGCCATAGCCGGTGAAAACCCGCTCGAAGCACAGATCCAACCGCCGGGCTGCGTCCTCGGCCTGCGCGGTCAGCGCAGCATCGTCAGTCTGGGCGAGATAGACCAGCCGGGTATAGCTGCCGAACATGGCATCCCGCATCTCGGGATTGGCAGAAAGACCCATGCCTTCCCAGATCAGCGGCTCGAAGTGCCTTGCCAGATAGTCGGTCAGGTAGAATGTCCCCAGCTCGGCATCAGCCAGGGCGTTGAACCGGGCTTCTCCGGCGAAGAAGCTGTAGCAGTGCGGCCCGGCAATCCGTTGCAGGTCCAGCCGCTCGCACACCTCATCGAGCATGCCGCCGGTGCCGCAATCGGCGTAGCCGACGAAAACAGGGCGGTCTGCGCGACCCCTGCGCGCCTGCAGGGCCTTGGTCTCGACCCCTCGGGGATGCGTTCGGGAAAGTTGTGCCAAATCGCCGGCAAAGCTGTGATTTCCACCGCGTCACTGAGGCCTGAGGCAGACAGCACGGCCTGGGTCTCGGAGGCAATCGCGCCGCAGAGGATCAGCAGGGGTTTTTCGGGATGGCGGAAGCCGGCTGCGCCCTCACGGGCTTCGATGGTGGGAACCGGCTTGCGCGCGGTGCCGGCAGCCGATGGAGAACCACGGCGACCGGTCCGGCCGCCGGTGCGACGGCCACCCCGGGACGAGGTGGGCCGCTGGTCGTCGTCAGGCGTTTGCTCGGGCACCAATCATGTTGTGGCGGCGGGCCACGAACTCCTTGGCAGTTTCCACCGCAACCGCCGCATCGCGGCAGTAGCCATCGGCACCAATGCTCTCGGCGAAGGCTTCGTTGAGCGGCGCACCGCCGACGAGCACGATGTAGTCGTCGCGGATGCCCTTCTCGACCAGCGTCTCGATCACAACCTTCATGTACGGCATGGTGGTGGTCAGCAGCGCCGACATGCCGAGGATGTCCGGCTTATGCTCTTCGATCGCATCGAGGTAGTTTTCGACCGGATTGTTGATGCCGATGTCGACCACTTCGAAGCCGGCGCCTTCCATCATCATGGAAACCAGATTCTTGCCGATGTCGTGGATATCGCCCTTGACCGTTCCGATGACCATGGAGCCGATGCGCGGCGCCCCGGTCTCAGCCAGCAGGGGTTTGAGAATGGCCATGCCAGCCTTCATGGCGTTGGCCGCCATCAGAACCTCTGGGCACGTACAGGATACCGTCACGGAAATCCTCACCCACGATGGTCATGCCGGCGACCAGAGACTTGGTCAGCACGTCGTAGGGGGTCCAGCCACGATCCAAGAGAATGCGCGTCGCTCCTCGATTTCCTCCTTGAGGCCATCGTAGAGGTCATCACCCATCTGTTCGACAAGCTCGTCGTCGTTCAGGGTGTTCAGATCCAGATCATCATCTGACATGCTCGTCTCCTGGCAACAGTGGACCGCCCAATTTGACGACACACTTATATCGATTACTAGCCCGTGTAAGTCATTGCCTGCGTAGACCCTGCTGCATCGCCGACTTTCGCATGTCTGAAAACGACCGGGACCCGATTGTCGGGGCTACGGGCCGTCGTCATAGTGCGGTTCGAGCCGGTTTGACCGCGTAACGTAAGGATTTTGGCGAATGCTGGACCTGGTGGGCATCGTTGCCCCCTTTTTTATGGTGATCATGCTCGGCTTTCTCGCCGGACGCTTGGGCGTGTTCCGACTTGGAGTCGGCCAAGGTCTTCAACAGCTACCTGCTGTATTTCGCCCTGCCCGCCATGTTCCTCTCCAAGCTGTTGGAGCAGGACGTGCTCAGCGGCTTCGACGTCCACGTCATGGTCGTATTCATGCTCGCCAACACCACCATTCTGGTGCTGTCATGGATCATCCACGGCGGACTGTACCGGCTTTCACTGGGTGATACGGCCGCGCTGGGCACGACCTCGGCCTGGGGCAATTCGGGCTACATGGGCATTCCACTGGCGCTGGAACTGCTGGGCGGCCCCGGGATCTTCGTCGCCTTTTCCCTGCTCGCTGCTGATATCATCATCATTTCGATCGCTGGCTTTGCCCTGCACGAGATCGATAAGGACCGAGCCGCGAATGGTAGCGGTAGCGTCAGCTGTAGTGGTGGCTTGGGTCTGGCCTCGATCGGCCGGGCGTTGCGCAAGACCCTGCGCAGCATCATCACCAACCCGTTCCTGATCCCCTTTGCACTGGGATTTGCGCTCAGCGCCGTGCGCCCGGCGTGGCCCGACGCGCTGACGGTGACGGTGGATTTCGTGTTTCCAGCGCTGGAAATGCTGTCGGCAACGGCCTTTGGCGTGGCACTGTTCTCCATCGGGGTCGGCATGGCCCTGCGCCCGATCTCCAACGTCGGCGAGGCTGCGCCCATGCTGGCCTCGACCGGCATTCTCAAGCTGATCGTGCACCCGGTGAGCACGGCGCTGATCGCGGCCTTTCTGTTCGATCTGGAGCCAGCGGTGTTTGCGACCTGCGTGATTCTCGCGGCAACGCCAACGGCGACCAACGCCTTCATCATGGCGACCGCCTACGGCAAGCGCGCCAGCGAGGCCTCGGCGGCAATTCTGGTCTCGACCAGCATCGCCTTTTTCACGCTGACCGCGCTGCTGATGTATTTCCGGGCCGATCTGGGGCTGTAGTGCGCCCTGCTCCCGACTAGTTGATCGACAGGATTTTGCCCGGGTTCATGATGTTCTCCGGGTCCAGCGCGCGCTTGATCGACGCCATCACCGCCAGCGACGGCGCACCGTGCTCAGCCTCCAGATACTTGATCTTGCCGTGGCCAACGCCGTGCTCACCGGTGCAGGTCCCGCCCATTTTAATGGCCCGTTCGATCATGCGGCCATTGACCCAACGCGCCTCGCTCAGCTCGTCTTCGTTGTCCGGATCGATCAGGTACTGCAGGTGAAAGTTACCGTCGCCGACGTGCCCGACCAGCGGCGCAAGCAGGTTTGTCTGGCTAAGGTCCTCGAGCGTCTGGTTGATGCAGTCTGCCAGCCGGGAAATCGGCACGCAGACGTCTGTCGGCCAGCCGACCGAGCCCGGTCGCATCCGCTGCACCGAGTAAAACATGTTGTGACGGGCGTTCCAAAGCCGCGTGCGGTCTTCGGGCCGGGTCGACCACTCGAAGTCCTCCCCGCCCAGCTCAGCGGCGATTTCCTGCGTGCGCTCGGCCTGCTCCGCCACCCAGGCTTCGGTGCCGTGGAATTCGAAGAAGATATGCGGCTTCTCGACCATACCCAGCTGGTCAGCCTCGTTGATTGCGCGGATGCTGGCGCCGTCGACCAGCTCCATCCGTGCGACGGGGATGCCCATCTGCTTGACCATGATCGCGGTCTTGGCCGCAGCATCGATATCGGGGAACAGGCACACGGCCGCGGACACGGCTTCCGGCTGACCGTAGAGCTTGAGCTGGATTTCAGTGATCACACCCAGCGTGCCCTCTGAGCCGATCATCAGCCGGGTCAGGTCGTAACCAGCCGAAGACTTGGGCGCCCGTCCACCCGTGCGCACCACGTCGCCGTTGGCCATCACCACGGTCAAACCCAGCACGTTGTCCTTCATGGTGCCGTAACGCACTGCGTTGGTACCGGAGGCCCGTGTCGCGGTCATGCCGCCCAGCGAGGCATCGGCGCCGGGGTCGATCGGGAACATCAGCCCGGTCGCGCGGAGGTGCTCGTTCAGCGCTTTGCGGGTCACGCCCGCCTGCACCCGGCAGTCCAAATCCTCTTCGTTGACCTCAAGCAACTCGGTCATCAGGCTCAGGTCGAGGGAAATCCCGCCGCGAATGGCGTTGATATGCCCTTCCAGTGACGTCCCGGTCCCAAAGGGGATCAGCGGTGCCTTGTGCGCCCGGCACAGATTGACGACCTCGACGACGTCCTCGGTCGACGTCGCAAACACCACCGCCTCGGGCGGAACCCCGGCGTGATAGGCCTCGTCCTTGCCGTGGCGTTCAAGGATCGCGGCAGCGGTTGAATAGCGCTCGCCAAAGCGCTGCTTCAAGGCGTCGTGAAGGGCTGCTTTTGTCATGGATGCGTCTCTCCTCGGTCCCTGCTCGCAACATGAACGCGCGCGAAGGACAAATCAATGCGGCGCAGGCTGCAGGTGCGGGATCAGATCATTGAGATCGTCGATACACAGGTCGGCCACGTCCCGGGTCACGGGCTTGCCCTGATAGGCCACACCCAGTCCGGCGGCGCGGATCATCTCGATGTCGTTGGCGCCGTCGCCCAGCGCCACTGCCTGACCCGCCTCAATGCCCAGTCCGGCACACTCCTCGCGCAGCACGGCCAGCTTGGTCTCCGCCGTCACGATCGGCCCCAGCACCCGGCCCGTCAGTTGCCCGTTTTCGAAGTCCAACCGATTGGCAACCACGCGGTCAAAGCCCAGCGCGGCCCCGACCACGTCGGCGATCAGGTCGAAGCCGCCGCTGACCAGAACGGTCCGCATGCCCGCAGCGCGGCAGGCGTCGAGCAAGGCCTCTGCCCCGACCGACAGCCGAACCTCGCGGGCGATGGCTTCGATCCGCGACAACGCCAGCCCCCGGAGCATCATCACCCGCTCATCGAGCGCGGTGCGAAAGTCCAGCTCGCCGCGCATGGAGCGCTCGGTGATCGCGGCGATGGTATCCGCGATCCCGAGTGCTTCGGCCATATCGACGATGGTTTCGGTCTCGGCCACGGTAGAATCCATGTCCGAGACCAGCAGGCGGTACGGCACAGCCACGCTCAGGCCTCGGCCAGTTCTGGGAATTCAAGGAAGCGGCAGCGGTCGATCTGCGGCAGCCCCTGCAGCGTGCTCAGGTCATCTTCACTGACCGCGCTGTCGATCTCCAGAAAGGCGATGGCGTCCCCACCAGCGGCCAGACGCCCGAGGTGGAAGTTGGCGATGTTGATCCCGCTCTCCGCCATCCGGGAGCCGACGGCACCGATCAGGCCCGGGGTATCCTTGTTGGTGATGTAGAGCATGTAGCGGCCCAGCGTGGATTCCAGCTGGATGCCCTTGATCTCCGTGATACGCGGGCGCCCGGCCATCATCGTGCCGGCGATTGAACGGCGGTAGTCCGGTGTCGAGACGAAAATCCGCACCACGGCCTGATAGTCGCCGGCGCTGTCGGTCCGGGTTTCCTTGACGTTGATCCCGCGCTGGCTGGCCATGTCGCGGACGTTGACCAGATTGACCGACGCAAACTTGGTGCCGAGGATCGCCGCCAGCGCCGCGTTGGTAATGGGCTCGTGCTTGAGGCCAGAGGCATCGCCGCAGTACTCGATCTGCATGTCGATGATTTCCTCGTCCGTCAGCTGCTCGATCATCGAACCCAGCTGCTTGGCCAGATCGATCCACGGGCCGAGCTTGCGCGCGTCTTCAGCGGTCAGCGAAGGCGTGTTCAGGGCATTCTGCACGGCGCCATCGACCAGATAGTTGGCCATCTGCTCGGCAACCTGCACGGCAACCTTTTCCTGCGCCTCTTGGGTAGAGGCGCCCAGATGCGGGGTGCAAATCACGCTTGGGTGCCCGAACAGCGGGTTCTCCTTGGCGGGTTCCACCGCAAAAACGTCCAGCGCAGCCCCGCGCACGTGGCCGGTTTCCAGCGCGGCGAGCAGCGCCAGCTCGTCGACCAGTCCACCACGGGCACAGTTCACCAGCATCACCCCTTCTTCATCTTGTTCAGCGCGTTGGCGTCGATCATGTTCTCGGTCTGGGCGGTTTTCGGCACGTGCAGCGTGATCACATCGGCCTTGGCGAACAGATTGTCGAGCTCGACCTTGGTCACGCCCAGATCCTTGGCCCGCTCTTCAGAGAGGAACGGGTCATAGGCCAGCACCTTCAGCCCGATCCCGATGGCCTTGCGGGCCACGATCGAACCGATATTTCCCGCGCCGACGAGGCCAAGGGTCTTGCCCGTCAGCTCGGTCCCCATGAAGCGAGACTTCTCCCACTTGCCCTCGTGGGTTGAGGCATTGGCCTGCGGGATGTGTCGGGCCAGCGCGAACATCATCGCGATGGCATGCTCGGCGGTGGTGATGGCGTTGCCGAAGGGCGTGTTCATGACGACCACACCATTGCGGGTGCAGGCGTTGACGTCGATATTGTCGACGCCGATACCGGCGCGGCCGACAACCTTCAGATTGCTGGCCTTTTCCAGCAGTTCCGCCGTCACCTTGGTCGCGGAGCGGACGGCGAGGCCATCGTAGTCCGCGATCATGTGCGCCAGTTCGTCGGGGGTCAGCTTGCCTGAGACGGTGACTTCGCAGCCGAGGTCTTCAAAGGTCTGTACGGCCTGCGTGGACAGGGAATCGGAGATCAGAATTTTGGGTTTCGCGCTCATGCTGCGAGTTCCTTTTGTTTGATGGTTTCTTCAGTCTGAAGGGCGAAGGACCACGCCAGCCATGGCAGCAGAGCTTCGATATTCGCGGTCTCGACCGTGCTGCCGCCCCAGATGCGCAGCCCGGCCGGGGCCGAGCGGTAGCCGTTGAAGTCGTAACCGGCGCCTTCGGCCTCGATCCGGCTCACCAGCGCCTTGCAGAAGGCGACCTGTGCCGCGTCATCGAGGGCGAGGAACGCCGGGTCGACGATCTTCAGGCACATGGATGTGCTCGACCGGGTGGCGGGGTCATCGGCCAGCCAGTCGATCCAGTCGGTTGCCTGCACCCAGGCATCCAAAGCGGCAAAATTGGCATCCGCCCGGGCAATCAGGGCCGCGCCACCACCGATGTTTTCTGCCCAATCCAGCGCCGCGAGCATATCTTCGACCGCGAGCATGGATGGGGTGTTGATGGTCGCGCCTTCGAAGATGCCGGCGTTGAGCTTGCCGGCTTTGGTCAGGCGGAACAGCTTGGGCATGGGCCGCTCAGGCTGGTGGCTTTCCAGCCGCGCCACCGCCCGCGGTGACAGCGCCAGCATGCCGTGGGCAGCCTCTGAGCCCAGCACCTTTTGCCACGACCAGGTCACGACATCGAGCTTGCTGAAATCCATCTCCATGGCGAAAGCGGCCGAGGTCGCGTCACAGATCGCGAGGCCTTCGCGGTCTTCAGCGATCCAGTCGAGGTTCGGCACACGCACGCCGCCGGAGGTGGTGCCGTTGAAGGCAAAAACCACATCGTGCGCCGGGGATACGGCAGCGAGATCAGGAAGCTGGCCGTAGCCCGCGCTCATCACCTGCGCCTCGCCCAGTCCCAGCTGCCCGACCACGTCCGTGGCCCAGTCCTTGGAAAAGCTCTCCCACTCCAGCACCGTCACCGGTCGCGGGCCAAGCAGCGACCACAGCGCGATTTCGACCGCGCCGGTGTCAGAGCCGGGAACGATGCCGACGACCCAGTCTTCGGGCAGGCCGAGCAGCGCCTTGGACCGGTCGATCACGGCCTTGAGCTTGGCCTTCGGCTGCTTGGCGCGGTGGGAGCGCCCGAGCGCGGCATGGGCAAGCTTGTCCAGCGACCAGCCAGGAAACTTAGTGCAGGGACCGGATGAGAAGTTGGGATCGGATGGTTTCGTCGTCGGGGGACGGTGATCCGCCGCCGCAGAGGACGGGTGATCGGGGTGCCTGTTATCAGGCGCAGCCGCAGGCGCAACAGATGCGCTGGACGGCGTGTCCGCAGCCACACGCACGGGTGCAGCGAGCGAACGCACGGGGTGCGTCGTCATTGTTCAAACCTCTGGTCTGGTGGCGGTTTGCTCCGCCAAGCCCGGCCAGAGAACCGGAATTGGATGACAAAATCAAGACAGCACCGCGTTATGGGCTGTCGGGCTGCTATCCCTGAAACGCAAGACGCCGGTTTAGGCCAGGCTGCCCCGCGAGACCACGATCAGGCCGGCGCCAGTTCCACGCGCAGGCCGTCGAGGGCGTCGCTCATTTCCAGCTGGCACGACAGGCGGCTGTTGTCCTGCACGTCCATGGCGAGGTCGAGCATGCCCGCTTCTTCCTCGTCTGCTGCGTTGAGTTTGGGGAACCATTCGGCATCGACATAGACGTGACAGGTCGCGCAAGCGCAGCAACCGCCGCAGGCCGCCTCGATATCCAGGCCGGCATCGCGGATGATTTCCATCACCTTGTGGCCGTTCTTGGCCTCAATGCTATGCTCACCACCGTCCCGATCGGTCACAATAATCGATGGCATAGGCCCGTCTCCGCTGAAAATCCGTTACGTCACCGCGCTATGTAGGGCGGCTGGGAGCAAATTTAAATGGGAAAAGTACACCGGAAAGACCCGCAGGGTGACGAACTGCCCTGCGGGTTACAATCGGATCGCTCTGGCCGTCAGGAAAGGGAAGCAACCGGCCCTCAGGCCGCTTCGCCGCCGCTTTCCGCGCTGTCGTGGTGGGCGTGGACCCGGCGCTCCGAGACCTGCAGCTTGTTGAGGGCGTGGATATAGGCCCGAGCAGAGGCAAACAGTGTATCGTAATCCGCGCCAGTGCCGGAGACAGAACGCCCGTCCTGGCTGAGCCGAACCGTGACTTTGGCTTGTGCGTCCGTGCCGCCCGTGACCGCGTGCACCTGGTAGAGATCCAGTTTCTGCCCGTCCTGCCCGGTGGCTTCTTTGATGCCCTTGAAGATGGCATCAACCGCGCCATTGCCCTCGGTCGTCACCGTGCGCACCTCACCGCGTTCGAGCACGGATACGTCGACCCGCGCGACGCCATGGACGATCGAGTGAATTTTGAGATCTTCGAGGGTGTAGGCCGCTTCCTGATCGCCTGCGCTGTCATCGACCAGCGCGATGATATCCTCGTCGGTCACGTCTTTCTTGTGGTCTGCGAGGTCCTTAAAGCGGACAAAGGCATCCTGGAACGCATTCTCGCCGATATCGCCGTAGCCGAGCTGTTCGAGCTTGTTGCGGAAAGCCGCCCGACCCGAGTGCTTACCGAGTACGAGGTTGGTCTTCTGCCAGCCCACGCTCTCCGGCGTCATGATCTCGTAGGTCTGGGCGTTCTTGAGCATGCCGTCCTGATGGATGCCGGACTCGTGTGCGAAGGCGTTGGCACCAACGATGGCCTTGTTTGGCTGAACAGAGAAGCCGGTGATCGACTGCAGCATCTGCGAGGCCCGGACCAGCTTGGTGCCGTCGATCCGGGTCCAGTACGGCAGCCGGTCGCCCCGCACCTGCAGCGCCATGGCGACTTCTTCGAGCGAGGCGTTACCGGCCCGCTCACCGATGCCGTTGATGGTACATTCGATCTGCCGCGCGCCCGCAGCAACACCGCCCAGCGAGTTGGCGACGGCGACCCCGAGGTCGTTGTGGCAGTGGGTGGAGATGGTGCACTTGTCCAGCCCCGGCACCGAATTCAGCAGCATCTTGATCAGCTCGGCGTACTCGTCCGCGACCAGATAGCCGACCGTATCGGGCACGTTGATTGTCGTCGCCCCGGCCTCGACCGCGGTCTTGACCACCTCGACCAGAAAATCCGGGTCGGTGCGGGTGCCGTCCTCGGGCGACCATTCAACATCACTGGTCAGGCTGGCCGCGTGGGAGACCGACTTGTGGATCGCCTCCAGCACTGCCTCCGGCTCCATGCGCAGCTTGTACTTCATGTGCACCGGTGAGGTGGAAATGAAGGTGTGGATGCGCGCGAGCGGAGCGTATTGCAGGGCTTCCCACGCGCGGTTGATGTCGTTCACCGACGCCCGGCACAGGCCCGCGATCACCACGTCGTCGGACGCCTGCTTCGCGATGGCGCGCACGGATTCAAAGTCACCCTGCGAGGCAATCGGGAAACCAGCCTCGATGATGTCCACGCCGAGTTCTTCCAGCATGGCCGCCATCCGCAGCTTTTCGTCGTGGTTCATGGAAAAGCCGGGTGACTGCTCGCCATCGCGCAGCGTGGTGTCGAAAATCTTGACGCGGTTGTCGTCTGTCTTCTGCATGCTCATGTTTTCTGGTCCTGCTCTCGGCGCCGGGCTCAGCCATGATTCAGCAATGGCTTTTCGAGCGTTGGGTCGCCGTGTTGTCGCTTTTGGAGGATTTAATTTCAAGCCCCTGATCGCATGCCGGTTCGCCGCCCGGCTGAGACGTCAGGGGCGGAATAGAAGCAGAGCAGAAAGGACCATGCTTGTGTTCATGGGATAATCGAAACATGGCTTGGGCAATTTGGCAAAGAAAAAAGCAAGGGGCGGTGACCCTGCGGCCCCGCCCCTGCGTGTAATGTCAGCCCGGCCCGTCGCCGCGCCGGTCGATGGTCGGCGTGCGGGCTTACTGACCCGAGGAGGTTGCCTTGTCGACCAGCTTGTTTTCGGACAGCCACGGCATCATCGCGCGCAGCTTGGCGCCGACTTCCTCGATCTGGTGGCTCTGCTGCAGCTTGCGCTTGGTCTTCAGGTGCGGCTGACCCGCCTTGTTCTCCAGCACGAAGTCGCGGGCAAAACGGCCGGTCTGGATGTCTTCCAGCACCCGCTTCATCTCCGCCTTGGTCTCCGCCGTGACCATGCGAGGGCCGGTCATGTAGTCGCCGTACTCGGCGGTGTTGGAGATCGAGTAGCGCATGTTCGCCATCCCGCCTTCGTACAGCAGGTCGACGATAAGCTTGGTCTCGTGCAGACACTCAAAGTACGCCATTTCCGGCGCGTAGCCTGCTTCCACGAGGGTCTCGAAGCCCGCCATGATCAGGTGCGAGATACCGCCACAAAGAACAGCCTGCTCACCGAACAGGTCGGTTTCACACTCTTCCTTGAAGGTAGTTTCGATGATACCCGCGCGGCCGCCGCCGTTGGCCGAAGCGTAAGACAGAGGCGATGTCCTGCGCGTTGCCCGAAGCATCCTGATCAACCGCGATCAGGGTCGGCACGCCAGCACCCTTGAGGTACTCGGAGCGGACGAGGTGGCCGGGGCCCTTGGGCGCGATCATGATCACGTCGAGGTCGGGGCGCGCTTCGATCAGCTGGAAGTGGATGTTCAGACCGTGGGCGAAGGCCAGCACGGAGCCTTGCTTAAGGTTGTCGCGCAGGGCGTCGGTGTAGAGGTCTGCCTGCAGCTCATCGGGGACGAGCACCATGGTAACATCGGCCCAGGCCGCGCCGCTGGCCGGATCGGTCACGCTTAGGCCGGCGGCCTCTGCCTTGGCTGCGGAACCCGAACCCGGACGCAGGCCGACTTTGACGTTCTTGCAGCCGGAGTCCTTGAGGTTATTCGCGTGGGCGTGGCCCTGGGAGCCGTAACCAACGATCAGGACGTTCTTGTCCTTGATCAGGTTAATGTCGCAATCGCTGTCGTAGTAAACGCGCATCGCCATGGTGTTTCCTTCCGGATTTCGTCGTTGTTGTTTCTCTGTTGGAAAGCGGATTAGCCTTGTCCGCCGGGTCCGTCCAGACCCGCAGCCGCGTGGCTTGCATTCCGTCGCTTAATGCATGCAGACCCGGGCGCCGCTACAGCGCCTGATCACCGCGCGAAACCGCGATCACGCCCGAGCGGCAGATTTCGGTCAGACCCAGCGGCATCATCAGCGTGATGAAGCGGTCGATCTGCGACTTGCGCCCCTTGATCTCGAACACGAAGTGCCCCAGCCCGGTATCAACGACCTCGGCCTTGAAGATATCGGCGATGCGCAGGGCCTCGACCCGCTTGTCACCGGCACCCACGACCTTGACCAGCGCCAGTTCGCGCTGCACTGGGGGTTCCATATTCAGGCTCTCGGCCACCGCCGTGAGGTCTTCGACCCGATGCACGGGCACCAGCCGTTCGAGCAGGTTGCGGATCTGGGCCAGCACCTGCGTGGTTCCATCCGTCACAATCGTGATGCGGGAGAGGTTGGCGTCGTCGTCGACCTCAGTCACGGTCAGCGATTCAATATTGTAGCCGCGGCCGGAAAACAGCCCGATGACACGGGCCAGAACGCCAGGTTCGTTATCGACGAGGACGGCAAAAGTACGGGTTTCAGACATGGGTGTTCAGATCCGGAACGGGTTGATTGGTTTCGACAGCATCAGACCAGCGCGAGGCCTTCGCCCTGGATCGCGGCGGCGACCTTCTCCTGACTGGCGCCGGGAAGCAGCATGTCGTAGTGCGGCTTGCCCGACGGGATCATCGGGAAGCAATTCTCGTCCTTGGTCACGCAGCAGTCGAAAATCGTCATCACATCGCTGTCCAGCATCTCCTGGATCGCGGCGTCGAGCTCGCTCTCCTTGGTCGCACGGATGCCCTTGGCACCGAAGCTTTCCGCCAGCTTGACGAAGTCGGGCAGGCTTTCCATGTAGCTTTCCGCATAGCGCGCCGCCGTGCAGCAGTTCCTGCCACTGGCGCACCATGCCCATCCACTGGTTGTTGATGATCATGATCTTGACCGGCAGGCGGTACTGAACCGCCGTCGACAGCTCCTGAATGTTCATCAGGATCGACGCCTCGCCAGCCACGTCGATGCAGCAGGCGCCGGGGTTACCGATCTGCATGCCGATGGCAGCCGGGAAACCGTAGCCCATGGTCCCCAGCCCGCCGGAGGTCATCCAGCGGTTGGGCTTTTCAAAGCCGAGGTACTGCGCCGCCCACATCTGGTGCTGGCCGACTTCGGTGGAAATCAGGACATCATCACGGTGCTGGGTCAGCTCCTGCAGTCGCTTGAGCGCGTGCTGGGGACGGATCTCCGCCTCGCCCTTCTCCTGCGTGAAACCGAGGCAATCGACACCGCGCCACTGGTTGATCTGTTCCCACCAGCCGTTGAGTTCACCGGCGTCAATGTTCAGCGCCTTCGAGCGCCACAACCGGATCATGTCTTCGAGCACGTGTCCGGCATCGCCGACGATCGGAATATCGACCACGACGTTCTTGTTGATCGACGAAGGGTCGATATCGACGTGGATCTTGGTCGAATTGGGTGAGAACTCGTCGAGCTTTCCGGTGATGCGGTCATCAAAGCGCGCGCCGATATTCAGCATCACATCACAGTTGTACATGGCCAGATTGGCTTCGTAGGTGCCGTGCATGCCGAGCATCCCGACAAACTGCTTATCCGAAGCCGGGTAGGCCCCCAGCCCCATCAGGGTGTTGGTAATCGGCACGCCGGTCATCCGGGTGAACTCGACAAGCAGCTGCGAGGCTTCGGGGCCTGCGTTGATGACCCCGCCCCCGGCGTAGATGATCGGACGCTTGGCCTGGGCCAGCGCCTCAACGGCCTTCTCAACCTGTCCAAGATCGCCCTTGAGCCGCGGCTTGTAGGAAGTACGGCGGATGTCCGACTTCTTCTTGTAGACGTCAGTCTTGTTCATCAGCACGTCTTTGGGCAGGTCGATGACAACGGGGCCGGGACGGCCCGTCGCCGCGACCAGAAAGGCCTCGTGAACAACGCCGGAGACGTCTTCAACCTGCTTCACCAGGTAGTTGTGCTTGGTACAGGCGCGGGTGATGCCGGTGGTATCGGCTTCCTGGAAGGCGTCCTGTCCGATCAGATGGGTCGGCACCTGCCCGGTCAGGCAGACAACAGGAATAGAGTCCATGAGCGCGTCGGTCAGGCCCGTGACAGCGTTGGTCGCACCGGGGCCGGAGGTCACCAGCACACAGCCCACTTTACCGGTCGAGCGGGCATAGCCCTCGGCCGCGTGGACCGCTGCCTGCTCGTGGCGCACGAGGATGTGCCGGATCGAATTCTGCTGAAACAGGGCATCGTAAATCGGCAGGACTGCGCCGCCGGGATAGCCGAAGATGACTTCAACTCCCTGCTCGACCAGGGCTGCGATCAGCGTTTCTGCACCGGTTTTCGTGTCACTCATGGTTGGTTCCGAATTTGCCGTAAATATCAGGGTGGTGGATACGGCCCGATTTGAGCCGATCCCTTGCCGAAAGGCTAAGCAGACTGCCAGAACAGGGTCAACCGGATTAGCCAATAACTGACAAGATATCAGCCTTGATATTTTCTATAAATGACAATTTCACGGGGTATTTTTGAAATTTTATTGCGTAGCTGAGTTGATTTCGACCCCAGGTCAGCTGTCTTTTCGCATATTGTCGTGAGGCCGCGCAGGCGCGCTCGGTCGCTTCTGCCTGATCAAGCTCTCCGTTTAGCACAGAAAGCAGCTCCGGCACCCCCACGGCGCGCATGATCGGCAGGCTCGATGGCAGGTCCTGCCCGGCCAGCGCTGCCACCTCCGACAGCGCACCCGCTTCGAGCATCATCCCGAAACGCTGATTGATGCGGGCGTGCAGGTCCTCGCGGTCCGGGGCGAGGTCGAACACCGGAAACGGCCCAAGACCCCCGGCCCGCTCACCCTGCCATTCGGAGAGGGCGCGGCCGGTGGCTTCGTACACCGACCAGCTGCGAAGCAGCCGCTGCGGGTCGATCACGCTTTCCGGGGTGCCGGGATCGCGTGCCGCCGACTTCAGCCCGGAATCCGGCCAGTCCCAGCGCGTCGAGCCGGGCCTGCGCCGTGCTCCGCACAGCCGTGTCGGGTTCGGGAATGTCCGACAGCCCCTCGTAGAGTGCCTTGAGATAGAGCCCGGTACCACCGACGAGGATCACCGGGCGCGGTGCCAGCGCAGCGATCTCGGCCTTGGCCAGCGCCACCCAGCGCGCCACTGAACAGGGGTCGCTACCCGGCAGGATGCCGTAGAGAAGGTGCTCTGCTGCGGCTTCTTCGGTTTCGCTCGGACGGGCGGTGACGATCCGCAGGTCGGCATAGACCTGCATCGAATCTGCGTTGAGGATCGCCGCCCCGGTCGCCTGCGCAAGCTCGATGGCGAGCGCGGTCTTGCCCGAAGCTGTCGGCCCATAGATGGCACTCAAGGCTGTCATAGGCCCTTCAATGCCAAGGCGGGATCGTCTTGCCCACAAAAAAAGGGGCCGCCCTGAGGAGAAGGACGACCCCCAAAACCCGGGAATTCAGGCGCCGGGTAATCAGCGGGTGCGGAGCACCAGCCAAATTCGTTGGCCCTCGCGGACGATGACGACGGCCATGATGCCGGCGCCTTCCTCGTCAGCAGAGCGGATGGCTTCGGCAACGTCGGCAGCCGAAGTGGCCTGTACGTTGTCGATCTCAAGGATGACGTCGCCGACAACCAGCCCCTGGTCGAAGAACGGGCTGTCCTCCACCAGTTCGGTCACCATGACCCCGGCGTCATACTCACCAAGGTCGAGCTCGCCCATCGCCGCTGAATTCAGCGGGTCAACGCTCATGCCATAGGACCGCAACTGTTCCACGCCGGGGTCGCCTTCTGGTTCAGGCGTAGTATCGCCGTCACCCCCCGCGCCGGCGTCGGCAACGGCGTCTGGCAGCAGCAGGCCAAGGGTCAGCGATACGGTCAGCTCAGCCCCATCGCGCCAGACGACGACGTCGACGGCTTTACCGACGGGGGTCTGCGCGACCATGAGCGGTAGAGAACGTGCGCTCTCAACATCCTTGCCGTCGAAGCGAAGGATGACATCGCCGGGCTCGATACCGGCATTCTTGGCCGGACCCGTCTCGATCAGCGAGCGCACCAGCGCCCCGCGTGGATCGTCGAGACCCAGCAGCTCGGCAACTTCGATGGTTACCGGCTTGATGCGGGTACCGAGGAAGCCACGGCGTACTTCACCGCGGGTGGCAAGCTGTTCCACAACCTGACTGGCAATGTTGGAAGGGATGGCAAAGCCGATCCCCACCGAGCCGCCGGAGGGAGAGAAAATCGCCGTGTTCACGCCCACAACCTTGCCGTCCATGGAGAACGACGGACCACCTGAGTTGCCCCGGTTGATCGAGGCATCGGTCTGGATGAAGTTGTCGTAGGGGCCGGAGTTAATGTTGCGCGCCTTGGCGGAAATGATGCCCGCCGTCACGGTGGACCCAAGACCGAAGGGGTTGCCGATGGCGACGATCCAGTCGCCAACGCGGGCGACATCGCTATCGGCCCATGAGGTGGCCTTGAGCACCGTCTCGCCGGGATCGATCTTGACCACGGCAAGGTCGGTGCGCTCATCCGTGCCCAGCAGCTTGCCCTCGAACTGGGTATCGTCGTGCAGGGTGATGGTGATGGTGTCAGCGCCCTCGATCACGTGGTTGTTGGTCACGATGATCCCGCTGGGATCGATGATGAAGCCCGAACCCAGCGACTGCGAGCGCCGGTTGTTCTGATCGGGCAGCGGCATGGGGCGGCCGAAGCGCTCCATGAAATCGCGGAACTGCTCGAATTCCTCGGCATCCAACGGGTTTCGGGTCGCAACGGACGTGGTGGAAACGTTGACGACGGTGGGGAGCAGCTCTTCGACAATATCGGCGAAGCTGTCCGGGGCTGGTCTGGCCGAGGCAAGCGGCGACAGCGCAACCGTGGCGATGACCAGCAGGCCAGCACCCACACCTGTGCGCAGGCCGTGAAGGCTCAACATGCCCTTGTGTTTCATTCCAATGACTCCTGAAAGCTCAGTTCAAAGTGGTCTGTTTTGAGCAGGCACCGGGCGACGGGATGCCCTTGCCTGCGACCCCTGAGATTGGGGGTAATTGTGTCTCAACCTAGGCGTGGAGGCGGTTTAAATCCGCGCTTCACAGAGGCGTGAGCACGAGTGAACATGCATTAACGGTGTTTCGCTTCATGCCCGGCCATTGCGGCAGCGCGCCGGGTGTCGATGCCGGAGAAGTGCGCAGTCCCGGTGGCGAAAGAAGCAGGGATCGGCGGTCCCCTAAGCCCGCTGGGCTTGAAAGAGACCGCCTCAAGGCCGAGCCTACTGCAGCAGGCTCGGGCTTTGCAGCGACTTCAGGAAGTCGTTGTCAGTCGACAGGATCAGCGCGTTATCCTCGAGGGCAACCGATTCACGGTAGGCCTGCATCGACTGCCAGAAGGTGTAGAACTCCAGGTCGCGACCGTGGGCTGCGTTGAGCAACCGGGCGGCTTCGGCTTCGGCCTCACCTCGCATGATCGCTGCGGTGGCCCGGGCGGTCGCAACCTTGGTCCGTGCTTCCTGGTTTGCGGTTGCCCGCAGACGCTCGCCTTCTGCCGAACCGTTGGAGAGTTCAGGACTTGTAGGTATCGAGCAGGTCGGCCGACATTTCGTTAAACGCAAACGGCAGGTTTTCAGCCACGAAGTCAGCGCGGCCGATGCGGATATCGACAACGTCGATACCCAGCTCACCCATCTTGGTCGAAATTTCCGATCGCACGTTCAGCAGCAGCTGATCACGCTGGTCGGAGAGCACCGTCGACAACCCGACCGAACGCAGGGCTTCGGAGAGGCTGTCTTTTGACGCCTGCTCAACCTGCTGAACGCTCAGCAGATCGCTGGTGTTCCGGACGTAGGTGATGGGATCGGTGATCCGGTATCGAACGTAGTAGTCCACGTCCAGACGGGTGTCGTCGGAGAGGATGAACTGCTCGATTTCCGGGTCGGTGGCCAGAACCCGTTTTCGATATAATCGACGGAACCAAAAGGCGCAGGCAGCTTGAAGCTGATCCCGGGGTCGGTTTCCGCGCGCTGGATCGCGTTGAAGGATCGGACCACGGCGTGCTTGTCTTCGAGAACGATGACCACGGCCGACCAGGCCCAGAACAGTGCGACTGCAACAATCGCGATGGGGATAAGAACTCGGTTCATGATTTCTGGTCTCCGGTCACGATTACTGGTTCAGCGGGCTGAGCGGCAGCAGTGGCAGGGTATCCCCGCCCAGCGTACCATCGACGATGGTGATGTCTGCCGTGATCAGCACTTCGCGCATGGTATCGAGATACAGGCGCTGCACCGTTACCTCTGGGGCTTCGGCGTAGGCCTCGAGGACCTCGTTGAAGCGCTGGGCCTCACCGCGGGCCGCGGCAACAGTCTCGTTTTTGAAGGCCGTTGCTTCCTGCAGCACCATATCAACCGTACCCTGGGCTTCGTTAATCACCCGGGTCGCTTCGGCCTGTGCCTTGTTGATGATCTCGTTCTTGGTCTTTTCCGCGTTCTTCACCGCGTTGTAGGACGGCAGAACCGCCAGCGGAGGCTGGGCGTAGGGCACGTCGACACGAACCACGTTGATGCCGGCACCGTACTCGTCGAGCAGGGCCTGCAACTGTGATTCAATGTCCTGCGCCAGACCGGTACGGTCGACAACCTCATCCAGCGTCCGGGTTGCCACTGCTGAGCGCAGTGCCGCTTCGGCCGCCAGTTTGATGGTTTCGGTCGGGTCGGTCGAGTTCAGGCCGCCAAAGCCCTCCGACGGATCTTTGACGTTGAACAGGAAGTTCTGCGCGTTGGCGACGTTCCAGAACACGTTGACGTCCACGTCGGCGATCTTGCCTTCGTTGGTCAGCATCAGGTTCTGGTTCAGCCGACCGCGGGTCTCGTTCTGCAGCTCCTGCAGCACCACGTTGGGTTCAACGAAATCCTCTTCGGTCAGGGTTTCAGTCGTCGAGCTTGCGCGGGGGCTGGCTTGAGCCAAGCGCTGGTTACGACGCTCGATGATGGCGGAGACGTCGACGCGCTCGCCGTTGGCGCCCACGGGGGTCTCACGCTGCTGCAGCACGTTGATGACGTAGCTGCGCTGGAGCGGGGAGAGCCACTGGATCTGCAGGCCTTCGCCCTTGGTCGTCTGGTACTTGCCCAGGAATGTCACCACCAGCTCCTGCGACGGGCTGACAAGGCGGACGCCGCCGGCGTTCCACCAGACGATCCCGAAGGTGCCCAGCAGGCCGAGGATGATCAATGGCAGCGGCAGGTTACGGGGCATGCCGCCGGGGGACTGCCGGCGACCACCGCCGCCGCCCCCACCACCGCCGCCAACGTTGCGGCGTGCGCGGTTGAACAGGCTCTCGACGTTGATCCCGCCGCTGTCGCCGTCATTACCGCTGCCAGTGCCGTTGGAGTTGCCGCCACCGGAGCCACCGCCCCAGGGGCCCTGACCACCGGAACCACGGCTTCCGTCGCCCTTGTTGGAGCCCCCCCAGGGGCCCTTTCCGCCGCCGTTTCCACCGCCGCCGCTGCCCCAGGGGCCGGAACCGTTGGAACTCTGCGCCATGTTGGTGTCACCACCGTTATTCTCTGACATGAAGATTTCCCTGAATCGTCGTGTGTTGTCTGATGCAAAGGTTGGGGCCGAGCCGAGTGATTTCAAGCAGCAGGCTGCTCTGTCAGCAGCGGCAAAACAGCCTGCACGTTGAACAGCGCGTGCAAGGCGGTCGGCGCGATCAGTGATCCGGTCCGTTCAAACAGCAAAGCGGACAGAAAACCGAGGGTGAAAATCATCGCCATCGCCCGTAGTCCCCAGCACGGGCCCAGGTTGTCGATGTAGGCGCTGTGGAAGGCCGCGAACACCAGCGCGCTGAACAGCGCGGACTCTACAAACCCTAGCCGCTGCCGCGCCCAGCCGAAGATCACCCCGCGAAAGGCGACCTCCTCGAACAAAGGGGTCAGCACCACCAGCGACAGCACCACCAGCAGCTCGAACACCAGCGCCCCACCGGGGTGATAGGCGGCGAAAAAAAAACCCTCGCGCAGGACGGCTCGCCTCATCCGAACTCGGGTCGAAGCCGAACATAAACAGCGGCTGCAGCAGGAAAGATATGACGAGGATCCCCGCGACGAAGACGAAATCGGTCCCAGCGGGCATCCAGAAACCAAAGCGTTCCCAATTATAGCGGCGGCTCAGCCCGAGCAGCAGGACAGCCCCGAGCAGCAGCAGCGACAACAGCACGTCTGTGAGGATGATGCGGTGGCTGTCCAGCGCCGGGGTCCAGCCCCCGGAAAGCAGGCTGCTGATCAGCCCGAACAAGGGCGCGAGCAACAGCAGCAGCCCCACGACCAGCACCACGTGGCCGGCGGGGATCATCCGCTCGTTGTCCGCCGGACCGAAGGCCGGGGCGCGATAGGGGTTGGGTTGGAGGGGGTCTGACATCGGGGCGGTCAGTCGCTCAGCCCGGCAATCGTCAGTCGCTCAGGCCCAGCGCCGCCTGCAACTCCCGCCACTCACGGCCCGATAGACCCGAGTTGTCGGCGTCGACCTTCTCACCCCCGCACCATGCGGCGCACGGCGGCCAGCATAGGACCGGAGAGATCGAAGCTGTTCACGCGGTAGTCTTCGAAGGCTTTGGCGGTCAGCGGCACCCAGTCGCGCACGATATCGAACATGACGTCGGCAAAGGCACGGATCTCGTACTGGGCGTGCGGGTCCATGCGCAGGCTCAGGAAGTGGTTCAGGTTATGCAGATCAACCTTCCAGTACCACTGCGTATAGGCAGACAGCGGCAGGGTCATGCGCGCCAGTTCGCGGGCCAGCCCCTGCTTATCCTCGTTGATCACGCGGCCGTTCTGGCGTTCGTTGAGCAGGGTCTCGTAGCGGTCGTAGGAGCGGACGGCGTCGGCCTTGAGCATGTCCAGCACTTCGGCCGCTTCTTCGTCACGGAGCACGTCGCCCCGGCCCTGGTTGTTGATATCGCTCTGCGCGGCCAGATGCTCGGGCGCCGGGATGTAGAATTCGCGATCGAGCATGGAGTAGCGCGCGGAGTACTCGTTGACGTTCGCGGTGCGGTGGCGGATCCACTGGCGGGCCACGAAAATCGGCAACTTGATGTGGAACTTGATCTCGCACATCTCGAAGGGCGTCGAGTGGCGGTGGCGCATGAGATAGCGGATCAGCCCCTCGTCGTTGCGCACCGACTTGGTGCCCTTGCCGTAGGACACGCGGGCGGCCTGCACGATCGAGGTATCGTCGCCCATGTAGTCGATCACCCGGACGAAGCCGTGGTCGAGGACGGGGAAAATCTTGTAGAGCCGATCTTCCAGCGCCGTGGATGTTACCCGCGACGTCGGCCGGGTAAAGGCGCGGAGTTCTTCGATCTCCAGGGCGATCTGGCGGTTCTGGTCTGTGCTATCACTCATAATGAAACCATCACTACCCAATTGCATGGTCGGTGAAAACGCTTATATTGACAGGTGAGCCTCGCTCTATGGCGATAAACCAGGCAGGTAAATAGATGTTGCGGACCCGGGGGCGGTACCCGGCGCCTCCACCAATAGCCAATTATGGGGGCGAAATAGGATCGACGTGCATTGAAAGCTGTTTGTTTCGCCCGTGATGATTCCGGCGTAACCGGGTCGTTAAACACAGTTGCAAACAACTATGTTGCTCCGCGTGCTGCTCTCGCTGCGTAAGCAGCTGAGCCCGCGAAACTGAATTCCTGTGCATTAGCATGTACAGGTGGGGTCTTGGGCACCTAGCAACAGAACGCCCAATTTCTCTCTGTCATAGTTGAACCGCGCACATCCCGGCTTGCTTTGGCCCGGGGTCTTTGCTTGTAAGAGGCAAGCCGTTGCCAGCAAGGACCGTCCGAATGAGTCAAGCCGTGATCAAATCCCTCTTCGCGCAGCGGAGCCGTGATTTTCTCAAGGACGTGCTGAGCCGGTACACCGACGAAGGGCCGAAGGCGCCCGACATCCTGCTGGTGGTCAAAACCACCCACCCCGGCGTGGACTCCCCGACTACCTCAAGGAAGAATATCCAGAGGCCATCCATCTGGTCTTCGGTGGCTACAGCGAAAACCTGATGCTCGGTGACGAGGGCTTCGACGTCACCCTGTCCTTTGGCGAAGGCTACGAGGACCTCAGCATTCCCTTCGACGCGATCGAGGGTCTGGTCTGCCAGGAAGAAGGCTTCGCCCTGCAACTGCCTTCGCTGACTGACGAGGGCGATGACGATGACGGGACCGGTGATGCCGGAAGAAGCGGCCGCTGGACCTGACACCCCTGCCAGTGCAGAAGACGATAGGGCGACGACAGCGGTGAAGCCGACGAAGCGGATGCAGCGCCCGGCGATAACGTGGTCACGCTGGACGCCTTCCGCCGCAAGTAAGCCTCAGCCGATCAGTCGCGCGAGGGCGACGGCACACCCAGGACCCAGCCTTCTTCGGTCCGGACTTCTTCAGGATAGGCCTCGGTCAGCCAACGCGCCAACGCGTCGGGCCGGCGACGCCATCCTGCGGTCATGGCGCTGACCTGATCAGCATCCTTGCAAGGCCCGCCCATGGCCGGGACCGGCCACAGCGACAGATAAAGCTCGGTGAACACCTGCGCTGGCCCCTCTGCGGGAACGGGTTCAAAGGGCCAGACCGTGACCCCGAGGCGCTGGCGCAGGCGCTCCAGCACAGGAATCCCCATCAAGCCCTGCGAGCCGACCGAGCCAACGTAGGCAAGCTTCCACCCCGGCTGCGACTTGGGTACCGGGACTTCGCACAGGCGGCGCTCGGCAAGGATGTGCGTGGCGGGGCGGTAGGGCGAGAGGTTCGGCCCCGCGTGCTGGCGCGGGCAGCCCCAGAACGGCCCCTCGTCAAAGCCCAGCCAGCGGTTCAGCTCAGCGCCAACGGCAAAGCGGTTGTTGGCGTTGCGCTCGTCGTCTTCGATCAATGCAGAGAACACCCGCCAGATCACGCGCCAGGGGGCGATATCTCCGACGGCATTTAATGCTGCTTCCCCGTTCGCGAGCGCCTGAGTGGCGAGCCTCGCAGCAAAGCCTTGCGGATAGCCAAAGGGAAAATCAAAGCCCATGAGCAGCCGCGTCCTCTCGGATTGGCTGCGCTCGATCTCGCGGCCGAGGAAGGCCTCCGCCTCAAATCGCGTGGAAAGTTCAGCAGCCGATGGCCCTGCCCGTCCGGCTTTGCCCGGCGGCGGCTGATCCAAATCGAGTTCGCCCCCTTGACCGGGACCGAAGCGGCGGACCAGTCTACGGCGATAAACGTATCGAAAGGCTGCATGACCCCGTGGCTGACCCCTCATCCTTCGAAAGCTGGCTGGAAACAGCCAGGCTGGCGCCCGACGGCATCGATCAGCGCCCGATGAAGCGCTCGGTGACCATCGCCGGGCACGCCACTTCGATTTCGCTCGAACCGGTGTTTTGGCAAGGTCTGCAGGCGCTGGCGCTCGAAGAGGTCTATCGCTGGCCGCGGCAATCGCAGCGATCGACCGGGTGCGGGGCGGCAACGGTCTGCCAAGTGCAATCCGGCAGGTGCTTTACGCCCGGGCGCGGCAGACTCAGCGCTCGACCGAGAGCTGAGCGGGTTCGGCAACCGGCCCGCTGATCAGCAGCACCTGCTCCACCAATGCAGCGTCCTCGGCGCTGTAGAGTTCGATCCGCGCCGGTCCGGCGCCGTCCAACCCTGCGGCAGCCCAGCCCTCCAGCGACACCTGCCCCTTGGCGAGCAGGGTACCGGGCCGTCCGGCGAGCGTCAGTGTGCTGGTGGTCAGCGCGCCGGCATCCATCTGCACCAGACCGGTCAGCGTGGCGGCCCCGTCAAAGAACAGTCCGCGCAGATCCTCGTAGGCGCTGATCCCCTGCGGCCCGGTCAGAAAGCCGCGCCAGGGCCCGGCGGCGGGCAGTTGCTCGGCGGCGTTGATCGCGGTCAGGGCCAGTTCCAGCCGCGCCAGACCATCGACTTCGAAACTCGCCGCTGCGGCCCTCAGCAATCCTGCAAGCCAGCGGCGCGGGCCTGAAAGCTGTCGGCAGAGAAGCTCAGCGTGTCGAAGGTCAGCGCCGTCTCCGCCGCAGGCCGGAACACCGGCCGCGCGTCCGAAATCGCAATCGACAGATCGGCAAAGACATCCTGCCCGACCAACAGGTCGCCGCTCAGGCTCAACCCACCTTCAACCAGCGGCCCGTCCACGATCCGGCCGTCGAACCGCTCGACAATGTAGCGTCCGGGGGTGAATGACAGCGCCAGTGTCGCGTCTTCAACCTGCCCCAGATCACCGGCGTCGAGCTGCCCGATCGCCAGGGCGACCTCGCCCGAGAGTCCGGCAAGCAGCGGTGAGATCAGGGTATCGCCGCTGCCCGAAGACAGGGCTGCGAGCCAGTCTGCACCCACGATCCGGTCGGCCTCACCGATGAAACTGAATGTCCGGGCGCGGGTGTGAAAGCGCCCGTCGCCTGTCATCTGCACGCCATCCCCAAGCGCCAGATCGATGTTGAACGCGCGGTCAGCCGCAGCGGAACCGGCGCTAAACACCAGATCGAGCTTGGCGGGCTGCCTTGATGCCAGTCGGATATCGCCCAGCCCCAGCGCGGCGAGCAGCTCCGAAGCCTCTGGGTGTTCGAGGCTGAGTTGCAGCGCTGGGCCGACCAGATCTTCTGCACGTTGTCGGCACCGTGACGGCTGTCGCGAAACGGTCAGATCAGCCCCCAACACCGTGCCGATCCCGACCAGCGTGCCGTCTTCGAAAACCGGCCGCTGACCATGGCCCCGCGACTGGTCTCCGGCGCAGCCGACGGATCAAGCATGGCCGTAGGAAGGCCCAGAACCGTGAACAGATCGGCAGCACGGGCGGCGCTAAAGGACCAGGTCTGATTGCCGTCTGCATCGGGCATGGTCGCCGACAGGTCGCTGTCCGCGCTGATCAGGCTCAGCTCCCATGGGCGGTCCGCCGTCGGCCGCAGCAGCACCAGCCGGTCGAGCGCAAGCGTATCGAGCGCACGGGCGAGCAGGTCGTATTCGAGGGCAGCCGGGGCAAAGCGTGACAGCGCCCTTTCCGCCGCCCGGGGGCGGTCGCTGAGGATGATTTCCACCTGTCCGGACTGCAGGGTCTCCCCGGTTTCATCAAAACGGGTGACAGCGTGGACGTGGTTGCCGTCTTCGTCGAGGAAGCGGGCGTCGAGCACCTGACTGCGGTCGCCCAGTGGCTCAACCTCGGCCTCAAACGCCCGGAAGATGCGCGGACCGAGGGTCGCGGTGCTGGCCCGGATCGACAGCGAGCCAGCGCCCAAAGCGCGCATGCGCTCGGTCAGCACCCGGCCCTGCTCGGCCAGTTCAGGCACAGAGCTGACATCGAGCTCAGGCGCCCATGTGCTGAGGTCGAGGGTCTCGACATCAACCGACAGCCGCGCCGCGCCCAGTCCGGTCACCGCATCGAGCGAGAACGGGGCGCCATCGACGCTGAAGCCGCCCTGACTGGTTTCGACCCGGCCGCTGGTCACGGCGAGTGCGCCATCGATCAGCGCCACTTCGCCCTCAAAATTCAGCCGCCCGAGGCTCCGTGCCAGCTCGGCGCGGTCCGGGTCCGAGATCAGGCGCGAAGGATCATCAGCAGTAATCCGACCTGCGAACTCCAGCTCGTCTGACCCGGCTACGATCAGCCGGTCGAGGTCAAAGGACACGGCAGCATCGGTCTTGGCGCGGAGTGAACGCAGGCGCAGGCCATCTGCCGCCGTGAGGGCTCCGGCCACAGTGAGCCGTTCGACCGCCGTGCCGTTGGGCAGGCTCAGATCCTGCGCACTGATATCGAAGCGCAGGCCCAGCCCACCGAGGTCGGCAACAGCGCCGGGTAGCAGCGCGGTCCAGTCGCGCACCGGCAGGTCAGCGGCGGCTGTGGCAAGGGTGATGCCGTTCCCGGAGAGGATCAGGTCGAGGAAATTCTGATCAGGCGACGGGCTCAGCCGCGCCTTGCCCCGGATTTGCTGACCATTGGCCAGACTTAGGGTCAGGCCGGGCAAATCGTAGCCTTCCTGATCGCTCAGCACCCGGGATTCGACCTTGATGCCCTGCCCGTTATCGAGGCCGATGCGACCCAGCAGTGGATGGCGGAAGCCTTCTGCACGGAGCTTCCAGCCGAGGTCTTCGCGCACGATCAGGCTGTTGGCAAACTTGTCATCGATGGCGCCGCTGAGGCTGATCCGGCGGCCCGCTTCGCCGCGCACGTCGATATCAAAGCCACGCTCCCCGCGCGGGTTCGCCGTCGGCACAAAGGCGATTTGGACGTCGTAGGGCGCCTGCCCGGCCAGAACGCGCCCTTTCGCCTCGAAGGCATAACCATCGACGCGCTCGACCCGCAGATCATCAATCCCCAGCCGCAGGGACTGGCCCAGCGGTTCATCGACGTAGAGCAACTCACCATCGGACAAGTTGAGCAATGACAGGGTCGCGGGGGTTTCACTCTGCCCCGACAGACCGGAGAAAAGCGGCGCGGCACCGAAGGTCACGGAGCGGTCTTCAGCCCGGGTCAGGAAGATCACCGGGCGGTCGAGATCGACGGCCTCTACGACAATCCGCCCGGTCGCCAGCGCGCGGGGACGCAGGTCGAAGGTCGCCGTATCGGCGGCGAGCAGCACGTCATCGGTCCGTGCGCCGTCACCCAGCACCCGCACATCGGTCAGCTGCAAGCGCGGCCGGGGCAGAAGCCGGATGGCAGCATCCTCGCCCGCCGTCACCGGTTGACCCAGCGCGCGGGTCAGGCCGACCAGCGCCTGCGCACGGTACACGTTCGGGGTCAGCAGCCGCGGCGTCAGGCTCAGTGCCGCTATGAACACTGCGATCAGTGCCGCGATGAAGATGCCCAGACGAAGCATGAAAGTCCCTTTGGATGCGGTGCGCGCTCGGATCGTTATAGCCGGGCGAAGGCAGGGCGGAAACCCGCCCCGTTCTGCCGCCTATAGTGGAATGTTGCCGTGCTTGCGCCAGGGGTTGTCGAGCTTCTTGGTCTTGAGCATGTCCAGCGACTGGATGATCCGCCGCCGGGTTCCGTGGGGCATGATCACGTCGTCGATGTAGCCACGCTTGGCCGCGACAAAGGGGTTGGCGAAGGCCTCCTGATACTCATCGGTGCGGCGCTGGAGCTGCTCCGGGTCGCCGGCTTCCTTGCGGAAGATGATTTCCACCGCGCCCTTGGCGCCCATGACCGCGATCTCTGCGGTAGGCCAGGCGAAGTTGGCATCCCCGCGCAGATGCTTGGACGCCATGACGTCGTAGGCGCCGCCGTAAGCCTTGCGGGTGATGACCGTCACCTTGGGCACCGTGCATTCGGCATAGGCGTAGAGCAGCTTGGCACCGTGGCGGATGATGCCGTCGTGCTCCTGATCCTTGCCGGGCAGGAAGCCGGGCACGTCGACCAGCGTCACCACCGGGATGTGGAAGGCGTCGCAGAACCGGATGAAACGGGCTGCTTTGCGGCTGGCGTTGATATCCAGACAGCCCGCCTGCTCCATCGGTTGGTTGGCGACGATGCCGACGGTCGAGCCGTCCATCCGGGCCATACCGGTGATGATGTTGGCGGCGAAGTCGGGCTGAAGCTCAAAGAATTCACGGTCGTCGACGATCTTGTCGATGACTTCCTTCATGTCATAGGGCTTGGTGGGATCCTCGGGCACCAGGCGGTCCAGCGCGTGGATATCCCGGCGCGGGTCATCGACGGTTTCCAGCTTCGGCGCGCGGTCGCGGTTGCTTAGCGGCAGAAAGCCGAAGAAACGGCGCAGATTGAGCAGCGCGTCGATGTCGTTTTCGAAGGCGGCGTCGGCCACGCCGCTCACCCGGGTGTGGGTGGAGGCGCCGCCGAGCTCTTCCTGGGTGATGTCTTCGTGGGTGACGGTCTTCACCACGTCGGGACCAGTGACGAACATGTACGACGTATCGCGCACCATGAAGATAAAGTCGGTGATCGCGGGCGAATACACCGCCCCGCCGGCACAGGGGCCCATGATCATGGAGATTTGCGGCACCACGCCGCTGGCCAGCACGTTCTGCTGGAACACGTCTGCGTAGCCGCCGAGGCTGGCCACGCCCTCCTGAATGCGGGCACCGCCACTGTCCGCCAGCCCGATGACGGGCGCGCCGACCCGCATGGCCTGCTCCATCACCTTGCAGATTTTCTCGGCGTGAGCTTCGGACAGGGAGCCACCGAAGACCGTGAAATCCTGACTGTAGACAAACGTCCGACGGCCGTTGATCAGGCCGGTACCAGTCACCACGCCGTCGCCGGGAATGCGCCGGTCCTGCATGCCGAAGTCGGTCGCGCGGTGCTCGACGAACATGTCGAACTCTTCGAAGGTGTCGGGGTCGAGCAAAACGTCGAGGCGCTCTCGCGCGGTCAGCTTGCCGCGCCGGTGCTGGGCGTCGATGCGGTCCTGACCGCCGCCCAGACGGGCGCGTTCGCGACGGCGTGCAAGTTCGGCTACGTGGTTGGGCATGGCCTTGTTCTCCCTGGTCCTGTCCTGCCTGTCTGCCTTCGTTCTCTTTTGCCGTGGGGACCGCTGTCAGTCCCGGCGGCTGAGGGCGCTGAGGATGATCCCTGCGGCCTCGGCGTCTTCTTGTTTTCCCGCCAGTGTGGCTTCGAGTTCTTCATCCGCGCCCCAGGTTTCGAGCTGGAAGCGCTCTTCGACCGTGGCCAGTTCCACCGCCTGCCCCGGGGACAGTCGGCCGAAATAAACCGCAAGCGCCAGCACCAGGCTGCCGGTTGCGCCAACCAGCGTGCGCAGCGCCGTGATGTGCAGCACGTCGAGGCGCTCCAGCGGTCGCCGCAGCGCTGCCACCGACTGGCGCGGCTGGGTCACCGCCATGATGCCGCGGGTCACGGTCAGCGGCGCGTCGAGCTGCTTCGCCGCCCAGTCGAGCAGCGGCTGCCATTGCTCATCCTGTATCGCCGCCAGCGCGCGCGGTTCGGTGACACGGTAGCACAGCAGGTCGGTTTCCCCATATTGCGCGGTTTCTTCGCGGATTTCGTCCAGTGATCCGGCGAAGTTGTCCAATCCCGTGAACACCAGCTGGGTCACCGGCATGGTCTGGGGGATGACGTCGCGCTCCTGCGCGTTCCACTCCCGCGCCAGCGCCTCCGCCAGCGAGCGCGAGGGCAGGTGCAAATCGTGCTTGGCTGTGGTCTTGAGCTCGTGGCTGTCGAGCATGACCCGCCAGCCAGAGCCGTCGGCGCAGGCCTCCACGGTGGCTTTCTTGTAAAACTTGCGGATCTTGCCCGCTTCGCCGCTGCTACCGATCTGCATCAGGGCACCTCCGCTTCACTCAGCATAGCCAGCACCCCGGGCAGGTCGGAAAACTGTCGATCAGCGCGTGGGCACCCGCCCGGCGCAGCACCGACGGGTCGTGGTTGCCGTAGGTGACGCCGACGGCAAAGGCCCCGGCGTTGCGCGCCATTTCGATGTCAAAGCTGGTGTCGCCGATCACCACCGTATCCCGCGCTTCGGTCGCGGTCTCGCGGTTGGCGGTCCAGACCATGTCCGGCGCGGGCTTGCTGGGGTTGTTGTCGGGGGTCTGCAGCGAGTGGAAGAACCGGCTGAAGCCATGGTGCGCCAGCGCGCTGTCCAGCCCGCGCCGATCCTTGCCGGTGACCACAGCCATGAAGATCTCGTCGTGCGTGAGGGCCGCAAGCGTGGCTTCGACGCCGGTGTAAGGCCGCTCGCTGATGTCGCCGCGCTCGCGCTGCCCGCGAAAGGCCCGGCGGTAAGCCTCGGCCAGGTCCAGCACTTCGGCCCGGTTGGCCTGCGGCGCCCAGTGCTCCACGCACAGTTCCAGTGGCAGCCCCACGACCTGTCGCACCTGCTCCGCGCTCGGGGTCGGGAACGGCGTGCCGGCAAAGGCCTCGACACTCGCATCGACGATGGCGGCGAGGCTGTCGATCAGAGTGCCGTCCATGTCGAAGGCCAGCAGCTTGAACCGGTGCTGCGGGCTGGCATCAACCATGGTGCTATGAGGGGAACTCAGGCTCACCGATAACTCTACTCTGTGGAAAACAGCCGGACGGGGCGCGACCCGAATGGGTGTAACGCCGCCGTGGGGCGGGTCAAGCGTCCAGCGCCTCGTTGAAGGCGGATGGCAGAGGTGCATCCAGCCGCAGTATTCCGCCCTCGGGGTGGGCGATTTCCAGCCGCGCAGAATGCAGATATAGCCGCTTGGGCGCCGCCCAGTCGGCTGGCAGGCGCTGCCCGTACTTGCCGTCCCCGAGGATTGCGCCGCCCGCGTGGGCCAGATGCACCCGCAGCTGGTGCGTGCGCCCGGTTCTGGGCTCCAGCGACAGCAGGACGCGCCCGTTCCGACCCCGGCGCTCGACCTGGAACAGGGTTTCGGCGGCCTGCGCGTCGGCGTGGCCTTCAGAGTCGACGAAAACCCGCTCCTCGCCGCCGACACGGCCCTTGCGCAGCGGCGCATCGATAACGCCGGCCTCCTGTCCCTCTGGCCACGATGCGACGAGGGCGAAGTAAGTTTTCCGGGCTTCCCGGTCGGCAAAGGCCCGCGTCAGGGCGGCGGCGGCGGCGCGCCCGCGCCCGGTCACCAGCACGCCTGAGGTATCACGGTCGAGGCGGTGCACGAGCCGGGGGATCTCGCCAGCCTCCCCGGCGAAGGCGGGTAGAGCGCCATCGACGTGGCGGGTGGTCTTGCTACCGCCCTGCACGGCCAGCCCGGCGGGCTTGTCAAAGGCCAGCACCGGCCCCTGATCGAGCAGGATTGCGGCCCGGAGGCTCTCGACCAGCCGCGGATCAGGGCCCGTTCCACCGGCGCGGCTATCAATGCCAGAACGGTTTTCTGACGTCTCCCGCGCGGCCTGCGGCGGCAGGCGCAGCAGGTCGCCGACGGCAACCCGCTCGGCGCCTTTGACCCGCTTGCCGTTGAGGCGGATTTGCCCGGTGCGGAACCATTTCTGCTGGGCGCCGAAACCCACGTGGGGCGCCAATGCCTTCACAAGACGATCGAGGCGCTGCCCGGCCTGATCCGCGCCGATGGTGAGTTCAACGGCCAAGGGATGACCCCACAGCCTGACCCAGCAGGTAACCGATCCAGCAGCCCACAACCGTGATCACCAGCGTGGCTGAAACGTAGAGCAGTGCCAGCCCGACCCGGCCCGCACGCAGGGCGTCGACCGCCTCCAGCGCAAAGGTTGAGAACGTCGTCAGTGCCCCCAGCACCCCGACCAGCAGGAACAGCCGCAGCGGGCTGTCCCAGCTCATCGGGCCCGAGGTTCCCAGTCGGAACAGGGCGGCCAGAAAGCCCAGCGCCAGGGACCCGCCCGCATTGGCAGCAAAGGTCGCCAGCGGAAAACCGCCGACCGTGCCGATCGACAGGAACAGGGCGTAGCGCAAGCAGGCGCCAAGCGCACCACCGAGGGCAACCGACAACCAGATCATGGCAAGGTCTCTCCCCCATTGCTGTTGCTGTTGCTGTTGCTGTTGCTGTTGCTGTTGCTTTTGCTGTCGCCGTCACCACTGCCGTCACCGGACTGATTGCGGCGCTCGCGCAGTCGTGCCCAGTACTCCAGTCGCTTGCGGATGTCGCGCTCGAAACCGCGTTCAACGGGATTGTAGAGCTGTTCCCGGTTCATGCCCACGGGGAAGTAGTTCTGACCAGAAAAGCCGTCTTCGGCGTCGTGGTCGTAACTGTAGTCCGCGCCGTACCCCAGATCCTTCATCATCGATGTCGGGGCGTTGAGAATGGTCTTGGGCGGGGGCAGCGAGCCGGTTCGCTGCGCGGTCTTGAGGCCAGCCTTGTGGGCCACGTAAGCAGGCGTTGGATTTCGGTGCCGTGGCCAGATACAGGACGGTGTTGGCCAGCGCCAGATCGCCTTCGGGGCTGCCCAGCCGCTCGTAAACCTGCCAGGCATTGAGGGCGTGGGTCATGGCCTGCGGGTCGGCGAGGCCGATATCCTCCACCGCGAACCGAGTCAGTCGCCGGGCGATGTAGTTGGGGTCGTCACCGCCTGCGAGCATGCGCTCGAACCAGTAGAGCGCCGCATCGGCATCCGAGCCGCGCAGGGATTTGTGCAAGGCGGAAATCAGGTTGTAGTGGCTGTCCTGCCCCTTGTCGTAGACCGGCCGACGCCGCTGCACGACCTTCAGCAAGGCGGTCTCGTCGAGGGTCGTTCCCGGCCCGGTCGAGGCCCAGACCTGTTCAGCAAGGTTGAGCAGATAGCGGCCATCCCCGTCGGCGAGTGTGCGCAAAGCACCTCGCGCGCTTGCGGATCCACCGGCAGGGGCCGGTCTTCGCTGGCCTCAGCCCGTGCCAGCAGCTCTTCGAGGTCCTGCGCCTCCAGCCGTTCCAGCACCAGCACCTGACAGCGTGATAGCAGCGCGGCGTTAAGCTCAAATGACGGGTTTTCAGTGGTGGCACCGAGCAGCACGATGGTGCCGTCTTCGACAACGGGCAGGAAGCTGTCCTGCTGGGATTTGTTGAACCGATGGATCTCGTCGACGAACAGCAGCGTCTGCTGCCCGTCCTGCCGCCGGGCGCGGGCGCCCTCGAACAGCTTTTTCAGGTCGGCGACCCCGGCAAAGATCGCGGAAATCTGCTCGAAGTGGAAAGCGCCGATCTCGGCCATCAGCCGCGCCAGCGTGGTCTTGCCGCAGCCCGGCGGTCCCCAGAGGATTGAGGATACCAGCCGGTCCTGCTCCACCATCCGGCGCAACGGTGCATCGGGGGCGAGCAGCCCGCGCTGGCCCACCACGTCATCGAAACGCGTGGGCCGCAGTCGGTCGGCGAGCGGTCTCTGGTCAGGGGTGGCGTGGCTGAACAGGCTTTGCGTCATGCCATGGCTTTGCGCAGTCTGGGCAGATTAAGCAAGAGCCAAAGCCCGAAAACCGGGCTGCCGATGATATTGATCGCCACGATCCATGGCACCGCAGTCCACTTCCGCGGGCTGAAGACGAACATGACCACGCTCATCAACCAGAACGAGATGTAGAGGTCGGCCAGCGTCACCTGGTTCCAGGCTTCGCTGAACAGAGCCGCGAGGAAGGCGTCGAGATTGCCGCTAGCAAAGCCATAGCCGACGATCCCCAGCATGGCGACGGAGAGCAGCAGCACGATCAGGCGGGCGGGGTCTTGAGCGAGGTTCATGGTCGATTATCCCTGTTTATCAGTATCCCCTGAAACTTGGCGGGAAAGGCTGAGAGGGAAAGGGCAGCCGGTCCCAGGCTGCGTGAAATCGCGCATTTCTGAACAAACCGCGCTGATTCTGCCATATTTCAACCTTTCCAGCGTGCGACCCCGGTCCCAAATCAAAGAGAAGCGCGCCACTGCGCCGACCTCAGCGAGACATCAATGGGAGCCCGTTTTGAAATTCAGGTTTGTTCTGACTGCCCTTTTCGTCGGTTGTTCGGCCCTTGGCCTGCCGCTGACAGCACCTGCGCAAAGCATCTACGACGCTGAAAACGGGCGCTCGGTCCCGGAGTCTGCAGCGCAGATCCAGCTGTCGTTTGCACCACTGGTCAAGGAAACCGCGCCGGCGGTGGTGAATATTTTCACCCGCGCAGAGATCACGCGCTCCCCGCTGGGCGTGCTGGGTGATGAGTTCTTCAACTCGCCCTTCGGCAGCCAGTCAGAGAAAATTCAAACCGCGCTGGGCTCCGGCGTGATCCTGACCGCCGAGGGGCTGGTTGTGACCAACGACCACGTCATCCGCGACGGTACGGAAATTGAGGTGGAGCTGACCGACGGGCGCGAGTTCAACGCCGAAGTGCTGTTCACCGACCGGGCGGCCGACCTTGCGCTGCTGCAGATCGACCCGGGCGAAGGCTCCCTGCCCTCCCTGCAACTGGGTAACTCGGACAACGTCGAAATCGGCGATCTGGTGCTGGCCATCGGTAACCCCTTCGGCGTGGGGCAGACCACGACCATGGGCATCGTGTCAGCACTGGCGCGAACCGGAACTGGCGTGACCGAAGTCGGGAGCTTCATCCAGACCGACGCCGCCATCAACCCCGGCAACTCCGGGGGCGCGCTGGTTGATATGAAGGGGCAGGTAATCGGCATCAACACGGCGATTTTCAGCAGCAGCGGCGCGTCGGCTGGTATCGGCTTTGCCATCCCGGCCAACTTTGTCGCCAATACGGTGCGCGCGCTGGAAGAGGGTGGCGGTACCGTGGTCCGGCCGTGGCTCGGCGTGACCGGTGAGACCGTGACCGAGCGCATGGCCAAGGTGCTCAAGCTCGACAACCGTGGCGGCTTCCTCGTCGATGAAGTCTATGAGCCCTCACCCTCCTTCGACGCCGGCCTGCAGATCGGCGACGTCATCCTCGGTCTGGGTGGCACCGACATCAATGACCGCGATGAAATCCGCTATCTGGTCGCTGCCAGCCGCGTCGGCGAAGAGCTGCCGCTGCAGATTTTCCGCGACGGCGACGTGATCGATCTGACGCTGCTGATGGCGGCACCGCCGGAAGTCCCACCCCGCAACCCGACCCAGCTGGTCGAACCCAGCCCGCTGGAGGGCGCGACGGTGATCAATCTTTCACCCGCCGCCAGCCAGGAACTGGATATGCCGGGCAGCTGGACGGGCGTGGTCATTTCCGAAGCGCCGCGCGGCTCCACAGCCAGCCGGCAGGGCTTCGCCGTCGGCGATGTCATCCGCTCGATCAACCGAGAAACCATCGACACGGTCGAAGACCTCGAAGAAGTGCTGGCAGCGGCCAACTCGCCGCGATGGTCCTTTCTGATCGAACGCGGTGGGCGTGCAATAACCATCCGCATCGTATACCGCTCATGACCACCCAACCGCTCGGCCTCACGCTCGGCGACCCCGCCGGGATCGGACCGGAGATCTGTGCCCGGCTGCTGGCGCGGGAGGATCTGCCCGAGCGACCCCTGGTACTGGGCGACCCACTGGTGCTGGCGCGGGCGGCAGAGCAGGCAGGCCTGAGCCTTGAAATCGAAGTGCTCGATGACCCTACGCAGGCCCCGGAAACCGGGGCTGTCGGGGTGATTGCTGCAGGGCCTGAGGCCATCGGCGTGCCCGTCGGGCAGGTCTCACGCCTCGCCGGTGAAGCCGCGTTTGCGGCCATCCGGACCGGGATCGACCTTTGCCTCGTGGGGCAGCTTTCCGGGCTGGTCACGGCGCCGATCCACAAGGAAGCCTTTGCGGCGGCACAGGTTCCCTACCCCGGCCACACCGAGATGCTGGCCGACCTCAGCGGCACTGCCGCAGAGCAGGTCGCCATGATGCTCGCCAACGATGACATCCGAACGGTGCTGACCTCGATCCACGTGCCGCTGAGCCGGGCCGTGACGCTGGTCACACGCGAGGCCGTGCTGCGCACCATCCGCCATGCGCAGAAGGGTGCGCAGGCCCTTGGGATCGCCACGCCCAGAGTTGCGGTCGCGGGGCTCAACCCGCACGCAGGTGAAGGGGGCCTGTTCGGCGATGAAGACGCGGCTGAAATCCTGCCAGCGATCGAGGATGCCAGGCGCGAGGGCATCGACGCCAGCGGCCCCTGGCCCGGCGACACGGTGTTCATGGCCGCACGGGCAGGAGAGTTCGACATCGTGGTCGCGCAGTACCACGATCAGGGGCTGATCCCGGTGAAATACCTCGGCCTTGCTGACGGGGTGAACGTCACCCTCGGCCTGCCCTTCCTGCGCACCTCGCCCGATCACGGAACGGCCTTCGATATCGCGGGTAAGGGGCAGGCTGACCCGGCGAGCCTGCATTCAGCGCTGCTGATGGCGCTTCGGCTGCGCGATGCGACGACGACCGGGAGCGTCTAGCGCCGGCTAAGTCGGGGGCAGCGTCGAGGTCGATGACCTCTGCCGTGCCGCAGAGACCACCACCACGATCACCGCCAGCGTCACCACCGCCCCACCGGCAATTTCATGGCCCTCGGGACGCTGCCCCAACAGGCCCCAGATCCACAGTGAGCCCAGCACGGTTTCGAGCAGGAACACGAGGCTGGTTTCGGCCGATGAAATGAACTTCGGCGCCAGCGTGATCAGGATGAAGCTCACGCCCGAGACGAAGATCACCAGAAACCAGAACTCCCAGAAGATGCCGCTGGGCACGACCAGCGACGGCGCGATGAAGGGCATGATCGACATCGCCATCACCCCGGCCAGCGCGTTGGAAGGCCAGACGTTGGGCTGCTTAAGCTTGCGGGCGAGGGTGAAGCCCAGACCGAGCAGCGTCGGCACCAGGATGAGCGCCAGCAGGCTCAGCGGTCCGGGCACGTTCGGGCGCTGGCCCGTGCGCAGCTGTTCGAGCGTTCCCGCGCCGTGCATCTCGCCCCAGACCACGATCACCATGCCGAGGAACGACAGGCCGATGGCGATCCACACCGCCGGTCGTGGTGGCTCGTTGAGCAGGATGATTGAAAACACCGCGCCCGACACTGGACCCAGTGCCACGAAAATAACCAGTATGATCGGATTGAGCGTCACCGCCGAGTAGACGAACGAGCAGGTGGATATGAAGAAAACAGGGCAATCAGTAGGCCCAGAACGCCGGACCTCGGTGAAATAGGACCACAGGCGCCCCCGGTACCACAGCACCGACAGGACGGCCGAGACCACGAAGATCCCAAAGCCCCGCCAGAACAGCAAGGCGGCCGGATCCATGCCGACTTTGCGAATCAGCGCAGAATCAGGCGAGATGATCAGCACACCCAGAATGGCGAAGCCGTAGCCAAGAAAGCGGGGATTCATAACTCTCCTCAGGCGAAATCCATGGGGCCGAACACGCCCTGAGGCACCGTACCAGTGAGGGATGTGTAGGCGATTTCAGCCACGCGGGATAGCGCCTTTCTCGCGCTTCAGGACTGTCGCCGAAATTCTGTAATCCATCCACAGGCAGACTATCGCGCAAACAGGTCCTGTACGTTATAGCCTTCGACCATTCAGACGGATTTGTAGAGGCACAGCTGGGCGATGACCGGCCTCCTTTCACTCGAGAGCATCACCAAAGCCTACCCCGGCGTGCTGGCTAATGACGCCGTGGACTTTGACGTGCAGCCCGGTGAGATCCACGCCCTGCTCGGCGAAAACGGGGCCGGTAAATCGACACTAATGAAGGTGCTGTCCGGTCAGACCAAGCCCGACGGCGGGCGCATTATCTGGAAAGGCGATGAGACCGGCATAGCCTCGCCGCAGGCATCGAAAGCGCTGGGCATCGGCATGGTTCACCAGCACTTCGCCCTGTTCGATGGCATGTCGGTGGGCGAAAATGTCGCCCTCGGGCTGGGTCACGAGTTCGACGACGCCCAGCGCGACCGTATCCGCGAAATGTCGGAGAAGTACGGCCTGCCGCTCAACCCTGACGCGCTGGTCTTTACCCTCTCCGCCGGTGAGAAACAGCGGATCGAGATTGTCCGCGCCCTGCTCGGCGAGCCACAGTTGCTGATCCTCGACGAGCCCACTTCGGTGCTGACCCCGCAGGAGGCTGACGCCCTGTTCGCGACGCTGCGCCTGCTGCGCGATGAAGGCCGCGGGCTGGTGTTCATTTCCCACAAGCTCAACGAAGTGCGCGCCCTCTGTGACCGCGCTACGATCCTGCGCGGGGGCAAAGTGGTCGCCACCTGCGTCCCTGCGGAAAAGTCCGCCGAAGAAATCGCAGAAATGATGATCGGCATCCGCCCTGTCCCTGCCCGCAAGGCCAAGCAGAAGATCGGCGAACTCGCACTGTCAGTCAGCGGGCTGAACAGCGGTGAGGTGCGCATTCCTGCGCTGGAGGTTCGCGGTGGTGAGATCGTCGGCGTGGCCGGGGTTGCCGGGAACGGGCAGGAAGCGCTCTACGCCGTGCTGTCCGGTGAGACGCTGGCGCCGGACGCCGGCACCATTTCCGTGCACGGGCAGCCTGTCGGACGCCTTGGCCCCGGCGAGCGCCGCCAGATGGGAGCTGCCTTTGTCCCCGAAGAGCGGCTGGGACACGCCGCAGTGCCTGACTTCAGCCTGATCGACAACACTCTCCTGTCTAACATCCAGACCGAGGGCTTTCAGCGCCGCGGTCTCGTCGACTGGAACCGCACCCGTGAGCACAGCGAAGAAATCTGCGAAGGATACGACGTCCGTCACGCCGGGGTCACCGGCCGGGCCAGCAGCCTGTCGGGCGGTAATCTGCAGAAATTCATCGTCGGCCGCGAGTTGATCAAGAACCCCAGCGTACTGGTGGTCAACCAGCCGACCTGGGGCGTGGATATGGGCTCGGCCACCAACATTCGCGACCGGCTCAAGGCCTTGGCGGAGGCTGGTTCAGCGGTCCTTGTGATCTCGCAGGATCTGGACGAGCTATTCGACCTCGCCGACCGGCTGTGCGTGCTGAACCACGGTGTGCTGTCAGAAACCCGCCCCACGGCGGACTGGACGGCAGAAAACACTTGGTGTCGCGATGACCGGCGATGCCGACGGCCCGGACACGGCGAGCCAGACAGAGGAGCGCGCGGCATGATCCGTCTCGTCCCCGCACGCAATTCGGCTTCTGGCCCACGGTGTTCCCGCTGCTGATCGCGCTGGCGCTGACGATTGTCGTCGGCTTTATGGTCATGCTGGCCATGTCGGAAGAGCCGCTGTCGGATATCTGGACACTGCTGACCTTCCCGTGGCAGGCGCGGACCGCATCCGTGCAGTGGGGCTTTGTCTTGCAGAAGACATCCTATCTCGCCGTGATTGCGGTCGGGCTGTCGATCGGTTTTCGGGCCAACGTCTGGAATATCGGCGCGGAGGGCCAGTTTGCCTTCGGCTCGATCGCGGCTTTCGCGGGCTATCTGATCTGCGGCATGCCCGACACCGTCTGGTTCCTGCCGGTCATGCTCGCCTTCGGCGTTCTGGGCGGTGTGCTATGGGCACTGATCCCGGCCGCGCTGCGGGTCATCGCCAACACTAACGAGCTGCTGGTCTCCCTGATGCTGGTCTACGTCGCCGCCAATGTCCTGAACTACGTGACCACCGGCCCGTGGAAGGGTGACCCAAAAGCCGGGCAGGCGGAGAGTGACCCGATCCACCAGAGCCTGCAGATCGTCTCCATCATCGACCGGACCGACCTGCACTGGGGTGTGGTGATCAGCGGCGGTGCCATTCTGGTGCTGGCCTTCATCGTGCTGTTCACGATCTTTGGCTATAGCCTCCGGGTTGCACAGAACACGCCGCGCGCGCAGCGGTTCGCCGGGTTCTCGCCCAATATGACCATCTGGCTGTCATTCATCATTTCCGGCGCCATGGCCGGGCTCGCCGGGGCGATCTACCTCAGCGCCGAGACCGGCAAGTTGATCCAGTCGGAAAACTACCTCAACGGCCTGGGCTTTACCGCCATCGTCATCGCCTTTCTCGGCCGCCTGCACCCAATCGGGATCGTCGCTGCCGCCTTCCTGATCTCCTACGTCAACGTCGGCGCAACCTACGTGCAGTCGGCCAGCGGGGTCGACGACGCAGTCGCCGATCTGGTGCAGGTCACCGCCCTGTTCGCCGTGCTCGGCACCGCCTTCCTCGCCCGCTACCGGGTCGTCTTCGGCACGCAGGCGCTGCTCAGCGAGAGGACCGCGTCATGAGCGTGCTGATCATCCAGATCCTCGCAGCCTCCATGCTGCTCGCCACGCCGTTGCTGCTCGCCGCCATCGGTGAACTGGTGGTGGAGAAGTCGGGCGTGATCAACCTCGGGGTCGAGGGCATGATGCTGATCGGTGGCCTCGCTGGGTTCATCGCGCTGTACCAGCTGCAGACCTCGATCTGCACGCTCGAGCTCGATGGCGTTTGCTTTGCCTCAGACACCTCTGTGAACCAGCTTCAGTATCTCGGCGCGCTGCTGGTTGCAGCCGTGGTCGGCGCTGCCGCGGCAGCGGTGTTCGGCTTTCTGACACAGCATTTCCGCGCCAACCATATCGCCGCCGGGCTGGGCCTGACCGTCCTCGGCGCTGGCCTGTCGAACTCGCTGGGCGGCAACTTTTTTCGGCGTGGACTACACCGCCGCCATCGTTGCCAAAGTGCCCGCGCTGTTCCCGGAGAGCTGGGGCGACGTGCCTCTGTTGGGACCGCTGCTGTTCGCGCAGAACCTGCTGGTGCCGTTCTCCTTCGTGATGCTGGTCGCGGTCTGGTACTTCCTCAGCCACACCCGTGCCGGGCTGGTCGTCCGCGCGGTGGGTGAGAACCACCATTCCGCCTACGCGCTGGGCTACCCCGTCATTCTGGTGCGCATGCTGACGATCATGTTCGGCGGCGCCATGGCCGGCCTCGCCGGCGCCTTCATCGTCATCGCTCAGATTGCGCCGAAATGGACCGAAGGGATCACCGTGGGCAAGGGGTGGCTCGCCCTCGCCCTGATTCTTGCAACTTGGCGACCGGGCCGCGTGCTGCTGGGTGCCTACATTTTCGGCATTGTGCTCGCGCTGGAGCCAAGATTGAAGGCGATCTTTTCTAACATGTCGCTCGAACTATCCTATTTCTTGACGGCCCTGCCCTACATCGTGCCAGTCGTTGTCCTTGTCCTGATCTCCCGCAACCCGGTGATGATCCGACGCAACGCTCCGGCCAGCCTCGGGCAGGCCTTCGAACCAAGATCCTGAGGGGGGATTGCACATGTCCTCCCTTCCGCACGTTGAGACCAATATAGGAGAAACTCAATGAACCGTGCTCTTACGACCCTCCTGGCGTCTGCGCTGACTTTCGGTGCTGTCGTCGCAACCCCTGCACAAGCCGAGACCAAAGTCGGCTTCATTTACGTAGGCCCTCCCGGTGACCTCGGCTGGACCTACCGCCACGACATCGGCCGTCAGGCCGTCGAAGCCATGGACGGCTTCACCACGACCGCTCTGGAGAACGTGCCAGAAGGTCCTGAGGCTGTTGAAGCCATCACCCAGCTGGCTGAGACCGGCCACGACCTGATCTTCACCACCTCCTTCGGTTTCATGGACGCGACCAACGAAGTCGCCGGCAACTACCCGGACGTTAAGTTCGAGCACGCGACCGGCTACATCCGCGCCCACGAAAACGTCTCGACCTACAGTGGCCGCTTCTACGAAGGCCGCGTGGTTCAGGGCTACATCGCTGCAAACATCACCGAGTCCAACAAGATCGGTTACATCGCTTCGTTCCCGATCCCGGAAGTAATCCGTGGCATCAACGCCTTCATGCTTGAGGCCAAGAAGCACAATCCCGACGTTGAAGTTGAGATCGTCTGGGTCTTCACCTGGTTCGACCCGGCCAAGGAAGCGGCTGCCGCTCAGGCCCTGATCGACAACGGCGCTGACATCATCGCAGCGCACACCGACTCACCGGCTCCGATGCAGATCGCAGAAGCCAACGGTGTGAAGGCTTACGGCCAGGCGTCCAACATGTCCCGCTTCGGCGAGACCGCTCACCTCGTCTCCACCGTGGATGACTGGGACAGCTACTACGTCGAGCGCGCTATGGCAGTTGCCAACGGCACGTGGGAATCGCAGGACAGCTGGTGGGGCTTCACCAAGGACGGCATGGGCGGCGAAGTCGGCATGGTTCACCTTGCTGACTACGACAACATGCCAGCCGACGTGATGGCCGAAGCCAAGGCGATCGAAGCAGCCCTGGCTGCAGGTGACCGTCACTCCTTCCCGTGCCCTATCTACATGCAGGACGGGAACCTTGCTGAAGACTGTGCCAACGGCGAGGCTCACCTCACCGACGGCACGCTGCTCGGCATGAACTGGTACATCCAGGGGATCGACGGCACCATTCCTCAGTAAGCCTCGCGCGACTGAGAGCCGAACAAGAGCCCCGGTGGTCCTTCCGCCGGGGCTTTTGCTGCCCGCTTGGCCGATAGACGCGAGCGCGTCGTTCCGGGCTGGACGCGCAGCGCAGAAAGGCTTTGAATGAAGGCGATTTCTGATCTGGTGTCCGGGATATTTCCTCATGAAAACCTCTGCGAAAGTTGTTGTCATCGGCGGCGGTGTCGTCGGTTGTTCGGTGCTCTATCATCTGACGAAGATGGGCTGGACCGACATCATGCTGATCGAACGGGATGAGCTGACCTCGGGCTCGACCTGGCACGCAGCTGGCGGGTTCCATACCCTCAACGCCGATACCAATATGGCGGCGCTGCAGGGCTACACGATCCGGCTCTACAAGGAGCTGGAGGAGATCACCGGCATGAGCTGCGGCCTGCACCACGTCGGCGGGGTGACACTGGCCGGAACGCCCGACCGACTGGATTTCATCAAGGCCGAGCGTGCCAAGCACCGCTACATGGGCCTGGAAACTGAGATCATCGGCCCGGATGAGATCAAAAAGCTCTCACCCATTACAAACACCGACGGTGTGCTGGCGGCGCTGTTCGATCCGTTGGACGGCCACCTCGACCCCTCAGGCACCACCCACGCCTACGCCAAGGCCGCGCGCATGGCCGGGGCGGAGATTGAGCTGCGCTGCCCGGTGCTGGCCACCACCCCGCGTCCGGATGGCAGCTGGGACGTGGTGACCGAGAAGGGCACGATCCACGCCGAACACGTGGTCAACGCCGCCGGGCTGTGGGCCCGCGAAGTCGGTGCACTCGCCGGCCTCTATCTGCCGCTGCACCCCATGGAGCACCAGTACCTGATCACCGAAGAGCTGCCGGAGGTCTACGAGTGCGGTGAAGAACTGCCCCACGTCATGGACCCGGAGGGGAGAGCTATCTGCGCCAGGAAGGGCGCGGCCTCTGCATCGGCTTTTACGAGCAGAACTGCGACCCGTGGGCGGTGGACGGCACGCCGCTGAATTTCGGCCACGAACTGCTCGACAACCAGCTCGACCGGATCAGCGATTCCGTTGAATTCGCCTATCGCCGCTTCCCGGTGCTGGCGCAGGCCGGCGTCAAAACCGTCATCAACGGTCCCTTTACCTTCGCCCCGGACGGAAACCCGCTGGTCGGGCCGGTGCCGGGCCTCAGGAACTACTGGACCGCTGTCGCCGTGATGGCGGGCTTCAGTCAGGGCGGCGGGGTCGGCCTGAGCCTCGCCGAATGGATGGTCGAGGGGGAACCGAGCCGCGATGTCTTCGCCATGGACGTGGCGCGCTTTGGCGACTGGATCACCCCGGCCTACACCCGGGAAAAGGTGCGGGAGAACTACCAGCGCCGGTTCTCCGTGGGCTATCCGAACGAGGAACTGCCGGTGATGCGACCCTTCCAGACTACCCCGGCCTACCAGATCTGGGACGCGCAAGGGGCGGTCTTTGGCGCCCACTACGGCATGGAAGCGGTCAACTACTTCGCCCTGCCCGGGGAGCCGCGCTGGAGACGCCGTCATTCCGCCGCTCCAACGCCTTTGAAGCGACGGCGCAGGAATGCCGCGCGGTGCGCGAGGCCGTCGGCATCAACGAAATCCATAACTTCGGCAAGTATCTGGTCGAAGGGCCGGATGCCCGGGCCTGGCTCGACTGGATCATGGCCGGGCGTATCCCCGAGGTTGGGCGGCTGTCGCTGACGCCCATGCTCAGCCCCTCCGCCCGACTGATCGGCGACTTTACCGTGACGGCGCTGGCCGAAGACCGGTTCCAGCTGACGGCATCTTATGGCTCACAGGCCTACCACATGCGCTGGTTCGAGCAGCATCTGGCGGGCTACAACCTGCGGCTTGAGAATATTTCGACCCGACGGATCGGCTTCCAGATTGCCGGACCTAAGGCCCGGGACGTGCTCGCCGCTTGCACCCGGGCGGACGTATCAGCAGCGGCCCTGCGGTTTATGGACGCCCGCACCATCGACGTCGGCCCCTATCAGGCGTTGGTGCAGCGGGTCAGCTACACCGGCGATCTGGGCTATGAGATCTACGTCAACGCCGACGAGCAGTGCGGGCTTTACCACGTGTTGGCCGAAGCCGGGGTCGCGCACGGCATGCGTCCCTTCGGCATGCGGGCGATGATGAGCCTGCGGCTGGAGAAGTTCTTCGGCTCGTGGCAGCGCGAGTTCCGGCCGGACTTCCGCCCGGCAGAAACCGGCATGGACCGCTTTGTCTCCTACAGCAAACCCGTCGACTTCATCGGCAAGGCAGCAGCGGTGGCGGAAAAGGCTGCTGGACCAGCGCGGACGCTCTGCGCCTTCGCCGTGGATGCCGTCGATGCTGACGTGGTTGCTGACGAGCCGGTTTTCGACGGCGAAGCAGTGATCGGGTTTGTCACGTCTGGCGGGTACGCGCACTACAGCCAGCAATCGGTGGCACTGGGCTTCGTCCCCACGGACCGCGCGGTCGAGGGCGCAGCCTTCACCATCGAGATCCTAGGGGAGCGAGCGACGGCGGATTATCACCACGCCGCTAGGTCGACCCCGACGGCGCGCGTATGCGGCGTGGCTAGACAGCGTGGCTGGGCAGCAGCTGCGCGATTAGCGTCGGGCCAGAAATCCCCCAGTAGGGCGAGAACTTCGTCCTGACGGCTGTGGTGGATCACGTGCCCGGCGCCCTCGAATTCGTGCAGTTCGCTCTCCGGCAACAAAGCCGCGAGCGGCTGTGCGGCGAAGCTGCTGTCCACCGGATCCTCTGTACCGATGAGGATCATCAGTGGCACCGACAACTCAGCAAAGCGTGGCTCCATGTCTGCCAGGTCGCTGGTCAGCACCAATCGGCTCCTCGCATTGGCGCAGAAAACCCCGGATTCAGCAGTCGACGGATTTCCGCCGCCTGCACATAATCTTTGGGCATGGGGTCGGGAGCAAAGGTCTCCCTTGCCCCTGCATCCATGAGCAAACTGCCAATAACTGGCACTGCGAAAGTGCAGAATATCCGACCAAAAATAGGGTGTTCTGTCGCGCGATATGCCCACCAATGGTCTTCATCCCAGGAGAAAGTGGGCGTGGACATCAGCACCAGACCATCGAGGCGATCAGGGTGATCAAGCCCCATGGCGAGTGCCACGGACCCGCCCAGCGAATGGCCCACAACGGTCGCCGTCGGCAACCTAAGTACGGTCATCAACTCGGCCAGCAGGTCACCCTGCGCATCGAGGTGGATCAGTGCGGGGTCGTTGAGGCTGGACCACCCCTGCCCGGGTCGATCGACCGAGATCACGCGGTAACCCTGCGCACGCAAGGTGCCGGCGATGCTGACTTCCATGTCTGTCGCGTGGGCCGTTGCTGCGTGCAGCAGGATCACGGCTGGCCCTTCGCCCTCGTCGATGACCCGCAGCTGCTCACCTCGGACCTCCACCATCTCACCCGCGCTCATCCGCGGCAGATTGGCCACCAGCGCGAGAGCCAGAGCGACCTCGGCGGTGATGAGTGTAATCAGGCCGATCAACAGCCAGCGCACGATCCGCATGATTGCGTCCTTCCCCCAACAGTACTGCTGCCATAAGGTAGGCCTCGACGACCGTCCGGCCACCCCTGCGGCGGAACCACCCACGACGACCCTCAGGCCGGGGAGGAGCCCGTAGCCCCGTGACCACAAAGCACATTTTGTTTCTGGCCCATGCGCCCTCGGACAATACCCGGCGATTGCGTGATGCTGTTGTGGATGCGCTGGCGCAGCCCGACTTTGCGGGGGTCGATCTGCGGGTATTGGCGCCGCAGAATGCAACGGCGTCTGACGTGATGCCGGCGGATGGCATGCTGCTGCTGACCACGGAAAACATCGGTTACATGGCCGGGCTGACCAAGGACTTCTTCGATCGCAGTTACGATGATCTGCTGGAGCAGAAGCCGGGTCTGCCGGTGGCGACGCTGATCCGGGCCGGTCTGGATGGCACCGCCACCCGGCGCGCGCTCGAGGGGATCTATGGCGCCCAAGGCTGGCGTCCGATCAGCGCGCTGACCATTCTGCACGGCGGCTGGGATGAGGGCTTCATCGGGCAGGCGCAGGAAGCGGCGATGGCGCTCGCGGCGGGCGTGGAGGCCGGTATCTTCTGAGCGGCTCTTATAGGTCAGGCACGGTTCGGCTGGTAGCCCCTGCCGGACTCGAACCGGCACTTCCAAAGGAAAACGGATTTTAAGTCCGCAGCGTCTACCAATTCCGCCAAGGGGCCCTCAAAACCGGCACTGGCAATAAACCTTTCAGTGGCGGTTAAAGCAATGGCGATGACGCCATCTGTGCAACATTTTCGCAGATTGAGATCAGACTTGAGCGCTGCAATATGGGGGCGCATATTATTATGTCGATTCGTTAAGGGGCGCGCATAAGGTGTTTTTCGTACCGGCGAAGTTCACGCTGTTATGCCCCTTTCGGCACTTTCCACAGCCTTATCCACCGCTTTATCCCAAAACTTTTGAATTCGCGTAGAGCGCGGCCTAAGCATAGCATGATTTGAAATGGCGGGATTTGTGTCGCGCGGCCTATAGTGGCTGCTCGGGTCCTCGGTTCGCCGACGGACGCCCAGCTGGCTTTAGAAAGCCACATAAAGGGCGCAGTTCCCGCGTGTTTTTGCCTTCGAGGCGTCGGAGACTGGACGAGCGAAAATTTCCATTCGCTCCAAGGATCACCGCAGCGGACAAGGTGATTGTAGAAAGTGATATTCAGGGGTTGGGAGAGTGGCAATGACCACCGCCGCAAACGCGATCAACAGTTTTGTCGAAGTCGGAACCATCACACCAGGCTATGCAGCCGTTAGGGCACACCGCCCGCTGCAGGGTCGATTGGCCAGCCGGAAGGCGTTGCTGACATCCACCGTACTCGCCGGCGCCTTCGGGCTTGTCGCGGCTGAGGCGATTGCGCAGCAGTATAATCTGCCGGGATCAGGTGGCTTCACGGACGTCTCCAGCTCGATCAACGTCGTGACCGATGCGGGCGGTGGAAACATCCGCGTGGGGCTCGCCGACGGGGTCCAGTTCTTCGCGGCGCCCGGCCAGTACCAGCTCAACCCAATGACCAGCTCGCTGCAGGTCTCCACGGACGTGCTGCTGAACGCCTACACCGGCGCAGCACCGGTAGTCGCCCAGCAGTTCAGCAGGCCTTCAGCGCGGCGCAGGCTCAGTCCTACGCCACCCCGACTGTCTACCCATCCAACGCTGCTCTGACCCTCGGCGCGAACCAGTACGCGACGCAGGCTTCGGTGGTCGGTGGCTACCAGATGCAGCCAGCAGCGGCGACCTACACCGCGCCTTCCATGGCCTACGGTGGCCAGTCGGGCCAGTACGTCCCCGCCTACTCGGCGGGTGTCGCTGGCTACGGGCAGATGCCATCCTATGCCACCTTCGCCGGCGCAGGTACGGCGGCCTCGACCTTCGGCAGCATGCAGCCAACGCCGGTTTCCAGCGCTTTGCCAACCAATCAGATGGCCATGGCGGTTCCGGCCGCTGCTGCGTCGGGCGGCATGCTCGGCATCCCGACCTGGGCACTGGTCGGTGGCGGTGTCGCAGCCGGTGGCGCGGCGCTTCTCGCGCTTGGCTCGCTCGGCGGAGACCCCGCCGCAGCAACTGGAGGGAGTTCCAATCTAACCTGTCTCCCAGCAAGCGTTCCTTAGCGACCCAAAAGTAAAATCAGCGCTGTTTAACAAGAGCGCTGGCGGCCAAGCCACCGGTGGCAGTGCTGGTTCTGGATCTTCGTCTGGCGGAAATAGCTCTGGGTCGACCACAACCACCAGCGGCGGAATCACGGTCTCCGGAGGCACCTCCGGCTCCACCTCGTCTGGTGGCGATACCAGCGGCTCCTCTTACACGGTACCTGCGGGCTCCAGCGGACAAACAATCAGCGGCTCGGCTGCGGATGATACTGTCACCTTCGCCGATGGCGGCAACATCGAGACTATCGCTTCGATCGACCTCAAGGGCGGCGATGGCGACCGCGTGATCCTGAAGGACGTGGACGAAAACCTCGACATTCCGGATCTGCAGAATGTTGAATTCCTCGATATCGAGCTGTCGGCCGACAACCTGAAATCGACCTGCAGGACATCGGCTCGGAAGTCGACAATGTCATGGTTGACGCAAACGATAGCTACGATTTCACCGTCGATAACGCGGATGCGGTGGACAAGATTACTGTCAAAGATGCCGGCAACGAAACTGCGACCATCAACGACGTGGCAGACCAAAGCATCGTAGCGCTGGAATAATTCTGAAGACCTTGTGGTCACAATGAAATCCAGTTCAGACGATGAGTTGACCGTGTCGGTCAATGCAGTCACCGGCGCAGAAATCTCACTAGATACAAACGTTAAAGATCTGACGATCAGCTCCTCGGGTTCGAATTCAAACGTAGTTAAGGGCATCACTGCAAACAAGGTAACCACACTTGAGCTTAAAGGCGCTCAAGATCTGGAAATTGAAGAAGTTATCGGTGCAGGTGGCTTAGCCAAAGTTACAACTGTGAGCGGTGGTGCTGCAGAGGGCGATCTAACTCTGACCCTGGGCGGTACGACTATCGAGAGTGTGGTTCTGGGCGATGGCGGCGACGATCTAACGATTGACGACGTCTTATATTCTGATGCTGAGGTCAGTACCGGCGACGGTAACGATGACGTCACGATCAACAAAATGGTCAATTCGGGTACCGTTGATACGGGCTCGGGCGCTGATGATATTGTGTTGAATGACTTACTTTGCGACAGGTGAAAAAATTGACGGTGGTTTAGGCGCTAACGATGAAATCACACTAAATGCGAATGTCACTGCCGGAACGATCACCAACGTTGAAACCGTCAATATTGGTTCTGTGACTGTTGATCTGGATAAAATCACGGGAGAAACTGACGTCAATGTTCTGAACAACGATACTGCAATTATCGACAACCTCGGCACAGGCGAGGTAGATGTCGGTGCTAACGCAAAGATCGCCGTTTTGCGACGCAACCGAAGCTCTCTGAATTTTGATGCATCGTGGTGCGGTCACGCTGGATATCGACGATTCTGCGGTGACCTCTTTAACGGTTGACCTTGGTAGCGGCGCCACAGTCACCTTCGATCAAGCCCTCGATACAACAGCAGATGCAACGCCAACCACTTTGTCCGTGTTGAAACTTACTGCGTCTGGAAACGCAACGCTCGGCTGAAGATGACGGAGCAGCTGCGTTAACGGCATCTCAGGCCGTGGTACTAGGCGTTTCTGGAATTAGTGGAACGTTGGACACCTCGAATATTGGCGGTGCTTCTATCAACGGCACCAACCTAGTCGATTTCAAAGGAGCTGACGGAGCTGATACCTTGAAGGTCGACAGACAGCTCTCGAGCAACCTTTACTACTTAACGGTGGCAATGACACGATCGTTCACGGGATGACTGCAGGTGTAGACGTTTACGGTGGCGCAGGCAAAGACACCATTGTTCTGCAGAATGGTGGAACATTGCAGGATGATATCTTCTTCGCGGCCAGTGAAGATTTTGCACGACATTCAAAGTGGTGCGTCAACGGCAGCAGGCACCTACGACGTAATGCAAAATTTTGAGACCTCTCTATGATGAAATCGATTTGCTCGGGGTCTAAGTCTGCACGGTGATGGGAGTGTAGTTACAGCAACAACTATTGCTCTAGCCATCACTGATATGACAGGTGCCGGCTCTGAAGAAAGTGTCGCTGAATTGATATTGGATCTGATGCGAGATATCGACTTCGTCGTAGTCAATTTGGATGGAACCAACTTTGGGGTGATAGAGATTCTAAATGCGGCAGGCAACGACGGGGTGGCTTCGTTAGCGGGGACTTTGATATCTAGATATGGCCAAGGGCATAAGATCGTCTGGATTGCCAGCTACCCAAAGTCTGGCAACACTTGGGTGCGCTTATTTCTCGCAGCGTACCTGGCCAACACAGACAATCTTGATCCAAACGAAGCGCTCAAGGGCACCTTCAACGACGCCCAGCGCCCGGTTTTCGACAAGCTGCTGAAGCTCGATTCCAAGGAGCTGGAGGACGACGTTGTCGCCTCCCTGCGCTTGCCCTACCTCTCCAAACTGGCCGAAAGCGGTGACAAGGACGTGATCATCAAGACCCACGTTCTGAATGCCAACTGGCATAACGCCGCGATGATCCCGCCGTCGGTAACCCGGCGCGCGCTCTACATCATCCGCCACCCCTTTGACGTGTGCGTATCTTTCGCCCGCCACATGGGGCTGAGCTTCGACGACGCAGTAAAGTCCATGGCCAACCCGTCCTTCGCCATCGGCTCGGATCTGCAGATCAAACAGCCGCTCCACACCTGGTCGACCCACGCCAGCAGCTGGCTGGGCGCATCGGGCTTCGAGCGAATGACCATCCGCTACGAGGACATGAGCCTGCGCCCCTACCAGACCTTGCCAACATCATCAATTTCATGGGCATGGGCGTGGAGAACGACAAGATCGACCGGGCGCTGGCGTCGACCGACTTTGACCGCCTGCAAGCGGTGGAGAAGGAGAAGGGCTTCCTCGAAGCCTCCGACAAGAACGACCAGGGCTTCTTCCGCTCCGGCAAGATCGGTGGTTTTGATGGGGTGCTCAGCAAGGAGCAGATGGCCCGCCTTGCAAAAGACCATCAGGACATGATGGAACGCTTCGGCTACGGCGCCGATGGCAGCGTTTTCTAGCACCGCTCCCTTCACACGACCATTCCGGGGACGCGAGCCATCCCCCTGTCCCCCGTTTATGGCGGAAGGCTCGCAGAATCTGGCAGGATGCTGGTTTATCGGCCCTAGCCTTGGCTGTGATCCTCGCCGTCAGTCTCCTCGGTCTGCCGCGCTCAGGCACGCAGGCGCAGGCCTTCGACGGGCCGCTCTCGCTGAGCTTCGATCTCGACAGCATGACCTTCGAGGCCGACACCCTCGAGCGCGAGGGTGAGGCGGGATTCCTGCAGTTAACCGGCAACGTCACGCTCGCCGACGAGCAGAACCGGCTGCAGGCTGACACCTTGCTTCTCGACACCGAGCGGCGGCAGGCTAAGGCGGTCGGCAATGTTAGTGTCGAAACGGCGGGCAGCGATGGCGAGCCAGCCCTGAACTTCACCGCACAGAGCCTCAGCCTCGATCAGGCGACGGCAGGAATACTGCTGGACGGGCTGGCGCTGCGGCTGCGTGAACAAGCGATCATCGCCGCTGCTCGTGTCCGGGTCAGCGATGGGGAGATCGCGCTCGACCACGTGGCCTACACGGCCTGCGAAGCGCCCTGCAACATCGACGACTTCCGCGGGCGGGATCCCCTGCCCTGGCGGCTGACAGCGCGCCGTGCGGTTCTGGACCAGACCAGCGACACCCTGCGGCTCCATGGGGTCCGCCTGCGGCTGTTCGAAGTGCCGGTGCTGGCCCTGCCCTATCTCGCCGTTCCCTCGCCCGAGGTATCGCGGAAGACGGGGCTGCTGGCGCCCAAGGTGGGCTTCCGGAGCGGTGAGGGCGGCCATCTTGGCGTGCCGTTCTACGTGGTGCTTGGCCCTTCGGCCGACACCACGCTGACGCCGGTGTTCTTCACCGATGGGCGGGTGCGGCTGGACACCGAACTGCGGCTGGCGCTGCCCTCCTTGAAGGCGACCGGCCGCGCCAGCACGGACACCACGGGCGCGATGGGGGGACAGATCGAAGGCGAACTCGACCTGATCGACGCGCCCGAGACCCACCGCCGCCTGAGCCTCGATTTCGACTGGACGGAAGAGCTGGAACCCGGCCAGTGGCAGGCGCTGGACCAGACTGGCCAAGACCTTGCCCTCAACCGACTTAGACTGACCGGCGCCTGGGGGCACAGCTTTGCCGAACTGGCCTTGCTGCAGGATCAGCTTCTGCTGGCCCCCGCTGCAGCCGAAGACAGCTGGCTCAGCGGCTGGGATGAGAGCCTCGCCACACGGGCGCGGGTTGATCTGCGCCTGCCCCCCCTGCCCGGGGGCGGACGCCTGCGCCTCGCCGGACAAGGACTGGTGTGGCAGGAGCAGGGATGGCTTGAAGCCAGCGCGGGCTACAGCGGCCCCCTGATCACCAACAGCGGCCTTGTGCTGGCCCCAGAGCTACGGGCCGGGGCGGTGGCTGAGGCCGTCAGCGGCAGCCTGTCGCCCTGGCTGGGTGGGCAGATGCGAGCCTCCCTGCCCCTGACCCGGCCCGGACCTTACAATATCGCCAGCCTGACGCCCCAGCTTGCGATAACGGGGCTGTCGGGGGCGGACCTGAGTATCGACGGTCTCACCTCACCGCTGGATGCCAACACCGACGTGCTCAGCCGCGCGTCCCTGTTCGACCTGCGCTCAGGCAGTGATCCGTTCCAACACGATCCCGATATCCGGCTCGATGCTGCGCTGGACTTCGCCCTATACCCCGTGGGACCGGGGACGAGCGATCTGGGTCTGCGCGGCTCGCTGGGACAGCGGCTGTCGTGGACCGAGGCCGCGTTGTCGCCGACCCTTGCGGCCCTGACCATCGATGCCGGTGGCATGCAACTCGATTTGAATGGCCAGATCGACACGCTGGCTTTGATCGAAGACGGTGACTGGAGCGAGGCTCTGCCGCGCCTGTCGGTCGATCTTCGCCTGCCCCTGTCGGACAGTGTGGCGCTGCGTGGACGCCATGCGCGCCTGCAAAACGAGCTAGACACCGCCGACGTCACCGCGCTGGGCGTCGATCTCACTTTGGGCAGCCACTGGACCGCCTCTCTGGGCATGACCGCCCGCAGCCAGGCCGGTGAAGACGACGACGGCGCTGTTGGCGGGCGCGGCAGCCTTCGAGCCTTCGGCGAGCTTGGCTGGAATTTCGCAGGGGATTGGGTGGCCGAAGCTGCTGTCAGCCAGAATGTTCTGAACCCTGCGGATCAGGACCTGTCTTTCGACATTTATCACCGCTGCGACTGCCTGACCGCGCAGCTCGGGCTGCTGCGCGAGCGCGACGCCGAGGGCAGTGAATACAAGGCCCGCGTTGCGCTCAGCCTGCCGACGCTATTTTCCCGGGACCTGACCTCACCGACACTGTTCCGGCATCAGTAGGCCTGATCGGGCAGCGACTCCTTCTTCTTGGCCATGTAGGCGCGCAGGGCCTCATCGGTTGCCGGATCGATGGCCGGGCACTCGTACTCCGCCACCAGCCGGTTCCAGTACTCGAAGGCCCGCTGCTCCATGTCTTTCTCGCCGCCCTCGCGCCACTGCTCGAAACTCTCGCTGTCCGACAGCGGCGATTCATAGAAGGCGGTTTCGTAGTTGGCCATAGTATGGGCCGAGCCAAGGAAATGCCCGGCGTGGGCAACCTCCTCATAGGCCGAACGTGCCAGCCCGTTTTCGTCCGTCGCCAGCCCGCCCAGCATGCGCGCGTACATGCCCAGCCGGTCCGCGTCGATCACCAGCTTCTCGTAGGACATGACCAACCCGCCTTCGAGCCAGCCTGCGGCGTGCAGGACGAAGTTCGCCCCGGCCAGCGCGGTCGAATGCATGGAATCAGCGCTCTCCGCCGCGGCCTGCGCGTCGGGCAGCTTGGAGGCGCTGAGCGACCCCCGCAGCGCAGCGGCAGGCCAAGGTGACGGGCGATCTGGCCGATGGCATAGTTGGACATGACCGGCTCGGGCATGCCGAAGGTCGGCGCCCCGGATTTCAGCGACATCGACGACAGGAAGTTGCCGAGCACGAACGGCGCGCCGGGTCTTACGATCTGGCTGTAGGCCGCGCAGGCCAGGCCCTCGGCGATAGCCTGCGCAACCGAGGCCGCTGTGCTCACCGGCCCCATGGCACCGCTGAGGATGAAGGGCACCACCACGATCCCCTGCCCCCGCCCCGCAGTAGACCTCGATCGCCTCTGAGGCGACTTTGTCGATCATCAGCGGGGAGTTGGTGTTGACGTTGCCCATGATCACCGTGTCGCGCTCCATCCGGTCTTCACCGAACAGAATGCGGGCCATATTCACGCTGTCCTGCGCCCGGTCCTTCTCCGTAATCGCGCCGAGGAAGGGCTTATCGGAGGTGGTCATCAGGCTGTAGACCATATCCAGATGGCGCTTGTTCACCGGCACGTCGACCGGCTCGCAGATGACATGGCCGAGGTGATGCACATGCGGCAGACGGTGGAGGATCTTGGCGAGCTGGTTGAAGTCGGCCATGGAGCCGTAGCGCCGTTCACCGCCGGCATCGCGGACGAAGGGCGCGCCGTACATGGAGGCAAAGACCTGGTTCCGCCCGCCGATCCGAACGCTCCGGTCGGGGTTGCGCGCGTGCTGGGTGAATTCAGCCGGGCAGGTGCGGGCGAGCTTGCGCGCCAGACCCTCGGGGAAGCGCACGCAGCAGTCGCTCACGTCCGCACCGGCGTCGGCGAGGCGACGCAGCGCCTCGGGGTTATCGCGGAACTCGATGCCCTTGACCTCGAGCATCCAGTCGGCCTCACCGAGGATGGCTTCGACCTGGTCCTCGCTCAGAAAGTCGAAAAACGGGATCTTGCGCTCAATGAACGCCAGGGCGGGTGCCGTCTGGCGCTCGGCCGCGCCACGACCGCGGCGTCCTCCGCCAGCGCGGCGGCGTTCTGATCCGGTCTGGGGCGCTGGTTGAGCAGTCATGGGCAGATCTCCCCGTATTGGGCCGCAACCGCGTCGGAGAGACGCCGGCCGCGATTAACGCATGGGAGCAGGAAGACAGGATTTGCGAAGCCAGTGTCTTTCGATTTGCGTCAAACGGGCGACACGAACTCGCGCGCCCTAGCCGTCTTTCTTCTGCAGGATGTGATCCGCACCCTGATTGAATAAGACGTTGTTATTGCTGGCGTTTTGCCGATGCTTCCGGGCATTCTTTCCCAGGTCGATGGCGCGCTGCACCGCAGGTCGGTCCTTGATGCGCGCGCGCCAGTCGGTGATCTGGGGGAAGGGGTCGAGCGGCGCGCCCAGCCGCTTGGACAGCAGCACCCACGGGAAGCACTGCATGTCGACGATGCTGTAGTCCTCACCCATGATGAAGGGACGGTCTTCCAGTTGGCGCTCGAGCACGGCCAGCGCCCGCTCGCTCTCGCCCTTGTAGCGCTTGAAGCCGTAGTCGCGGTGTTCAGCGGGGGCGTAGTTGGCGAAGTGGCTCAGCTGCCCCATCATCGGTCCCTGATTGCCTGTCTGCCACAGCATCCATTGGGTCAGCTCCCAATCGGTCCGTTCGCCGCCCTCGGGCCAGAACCGGTCGAACTTACGGGCGAGGTACATCAGGATTGCGGCGCTCTCCCACACCGCCAGTGGCCCGCCCTCAGCATCGTGGTCGACGATGGCGGGCATCTTGGCGTTGGGGTTGATGGCGCGGAATTCTTCCGTGAACTGCGTGCCCTTGGTCAGATCCAGCGGCTTCAGGCGGTAGTCGACCCCGAGTTCCTCGAGCAAGATGGCTGGCTTCCAGCCGTTGGGCGTGGGCGCGAAGTAGAGGTCGATCACGGTCAGTTTTCCTGATTGATGGGTGCGCTGGTGTGGGCGTCGTCGTCGGCAGCGGCGGCGTCCGCTGCTTCGACTTGGGCGTCGGTCAGCGGTCGGCTGGGAACCCAGCAGTAGCCGTCGGGGTCGAGAATATAGGCTTCCCGCAGGCCATGGGGCTTGTTGGTCGCCGGCTGCAGGATCATGCCTCCGGCCGCGTGGGTTCGCTGAGCTGCACCGTCGGGATCGACGTCGAACAGCCGCAGCTCGGCCCCGGCGCCGCGCGGCCCGGCCTCGGGCAGCAGGCCGGCGAGCGGGTTGGCGTGATAGGTGTGGTCGGCGTGCAATTGCAGGACGGCGCTGCCGTCGGGGCGGCGCAGGATGGCGAAATCGCGGGTGGGCTGGAAGGCCTCCCAGCCGAAGACAGCCTGATGAAATTCCCGGGCGCGGTCCACGTCGGCGACAAGCAGGTTGAGCCCCAGCCCGCGCAGGCTGCGCCCGAAGGCAGCGGCGTCGATCCGGTCGAGATCCATGGTCACAGGCTCCTCGCTGCCCAGGGGTGGGGCTGGGAAAGGTTGCAGACGACATATGCCGACTACCCGCGCCCGACACAAGCGGCGTCAGCCGGTCGCGGTAGGGTAGCAGGCGCGCGGAGATTTCGCCGCACTTGGAGCTTTACGCATGAAGCGCTATTGTACTGGCACTACTAGGGAATTGACGGAAGCAAGGGATCCCCCATGCCACCACGCGTCAGTAAGACCTCGGCCCTTCTCCTCGGCTTCATCGCCTCAGGCTTTGCCGTGCTGCTGTCACTGACGCTGCTGGAGCGCTTCGTGCTCGGGCTGATGGTCACGCCCGCAACCACCACCGATGAAGGCGCGATCCGCGATACCTTTGCCGCCCTGCGCTTGCTGGTGGGCGTGCTGCCACCGACACTGGGGATCATGGCCGGGGGTTCGGCATTGCTGGCCCTATGGCAGCTGCTGGCCCAGAACGGGCGCATCCTGAGCCTGCTGGTGTTGGCCAGCCTGGTGCTGCCACTGGGCTACAACATCTTCCTTGCCGACACCGCCGGCGTGGTCAGCCTCGTGATGACCACCTGCCCGGGCGACGACCTCGACCGGGTGATCGCGGCGCTGAAGCCCGCCGTCACCCAGCACTATATCGGCATGCTCGCCTTCGCGCTGTCACTGGCGCTGCAGATCATCTTCGTACTGTTCCGCCCCCGCCCGCGTTAGAGCAGCCCGGGCACAACACCGCTCTGGGGAGACCGCCGGACAGCTGCTGCAGGGTCTCAGGAGGCCTCAGGAGGCCGTACAGGGGGCTTAACAGGGGCCATTCACCCTCGTTTCCCAGCCCTGAAACGACAAAAGCCCCGGTCCAGGGTCTGGACGGGGGCTTTTTGTTGGTTGCGGGAGCAGGATTTGAACCTGCGACCTTCAGGTTTTGAGCCTGACGAGCTACTGGGCTGCTCCATCCCGCGGTGTTCTGTACTGGACTGACCCGACGTCGGGTCGGTACCGATGGCGGGGATTACCGCGATGAAGAACGATCGTTGAGGTCTGGATGACAGCGCGTGCTGCCTGCACCGTCCTGACGGAAGCGATGCGAAGAAGAACTCTGGCGGCGACCTACTCTCCCACAGGTGAGCCTGCAGTACCATTGGCGCTAAAGTGTTTCACGGCCGGGTTCGGGATGGGACCGGGTGGTTCCACCTTGCTATGGCCACCAGAGGAGCAGAGGTTCGACGCCGCGGCGTGAACCCCTGCTGCTCGGGTGAACCGAGTTCAGGTGTTTGTCAGATACATCTGTCGATCAGTTTGAATTGGTTTCTGATCGAGAGGGAGACGCCTGCTCTCACGGCTGTCTCAACGAATTGAGACGCTATGAGATCGGGAGTTAAGCAAGTGTCGCTATCGAGCGATTAGGATCCGTTAGCTACACGCATTACTGCGCTTCCACACCGGACCTATCAACGTGGTGGTCTTCCACGGCTCTCAGCGAGACCTGGTTTTGAGGTGGGTTTCCCGCTTAGATGCTTTCAGCGGTTATCCCGTCCGTACTTAGCTACCCGGCGGTGCTGCTGGCGCAACAACCGGTACACCAGAGGTACGTCCACCCCGGTCCTCTCGTACTAGGGGCAAATCCTCTCAAGTGTCCACACCCACGGCAGATAGGGACCGAACTGTCTCACGACGTTCTAAACCCAGCTCGCGTACCGCTTTAATTGGCGAACAGCCAAACCCTTGGGACCTGCTTCAGCCCCAGGATGCGATGAGCCGACATCGAGGTGCCAAACCTCCCCGTCGATGTGGACTCTTGGGGGAGATCAGCCTGTTATCCCCGGCGTACCTTTTATCCGTTGAGCGATGGCCCTTCCACTCGGGACCACCGGATCACTATGGCCGACTTTCGTCTCTGCTCGACGTGTCAGTCTCGCAGTCAGGCGGGCTTATGCCATTACACTCGACGGTTGATTTCCGACCAACCTGAGCCCACCATCGCGCGCCTCCGTTACTGTTTAGGAGGCGACCGCCCCAGTCAAACTACCCACCATGCAGGGTCCCCGAATACGGGTTAGATATCACAGATTACAAGGGCGGTATTTCAAGGATGCCTCCCCAACACCTGGCGGCATTGGTTCAACGGCTCCCGCCTATCCTACACATGTAACCCATAATACCACTGCAAAGCTGTAGTAAAGGTGCACGGGGTCTTTCCGTCTGACCGCAGGGAGCCCGCATCTTCACGGGCAATTCAATTTCGCTGAGTCCACATTTGAGACAGCGGGGAGGTCGTTACGCCATTCGTGCAGGTCGGAACTTACCCGACAAGGAATTTCGCTACCTTAGGACCGTTATAGTTACGGCCGCCGTTTACCTGGGCTTCAATTCAGAGCTCTCACCCCTCCTTTTAACCTTCAGGCACCGGGCAGGCGTCAGACCCTATACGTCGTCTTGCGACTTCGCAGAGCCCTGTGTTTTTAGTAAACAGTCGCCACCCCCTGGTCTGTGCCCCCCGCCTCTGGTTGCCCAAAGACGGGGCCTCCTTCTCGCGAACTTACGGAGGCAATTTGCCGAGTTCCTTCAACGTAGTTCTCTCAAGCGCCTTGGTATACTCTACCAGTCCACCTGTGTTGGTTTCGGGTACGGTCATGCGGTGGAGCTCTTTCCTGGAACAGCTTCGCTGCCAGCACAATCCAATAAGCACTGACAACTTACGCCATTCGTCACTCACACCTGGTTACGGAATATTAACTGTATTCCCATCGGCATCGGATTTCTCCTTAGCCTTAGGGGCCGACTCACCCTGAGCGGATTAGCCTAGCTCAGGAACCCTTGGACTTTCGGCGAGAGTGTTTCTCACACTCTTTGTCGCTACTCATGTCAGCATTCTCACTTCTGATACCTCCACCATCCCTCCCGGGTATGGCTTCATCGGCCTACAGAACGCTCCGCTACTGCTTAAATCACATACACTCAATGACAGTTGGAAACTGCCATTGATACGTCCGCTGATCCCAGTCGAAACAGTGATCAACGAGCTCAATGCATCGGGAACGACATGAACAATTCCCAAATGTCATTA
>JAYQIC010000007.1:0-327500 GCA_038141425.1 Rhodospirillaceae bacterium | reverse complement strand
GAGTAGTCCTTGCGACGGTCCAGAAACACCGCCATGCCGCGCTGAACACCCGGACGCTGTGCGATTTCACCCAGCCAGCGTTTGACGTTTGGAAAGTCGTTGATGTCCTGCTTCTGGCCTTCCCATAGGCTCATCCAGCCAAAGCAGGCAATGTCAGCGATGGAATAGGCATCACCGGCGAGGAAGGCGTTGTCCGCCAACTGGCGGTCTGCGACGCCATAGAGACGACTTGTCTCCTTTATATAGCGTTCCTGCGCGTAGGGGATTTGCTCGGGCGCGTACTTCACGAAGTGGTGGTTCTGACCGAGCATGGGGCCGACCCCGCCCATTTGCCACATGAGCCACTGATTGATGATGCTGCGCTCGCGGTGGTTCTGGCCGTAGAACTGGCCACTCTTCTCCGCGAGGTAGATCAGGATAGCCCCGCTTTCGAACAGGGCCAGCGGCTGGCCGTCTGGACCATCGTGATCCACGATCGCCGGGATGCGGTTGTTCGGAGAAATGGCGAGGAACTCAGGCCGATGCTGCTCACCCTTGCCGATGTCGACCGGATGGGCGGTGTACTCCAGTCCGGTTTCCTCGAGCATAATCTGCGGCTTCCAGCCGGGGGGGGTCGGCGCGGTATAAAGGTCGATCATCTGGCGGCTTTCTCCGTTTACGGTGTTTGACACGTAAGTGGTGAACCGTGGCGCTCGGCGCCAGAGCAACCAGCCCGTGCCAAGCGCATTTTTGTTCGCCTAAACCAGAGCAAGCGCCCGGAAATCGTTGACGTTGGTCCCCGTCGGACCGGTGATCAAGCGCATCACCAAGCGCCTCGAACAAACTGTGGGCATCGTTCGCCGCCAGCATGGCGTCGGGGTCAGGCCCGGCCACACGCGCCCGCGTCCAGCTGGTGCTATCGCAGAAAGCCCCGGCGTTGGGCGCGTTGCCATCCTGCCCGTCCGTGTCCGCCCCGAGGAAAGTCCAGCCCGGCACCCCGTCGAGCGCCTGCGCCAGTCGGGCGGCAAACTGCACGTTGCGCCCGCCGCGACCGGAGCCCGTCACACGATCTTCGACCTCGCCGCCCATCAGCCAGACCTGCGCGCGCCCGGCCGGACGCCGCCGCACCCGCTCGGCGAGCATCAGGGCGTTATCGTCGGCCAGCCCGACCTGAGCATCGGCGGTGATGCTGGCGTCGTGGCCCCGGGACAGCAAGACCTGCTCCGCAGCCTGCAGCGACAGTGGTCCGGACGCGATGATGCGATAGTCGGTTTCAAACACCTGCACGGGCGGCTGAGCTCGCAGCCAGCCCTCCAGAGGCGCGCTCAGCGCGTCGTACCGATCCAGCAGTTCGAGGGCTTCCGCCGCCCCGGTCGGGTTCGGCACCGTTGGGCCGGAACCAATCGACACCGGGTCATCGCCGACGACATCGGAAATGGCGAGGGTGGTCATCCGCCCACGACAGGCCTGCGCCAGTCCCCCGCCCAGCAGCGGCGACAGCGCCCTTCGCACCGTATTCAGCGCATGGATATCGGCGCCGCCATTGAGCAGCGCCCGGGTCCCGGCTTTCAGGATCTCCGGTGCTGGTCCGTCTTCGACCGCGAGCAACAAGCTCGACGCCCCCCCGACAGCAGGAACAGCACCGGCGCGCCATCGGGCAACCGCCGCCACAGCCGCCAGCAGGCGTGAGGCGGACACGGCACCAGTTTCATCCGGGTAGGGGTGAGACGCCGTCGCAACCGACAGCGCCTTCAGGCTTGAATCTGCCGCCGAGCCGTGCGGGGCAACCACCAGACCGCTCAGTCCATCGGCACCCCAGGCTGCCTCGACCGGCTTCAGCCATGGGAACGGCGGCTTTGCCCACGGCAAACACGAAGGCCTGACCTGCGGGGCGCGGTGGTAAATGCTGCGTAAGGATGCGGCTGGGATGGGCCGCCGCGACGGCGGCGTCAAAGGCGGCCCGAAGGTCTTCCCGGATCGCCGTCATCAGGCCAGCTGGGCCGTGACTTCGATTTCGACCTTCATATCGTCGTTCAGCAATTGGCAGACGATCATGGTTGCCGCCGGGCGGATCTCGGAGAAATACGAGCCCACAAGCCGGAACACGGCATCGCCATAGGCCTGATCGGTGATGTAGTAGCGCGCGCGGACCACGTCTTCGAGGCTCGCCCCGGCATCGGCCAGCGCCTTGCTGATGGTTTCCATGCAGTTGCGCGCCTGCTCGGTCACGTCCTCGGGCATTGTCATGGTCGCGTAGTCGTAACCGGTGGTCCCGGCAACGTGGACGAAGTCGCCCATGCGGACGGCGCGGGAATAGCCGGCGACAGCTTCGAAAGGCGAGCCAGTGGAAATGTTGAGGCGTTCGGTCATGGTGATCGGTCCCTGCGCGCTAGCCGAGTTTCTGGTTGATCAGCTTGTTGACGACAGCCGGATTGGCCTGCCCGCCGGTCGCTTTCATGACCTGCCCCACAAACCAGCCCTTGAGCTTCGGGTTTTCCTTAGCCTTTTCGACCTGTGCGGGGTTCGCCGCGATGATCTCGTCGAGTGCCGCTCGATCGCGCCCTCGTCTGAAATCTGCTTGAGCCCCTGCTCGTCGATGATGGCCGCCGCTGATTTGCCGGTTTCGAACATGCTGGCAAAGACGTCCTTGGCTGTCCGGCCGGAAATGGTGCCTTCAGAGATCGCCTCGATCAGCCCGCCGAGGCTGTCCGCCGAGACAGGGGAGTCGGCCAGATCGGTACCCGCCTTGTTCAGCGCGCCGAACAGCTCGCCCATGACCCAGTTCGCGGCAAGCTTTGCATCGCGGCCCTTGGCCACGGTCTCAAAGAAATCACCGGTTTCCTTCTCCGCCACCAGAACCCCTGCGTCGTAGGCCGACAGGCCATAGTCGGCCTGAAACCGCGCCTTTTTCTCATCAGGCAGTTCAGGCAGATCGGACGCCAGCGCATCAACGAAGCCCTGTTCCAGCTGCAGCGGCAGCAGGTCGGGATCGGGGAAGTAGCGGTAGTCGTGCGCTTCTTCCTTTGATCGCATCGACCGGGTCTCACCCTTGCCGGGGTCATAGAGCCGCGTTTCCTGCACGACCTCACCGCCGCCTTCGAGCAGTTCGACCTGACGCCGCGCCTCGAATTCAATCGCCTGCCGGATGAAGCGGACCGAGTTGACGTTCTTGGTCTCGGTCCGGGTGCCCAGCTCGGTCGAGCCGACCGGGCGCACTGAGACGTTGACGTCTGCCCGCATCGACCCCTGCTCCATATTGCCGTCGCAGGTGCCAAGATAGCGCAAGATCGAGCGCAGCTTGGTCATATAGGCCGAGGCTTCATCACCCCGCGCAGGTCGGGCTTAGAGACGATCTCCATCAGCGCCACGCCGGTCCGGTTGAGGTCGATGAAAGACCGGTGCGGATCCTGGTCGTGGATCGACTTGCCCGCGTCCTGCTCGAGGTGGATCCGCTCGATGCCGATGGTGCGGCTCTCGCCGTCCTCGAGGTCGATGGTCAGCTCCCCTCGCCCACGATCGGGTGATAGAGCTGGGAAATCTGATAGCCCTGCGGCAGGTCGGCGTAGAAGTAGTTCTTGCGGTCGAAGACGCTGTAGAGATTGATCTCGGCCTTGATGCCAAGACCCGAGCGCACGGCCTGTCGCACGCATTCCTCGTTCAGCACGGGCAGCATGCCCGGCAGCGCGGCATCGACCAGCGCAACGTTGTGGTTGGGCGACTTGCCGAAGGTGGTCGACGCCCCGGAGAACAGCTTGGATTCAGACAGCACCTGCGCATGGACTTCCATGCCGATGACAATTTCCCATTCGCCGGTCTGGCCCTTGATGGTCTGTGCCATGTCTTCAGTCTCCCTAGGCCATCAGCTGCGGGGTGGCGGTAAAGCCAGCCGCGTCTTCCAATGCCTGCGCCACGCGCAGCAAACCCACTTCGTCAAACGGCCGACCCAGCAACTGGACGCCCAGCGGCAGGCCATCCGATGACAGACCGGCGGGCAGCGAGATCCCGGGAATGCCCGCCATCGAGGCTGGCACCGTGAAGACGTCATTCATGTACATCTCGACGCCGCTCGGCTCCTCGGTGATGCCGAAAGCCGCGCTCGGGGTGGTAGGGGTCAGGATGGCATCGACCTGCTCGAAGGCTTCGGTGAAGTCGCGAGCAATCAACGAGCGCACCCGGCGGGCCTTGTTGTAGTAGGCGTCGTAGTAGCCTGCGGAAAGCACGTAGGCGCCGATCATAATCCGCCGCTGGACCTCTGCGCCGAAGCCTTCGCCCCGGGTGGTGGCGTACATGTCCTCGAGGCTGGAGAACTCCGGCAGGCCATCTGGCGCATCGGCGCGGAAGCCATAGCGCACGCCATCATAGCGGGCGAGGTTCGAGGACGCCTCCGCCGGCGCGACAATGTAATAGGCGGGCAGGGCCGAATGGGTGTGCGGCAGCGAAATTTCGACAACTTCAGCGCCCTGATCCCGGAGCCACTGTGCAGACTGCTGCCAGAGCTGCTCGATCTCGGCCGGCATGCCGTCGACGCGGTACTCGCGCGGCAGGCCGATCTTCAGGCCCTTCACACCCGCGCCCAGCTCGGCGGTATAATCCGGGACCGGGGTATCGACAGAGGTCGTGTCCTTGGCGTCGAAACCCGCCATGGAGCCCAGCAAGATTGCGCAATCCTCGACCGAACGCGCCATCGGTCCAGCCTGGTCCAGCGAAGAGGCAAAGGCCACGATGCCCCAGCGCGAACACCGACCGTAGGTCGGCTTCAGTCCGGTGATGCCGCAAAAGGCTGCAGGCTGACGGATCGAACCGCCGGTGTCGGTCCCGGTCGCGCCCAGACACAGGCGCGCGGCAACGGCCGACGCCGAGCCACCGGATGAACCGCCGGGTACCAGCTGCATGTCCGGCTTGGACGCCGCCTGCCAGGGGTTAACCACGTTGCCGTAGTAAGAGGTCGTGTTCGAAGACCCCATGGCGAATTCATCAAGGTTAAGCTTGCCGAGGAACACGGCGCCGTCGCGCAGCAGGTTGGTGGTCACGCTGCTCTCATAGGTCGGGACAAAGCCCTTCAGGATCTTCGAGGCTGCGGTGGTCTGGACCCCTTCGGTACAGAACAGATCTTTGATCCCCAGCGGAATACCGAGCAGCGGCGCGTCTTCCCCGCCCTTACGCTTAGCGTCCGCTTGGTCAGCGGCTTCCAGCGCAAGATCCGGCGTGGGCGTGATGAAGGCGCCGAGATCGCCGCGCGCCTCCATGGCATCGACACACGACTGGGTCAGCTCTCGGGCCGAAAATTCACCCTTGGCGAGGCCAGCGCTCGCCGCGGCAATGGTCAGACGGTTGAGTTCTGTCATTGTGCCACCCTCACTCAACGACCTTGGGTACGGCGTAGAAGTCCGTGACCCGGTCCGGGGCGTTGGCGAGGATCCGCTCTGGCTCATCGCCAGCGGTCACCGCGTCTTTCCGCATCCGCGCGGTTGCGCCGACGACGGAGGTCAGGGGATCGACGTCGCTGGTGTCGATGGCGTTGAGCTGTTCGACGAAGCCCAGAATGGCGGACAGTTCGCCGGCAAGGCGGTCCTTGTCCGCGTCGGCAACGGTCAGCCGTGCGAGGCGGGCTGCCTGCTCGACAGTTTCTCGGTTGATGCTCATAGGTGGCGTTGTCTCGGGAAATGATGTCTATCTGTTTGAAATCTTGGTAGCAGCGTGACTATGAGCGATCAACAACCGCCCGCCACAAACAAGGCCCGAAGCTTTCAGGAAGTCGATCTGGCAGCTATGCGCCAGACACTCAGCCCGGGTGACCGGGTGATCGGGATCGACTTTGGCGACCGCAAGATCGGGCTGGCCATTTCCGATGGCATGCGCTCGGTCGCCTCACCTGTCGAAACACTGATCCGCGGCAAGAAATTCGCCGATGACGTGCCCCGTCTGCTGCAGATATTTCGAAGAACGCGACGTTCGGGCGATTGTGCTGGGCTGGCCGTTGCAGATGGACGGGACGCCCGGCCCGCGCTGCCAGGCGACCATTGCCTTTGCCCGCAATCTGCGCACACTGGCCGGGATCGACCTGCCAACGCTGCTGTGGGACGAGCGTTTGACCTCGAGCATGGTGGAGAAGTTTCTGATCGGCGATATGGACATGACCCGGGGCAAGCGGCGCAAGATCGTCGACCAGATGGCGGCCGTGGTGATCCTGCAATCGGCCCTGGATGCCCTCTGAGGCTGCGCATCATCCCCATTTTTTATCTTTAAGTTGATATTTTCTCACTTTGTTCCATTCAGGGTTCATGACCCTGCTCACAACCCGCGCTATCGACCCCGCCGAACGCGGCGCCTGGCTGCGCCTCATCCGCACCCGGCGGGTGGGTCCACACAGCTTCTGGTCGCTGCTGGATCGGTTCGAGACGGCACAGGCGGCGCTCGCGGCGCTGCCTGAGCTCTCACGGCAAGGCGGCGTGAAACAACCGCTGCAGCCCTTCGCCGCCGATCTGGCGGAGCAGGAATATCGCGCCCTTCGTGATCTCGGCGGATATCTGCTGGTCGCCGTGGATGCAGTGTTCCCGCCACTTTTGCGGCAGATCAACGACCCCCGCCGGTGCTCTCTGTGCGGGGCAACACGGACCTTCTTGCCAAACCTTCGGTCGCCATGGTCGGCGCACGTAACGCCTCGACCAATGGACAGCGCTTCGCCGCTGCACTCGCACAGGGTCTTGGCGCCGAGGGTTTCAGCCTGACCTCCGGGCTGGCGCGGGGGATCGACGCCGCCGTGCATAAAGCAACGGTCGAAGACGGCCTGACCGTCGCGGTGGTCGCGGGCGGGGTCGACATCGTCTATCCGCGCGAACACGGGGAGCTGTAACAGCATCTCATCGACCGGGCCGTGGTTGTAGCCGAGATGCCGCTCGGGATGCAGCCCACCGCACGCCACTTCCCGCACCGGAACCGCATCATCGCCGGGATCGCAGCCGCAACGGTGGTGGTCGAAGCGGCCGAGCGCTCCGCCTCGCTGATCACCGCGCGCTATGCCGCAGATTTCTCCCGTGAAGTCTGTGCGGTGCCCGGCAATCCACTCGATCCCCGCGCGACTGGTACGAACCAGCTGCTCCGGGATGGGGCTGCGCTGGTCTGTTCGGCTCAAGACGTGCTCGACTGCCTGCCACCACTGCAGACTTTGCACGAGCCCAAGACGGTCAAAACCGGCGCTCAGCCGCTGACCAAACTCGCGGATGACGACGTCCGCGCTGCCCGGGATTCTCTGCTCAAATGTCTGGGACCGACGCCGTGTAGCATTGACGAACTCTTTCGCGAGTGCCAAGTACCGGCGCGATTGGGCGCGGCGGCTCTGGTGGAGCTGGAGCTGGGCGGCACCGTCGAAAGGACGGCGGGCAACCTGGTGTGTCGCCTCATTTAACCTAGCGATTGCAGGGCCTTAGTGCGCGCCGCACACCCTGCTGTGACCGGAGAGCAGATGAGCGTCGTCGTCGTTGAGTCCCCTTCCAAGGCCAAAACCATCAACAAGTATCTCGGTTCTGATTTCGAAGTTTTTGCGAGTTTCGGACACATCCGCGATCTGCCCGGCAAGGATGGCTCGGTCGATCCAGACAAAGATTTCGAGATGTCGTGGCTGGTCGAGGCCGACAGCAACAAGCGGCTCAAGGATATCGAGAAGGCACTCAAGAATCACGACCAGCTGATCCTCGCCACTGACCCGGACCGCGAAGGTGAAGCGATCTCCTGGCACATCATGGATGAGCTGGAAAAGCGCGGGAAGCTCAAGGGCAAAGACGTCCAGCGTGTGGTCTTCAACGAGATCACCAAGACTGCCGTCAAAGACGCGTTCCAGCACCCGCGCATGGTCGATCAGGACTTGGTCGACGCCTATATGGCCCGCCGCGCGCTGGACTATCTGGTCGGCTTCAACCTCTCTCCCATCCTGTGGCGCAAGCTGCCCGGCTCGCGCTCTGCCGGCCGGGTGCAATCGGTGGCGCTGCGGCTGATCTCCGAGCGAGAAGCCGAGATTGAAACCTTCGTACCGGTTGAATACTGGGACGTGATCGCCACGCTGAACGACGGCAAGTCGCAGCAACTGGCCGCGCGGCTGACGCAGCTCGATGGCAAGAAGCTCACCAAATTCAGCCTCGGTGATGAGGCTTCAGCAATCGCCGCGAAGGCCGTGGTCGAGAACGCCTCCAGCCTGCGTGTGCTGGACATCGAGCAAAAGCAGCGCCGCCAGAACCCGTCACCGCCGTTCACCACCTCGACCCTGCAGCAGGAAGCCAGCCGCAAGCTCGGGATTCTCTGCCGCCCACACCATGCGCGTGGCGCAGAAACTCTACGAAGGCATGGAAATCGGCGGCGAGACCGTGGGTCTGATCACCTACATGCGAACCGACGGCGTTCAGCTGTCCAAGGAAGCGCTCGACAGCGCCCGGGACCTGATCGCCAGCGACTACGGCACGGCCTACATGCCCGAAAACCCGCGTTTCTATAAATCCAAGGCCAAGAACGCGCAGGAGGCCCACGAGGCCATCCGCCCGACCCTGCTCTCGCGTAAGCCCGACGACGTTGCCAAAGTACTCGATAAGGATCAGCTGCGGCTCTATGCGCTGATCTGGAAGCGGACCATCGCCTGTCAGATGTCGGCTGCGGTTTTTGACCAGGTTGGCGTCGATATCGACGTGGACGCAGGCGCGGCCCAGCTGCGTGCAACCGGTTCGGTTCTGGCCTTCGACGGCTTCATCAAGGTTTATCAGGAAGGCCGCGATGACAGCACGGATGATGAGGATGAACAGCGCCTGCCACGGCTGGAACAGGGACAGCTGCTGAACCGCGAAGAGGTCAAGGCCGAACAGCACTTCACCGCCCCGCCGCCACGCTACAGCGAGGCGACGCTGGTTAAGAAGATGGAAGAACTCGGCATCGGCCGGCCCTCGACCTATGCCTCGATTATCTCGGTGCTGCAGGATCGCGAGTATGTGCGCCTCGACCAGCGCCGCTTCATCCCCGCAGAGCGTGGCCGGGTGGTCGTCGCCTTTCTGTCGAACTTCTTCCAGCGCTATGTTGAGTACGATTTCACGGCAGATCTCGAAGAGCAGCTTGACGATATTTCCGGCGGCCGGCTGGCGTGGAAAAAGGTGCTAAGCGCATTCTGGACCGACTTCCACAAGCTGATCGAGGAAACGCAGGAGCTGCGAATTTCCGAAGTGATCGACGCGCTCGACGATACGCTGGGCGAGCACTTCTTCCCCAGCCACAAGGAAGACGGCACACCGCTGAATTTTGACCCCCGCAAATGCCCGTCCTGCGACGATGGCCGGCTGTCGCTGAAATTCGGGAAAACCGGCGGCTTCATTGGCTGCAACAACTACCCGACCTGTCGCTTCACCGACCAGCTGACCCGGGGCAACACCGAACGCCCGCGCGAAGCGCCGAAAGACGACGAGCCGCTGGGTGCCGATCCGGCTACAGGCCTGAGCATCTTCCTCAAAAAGGGCCCCTACGGCTGGTACGTCCAGCTCGGCACGCCCGATGACGCCGGCGAGGGCAAGAAGCCCAAACGCGCCTCCCTGCCCAAGGGTATGGAGCCATCCGACGTCACCCTCGACAAGGCCGTCGACCTGCTGGCCCTGCCCCGCGATGTCGGCGAGCACGAAGGCGAAATGGTCACTGCGGGGATCGGTCGCTTTGGTCCTTTCGTGAAGAAGGGCTCCACCTACGCCAACATCCCCAAGGACGAGAGCGTGCTGGAGATCGGCCTGAACCGCGCGGTGGCGCTGATCGTCGAGAAGCAGAGCAAGATGAAGGGCGGCGGCGCTGCCGCCGGCACCGAGCTGGGTAAGCACCCTAAGGACGAGAAGCCCATCACCCTGCACGACGGCCGCTATGGTCCCTACGTCAAGCATGGCCGGACCAACGCGACCCTCTCCAAGGGCAGCGATCCCAAGGCGGTCACGCTCGAGGAAGCCATCGCCCTGATCGACGCCAAAAAAGGAAAAAAGACGCCTGCGAAAAAATCCGCTAAGAAGTAGCGACAGGATTATGCGAACCGGATCGGACGCCCGAGGTGGCTGGCCGGTCCGCGATCTGTTCCAGGCTTCTCATTTTCAGGTGCACCCTGCCCCCTATGGCAAAATCAAAGCGTGACGCGGCGAGCCCGGATACCGGCAATCTTGACCGGCAGGCGATCCTCGATTTCGTCCGGCAAAACCCGGAGCAGGCCAACAAACGTGCCATCGCCAAGCACTTCGGCATCAAGGGCGGGGCGCGGGTCTGGCTCAAGACACTGCTGAAGCAGCTCGAACGCGACGGCTTGATTGAGGCGAGTGCACCCAAGGGCCGCTGGAACCGGCAGTCTTTGCCCGGCGTCCTGCCGCTGGAAATCCTCGCGCCCGATCAGGATGGCGACGTGGCCTGCCTGCCCATCGAGCGAGATTTTCGCGGTGCACCGCCCCGCATTTACCTCGCTGAAGGCACGCTGGAGACCGCACCAGCGCCCGGCGACCGGGTGCTCGCCAAGATCGAACCCGGCGAGGAAGGCAGCTTCCTTGCGCGCCCGTTCAAGACCCTGCCCCGCCCCCGGCTGATATCATTGTCGGCGTGGTCGAGGCCGGTGACACCATCCGCCCCACTGACAAGCGGATCAAGAACGACTTCATCATCCGGCACGAAGACCGCGAGGCAGCCGAACCGGGTGCGCTGGTCCGGGCGGAGATCATGGGAACCGGGCGGCTTGATCTGCCCCGTGCCCGCATCCTCGAAGTTCTCGGAAAGCAGGACGATGTCGGTGCGATTTCGCTGGTCTCTGCAGCAGAACACCAGCTGCGGCTGAATTTCCCGACGCGGCCCTTGAAGAAGCCGCCGCGGCCGGACCCGTCACCGAAGACGGACGGACAGACTTCCGCGACATCCCACTGGTGACCATCGACGGGGCTGATGCCCGAGACTTCGACGATGCCGTCTGGGCGGAGCGGCTTGCCGACGACAGTGGCTTCCGCATTCTGGTCGCCATTGCCGACGTAGCACACTACGTGGTGCCGGATTCCGCGCTGGACCGCGAAGCCAAGCTGCGCGGGAACTCCTGCTACTTTCCCGATCGAGTCCTGCCCATGCTGCCCGAGGCGCTGTCCAACGGCTGGTGCAGCCTGGTGCCGCACGAAGATCGCGGCTGTCTGGTCGCGGACATGCGTATTGATAGGGAGGGTCGACTGACCCACCGCCGCTTCCGGCGCGGGATCATGCGCTCGGCGGCGCGGCTGACATACGAGCGGGTCGAGGTAGCGCTCAACGGCGAACCAGATGAAGAACTCGCACCGCTGGTCGGGCCATTGCTCACGCCCCTGCGCGACGCCTTCGAAGTGCTTCTGGCCGCCCGCGAGCGGCGGGGGCGCTGGACCTCGACATGCCCGAGCGGGTCATCGAGCTGTCTGAGGACAAGCGCGAGGTGGTCGATATTCGCCCGCGAGAGCGACTGACCTCGCACCACATCATCGAAGAGATGATGATCCTTGCCAACGTCGCTGCAGCAGAGGCGCTCGAGGCTGTCGAACAGTCGGTCATATACCGCGTCCACGACCATCCCGATCCGATCAAGCTGGAGCACCTTGCCAACCTGCTCGAAGGCACCCCGGCTAGCCTCGCACGTGGGGTTCGGCTGACCGCTGGCCAGCTCAACGGCGTGCTCAAGCGGGTCGAGGGCGAGGACTACGCGCCCATGATCAACGAAGCGGTGCTGCGCAGTCAGGCTCAGGCCGTCTACGCGCCCCGCAATATCGGCCATTTTGGACTGGGCCTGCGCAGCTATGCCCACTTTACCAGCCCCATCCGCCGCTATGCCGACCTTACCGTCCACCGGGCACTGATCGAGGCCTTTGGGCTGGGTGCTGGCGGGCAGGCGCTGGGCGCAACCGATGCCCCGATCCCGCTGGGTGAGCAGATTTCCGAATGCGAGCGGCGGGCAGCCTACGCCGAACGCAGCGCCAAGGACCGCTATCTCGCCGCCTACCACGCCAACCACGTCGGGCAGGTGTTCGAGGCCCGGGTCAGCAGCGTCACTAAATTCGGCCTGTTTGCCGAACTCGATCCCTCCGGCGCGCACGCGCTGGTGCCTATGGGTATGCTGCCCGATGATCGATACAACTTCGACGCGAGTGTTTCCCGGCTGGAAGGACGGCGGTGGGGGCGGGTGTTCTCGCTGGCCCAGCGGCTGAATTTGCGGCTGGTGGAAGCCGATGGCCTGACCGGCTCACTGGTGGCGGAGGTCGTCGGCGAAATCGAACCTTCGTCCTTTGAGAGCCTGCGCCCCGAGTCCCCGCAGTCGCGCTCAAAGCCCGCCGCAAAATCGACCAGAAAGAAGTCTAAAACCAGACGCAAAGACCGGCGTCGCTGATGGATCGTCCCGCACACCGCTTAAGCGATAGCGCTGGTGCGCATAAGACTCGCTGTTTGTGGCAAAGGCGACTCTAACCGCTATGGTTGGATCGTATTTTAAGGAATTGTTGATGCCCGCGAACCCATTCCGGTTTGAACTCCGTGCCTTGCCCCTGATGCTCGGATCGCTGCTGATGCTGGTGCTGACCAGCTGTCATTCGCAGATGGTCACGGCACGCTTTGCTGAGGCACAGGCACAGAGCAGTTCCGGTATCATCATGCCCGATGAGCTGCGCGCCGCTCTGGAAGAAGCCCTCCCACCAGCGGACGAAGCCACGCGCCCGATCCCGGACGCCGACGAAGCCTTTCTCTATGGGGTCGGCATCGGTGCCATTCAGGAGCTGTACGTCGAAGCCTACCATCCGCGCGAAATCGCCATGGCGGGACTGGAGCGGCTGGGCGATCAGGCCGACTTCAGTCTGTCTTCTGCCGATGGTCAGACCGTGGTTGACGGACCGGGGGGCAAAGCGACTTTCGATGAACCCGTGGGCGACTACTATCTCGAATGGGGCCTGCATTCGGCCTTCATCGCCATGCACATGCTGACCTCCAGCGAACGGATCCGGCGCATCCCACAGACCCAGCGTGAAACCTTTATCTTCGAAGGCTACATGGAGCTGCTCGACGGTGTTTCGATCTACCTGCCAGCGGCCGAGGCGGAAATGTTCCGTGATGACGTGTTCGGCTTCGGTGGTCTGGGCATCCTGATCGCTTACGAAGAGAACGGCATCCGGGTGCGCGAGGTCATCGTTGGTGGCCCGGCTGACCGGGGGTGTGATGCAGGGCGACCTGCTCACCCATATCGGCGGGCGGCGGATCACCGGGCGCATGAGCGAAGATTTTGTGCTGGGCCTGCTGCGCGGTCCTGTCGGCTCGACGGCGCGGGTGATGATCCAGCGCGATGGCAAGACCCTGCGCCGCGCCGTAACCCGGGAGATCGTTGCCCTGCCATCGCTGCGCGGTGAGATGGTTGGCGATGTCGCCGTTATCCAGATGGCGGTATTCTCAGAGCAATCGACCGCCGAATTCATGAGCGTGGTTCAGGACCTGCGCGAGGAGCACCCGGCAAGCTGGCTGATCGACCTGCGGGAAAACCCCGGCGGCCTGAAAACGGTTGCGCAGGAGATTGCCGATCTCGTGGTTGGTGAAGGCCCGATCCTGGTTTCGGCGGGGCGTGACATCGACAACAAGTTAACCGTGAATGCTGCGCCGAACGACGTGCTACTGGGGGCACCGCTGCTGGTACTGATTAATGGCAACTCGGCCAGCGCATCGGAAATCCTCGCTTCGGCTATTCAGGACAACGGGCGCGGGATCGTGGTCGGCTCGACATCCTTTGGCAAAGGCTCGATCCAGACCAGCTTCGACCTGCCCAACGGCGCACTGATGACCGTCACGTCCGGTGCGTTTTTCGCGCCCTCCGGCGCGCCGCTGAACAAGACCGGCGTCACGCCCAACGTTTGCTTTACCGACCGGAAGACAGGAAAGGTGATCGATGATTTCCGCGGCGAAAGCCCGGATATCGCCGCGCTCCGCGCGCGATCCCTGCTCGCCAAAGACAGTTCAGACATGGATGACTACCGCGACGTGTGCCCGCCGACCGAGCGCTACACGGAGGACGATGCCGACCTCGCGCTAGAGCTGGCTCAGAACGTCGAGGCCTACCACCGCATCCTTTCGGCCAGCGCAAGCCTGTCATCCCTGCGCTAGACGCGCTTGACTCACCGCCGCTGGCGTTTAGGGTGCGGCCCAATTTGTTGAAACAAGGAGCTCCGGGCCATGGCTAAACCCGCTAGCGTGCTCATCAAGATGGTTAGCACGGCAGACACCGGTTACTTCTACGTGAAGAAGAAGAACACCCGTACTTCCACTGAAAAGCTGGAAATGCGCAAATACGATCCTGTTGCCCGCAAGCACGTCGTCTTCAAAGAATCGAAGATGAAGTAAGCCTCGAGCGACACTCAAAAGACCCGTAAAGGGGCGGTGCCAAAGCGGCAGCCGCCCCTTTTCTTTTCTCACCCCACGGCAACATGAGTAGAAACCGACCGCAGGACAGGAGACCAGAGCCCTGCACGCCAGCCCCGACCATCGCCTGTGCCGCAGCTGCCTGACCCTCGACCCGCCAGGGACCCGTGAGAACCGTTGCGGCGCCTGTGGCAGTGCCCGCTTAGTCCGGCACCCGGAGCTGTCCACCCTCGCCCTCGCCCACATCGACTGCGATGCCTTCTACGCGGCCGTTGAAAAGCGTGACGACCCGTCGATCCGTCACCGCCCGGTGATTGTCGGCGGTGGGCAGCGGGGCGTTGTGACCACGGCGTGCTACCTTGCGCGGATAAAGGGGGTGCGCTCGGCCATGCCCATGTTCAAGGCGCGCCAACTCTGCCCGCAAGCGGTGATCATCAAGCCTGATATGGCCAAATACCGTGAGACCGGCATGGCCGTGCGAGAGCACTTCCGCGCCTTGACCGGCGACGTCGAACCGCTCTCGATCGACGAGGCCTTTCTGGACCTCAGCGGGGTTCTCGCGACGGGACGAATCCCGGCTTCGGAGCTCGCCCGACTGGCGCAGAATGTTCAGGATCAGGAAGGCATCACCATCTCAGTCGGGCTGTCGCACAACAAGCTGCTGGCCAAGATCGCCTCCGACCTCGACAAGCCCGCCGGCTTTGCCGTGCTGGGGCGGGCCGAAGCCGCTGACTTCCTCGCCGACAAGCCGGTCAAACTGATCTGGGGCGTGGGACCGGCCACCGCCAAGCGGATGCACGATCTGGGGATCTCCCGCATCGGGCAGCTGCGGGCCATCCCGCGCGAGGACATGACCCGGCTGTTCGGGCGCTTTGGCGAGCGCCTCTATGACTTTTGCCGGGGGGACGACCCGCGGCGGGTGCGGGAAGGCCGCGCCTCCAAATCGGTCAGCTCGGAAACTAGACTGTCGGCGGACACCGGCGAGCTGGCCGCCCTGACCCGCGTTGTCGAACGGCTCTCCCACCGGGTCGCCGAACGATTGGCGCGCTACGAGCTGAGCGGACGACGGGTGACCCTGAAACTCAAGACCTCGGACTTTGAAATTCTGACCCGCAGCCAGACGCTGGAGGGACACACGGCCGATGCCCGGGTGCTGTTTTCCGTCGCCCAGAGGCTGCTTTCGCGTGAAGTCCGTCGCCAGCCGCTACAGACCTACCGGCTGCTCGGGGTCGGCGTGGCCGAATTCGACAACAACGGCGAAGGCGCGGATGCCGATGCCACTTCCGATGCCGAAAGCGACTAGTCGAAGAACGTCTGCGACCAGCCGACGTACATGGGGTCGCGCTGTCCCCGTCCATGAAACCCGACGTGTCCCCCGGTCCGGGTCAGTACCGGGGTGAGCCTCGGATTCTTCTCCCACGCCACAGACCGATAAGGCGCGATATCGATCCACGGGTCGTCAGCAGCAGACACCACCAGACAGGGTATGCGAGCGTCGAGCAGGAACTGACGGGCGGAGTTGGCGAGATAGTATTCGTTGGCTGAGGCATAGCCATGGTCCGGCGCGGTGAAATGCTCATCCAGCTCGCCGATGGTTTCAATCCGGCGCATATGGCCGATTTCCGCTGCCGTTCTGCCCGGCTACATGGGTCCAAGGCGACGGATCTTCCGCACCATGTAGATGGAATAGATGAAGTTGCGCCGGCGCGAAAACCGCTTTGATGTCGCCACCAGGTCAATCGGGGCCGAGACAGAGGCGATGCGGTGGTGGTCAGCAGCTTCGATGAAGGCGCTTTCGCTCGCCGCCTTGAGCAGCATGTTTCCGCCCAGTGAAATCCCGATCCAGGCCAGCTTGCCGGTATCAGGGCGCGCGGCCAGCGCTGAAGCAATAGCCTCCAGATCTGTGGTGAAGCCCGCGTGGTAGTTGCGCTGGCACAGCGGTCGCGACGACCCCGCGCCGCGCAGATTCATTCTGACCACCGGATGGCCTCGCCGTGCAAAGGAATCCGCCAGCACCCGCATATAGCCCCGGTCGAGATCACCCATCATGCCGTGCAGCAGGACCACCGTCGGCCGTTCCAGCCCGGCCCTGTCACCAGTTCCGGGCAGGCAAAGACGCTCCCCGGTCAGCACATCACCGGAACCGTCCAGCGTCGACAGTTGCAAGGCTTCGGTCTCAAGATCATCGAGGCTGACACGCGGCGGTGCCAGCACCGCTGCCATAGTCTGCAGGTCGCCGCCAAACCACGGCGCGCGTGGAGCATAGTCTGCACCAAAGGTGGGTTGGCTCATCGAGCGGTTCCGAGCAGGGTTTCAAGACGATCGGCGATCAACGTGGCGGTGGTCTGCCCCGAAGGCAAGGCCAGTTTACCGAGCGCCCGGCGCTGTGCCTCGACCTGTTGTTGGCGCGCGGTATCATCGCGGAGCAGACGCCCGAGGTCCGCTGCCAGCAGCTCTGGTTGCGCATCGTGCTGCAGGCGTTCGGGCATGACTTCGGCTTGCGCCAGAATGTTGATCAGGCTGAAGTGATTGAGCGTCGTTTGCCGCTGGATCGCCTGAAAGGTCGCCGACGACAGTCGATAGGTGATGACCCCGGCGACATCGGCTCGGGCCAGCTCGAGCGCCACGGTGCCCGACGCAGCCAGCGCGACCGAGGACCGTGCGAAAGCGGCGGCCTTATCCTCCGGGCGGAACAGGAATTCGATCGGCGTGGGCCAGTCTGCCATCCGGCGGGTGACAAAGCCGCGCGTCGTTTCCACCGTTGGCACCAAACATCGTAGTTTCGGGTTTTCTGGTATCAGTTTCGCCACTGTCTCCCGGAACAGTGGGATCAGCGGACGGACTTCGGTCATCCGGCTTCCGGGCAGCAACAGCAGCGTGTCTGGCTGCCGTTCAAGAGCGGGCGCGGGACGGTCGAGGATGGGGTGGCCGACAAAGTGCGCGCTGAGCCCTTCAGCCTCGAACAAGGGTGGTTCGAAGGGAAACAGACACAGCACCTCATCGATGAAACGAGCCATCCAGGCCGCTCGCTCGGGCTTCCATGCCCAGACCGTGGGGGCGACCAGATGCACCAGCTTGCCTTTGTACCGTCGCCCGCGCAGCTCCCGGGCAATGCGCAAGGTCAGGTCAGGCGAGTCCACCGTGAGCACCATGTCGGGCCGCTCGCGCAGCAACCAGCGGGTGATCTGCTGCATCCTCATCAGCAACCGCGGCAAATGCGGGAGGACCTCCGCCACACCGTTGACGGCAAACTCTCGCAGGGGAAAACGGCTTTCCAGTCCGGCTCGGGCCAGTCCTTCTCCGCCCACACCCAGCAGCTCAAGATCCGGGTACCGGTCGCGCAGGGCACGAACGCCAGCCTCCGCGATCAGGTCCCCCGAAGGTTCACCAGTGAGCACAGCCAGCTTCATGCTTCCACCCCGATCAGGGTGAGTCCGTGCCGGGTGGCAAGATCAACAGCGCTGTCTCGTTCCAGCGCGATCGAGGCACCGGCTTCGAACACCAGCGCCTGCAGACCGGCATTAGCCGCCCGCAGCACCGTTTCCGGCCCCCAGGCTGGCAGGTCGATGCGCCTGTCCTGCTGCGGCTTGGCGGCCTTGAACAGGGTCTTGGGCGCAGACAGATCACCTGAGGCGGCGCGCGCGATCAGCGCGTCGGTGCCGTTCTGATCTTCCTTGAGCCACTGCGGGGGGGCACCAAAGGCAATCACGGCCTGCCCTCGATCCGCCAGCCCCAAAGCCCGGCACGGTCCATGCCGGCAGCCCGAAATCCTCCCCGACCAGCGCCCCATCACCCGCCAGCACCCCGGCCGGGGTCAGCCAGTCCGGGCAAAGCGTGTTGACGCCGACCACGGCCAGGCCACGCGCTTCGACAAAGTGATCAGGGCGTCGAGCAGGGCCGAATCGCCTGCGTCGACACCCGCGCTATCGCGGACCCAGCGGCCGCCCTCATCGAGATGGATAAAATCACGCCGGTCGACGGCACCGACAAAGCACAGCGTGTCGCAGCCCGCCGCCGCGGCCGCAGCTGCGAGCCCGCCGATCGCCCCCAGCGGAAAGTCACCCGCCGGGCCAACGCGAAAGCATCGGTGGATTTGGTCCGGCAGGCGCGACAAGACCGCCTCCGGCAGTGCACCACCCCCCGCGACCAGCCCCAGCCGCATGGTCTACTCCAGTGGCCCCGTAAAGCCGCGCCCTTGGGTCGCCTGCGTCAGGAACGTGATCAGGTTCTGGGCGGGACCGTCGCTGGTAAACCCGTTCAGCCGTCGGATTTCTTCAAGCCGCTGTTCGGTGGTGCCCGGCTCGGCAAAGAGCGCGTCGAGAATATCCTGCAACTGCCGACGGACGTCATTGTCGAAGCCGTGGCGCTTGAGCCCGACCAGATTGAGCCCGGCGAGATGCGCACGTGGACCGGTCACCGTTGTGTAGGGCAGGACGTCGCGCACGATCATCGAATGCGCACCGACCATGGCGTGCCGACCTATGCGGCAGAACTGGTGGACGCCACTCAAGCCGCCGATAATCGCCGCATCCTCGACCACGACATGTCCACCGAGGCTGACGTGGTTCACCAGAATCACGTCGTCTCCGACCTGGCAGTCGTGAGCAACATGACTTCCGACCATGAACAGCCCCCGATCACCCACGCGGGTCACCCCGCCCCCGCCGTGGGTGCCGGGCTGCATGGTGACGTATTCGCGGATGACGTTGCGGGCGCCGATCACCAGCATGGTGCGTTCGCCAGCGTATTTCTTGTCCTGTGGCGCAGCTCCGAGGGAGGCAAAGGGATAGACCTCGGTCTCGTCTCCAAGGCTGGTCTCGCCCTGAATGACCACGTGGAATGCAGGCTGCAGCCGTCACCCAGCACCACGCCCGGCCCGACGTGGCAAAACGGGCCGATGTTCACATCCTGCCCCAGCTGGGCGCCGTCTTCGATTACGGCCGAAGGATGGATGCCGAGGTAGGGGGCAATCACGCCGCGCCGTCGTCCTCGATGCCCATGGCGACAAATTCTGCCTCAGAAATCTTGGTTCCTTCGACGTAGCATTCGCCCCGGAAGGTGTAGATCAGGCCCCGGTTCTTCACGACATGCACGTGCATTTCCAGCATGCAGCCCGGGGTCACGGGCTTGCGGAACTTGGTCTTGTCCATGGACATGAAATAAACGCCCTTGAGCGTACGATCATCACCATCATCGAGCGAACCGAGGATCATCAGACCGGCGGTCTGCGCCATGGCTTCGATCTGCAGCACCCCTGGCATCACCGGCATTTTCGGAAAGTGCCCCTGGAAGTACTCTTCGTTGTAGGTGATGCCTTTGTACCCGATCGCAGAGCGCTTCGAGGCCCGGCTCCACTCGACCCGATCCACCAGCAAGAACGGATAGCGGTGCGGCAGCAGTTCCATGATGTCCTGAATATCGAGCGAGGGCCGCTCCTCAGGTGGCAGCAGGGGTTCGTCGAGAATATCAGCCATCTTTGGTGTCTCCCTTGTCCGGTGCCGGTGCCGCCGTCGTGTTTTCGCCCGGTGTGACCGGAGCGGCATCGAAGTCCTGTTGTTGCGTCAGTCGCCGCAGCGTCGCCTGCTCACGCAGGTACTGCCGGTGCTCCTGCGCGGGAACCCCGGAGAGCCTGAGGCCCGCCGGGAACGATTTTGTCACCTGCGATCCGGCCATAACGATGGTCTTTGCACCGACCCTCAAGTGGCCGAGGATCGATACCCGGGCGCCGACGATGACATCGTCTTCAAGAATGCCCGATCCGGCGACGCCTGAAAACCCGGCCATGACACAGCGCCGACCGATCTGCACGTTGTGGGCGATGAGGCAGTGGTTGTCGAGGACGGTCCCAGCCCCGATCGTGGTGTCGGGTCCGGAGCCCCGGTCCACCGTTGCGTTGGCCCCGATTTCCACATCATCACCAATCATGACCCGGCCAAGCTGGGGAATGCGTTGGTGCAGACCATCGTCTGCGCCGCTGTGGTTGAGGGCCCAGCCAAAGCCGCTTTGTCCGATCCGCGCGCCGGGCTTGAAATGCACCCGATCCCCGATCAGAGCGTGGGACAGGCTGACACCGGCACCGACATGGCACGCGCGGCCCAGAACCACGCCCGGGCCAACGCTGACCTGGGCTTCAATCACCGTCCCGGCGCCGATTTTTGCGCCCTCGCCGATGCTGGTGAAAGGCGCCGATGACCACGCCCTCGCCCAACTGTGCGTCTTCGGCGACGCGCGCACTGGGATCGATGACGGTCTGCGCCGCCACCTGCGTCGGGTGGAACAGCGCAGCGATCTGCCCATAACTGCGATAGGGGTCGGCAACCGCGATAGCGGCTGTCCCTGCCGGGACCAGCGGCAGCGCCTCTGCCGGGACCAGCACAGCGCCGGCTTTCGTGGTCTTCAACGCACTGGCGTAGGCCGGGTTGTGATAGAAGCTCAGGTGCAGTGGCGCAGCCTCGGACAGAGGTGCAACATCGCTGAGAAGCAGATTGGGGTCAGGTAGCGTGGCACTGGCATCGAGGTCGAGGCCAAGGTGTGCCAGTACCTTGCCGAGCGAAACGGCCCGGCCGTATGGAAGAACTGCGGATCGGTCAATGCCGCCCCACCTCAGTTACCGCTGTCAGCCTGCTCGGACTGAATTTCTTCAGGCGTTGGCGCGTTCACTGTGATGTTAAGCTCAGGGATCTGCTGGTTCAGCTCCTGAATCGCCTGTTCCGAGATGTCAAAGCCAAGCGCTGCGATCACAATGCCGGAATAGTTGAACACGAGGTTCGCACCACGGTCAGAGGCGATGCGGATCACAATCTCTTCCAACTGCCGCTGCAGTTCCTCCTCGGCCACACGACGCGCCTGGATCAGCTTTCGCTGGCGGGCGTTGGCTTCCTGGCGGAGTTGTTGCAGATCACGCTGAGTCCGGATCTGCACCTGGCGAAAGGCTTCCTGATCGATCTCTTCCGCGTCAAGCTGCTCCTGTGCGCCGCGCAGATTGGCCGCCAGTTCCTTGTTCAGCGCCGTGAGTTCGTTCTCCCACTGGGTCTGCAGCTCAAGCAATTGCGCGCCCAGCGTGGTCATAGCCTGTGAATCGCGGATCACCGCATCGACGTCGACCACGGCGATCACCGGCTCGAGCTGCGCTCGGGCGTTGGTCGCAAGGGACAGCGACAGCACTGAAAAGACTACAAACACAAATCGAAGAATGGGCTTCAGCATCGCAACGGTCCTATTGAGAAGGTCGCTCACGGCGACCCAGCAGTCTGTTTGGGGTGTTGTAGATCAGAATGATGTCGAGATCGAGAACCTGAAGCGCTGTTCCACATCAAAACTCTCCTTCGCCAATGGAATACCATAGTCCAGTGACAACGGCCCCAACGGCGAATTCCAAGTCGCGCCGACCCCGACAGAAGCTCGAGGATTGGCGCTGTCAAGCACGACTGAAGCGCCCGTTTCCTGCCCGACATTCCAGGCTGCACCGGAGTCAGCGAAAAAGCGGCCCTTAACACCCTGCTCACCCAGACCGGGGAGCGGGAAACGCAGTTCGGCCGAGGTTCTCCAGTACCGTGAAGCACCAAGGGTACTGCCGTTTTCTGTGCGAGGCCCAAGCCCTGATGGTGTAAATCCACGGATGACCTCGCCACCTATAATGAAACGATCAGCCAAAAGTGTGTCCTGTCCGAGGCCTTCGATAAAACCACCTTCGGCCCGTGTGGCGAAGGTGAAGGTCTCATTCAGTGGCAGATAGTGCGTGGCTTCAGCCGTCGTCTTCAGGTAGCGCACCGATCCACCCAGACCAGCCAGACTGTTACGCATGGCGAGCAGGTAGCCTTCGGTCGGGTTGATGGCGACGTCGCGCCGGTCGTAACGCAGGAAGTGCCGCGCCTCGGAGCGGATCGACGTCCCTGCCTGCTGCGTAATCAGCAGCGAGGCGTTGTTCGCGATGTTCGAGACCTCGGTCTGCGTCAGACCGTAGGTCCAAGACTGTTGCAAACGCTCAGCCAGTTTATAGCCAAGGGTTGCATCAGCACCAATTTCGCGGCGGTCATAGATATTGCTGACGTTGCGGTCGTCATAGAAGATTTCACCGCCCGCAATGATCTCTCTACCGAGGAAATAGGGCTCTGTGATGCTGAATGACGCATTACGGTTGCGTAAACCAGCATTAATGTCGAGGTCATATTTCTGCCCGCGCCCTCGGAAATTGCGGTCAGCAATCTTGAAGTTCCCAAGGATCCCCGCGGTGTTGGAGTAAGTGCCGCCTAGCATGAGCTCGCCGGTACGCTGCTCTCCCTAACCTTGCTTGACTACAATCACCTGATCTGCCGAAGAGCCGCTTTTTGGGTCAATCTCTACCGATGAAAAATACCCTAGTCCCATCAGCCTCGCCTGCGAGCGCCGCAACTTCGAGACAGAAAATGCATCACCCTCTGCTAAACGGAATTCACGGCGAATGACATCATCGGCTGTGCGCTCGTTGCCCTCTATGGTAATGCGCTCGACAAACAAACGGTCACCTTCCTCGATTGTAAAGGTCAGGTCGACGATACCCCGTGTCAGGTCACTCTCCTGGTTGACCAGCACTTCAACAAAGGGAAAGCCTTGCGCCGATACCCGCTCGATCAGGTATTCCTTGGTGGCCTCAATCTCAGTGATGTCGAAGGTCTGGCCGGTGTGGACTTTAAGTCGGTTGACCAGCCGAGGTGTCGACCCCAGGGATATTGTTCGCAATCTGGATCTGACCCACACGGTAGCGGATGCCCTCCCGAACCGTAAACGAAAGGATGAAACTGCGCTTTTCCGGGGTTTGCTCAGCGATAGCTGAGATTATCTCAAAGTCGGCAAAACCACGCGACTGGTAGAATTCTTCCAGGAAATCTTTATCGACCTGCACCTGCCCTGGCGAATAGCCATCAGTCTGCAGCAAGCTGCGGAGGATGTTCGATTGCTGCGAGAGGATTACCGACCGCAGACGCCGGTCGTTGTAGGCTTCGTTTCCGACAAAGTTGACTGCGTCGATCCGTGTCCGGGCTCCTTCATTGATTTCAAAGACCAGATTCGCGCGGTTGCCCGTCAGAGGGATGATCTTCGGCTCGATCACAACCAGCAGGCGGCCTAGGACCTCGTAGCGCTCCTTCATCGCGCGAATGTCTTCGGCAACCTGGGTCCGGCTGAGCACCGACCGGCTGGTGGTTTCGATGAGCTCGGACAGCTCATTGTCGGATAGCGCGCCGTTGCCCTCAAAATTAACCATGTTGATGAGCACGTTCTCACGTACCTGAATGATCAGGACATTACCTGAACGGTCAATCCGGACGTCTACAAAATGGCCAGTGTCGTAGAGTGATTTCAGGGCGTTATGCAACCGGATCGGTTCAAAATCCTGCCCCACCCGGACCGGCAGGATCGATAGGATCGTAGTGCTGGAAAGGCGCTGGTTCCCGCGAACGATAATCTGTTCGATCGTGCCGGAGCCATAAACCTGCGGTGACAGGGGGTCGAACTGGACAGCCGAGGCCGCTGCGGCCTCAAGTTCGGTTGCATCGGTCTGATCGCCGGCGACGGTCTGCGCCTGCACCAGCTGGGCTGCTTCTTCCGGCGTGACCATTGTCTGAGCGTGCGCGAGGCTGCCCCACCAGAGCAGGGGCAATGCTGCCGCCATTACTGCGAGGCCCGCAAACAGGCCCCTTGCCGGACGCTTGGACACGCGGTTATGGTCGGTTGAGATCACCGAAGCACCCAACCGGGGATCGGCGCCCGCTGGGGCACCAGATCCTGCACGGTGACGTACACAAACTGCGTCAGAATCAATCCCAGACCGATGATCAGCGCCACTTCCATTACCCGAGCCGGAAGAGGCCGCCGGAACACAGCCTCGTACAACAGAAAAACCAGATGGCCGCCATCGAGAACCGGGATCGGCAACAGGTTCATCAAGCCAATAATCATATTGAGGAAGATCATCAACTGCAGGATTTGCAGAAAGCCCGAGCGGGAGGCCTCGGCGACGTGTTGGGAGATGCCGACGGGGCCTTCCAATTCGCTGACAGGCCGCCGACCGGTGATGACCTGCCCAAGGCCACTGAAGACCATGCTTGTGATCTCAACCTGGGTTCGAAGGGCATTGCCTGCGGCCTCGATCGGGCCATAGCTGACAATCTCGAACTCTTCGGGTGCGATGATGCCCAGCCTGAACACGCGGACCGGACCGGAAGCGGTGTCGACTATGCTCTTAGTCGGTTCCAGCGTGACGTCGAAGCGAACGCCGTCGCGTTCAGCTGTCAGCGTCATGGGGCCGCCCGTGTGCAGCGCCATGAAGCGTGAGAGGTCGCGGAAGGTCTCAGCGCGGCGGCCATCCACGGCGAGGATGTCATCGCCCTGCCGCAGCTCGGTCGCCGCTGCTGCTGAATTCTCCGTGAAGTCGCCGATCTTCGCGGGCCGAACCGCGCGATCGAGCGCCAGTCCCATGCCGAGCAGAAGCAGAAACGCAAAAATGAAGTTGGCCAGCGGCCCAGCAAAAATGATCAGCGCACGCTGCCAGATCGGGCGGTTGGGAAAGCCTTCGTCAGCGGCGGCATCAGCCTCGGCCGTGCCAGTGGTCAACCCGCCCGCCATGCGCACGTAGCCACCCAGCGGCAGCGCGGAAATCTTGAAGCGTGTGCCGTTGCGGCCAGTCCAGCCGAACAACTCCGGTCCGAAGCCAATCGAAAAGGCGTGCACCCACACCCGGCACCAGCGCGCGACCAGATAGTGGCCGGCTTCGTGGACCGCTACAATCAGGGTCAGAACCGCCAGAAACGCTACGACGTTGTAGAGCAGAATGTCGAAAATGGACGCCATACGCCGCTCTTCGCTCCTTTTCCGGACACCGCAGAGACGAGGCCCTGCGCCTTGATGCGACAGAGGCCACACCTTCATGGGTTTTGGCCGACAAAATCGGCCATAAAACGACCGGTTCCACCCACAAATTCCGATAGCAGGGATCGTGCTGACCGTCCCCTTACCTATCCCGCATAATGTGGATGAAGGCCAGCTTGTTTCCTCATTGCTGCGGTTTTTCTGCCTGAGATTAAGCTATGTCCGCGACGATGTCGTGCGCCCGGGCCCGGCTCTCGGCGTCGACCGCGGTGATCTCCTCCAACGATCCGAGACCGGCATTGCCCAATTGGGCCTGCCCCTGCCCTGCACCGAGCCCATGAGACAGCACCGCTTCGACCACACGGGGAATCCCACCGAAGGTGAAGGCACCGTCGAGGAAGGCGCTAACCGCGACTTCATTAGCAGCGTTTAGCATGATCGGTGCGACCCCGCCTTCCTGCATCGCGGCTTCAGCGAGTGCGAGACAAGGGAACCGCTCTCGATCCGGCGGCTCGAAGGTCAGGGAGCCATACTGGGCAAGGTCGAGCGGCGGGACGGGCGTGCGCGTGCGGCGGGGCCAACGCAGCGCCGCCGCGATCGGCGTTTGCATATCCGGCACGCCCAGCTGCGCGATCTGCCCGCCATCATTGTAGGCGACCAGCGAATGCACCACTGACTGCGGATGTACGATCACGTCGAGACGTTCATGGTCTACGCCAAAAATTTGCTGCGCCTCGATCAACTCGAGGCCCTTGTTCATCATCGAGGCGGAATCGATAGTGACTTTGGCGCCCATGTCCCAGTTGGGGTGCTGCAGGGCCTGCGCCGCCGTTGCCGCCTCGATTTTGGCCTTGGACCAATCGCGAAAAGGCCCGCCGGAGGCCGTCAGAATCAGCTGGGTGATGGCACTGCGATCCTGCCCCCACAGGCCTTGGAACAGGGCGGCGTGCTCAGAATCGACCGGGATAAGCTGGCCACCAGATCGATCCAGCGCCTGTCGCACCAAACCGCCAGCGGCGACCATGGCCTCCTTGTTGGCCAGCGCCAGATTAGCCCCTGTCCCGGCTGCGGCCAGCGTTGGGCGCAATCCGGCGTAACCCGTAATCGCGCTGACAACGACTTCCGCTTCGCGTGCGGCAGCTTCGGTCACAGCATCGCGGCCGGCGGCAACTTCGACGCCTGCCCCCCAGAGCCGGTCTTTGAGGTCTGTAAACTGCCGCTCATCAGCAACGACGGCTAGTGTAGCCTTTGTCTGCCGGGCGATCTGCGCCAGCCGCTCGACATTGCGCTGCGCGACCAGCGAGACAACCTGAAAATCCTCGGGGTTGTGGGCCAGCACGCTCAGGGTTGACGCCCCGATGCTGCCGGTGGCGCCGAGGATGGAAACGCGGGTTCGGTCGTGGGTCATGGCACCCTTAGTACCAACCCGAAAGATAGAAGACCATAAGCGCCACGGACGTGAGGGTCATGCCGTCCATGCGGTCCATGACCCCGCCGTGACCGGGCAGCAGCTTGCTTGCATCCTTGACCCCGAAGCGGCGCTTGAAACCGCTCTCCATCAGGTCAGAAAGCTGTGAAACGGCTGCAAACAGCGGGGCTGCCAGCGCAAACGTGCAGGTCGTCAGCGGCGACCAGGTGACCATAACCTGTGCCACCACGTAGCCGCCTGCCACGCCCATGAGCAGACCGATCCACGTCTTGGCGGGGCTGATCACCGGTGCCAGCTTGGGTCCGCCCAGATGTTTTCCGGCGAAATAGGCTGCGATATCCGCGTTGATCACCAGCGATAGTCCGATGAACAGGATCCACGGCCCGGCTCCACCAACAACGAACAGCGCGATGAGCAGCGACCACGGCACCGCAGCATAGACAATACCCAGCGGCAGCCAGAACCGCTCCACCGGGGAGCGACAAGCCAGCGCTGCGCAGGCCACCAGCGATCCGGCGAGCACAAGAGCAGCGGGCAAAAACTGCCCCAGTGCGGTCAACCCCGTGGTCGCACCCACGGCGATAATCATCATCAGCATCGGCGGCGAGGGCCGCGACGACTTGCGGACGATCACGCTCCACTCGTAGGAAACCACCATTGCAATGGCCATGCCGGAGAGTTGCACCAACGGTGTGCCCACTCCAAACACGAACAGCCCGAAAACTGTCGCAGCGATGCCGGTCAGAAACCGGATCAGCAGCCGGTCGACACCTGCGGTCTTCGGGGGGTGGTCGGGGGTGTTGTTCATCGCGCGCCCTGAACTGGTGCTGGTGCTGGTGCTGTTGGTATCAGCGGGCTGTCTGAGCCTGCAGTCCACCGAAGCGTCGCTCTCGATTGGCAAAGGCCAGCAGCGCGGTTGTCAAATGTTTGGCCGAGTAGTCAGGCCAGAGCACGGGATCAAAGTAGAGTTCAGCGTAAGCCGCCTGCCACAGCAGGAAGTTTGATAGCCGCTGCTCGCCTGATGTCCGGATAATCAGATCAAGGCTTGGAATGTCCGCCGACTCCGAGCGCGCCTTCCAGATGCCCGGCGCTGATATCCTCCGGCCGGAGCATTCCGTTTGCCACCTGAGCGGCCAGCGCCTTCACACCGTCCATGATCTCCTGCCGCCCGCCGTAGGACAGAGCTACACACAGCGTCATACCGGCATTGGCAGCGGTAAAGGTCTCAGCTTGATCGAGCAGGCTTTTGATGTCAGGCGAAAAGTCGTGCTTTCGGCCGATGACCCGGATGCGGATCCCGGCCTTATGCAGCTCACTGATCTCGGCGGTGAAGTAGGACTTGAGCAGCCCCATCAGCAGGCTGACTTCTTCGGCTGGGCGGCTCCAGTTCTCGGTCGAAAAGCCATAGATCGTCAGGGCTTCAAGCCCGATTTCATGGGCAGCGCGCACCAGCCGCCGGGTCGCTTCGACCCCTTGCTTGTGACCGAAGTTCCGGGGCATACCCCGAATTTGTGCCCAGCGCCCGTTGCCGTCCATGATCACCGCCACGTGGCGCGGCAGGCGATCCTTTGGCACGGCAGCGAGTAGGGTCGGTCATGGTCATGCGACTTTGGTTCCTTCGGGACGCGGCGTCAATTCTGGTTCACAACGCGGGATGGATTGGACGGAGGTCAGTCAGACAAACCCGACTCAAACCTGCATGATTTCCGACTGCTTTTCATTCAGCATGGTGTCGATGGTACCGATATGGCGATCGGTCACCTTCTGGATCTCGCCGTTCAGGTCGTGCATGGCGTCCTTGGAAAGCTCGCCGGTAGCCTCGAGCTTCTTGGACTTGTCCATGCCGTCGCGGCGAACGTTGCGCACGGCAACGCGAGCAGACTCAGCGTAGGTCCCTGCGACCTTGGAAAGCTCCTTGCGGCGCTCCTCGTTCAGATCCGGGATCGGCACGCGGATCAGGTTACCGTCCGCCATCGGGTTGAGGCCCAGACCCGCATCGCGGATTGCGCGTTCAACCGCGCCCGCCATGCTCTTGTCCCAGACAGACACGGAAATCATGCGCGGTTCAGGCACTGAAATAGCGCCCACCTGGTTGATCGGCACGGAGCTGCCGTAGGCCTCAACCATCACCGGCGCCAGCAAATCAGCCGAAGCCCGACCCGTCCGCAGCCCCTGCAACTCGGTCTTGAAGTTCTCCACCGCGCCGGACATGCGCTTATCCAGGTCTTTCAGCAGCTCATCGCTCATGAAATTGTGCTCCTTCGAGGCTCGTGTCTTGGCCGCGCTTTGCGGCGACAATGCGCCGGGTCTGGCCACTTTTCTCTGATTTCTGCACCCTGTACCAAGTTGCGGCGCATTTGTCAGGATGTTCGGACCGGTCCCAAGGCCCTTCTCCCACCCTTGGCTATCGCTCCGGGTGGCGGTGTTGGATCAGGTGTGCGGACGCCCATCGACAATGGTGAATTTACCCTGCTGCTGCACGACGGCGGCCATGGCGCCCTCCTCATTCAGCGAAAACACAAGGATCGGAATGTGGTTCTCACGCGCCAGCGAAATCGCTGCGTGGTCCATGACATGCAGGTCTTCGGCCAGCACCTGGTGGAAGGAAAGATGCTCATAGCGCACCGCGCTGGCGTTCTTGGCCGGGTCGGCATCGTAGACACCGTCAACCTTGGTGCCCTTGAGCAGCGCATCACAGTTCATTTCCGATGCCCGCAGCGCCGCCGCCGTATCGGTGGTGAAGAACGGGTTACCCGTTCCGGCGGCGAAGATTACAACCCGCCCCTTTTCAAGGTGACGCAGCGCCCGCTGACGTATGAAGGGCTCACAAACGTTGTTCATCGGGATGGCCGACATCACCCGGCACTCGGCCCCGATATCCTGCAGTGCAGACCGCATGGCCAGCGCATTGATGACCGTGGCCAGCATGCCCATCTGGTCAGCCGTCGCCCGCTCCATTCCCTCGGCGGCGCCGGAAACCCCGCGGAAGATATTGCCACCACCAACGACCAGACAGACCTGCGAGCCCAGTTCCATCACGCCTTTGACCTCGTGAGCCACGCGCGCGACGTAAGCCGGGTCCAGCCCGTAACTGCGATCGCCCATCAGGGCTTCACCCGAAATCTTCAATAAAACGCGACGAAAGACCTTCGGATTACCGTCCGGCATAGATGCACCTGTATGTTGCAAAGTTGGTTAGTTGTAGCCGAGGCAGGCCCGAGATTAAAGCCGATTATGCGTGTTGGGTCAGCGCGACAGCCACCCATGAAAAAGGGCCGCCGGAGCGACCCTCTTTAAGACATTCAAGGCAATGAACCGGCCATCGCAGCCGGTCCAGCCGGGATCAGGAGCCGGAAACCGCAGCCGCAACTTCAGCGGCAAAGTCGCCTTCTTCCTTTTCGATGCCATCGCCAAGCTGATAGCGGACGAAGCCCTTGAGCGCGATGTCGGTACCCAGTTCCTTGGCAAGGTTGGCGATAACTGCCTTCACACGGTTTTCGCCATCAATGACGAACACCTGCTCGTTCAGGACCACTTCTTCGTAGTACTTCTGGATCCGACCGACGATCATCTTCTCGATGATTTCCTCGGGCTTGCCGGACTCGCGCGCCTGCTCGGTCAGAACGTTCTTTTCACGCTCCAGCAGGGCTGGGTCGAGATCGTCGACGGTGGTTGAAGCCGGGTTGGTTGCAGCGACGTGCATGGCAATCTGCTTGGCCAGAACGCCCAGCTTTTCCTTTGTCACCGGAAGATTCCAGCGCAACCAGCACGGCGATCTTGCCCATCGCAGGGGTCACAGCGTTGTGCATGTAGCCCGCAACGACGCCGTCAGAAACACTGAGGGTCGCGGTGCGGCGCAGGTTCATGTTCTCACCGATGGTCGCAACCTGGTGGGTGACTTCGTCAGCCACGGTGCGGCCAGTGCCGGGGTAGTCCATGCCCAGCAGCGCGTCGATATCGCCGCCAGCCTTGAGCGACAGGGTCGCAACTTCACCCACCACCTGCTGGAAGGTTTCATTACGGGATACGAAGTCGGTTTCTGCGTTCAGTTCGATCGCCGAACCGGTCGTGCCGTCGACCGCGAAGGCGACGAGGCCTTCTGCAGCCACGCGGCTGGATTTCTTCGCAGCCTTGGACAGGCCTTTCTGACGCAGCCAGTCGATCGCAGCTTCGATATCGCCGTCGGACTCGACCAGTGCTTTCTTGCAGTCCAGCATGCCCGCGCCGGAGGTCTCGCGCAGTTCTTTCACCATTGCGGCAGTAATGTTCGCCATTGCCTGGATCCCTTTTGTTGGTGGTGGCGACCGAGGGCTTCAGCGTGCCGGGTCGCAGTGTCTCAGAGATTGGGTGGACGGCGCCCCTCCGGAGCAGAGGGGCGTCATGGGTCCATGGAGGCCGGACGATGAGCACCCGGCGGCTTGTTTAGTCGTCAGCCTTCTCAGCCGCGGCCTTCTTGGCCGGTGCCTTCTTGGCGGCTGGCTTCTTGGCGGCAGCTTTCTTGGCTGGTGCCTTTTCAGCAGCTTCGCCGTCAGACGCAGCCTTCTTTGCAGGCGCCTTCTTCGCAGGAGCCTTCTTGGCAGCAGGCTTCTTGGCCGGCGCCTCCTCGGCAGGAGCTGCTTCTTCAGCAGGCGCTGCTTCAGCTGGTGCTTCTTCGGCTGGTACTTCTTCAGCTGCCGGGGCCGCTTCTTCAGCTGGTGCTTCTTCGGCTGGCACTTCTTCAGCTGCCGGGGCCGCTTCTTCAGCAGGAGCTTCTTCCGCCGCAGCCCCTTCGCTCAGCGCAGACTCGACCGGCGCTTCTGCGCTGGCACCGAGGTCGGCACCCGAAGCCGTCACCTCGACCTGCAGGCCTTCGAGCACCGCATCAGCAACGAGATCACAGTACAGATCGATCGCCCGCAGGGCATCGTCGTTGCCGGGAACCGGGAAGGTGATGCTGTCCGGATCGGAATTGGAATCGATCACGGCGACGACCGGAATGCCCAGAACCTTGGCTTCAGCCACGGCGAGGTGTTCCTTGTTGGTGTCGAGGACGAAGATCATGTCGGGCAGGCCGCCCATGTCGCGGATACCGTTGAGCGTCCGCATCAGCTTTTCATGGTCGCGGGACATCATCAGCGCTTCCTTCTTGGAAAGCTTGCTGAGATCATCGGACTCCATGGTGCCTTCGATATCGCGCATGCGCTTGATCGACTGGGAGATGGTCTTCCAGTTGGTGAGCATGCCGCCCGGCCAGCGGTGGTTGACGTAGTACTGGCCACAGCGCTGCGCTGATTCAGCAACCTTCTCTGACGCCGCGCGCTTGGTACCGACGAACAGGATACGGCCGCCCTTGGAGACCGTTGCCGTAATGGCCTCGAGGGCGCGGTACAGCATCGGGCGGGTCTGATCGAGATCGATGATGTGAACACCATTGCGGGCGCCAAAGAGGAACGGAGCCATCTTCGGATTCCAGCGGCGGGTGTTGTGACCAAAGTGAACGCCAGCTTCCATGAGCTGACGCAGCGTGAACGTAGGCGCTGCCATCGTTTTCTTCCTTCCGGTTTGAACCTCCACGCGGACCTGTCTCAGGCGTTTCTGCCTCAACCGGGAATGCCCACGTGTGTGTGATGGGTCGGGGTGTAACCAAAGCCGTCGATAAAGGCAATTGCGCGCAACGTTACACGGTCATGCGCCGCCTGCGCGGCGCTGGTATCGGGTCGGGAACGGCCAAGCCGCCGGACTAGTGGCTCAGCAGCAGCGGCATGCGGTGGTGTCGCAGCACGTGCCGCGTGGTGTTGCCCAGCACCAGATTGCGCCACGACGGATGCCCGTGAGCGCCCATAATCAGGGCGTCGGCCCCGATTTCCTCAGCCGTCGCGAGGATTACCTTCCCGGGCGCTGTGTCGCCGTAGTCGTGGCGGACCTGTGCCTTGACCCCGTGCCGGGTGAGAAAGTTCAGGATCTGATCAGCCGGCAGTTGGCCGGTCTCTTCGGCATTTCCCACAGACAGAATGCTGACCTGATCAGCGGCCTGCAACAGGCCGAGGTTATCGCGCACGGCGCGCACGGCCTCGCGGGAGGATTTCCACGCCACGAGGATGGTCCGTGGGTCGAAACTGCCCTCGAATTCCTGCGGCAGCACCAGCACGGGCAGGCCCGAGGACAGCGCAAGGGTTTCGGGTAGGCCACGCACAAAGCGATCTTCGAGGGTTCGTTCCTGCACGTCTGAGACGATCAGCAAATCCGCCGCCCGGGCGTGAACCTCCAGATCGTGCTCATCCTCACCGATTTCGGTGGTGAAGCGGTAGGTAGCGAGCCCGGCAGCGCTGCAGGCTGCCTCGAAGTCCGCCTGCGCCTGCGCTGATCGCTGGCAAGCCGGTCCTGCCGGGCGCCGCGCAGCCCGCGACCACGCGAACGGCCGTAGACGTCGCCATCAAACTCCTCGATCGACAGGAACAGGCCGGTCAGATGCGCCCCGTGGCGGCTGGCCATATCGACGGCTGTCGCCAGGCGGGCCGGGCAAAGGTCAGCGTTTTCGAGGTGGACGACGATGGTCTTGGTCTGCATGGCCTGACTTTCTGGTTGTTGTCGGGGGCTGCGAGCCAATGGAGAGGCCCGCTGGCGCGGACCTCAAACATAAGCAGCTTTGTGCGCTATTCCAACTCTACTGCGTAGCTGTCGACCGGGCGAGGCGCGTCGACCAGCCCCTGCTCGATCAGGAACGCCTCAAACCGGGTATAGCGGCCCCGGTCCATGGCTGCGGGGCGCAGGGCGAAGCGCGGCAGGGTATCGCGCCAGGCGCGGCGGTTTAGCTCATTGTCGAGCAGCTCTTCACGGCCTTCGATAAACAGTGCCCAGCCCTCCTCAGGGTTGTTGACCATGAACTGCACCGCCGCTTCCAGCGCCGCGATGACGCGTGGGATCGCCGGGTTATCGAGGCCATCCTGCGCGGCCACGAGGATCAGCTCGTCGTAGCCGGGAACGCCGTTTTCCTCGGGGTAGAAGGCGACACCGGGGCGACCGGCGATGTCCATCTGATTCAGCTCGAAGTTACGGAAGGCACCGACAACGGCATCCACCTGCCCGGAATAGAGCGAAGGGCTGAGCGAGAAATTGACGTTGATCAACTCGACATCGTCGAGGCTGAGCCCTTCGCGCGCCAGCATGGCCCCAGCACGGCGTCTTCGAAGCCACCGACAGAGAAGCCGATTTTGCGGCCTTTCAGGTCAGCGACCGACTTGATCGGTCCGTCTTCAAGCGCCACGACCGTATTCAGCGGTGTTGCCACAAGGGTCGCAACCCGAACCAGCGGCAGGCCTTCGGCGACCTGAATGTGCAGCTGCGGCTGGTAGGAGATCGCCAGCTCGGCCTGACCGGCAGCGACCAGACGCGGAGGTGCAGATGGGTCGGCCGGCTCGATCAGTTCGACCTCGATACCTTGCGCTTCGCACAGTCCAAGTTCCTCGGCGACAAACAGCGGCCCGTGGTCGGGGTTGATGAACCAGTCGAGCAGGATCGTGACCCGCTCGGCGGATGCGGTCGATGCCGTCCCGATCAGACTGATCAAACCGACGAGGCCGGTCAGACTGGCTGCAACAAAGTGATAGAGGGATTTCATGGGTCAGGACTCCAGTGGTTTGAGGTCGGTGACCGACCAGGCCGATGCCCGGGCGGCGATAACAGACACAAGGGCGTAGAGCCCCAGCGCCAGAATGATCATGAACACCACCGCCACCATCATGCTGTCGGTGCGGGCGTTGATCTTGAGTTCGCGAAGAATGATGTAGCCGAGGCCATAGGCGCCCCCGACCTGCTGTCCGCCGACGAGTTCGCCGATGAAGGCGCCGATGGGGCAATGGCAGCGGCGGATTTCAGCCCGTTCAGCCCGCCGGGCAACGCCAGCGGCAGGTAGGTGGTCCGCAGCAGCTGCCATCGGCCTGCGCCGAACACGCGTGCCGCGTCGATGATGTCGCGATCGACGGCCCTCAACGCGCCCCAAAAAGCCATTGTGACGGGAAAGAAAAGGATCAGCGTGGTCATGGCGACCTTGGGCGCCAGCCCCCATCCCAGCCACTGCACCAGCAGCGGCGCCAGCGCGAACACCGGGATGGCCTGCGAGATCACCAATAGCGGCAACAGCCAGAACCGCAGCCCCCGCGACAGCGCCAGCAGCACGGTCAGCCACAGCCCCAGCGCAGCGCCGATCAACAGACCAAGCACCACGGTGAGCAGGGTCACGCGGAAGCCCTTGAGAAAGTAACCGGGGTTCTCGATGAAGGCGGCCCAGACCAGATCCGGCGAAGGCAGCAGAAAACGACCCTTGCCGGTCGCCGCTTCAATCGCCAGCGCCGACAGCCACCAGAGGCCGAGAAAACCAAAAAGAGAATGAACGGCCGGGCCGCCCTGAGTGCTTTTACCACGCTCCCTCCGCGAGTCCGAACTCGATCAGGTGTTTAGGGTCGCGGCACGCCGCCTCTCAGCACCATCCCCTCATGGAAGGTGCTCCCCTGCGTCTTGGCGTTCATTCCTAAGGCAGCTGGCGGAGAAAGCAACGCGTTAGTTGCGCCGCACTCACGCAAACTTCAGGTGCGTTTTTGCCGGATCAAGCGTAACCTCACCACCATAACGAGCCCAAATCACTGTCGAGGATGATGCTGGTGTCTGTCCGTGCTGCCCTGATCGCCTGTGTTTTTTTCCTGCTGGGTGCAGCCCCGGCCTGGTCTCAGGCGACAGCTGATCTGCCCGAGGGCGTCGAGCCCATGACCTTCGGCGTCGATACCATGACCATCACCACCGCCAACGGGCGCTTCGTCTACGATATCGAGGTCGCAACCACGCCGCAGCAGCAGGCGCGTGGGCTGATGTACCGGACATCTCTGGGCGTGAACAAAGGCATGCTGTTCATCTTCCCGCGCGAACAGATGCAGGCCTTCTGGATGGCTAACACCCTGATCCCGCTGGATATGGTCTTTATCGACGCTGAAGCGCGCCTGGTCAGCATCCAGCGCGAGGCCGAGCCGCTGTCACGCACCTCGCGTCCCATCGGAGGGGCCTGCGCGTTTTGTCCTCGAAATCGACGGTGGTGAAGCCGCTGCGCTCGGGATCGATGCCGACACTCTGTTCGAATTCGGCCCGAGGACGATCGACTATTTGCAGCGCCTCGATGCCTCGCTAGGCAACTAAGCGCGCCCGCGCCGCTGCATATTCCGCCTTCATGGTGTTGATCACGTCCGCAACCGCGCCCGCGTCGGCGATATTGCCGACCCCTGCCCCGCGCCCCAGATATCGCGCCAGGCCTTCGCCTTGGTGTTCCCGCCGGAGCCGAAGTTCATCGCTGATTTATCCGCCGAAGGAAGGTCATTCGGGTCCAGCCCCGCCTTTTCAACCGACTTGGACAGGTAGTTGCCGGCGACCCCGGTGAACAGGTTGGTGTAGACCACGTCCTTGGCCGCTGAATCGACAATCATCTGCTTGTAAGCCGGGTCGGCCTGCGCCTCTTCAGTGGCGATAAACCGGGTGCCGATGTAGGCGAAGTCTGCTCCCATGGCCTGCGCCGCGAGCACGGCGTCGCCGTAGGAGATCGCTCCCGACAGGGCAACCGGTCCATCGAAGAAGCTGCGGATTTCCCGGATCAGCGCGAAGGGCGACAGCATGCCGGCATGACCACCCGCACCAGCCGCAACACAAATCAGGCCGTCGACCCCCTGCTCCAGCGCCTTCTGCGCATGCCGGATGGAAATGATATCGTGCATGATGATACCGCCGTAGGAGTGCACGGCCTGCACCACTTCCGTGGGCGGGTTCAGCGATGTGATCACCACCGGCACCCGGTACTTCACGCACATCTCGACGTCGTGCCCGAGGCGATTGTTGGAAGGGTGACAAATCTGGTTTACGGCAAACGGTGCTGCGGGCTTATCCGGGTTGGTCTCGTTGTAAGCCGCCAGTTCTTCGGTGATGCGGGCAAGCCACTCGTCGAGGGTTGCTTCGGGGCGGGCGTTCAGGGCCGGAAACGAACCGACAACACCGTTTTTGCACTGGGCAAGCACCAGATCCGGGTTTGAAATAATAAAAAGCGGTGCGCCGATTACTGGAAAATCTTTTAGTCTCTGCCGCAGATCGACAGGTAGTTGTTCACCCACAGTCCCAAGTCTCCTATTCTTTGACCCACAACCTGCCGTAAATTCTTTGGTGATCAAGACCCCCGATTTAAGGAGCAGGGTCGATGTCCGAATTTTCCTTCCAGACAGTACCGAGCCTGAAATTCGGCGAGCCTGCTGCCGATGCACTCGCGCCCATGGTCGCCAGTTTCGGTGCCCGGCGGCTGATGCTGATCACAGACCCGGGCGTGCGGGGAGCGGGGCTGGTCGAACCGGTGGTGTCGACGCTGGAGGCAAGCGGCCTGACCGTGGCGGTCTATGATGACGTCGCAGCAGACCCGCCTGAAACCAAAGTTCTGGCCGCCGTCGAGGCGGCGCGATCTTTCGGCGCCGAGGCCATGGTAGGTTTTGGCGGAGGCAGCCCTATGGATACGGCCAAACTCGTTGCCTTGCTCGTCCGGGCCGAACAGCCGCTGAGCGAGATGTACGGGGTCGCGCAGGTGGACCGAAGCCGGGTTCCCGGCGGTCGCCTGCCGCTGTTTCAGGTGCCGACAACGGCGGGCACCGGTTCAGAGGTGACACCCATCGCCATCGTCACCGTCGGTGCTGAAATCAAACTCGGTGTAGTCGACCCCATCCTCTACGCCGATGGCGCGGTGCTGGATCCGAGGCTGACCACCGGCCTGCCGCCCCACGTGACCGCTCACACCGGCATCGATGCCATGGTGCACGCGATCGAGGCCTATACCACCAAGCTGCGCAAGAACCCGCTTTCGGACAGCCTTGCCCGGCAGGCACTGGTGCTGCTGGCCAGCGGGCTGCCCCGCGCCATGGAAGACGGCAACGATCTGAGCGCACGCGGCGACATGCTGCTCGGCGCCATGCTCGCCGGGCAGGCTTTCGCCAACGCTCCGGTCGCGGCCGTCCATGCCCTCGCCTACCCCATCGGGGCGCTGTTCCACGTGCCCCACGGGCTGTCGAACACGCAGGTGCTGGCACCCGTGCTCCGCTTCAACGCCGAAACCGAGCCCGAGCTCTACGCGGAGCTGGCGGACCTGCTGGTCCCCAAACGAGCGACCAAGGCCGGGAGCCGCACCGAGCGCGCCGCGGCCTTCATCGACTTCATGGCGCAACTCACGGCAGATTGCGGGGTCGACCCGCGCCTGCGAGTGGTCGGGATCTCCCACAACGACCTGCCCAAGCTGGCCGAGGACGCAATGAAGCAGACCCGCCTGCTGCAGAACAACCCGCGTGAAATGACCTACGAAGCAGCGCTGGCGATTTACACCGCCGCGCTGTAGCCGCTGCAGGCCCGCGGCGGTCATTGCAGCCGCCACGAATTCTCTGTTGTAAGTCGGACCGGGCAATCTACTTGTAGAGGATAGGCGGGGCATTTCCCGCACCCCTCTGTTTCAGGACAATCCATGACTGCGAACGCGCCCCAACCCGCGTCTGAGGCCGTCAGCCCAGCTGCGAAACGCCGAGGCCCTGACCTGACCGAAGACCCCATCGGCCGCTTGCTGATCGCCCTCGCCGTTCCGGCGGGTATCGGGTTCTTCTTCATGATCGCCTACAACCTCGTGGACACGGTCTGGGCGAACCAGTACCCGGCGCCCGGCGAAGCCGCGAACCCGACGGGCGCTGCGCTGGCGCGGTCTTTCGGGCCATTCTTTCTGATGCAGGCCTTCTCCATCGGGCTCATGCAGGGGACAACGGCGCTGGTTGCCAATGCGCTCGGCGCCAAGGAACAGAATCGCGCTCGCCACATCATCGCGCAGGCCATGATCGCCGGAGTTCTGGTCGGCATCACGCTGTTCCTGATCGCGACGGTCATTCCCGTCCCCGGGCGGGGAGGCACTTTCATCGCCTACTACTATGAGGTTCTCTCCAGCGGGAATGCGGAGGCTGTGCGGCTGGGTCTGGACTACATCTATCCCATCGTATTCCTCGCCCCGGCGCTGATTGTGATTTCCGTATTCAACGCCATCCTCAGCGCCAAGGGTGACTTCACCACCTTCGGCATCGTTCAGGTGGCGGCGTTTTTCGCCAACCTGATCCTCGATCCGATTCTCGTCTTCGGTGGCACGCCGTTCAGCCTCTATGGCCTCAATGTCGATCTGCCGAACTTCCTGCCCGAGCTGGGCGTTGCCGGTCTGGCCTGGGCCACGGTAATCACCCAGCTGGCCGGTGCCGTCGTTGTGATGGTTGTCGCCTTGCGCACCGGTATTTTCGGCGGTCTGAAACTGCGTGAATTCATTCCGTTCTGGCCGCTGTTGAGCCAGGTCATCGGTCAGGGTGTTCCCGCCGCCGTCAACATGCTGCTGATCGCCGGTGGCTTTATCTCCATCCAGTTCTTTGTGCCTGAAATCGCTAAGCAGGCGGGCAGTGTCCTGCTGGAGACCATGAGCCCGGCAGAGGCCGGAGAGGCCGCTGTCAACGGCTACATGAATGCCGCGCGGATCGAACAGCTGCTCTTGTTGCCAGTCATCGGACTGGAGCTCGCGCTGATCTCGATCGTCGGCAACAACCTCGGCGCCCGCAAGGAAGAACGCATCTGGCGCGCATACCGCTTGGCCATGATCAGCGCTCTGATCGCCACCATTGTCGGGATGATCATCCAGTTCGCCGGACACAGCCTGTTCCCGTCCTGGATCAACGGCTCCGATGAGACGCTGCGCGTGTCCTCGGGCATGCTGTCGATCTCGGCATTCCTGTTGCCGGCCTTTGCGCTGGTGTTCATGAATTCCGGCACGCTGCAGGGGATGAAGCGCCCGCTGTTCGCCATGATCATCAACTCCGTGCGCCTCGTGGTCGGACCGTTTGTGGTCTATCTGGTGATTTCGCAAATCGCAACCGGTAACCTGTTCGCCTTCTGGGTTGGCTACGGTGCCGTGGCCTGGGGCTGCGGCGTCTTTGCCGTATGGTATACTCCCGGGCGCATGAGACGCGTCATCAGCCGGGAGCTCGCCTCCCCGGCTGCCTGACGGCGGCCTTGAGCGAGGGGGAAGCCACATGGACAAACCGCTGACTGCACCCGACCGAGACGATCTGGAACCATTGCTGCAGGCCGAACGGGTCGGCATGGATGCACCGGAGCGCTTCATCAACCGTGAGATCTCCTGGCTCGGGTTCAACGAGCGCGTGCTCGCCGAAGCCCAGCGCGAGCAGCACCCGTTGCTCGAGCGCCTGCGGTTTGTCGCCATTTCTGCCACCAACCTCGAAGAATTCATCATGGTGCGCTTCGCCGGGCTGAAGGCACAGGTCCGCGCCCGGATGGAAACACTCTCGCCAGAGGGACTGACCTCAGCCCAGCAGGTCGCCATGACCGCGGCCCGGGTCCGCGACCTGCAGCTGCGGCAGCTCGAAGTCTGGCACGGCCTGCGCGACGCGCTGAAGCAGAGTGACATCCACGTCATCGAACGCAGCGAGCTGACCGACAGCGAGCTCCAGTACCTCGAAGAAACCTTCGAAACCGAATGGCTGCCGGTACTAACCCCGATCTCGGTCGACCCGTCTCACCCCTTCCCCTTCATCCGGAATCTGGCGGTGTCGATGGTGATGGAGCTGACCCGGCAGAGCGACAACCGCCGCTTTACCGGCCTGCTGATGATCCCCTCGGACATGCCCGGGTTCATCCGCCTGCCCCGCAACGCGCAGGGTCATTCGCGCATCGTCCCGGCCGCCGAAGTCCTGCACCACTATCTCGGGCGCCTGTTCCCCGGCTTTACCGTGGAAAACCCGGGTTTCTTCCAGCTGTTCCGCGACAGCGATATCGAACTCGCCGAGGAAGCCGAAGACCTCGTGCGCCTGTTCGAAACCGCACTCAAGCGGCGCACGCGCGGGGACTCGGTCTCGATCAACATCGACGATCGGGTGCCCGACCATCTGGTTGCGGCCTTGCTCGATGAATTCGGGCTGGAGCCTGAGGACTGCGTGCGCATGGGCGGGGATATCAACCTCGCCCAGCTCAGCGAAATCTGCGACATCAACCGCCCGGAGCTGAAGTTTCAGCCCTACGATCCGCGCTACCCCGAGCGCGTGCGGGACTTCGACGGTGACTGCTTCGCCGCCATCCGTGCCAAGGATTTCGTGATCCACCACCCCTTCGAGAGCTTTGACGTGGTGGTCCGTTTCCTTAATCAGGCCGCCAATGACCCCGACGTGGTCGCCATTAAGCAGACGCTGTACCGCACCTCGAACGACAGCCCGATCATCTCCGCCCTCAAGCACGCGGCCGAGGCCGGTAAGTCGGTCACCGCGCTGGTCGAACTCAAGGCCCGCTTCGACGAAGAAGCCAACATCCGCTGGGCGCGGGATATGGAGCGCGCCGGGGTGCAGGTGGTCTATGGCTTCCTCGACCTGAAAACTCACGCCAAAGTCAGCCTCGTCGCCCGGCGGGAAAGCGGCGGCTTGCGCACCTACTGCCACTTTGGCACCGGCAACTATCACCCGATCACCGCGCGGATCTATACCGATCTGTCCTACTTCACCGACGATATCGAATTCGCGCAGGACGCCGGGCGGCTGTTCAACTACATGACCTCCTACGCCGTCCCGACCAAGATGAACCGGATTTCGCTGGCCCCGCTGGACATGCGCGAAACCCTGATGGACGCGATCGAAGACGAGACCCGCGCAGCGAAGAAGGGCAAGCCCGCCGGCATCTGGGCCAAGATGAACTCGCTGGTCGATCCGGAAATTATCGATGCCCTCTACCGCGCCTCGCAGGCCGGGGTGAAGATCGAGCTGGTGGTGCGTGGTATCTGCTGCCTGCGTCCGGGGATTGCCGGGCTGTCGGACAACATCACGGTGACCTCAATCATCGGCCGCTTCCTCGAACACTCGCGCATCTGCTGCTTCGCCAACGGTGCTGCCCTGCCGTCGCGACAGGCCCGGGTGTTTATCTCCTCCGCCGACTGGATGCCGCGGAACATCAACCGCCGGGTCGAGACCCTGATCCCCATTCTCAATGAGACCGTGCACCAGCAGATCCTTGACGAGATCATGGTGACCAACCTGCGCGACACTGCCAACACCTGGGTTCTGCAGCCCGACGGCAGCTATATCCACCGTTCGGTCGAGGCCGCGGAGTTGATTTCCAGCCACCAGTACTTCATGGAAAACCCGAGCCTGTCCGGCCGGGGCCGCGCGCGCGGCGGCGGCAAAGGGAAGGGCAAAGGCAAGAGCAAGTCCAAGGCTAAGGCCAGAGCCAGCGGCGGCTAGGTCCGGGACTCAGGAGAGTAAGTGCGCGCAGCGGAACACTATGACTTGCCGCCCTTGGGTGTGTTGGACATCGGCTCCAACACGGTCCGCCTCGTCCTTTTCCGAAAACAGAGTACCGACCTCGAACCCGCGTGGGCCAACTGGCGTGAAGTCTTCAACATGCGCGAGCCCTGCCGCCTCGGCGAAGGGCTGGCGGCAACCGGTGAGATGAAACCGGCGAACCTCGCCCACGCCTTCCGCGCCATCCGCGATTTACGCCGGGCCCTCGCCGAGAGCGCACCGAATGCCTACATCGACGTCCTTGCCACCGCCGCTGTGCGCGATGCCAGCAACGCTGACCGTTTGATCAACCTCATCGACCGGGCCTTTGGCGCCCCGCCCCGGGTTTTGTCGGGTGAAGAAGAAGCCCGCTACGCCACGCTCGGCGTGCACTACGGACACGAACATGCGCAGGGTCTGTTTGCCGATCTGGGCGGGGGTTCGCTCGAACTCAGCCTGGGTGAGGATGCCGCTATGACCTCGCTGCCGTTGGGTGTGCTGCGCCTGCTCGAGCAGTCGCGCGGCAAGCGCGGCCGAGCCCGGAGCATCATCCGGGAGGCGCTGAAACCGGTCAGATTCATCCGAGAAAGTGAAGGCGAGACCCTGCATCTGGTCGGGGGTTCGTGGCGGGCTATGGCAACGCTGCACCGCCTGCTCCAACGTGAACCCTTGCCGCAACTGATCGAGGACTACGGGCTCAAGGCACGCAAAACCCGTCGCTTTGCCGGCCGTATTGTCCGGGAAAAGCCAGACCGCCTGCGGCCCTATCTGCGTCGCTCGGACCGGGCCGATACCCTGCCCTACGCGGCGCTGGTGCTGCGCCGCCTGATCAAGCAGAGCGGGGTTTCACGCGTGCGGTTCTCACAGTACGGACTCCGCGAAGGCCTGCTGGTCGACTGGGTCAGGCAGGAGCGCTTCAGCGCGCCCGTCAATGACCGCCAGTTCGCACTCAACCTCGAAGAACCCCCTGCCTCGTTCTGACGCCTCAGTTCCCGAACAAACCCCCGAGCCCGATGGCGTTGAGGCCGTCCTCCACCGCGCGGTTTGCCTCGTTCTGCAAGCGCTCCTCGAGCTGCCGGCGCGCCTCCAGCGCTTGCTGCTGTGCAGCCTCGATCTCAGCCTGCGCCCGCGCCTCGATGGCTTGCTGCTGTGCCTGCAGTTGGGCATAGGCCTCCGCCGCCTGCTGCTCAACGATGGCGCGCTGGCGGGCAGCCTCCTCGCTCAGTTGTCGCGCGATGCGGTCGCGCTCGTCGATCACCGCCTGCTCGATCTGCTGCTCAAAGGCCTGCGCTTCGCTGAGGATGCGGGTGGCCTCGGCGTCGATATAAGCCCGGGCTTCGGCCTCCAGCGAGGCCACAGACGCGCCCTCGGGCAGATACTGGTCCAGGTCCCACGGCCCGGCGATCGTGGACAGAACATCGGGGTTACCCTTGAGCCAGTCGAGCAGCGCCGGTCCATCGATGGTCAACTCTGGCTGGTCCCACGAGCCGACAATCCGCAGCGGCACCACCAGCGAGCCGTCCTGCACGTCGATGGTCAGGCCGTAGTCCAGCCGCTGGCGGGCCAGATCGATATCGCCCCGACCCCGGATCGACAGGGCTTCGGTATTGGCAAAAAAGTCTTCGTGCCGGAGCACGCCGTTCTGGATGGTACCGGTCGCCGCGAGGCGCTGCAGGATGGTGCTGAACTGCTCACCGATGAAGAAATTGTTGGTCGCCGAGCTTTGCAGCAGCGTCCCGGACCGCAAACTTTCGACCAGCCGGGGAATGTCCCAACCGCGTATGGCTGAGGGCGCGACTTCAGTGCGGACCCCGCCAACGAGATTATCCATCCATGTTTGCGGCGTCGGCCCTTGTGTGGCGAGGCTGATGTTGGTCTGGGTCGCGCCTTCCACAAACTCGATGCCAAGAAAATCGCGCAGGATGTCCCCGGCCTGCACCGCGTCGGCCTGCAGCTGCAGATTCATCGTGGGCACCGCCCCGCGTGTGTCGATCAGCACGCGGCCTCGAGCAGCACCGCTGTAGACCGCCGTCTCGTCGACCTGCGCCTGCATGATGCCGTCTTCGAGGACGAAGCTGGCGCTCGACCGGCCAAACCGGGTGATGCCAAGGTCCAGCCCCTCCAGCGACGCTGTGATCTGGGCGTTGGCCAGCTTCAACGCTGAAATCGAAAGGCTCCGCGCCCCATGGCGCGTTGGGGTCGAGCGCTGCCTGCTGCTTGCGGTTTTCAGCCGAACTGGCTTCTAGGTTGAGATAGGGGCCAAGGTCGAGATTGCCGCCGATCAGGCTGGCGCTGATCACCGGCACGGCGTCGAAGATGATGCTGGCCGAACCCTGAGCGCGCTGGTCATCGAGGGTGACAACGGCGTTGGTGACAGAGGCTTCGACATCGGAGAGGCGCGCATTGCCCGCCAGCGTCAGCGGCCCGCGCACGCCGGGCTCTAGGTCCGCTGGCACCGCGTCGAAGGTCTGCAGCACACGACGCAGGCTGGGAATGCTGACTTCCAGCCCATCGATGCTGGCACCGGCGAAAAAGCCGTCTCCAGCTGTCAGGCGTAGGCTGCTGAATCGCAGCCCCTGCGCGCCTACAGCCGCAGCTGTATTCCGGGTGCGCAGGCTCAGCACGCCATCAGCTGCCACCGAGCCGCTGAATGCGGTCTGCAGCCGCGTGACGCCGAACAATTCCGGGTCTGACGGCAGTCCCAACAGTTGCCCGGCCGGTGTCCCGGTCAGCCAGCGGTTGAGGCTGGGGTCGCTGAAGCTCATCGGTTCGAGGCTTTCGAACGTGACCCGGCCGGAGGGCGAGATGATGGCCTGTACCGGTGCGCTCAGCCGCGTCTCCCCAACCTGCGCAACAATCTGCGGGGCCGACAGCAGCCCGGCATCAAAGTCAAAGCTCAGCCTCGCTTCGAAGGCTGGCAGCAGCCGGGGGGCGACGGGCAGCACCACACCGATCCGGGTCAGCACGTCGCTGAGGTCGGGTCCGCTGGCATTGACCCGCCAGCCCAGAAAGGCTGGTTCGCCGGTCGCCAGATCCAGATCGCCGAACAGGCTGGCCGTTGCGTCGGCAAATCCCAGCGTGCCGTCTACCGCCACGGCCTGTGACCGCAGGAAGCGTTCGATGCTCGCGACTTGTCCGTCAAAGCGCAGCGGCGTGCCCTGCCAGACCGCGCGGGCGGTGAGGGTCAGCGGGCTGGTGAGGCTCTCCAGCGCGGCTTCAGCGTTGATATCGCTGAGTTCGAGCAGGGTCTCGCCGGTCGCGTCGGACACCTGCAGTCGGCTGCGCTCCAGCACCACGCCGTCCAGCCGCAGGGAACGGGGCAAGGCCGCCTCGCCGGCATCCGCGTTGGAGGTTGCGGCGGCAAAGTCCGGCATCCCCGCGATACCGCCGTTGGGGTCGAGCTGCAGATTGACCTCAGCACCGCTCAGCCGCATCCGGGTCACGGTCACATCCCCACGCAGCAGATCCCGCGTGTTCAGCGACAGGGCTGCGCTTTCGGCCCGTGCAATCGGGGAAGAGCCGGGTCGGTGGCTTCGATGACAAAATCACCAAGGTCGAACTTAACCTCGGGCACGGCAGCCAGCCGGATGGGGCCGTTGAGCTGCACGGACAGGCCGGTGGCGTCCTCGACAGCCGTCTCGATGCGATCGGTGAAGCGATCGACAGGCAGCAGGGGCAGCGCCAGCACGGCACCAACCGCCAGCACCACCAGCAGCAGTGCCAGAAACGCAAAGAGTGAAAGCAAACGGCCCATGTTCAGAACTTTACGCCCGCGCTAGGGCAGATTTGCGGCACCTACCAGGAGCCCGTGTTTTCCATGCTGGCCCAGGGCTCGGCCGGGGCCTGCGCATCGCCTTCCTGCAGCAGTTCAACCGAGATCCCGTCCGGAGAGCGAACGAAAGCCATGCGGCCGTCGCGCGGGGGTCGGTTGATGGTGTAGCCCATGTCGCTCAAATGCTGGCACAGGGCGTAGATGTCGGCGGTTTCATAGGCCAGGTGCCCGAAATTTCGCCCGCCCTGATAGTCCTCGGGGTCCCAGTTATAGGTCAGCTCGATCGGACATTCTTCCTGCCCCTCGGGCGCGAGAAAGACGAGCGTGAAGCGCCCGCCTTCGTTCTCGTAACGGCGGGTTTCCTTGAGGCCGAGGCCATCGCAATAGAAGCGCTTGCTGTCTTCGATATCGCGGACCCGAACCATGGTGTGGAGGTAGCGCATGGGAGTGCTCCTGTCTCAGTGTCAGTGTCAGTGTTGGCCTCAAGCCTACACCGGCTCGACAGGAATGCCGCAAAAAAGGGCCCTGCTGGTTGGAGATGGTTATCCAGCAGGGCCTAGTGTCGCTGCTCAGTTGGGGTGCGAGCGGCGAGGGGTATGGAGAAGAGGCTGAAAAAGCCCTGATCGCGGGCATCCTTCCTCTACATCGGGTCGTCTAAGCGACTGCCATGGGCAACCGCTGTTCCTTGGCCATCGTGACCATTTTCTGCTGCAGCTTCTCGAAGGCACGGACTTCGATCTGCCGCACTCGCTCACGCGAGATATTGTAGACCTTTGCCAGGTCTTCGAGCGTGGTTGGGTCCTCGGCCAACCGGCGCTCGGTGATGATGTGCTTCTCGCGCTCGTTGAGGTCGGCCATGGCCTCCTCCAGCAGCGCGTGACGCTTTGCAAATTCGTCGCTTTCAACCAGCACCGCTTCCTGGCTGGTCTGGTCATCGTCGACGAGCCAGTCCTGCCACTCTCCCTCACTGTCCGCACGCAGCGGCGCATTGAGCGAGTGGTCGGCGCCGGCCATCCGGCGGTTCATGTTCACCACCTCTTCCTCGGGGACGTCGAGGTGGTCGGCGATCTTCTTCACGTGCTCGGGCGAGAGGTCACCGTCGTCGATGGCCTGCATCTGCCCCTTGAGCTTGCGCAGGTTGAAGAACAGCTTCTTCTGCGCCGCGGTTGTGCCCATCTTTACCAGCGACCAGGACCGCAGGATGTACTCCTGGATCGAGGCGCGGATCCACCACATGGCGTAGGTCGCCAGGCGGAAGCCCTTGTCAGCGTCAAACCGCTTGACCGCCTGCATCATGCCGACGTTGCCCTCGGAAATCAGATCCGAGACGGGCAAGCCGTAGCCGCGGTACCCCATAGCGATCTTCGCGACGAGGCGAAGGTGGGATGTGACCATCTTGTGCGCCGCACTGGGTATCGCCCCGGTCGGCCCACGCCTTGGCCAGCATGAATTCTTCGTCGGCCGAGCATCGGAAACTTCCGGATTTCGTCGAGGTAGCGGGAAAGGTTGCCTTCCCCGGTCAAACTCGGGATCGATGCTACGTTAGCCATGGTTCATCTCCTTCTGCAGTTCCGCGTCGGCCCCAGGTGGTGGACTGTGGCACTTCTGACACGGACGTATAATTTTTCGCGCTGTACGCGCTTTTCTTATTGTTAACAAAAGCATGGATGGCGGTGATTTCAAGACCCCCAACCCCAAAAGTGTGCCAAAAATGCACTATTTTTCGCTCACAGGCGCGTTACAACCGAGTCAGAGCAGAACAAAACAGGAAAATAAATCAGCTTAATGCGTTGATGAGATTTTTCATGTCGTCCGGAATATCGCTTTCAAAGCGAATGAACGATTTTTCAATCGGGTGAACGAATCCAAGAACGGCTGCATGGAGGGCCTGACGCGGGAAATCAGCGATGATTTGTTGCTGCTCATCGTCGAACCGCGCGCGGCGTGCCGGGGATGCCCGGCCGTACAGAGGATCCCCCAGCAGAGAATGACCGATGGCGCTCATATGGACCCGGATCTGGTGCGTGCGCCCGGTTTCGAGCGTGCAGGCAACCAGCGCCGCACCCAGCCCCAGATGCCGCAGAACCCGGTAGTGGGTTACAGCCTCTTTCCCGTGCTTCAGGTCGACTGCCATTTTCTTCCGGTTCATGCGGTCACGCCCGATCGCGCCTTCGACCACGCCTTCGGTCGGGCTGGGCGCGCCCCAGAGCACGGCCTGATAAACCCGCTCCAGATCGTGGGCCGCGAACAGCGCGGACATCCCTTCGTGCGCGGCCTGGTGCTTGGCAACGACCATGACACCGCTGGTATCCTTGTCGAGCCGGTGCACGATTCCGGGCCGACGCTCACCACCGATCCCCAGCAGGCTCTCGCCACAATGGTGCAGCAGTGCGTTGACCAGCGTGCCATCCGGGTGTCCGGGCGCGGGATGGACGACCATCCCGGCGGCCTTGTTGATGATGATCAGGTGCTCGTCCTCGAACAGGATATCGAGCGGCAGGTCCTGCGCCACCAGCTCGACCGCCACCGCAGCAGGCACGCTCATCACCACCTCACCGTCGTCGGCCCGGATGCGATGCGCCGGCGCCTTGACCACAGCGCCATCGATCTGCACCGCCCCTTGAACAATCAGCGCCTTGATCCGCGATCGGCTGATGTCCGGGAAGTGCTTGGCGAGCAGGTGATCGAGGCGCTTGCCCCGCTCTTCCTCGGCCACGCGCAGCGACAGTTTCTCGCTATCGTCAAAGTCTTCCACGGGTTAGACATCTTCCATGTAGCGTCACTTGGGTCTCTGGCTTACCGATGAACTTTGCCTCCGACAACGTTGCAGGGACAAGCCCTGCCCTGCTTCAGGCTCTTGCCGACATCAACGACCGGCCACTGCCATCCTACGGTGGCGACCCCTATACGGGCGAGGTCGAGGCGCGGTGCCGGGAGATTTTCGAACACGACAGCCTGCGGACCCTACTGGTCGCAACGGGAACGGGCGCCAACGCCCTCGCCTTGTCGGCCCTGACCCCGCCCTGGGGCGCGATTTACTGCCACAGCGTCTCGCACATTGCCGTTGATGAGGCGAATGCCGTCGAAGCCTCCAGCGCAGGCGCCCGGCTGATGACCATCGAAGGCGATCACGCCAAGATCGACCCCGACCAGCTGCGGGCTGCCATCTACGGCAAAGGGATCGTGCACCACCCCCAGCCCTCGACCCTGTCGATCACGCAGATGAACGAACGCGGGGCAACCTACAGCCTCGCCGAGCTCGAGACGCTGACCGCCATCGCCCGTGAACACGGGCTGCGGGTGCACATGGACGGCGCACGCTTTTCTAACGCCATTGCGGGCCTGAACTGCTCACCGGCGGACATGACCTGGCGGCTGGGCGTGGACGTGCTTGTGTTTGGTGCGACCAAGAACGGCGCGCTGGCCGGTGAGATTGTGGTCTGTTTCGACCCTGCCCTCGCCGACGAACTGGAATTCCGGCGCAAGCGCGCGGGGCAATTGTTTTCCAAGATGCGCACGCTGTCAGCGCCGCTTGCCGCCTATCTGCGTGACGAGCTGTGGCTGGACAACGCCCGCCAAGCAAACGCCATGGCGGCCCGGCTGGCGGAAGGACTGGCCGGTGTCGATGGGGTGCAACTGCTGCGCCAGCCCGACGGCAATCAGATGTTCCTGACCATGGATCCCGGTCTTGCAGGCCGTCTGCGCGACGCCGGGGCTGAGTTTGACGACTGGCCAGAGGTTGGCCCCGACGTCGTTCGGCTGGTCACAGCCTTCAACACCCGTACGGAAGACGTCGAGACGTTTCTGAGCTTGGCCACAGCGGGCTGAAGAGCACAACCTGACCAACGGGTTGAAGCGGCACGATTGGGCGGTTTTTAAGCGCTCAAAAAGTTGTGAGCAATTCAAGGACCGAGGCGCTGGACAGCTCACTGGCTGAAAAGTCACCCCGCACGAGGAAATCATAGACAGCGGCATCGCTTAACCCCGTCGTGCTCGATACGCGCACGCCTTCCGTCTCATCCGACAGGCTGTAACTGAGGTGAGGCAGGTAGATCTTATCGTGTAGCAGGTTCAGTCCGTAGATCTGCACGGAGCCGCCCGAACCTCCGACCGAACCGCTGAAGCGGACAACATCGGCGCTGGTATCATTCCCCAGCCGGATATTTGCTGTGCCCCCGGAGGCGAGATTGTTGCCGAAGGTCAGATCATCAACATCCGTTGATCCCCAGTATCCAAGTCCCGGTTTGTGCCGCGTTCGCACCGATCGACACCTGATTATCACCGGCCCAATCCATGTATAACTTCAACGTACCACCAGCCATCCCGGCATTGTCACCAATGGTAAGATGGTCCTGTTCGTGACCATCGAAGTAAATGAATTCACCACCGTCTGACGCGACATTGGCTCCAATGGTCACGACGTGGTCGCCGTCGCGCTCCATGTCCAGCCGTGCCGTTCCACCGTTTGACGCGAGGTTGTCACCGATCTGGATCGTCTCGTTACCCTCGCCGTCGTTGACGACAAGTTTGCCACCGTAGTCCGCAACATAAGCGCCGAGCGCCACGAGATTGTCGCCGCCAGTCAGGTTCAGGGTGGCAACTTCTCCCGCTCCTCCGGCAAGGCCATTCAGCGGGCTCGCGGCGCTGGAACTTTCAGACGAATAGCCAATGAAATCGTCCGCCATGCCGCCGGTTATCGTGACAGTGGCGTCAGCCGGGACATCCGACCCGCCGATGAGCAGGTTCCCCGTCACCTCGAGCGTCGTCGTTCCCGTCATGCTGTCTGCATCTGTCGCCAACACGGTCAGAGTTCCACTGTTCACCGTCCATGTGGCGCCACTATCGCCTCGCGTGACCCCGTCGTAAGTCCCGGACAGCGTGCCCGAAGGCGTTGGCGCAGACATGCTCAGCCCCGACACACCCGAGATCGTAACACTCGGCGTCGTGCCATTCGGATCGACGATGGAAACAAAGTCCGACAAGGGCACACCGGCCAGCGTACCGGTCCCGTCACCCATATCGCCGGGGACCACCACCATGTCCTTGACCGGGTCACTGTCGGGCTCCGCTCGACCATGTCCAGAACCTTGATGGTAAGAGTTTGCTGAAAGGTCAGCCCCCCGGCATCCTTGGCCTCGATGGTGATGGAGTAGGATGACTGCGTTTCGAAGTCGGGCTGGCTGACAAAGCGCAGCTCCTGGTCGCCGCATCGATGGTGAAGGCGCTGTGGTCGTCGTTCAACGATGACGAGAGGATCGAAAACACGATATTCTCGCTGGCGGTCAGATCGTCAGTCGCTGACAGCTGCCCGACGACCAGAGAGCTGGCGTCTTCTGCAATCGTGAAGGCAGAAAGGCTTATGTCGGTTGGTGCTTCATTCTTGAGCGGTTCGGGCTTGTCGTCTTCGCCGGTCAGCTTGGTGGTGCCCAGACCCGCCCCAGCCCCGATCCCAAGATCGGTCAGAAGCGTGTCGTCATCCTCGTCTTTGTCCTCTTTCGCATCCCCCTCACCAGTATCGACGGGATCGCCGGCCTTGGGCTTGCTCTGCGGCTCGTAGCTTTCTTCGACCTGCTCCGATGTTTCCTTGATCTTCACCACAGCGGCTTCGATGACATTGGGGTCAGCCCCGGACCCTTGACCTTCTCCTCGATGGCATCCAGCGAAGCCTGCGCATCAAACACGTCGACGCCGTTCTCACTCAGTTCTTCAACCAGTTCCTCGATCAGCTCGGAACAGTCCGATCCTTCCAGACAGCCCTCCAGAATGGCTTCCTCGAACTGCTCGGTCTTGTAGGCCGCGACGAAGGTCGAGTAGATCTCCGGCTCGCTGAACAGCACCCGGACGCTCTTGAAGCTCTCGCCCATCCCCTTCTGTTGGCCTTGGACGACCCCGCCTTCGTCGATGGTGAACGCGAGAAAGTTGGCATTGGGGTTGCCCGCATCGGCCGAGGCAAGGGTCTGCCCGTCGCGGGTGATCGAAAAGCCGCCATCGAAGACCCCGGCCTGCACCTCGCCGTCGGGCTCGACAAACAGAACGATCTCCGTACCCCGCACGGCCGCCACCCCCACCGGGGTCGCGATTTCATAGGACCTCGCTGCTCATATCCCCGGAGACGAACTTGACCAGACCCGAGACGATATTGACCGACATTTTCCCCTGATTGGTGCCGGGGTCATAAATGTATTCGTCGAGGATCAGATCGCTGTTTGGCCCCATGGAGATTACGGTTCCGTCGAGGAACTCGATGGTCACGGCGCCGTCTGCGTAAGAACTCAGCATTTCGTTGGAAATCGCCTGCTGTCCGTCGGCGACCTCTCCGAACAGCTCCCCGTAGTAGAGGCGGTCAATCTGGTTCTGCGCTTCGAAGAAAATGCCAATGGGCTGCTCGCCCTCGTTGAGCACCTGCTGCGGGTCTAGGGGCACCAGCCCGTCCTGCCCGTGCGAAGGCCGAGCAAGGGCAAGCAGGCCTGCGGCGAGACTGCCCAAGCCGACCAGAGAGCCGGATGCGCGCCGAACCTCTGTCGGGTTCAGACGAGCCCCTGTACGTGGCTCGTGCAAATGCATGCACCATAGCTATCATGCTGATTTAACTGAACAAGGGCCTTAACGTTATGACGCTAATGGAGGCGACCTTTGTCGGTCAGGTAGTCTTCAGCCTCCATGACCATACCGCGCTTGATCAGGTCGGGATCGACGGCGAAGTCGCGGCCCAGCTCGTACCGGGCCATGGCCTGGTACAGATACTGCGCCCGGGTGTAGTGGAGCAGCCCTTCCTCATCGAACAGACCGAGGTCCTGATCGATCGACCACGCACCCACGGCTTTGGCGAGCGTGGTGGCGTAAAGCAAGCTGTCGTTAAAGCCTTTGGGGCAATACAGCACGGGGTCGCACACGACGAGGTCTGGGTGCGGTAGAAATCGGTGCCGGGCTTGGTTTCGGTATAGGCGACGGTCTTGCCGTCCATCAGCCCCCGGGTCCAGGACTTGGGGATCTGGCTGGCGCCTGAGCGCGGGCAGTAGCTCAGCGTACCGATGCAGTCACTGGGCGGGGCGTAGCGCAACGCCAGCTCCCGGGTGGTGATCAGCTCGTGCTTGAAACGGTAGTTGCGCATCAGACGGGCAAAGGCACGGGCTGAATAGACGGGGTCAGCGAAGATGGCGTGGCCGGACTTGTCCTGCCCGATCTGCCCTTTCCACTGCTGATCCTTTGGGGTTTTGACGCACCAATAGTTGTTCTGACGGATGCATCGACGACCGGGGGCGTGCAGCTCCGCCGGGGTCATCTCCAGCGATTCCCATTGTTGACTGGACTGGCGATACAGGCCGTAGGGGCGAACCTTGGTGAAGGCGTAGGCGCGCTCGGCACTGACGGTCTCAGGCACGGGTTCAAGCGCAGGCTCCTGCTCATCAAGCAGAGAACAGGCCGCAAGGCTGGTCAGCAACACAAGAAGCAGGATCTTCACCGGACCACCGCGAAACCATTGGCCGATCAAATTCAAGGCCTGACCCCCGTCGAACTGCGAGGCGCCCCTTTGAAAACCCGAGGGGGCAACCTCCTCATCGGTCCCCCGTCCGCAACAGCAGCGAACACCAGGCCGTGATCAAATCAATAAAAAGGGCACTGTCGCGCCCGAATCATGTACTAACATCGTATATTACATGATTCTGAAAGTGAACTGCTTTTCCTATGCCTCTGAATTATTGTCTTTTTGCGTCAGGTACAGGGTCAAGATTCGACGATGGCTGCTGAGTCGCCCCGCCTTGCCATCATCGGCACCGGCATCGCCGGGCTGACCGCCGCGCGCCTGTGGCAGGACAGAGGCCTGCCCGTCCGGCTGTTCGACAAGGGACGGAACATCGGCGGGCGCTGCGCGACGCGGCGGCGGGATGAGCTTGCCTTCGACCACGGTGCGCCGGCGATTGCAGCGACCGATGGTGACTTCCGCTGGGCCATGCGCCGTTGGATGATGGGTGCGGCGCTGCAGCGCTGGTGGGGCAGCATGCTGGGCTTTCCAGAAGGCCTGCGGCTGTTCACCGGAACCCCGGATATGAACGCGATCCCGGCGCGTCTGGGCGCTGGGCTCGATATCGCGCAGCGGGTCGAGGTGGCCCGCGTCGAACGTGCGCCCGAGGGCGGCTGGCACTTACATGACGCCGACGGCACGGCGCTGGGCCGGTTTGACGCCATTCTGCTGACCTGCCCCCTGCGCAAGCACAGCGTTTGCTCCAGCCCGGCCTGAACGCGGGCTGGGTCGACCCGGCGTGGTTCGACCGCCCCGTGCGCATGCGTGCGGTCTGGACGGTGATGGCTGCGTTCGAAAGCCGGGTTGCGTCACCCCACGACGCCATGGTGCTGGATGGAGAGCCGCTGGAATTCGCCTTGCGCAACAACAGCAAGCCCGAGCGGATCAGCGGACAGGAAAGCTGGGTGCTGCATGCCGCGCCGGACATCACGGAGCAGTTTCTCGATCACCCCAAGGAAGCCGTGGTCGATGACTTCCTTGCGGCGTTGGCCTATCACCTCGACACCACCCTGCCCCGGGTGATTTTCGCCCGTGCCCACCGCTGGCTCTACGCCCGGGCTGAAGCCACGGATACCTCGGCCTCAGAGAGTACGACAACACCAGAGCGGAGCCTGTTCGACCCTGAAACCGGACTGGGCCTCGCCGGCGACTGGCTTAATCCGCCGGCCTCACCCTTCCTCGGGGTTCAGTCGGCGTGGCTCTCAGGGCGGGATATCGGGCAGTCGCTTCGAGATTGGTCGCGGAGACGCTAGCAGAGCCGGATTGAAAGGCCGGGTTGGCGGCGGGCCTCAGCCGTTGCTGCTGAACCGCGCCTCGATCGCCGACGCCAGTGCTTCCGGTGGGGTGCCGCTGCGGAAGCTCTCGACCACGCGGTGGTCGGCGTCGGTCAGAAAAATCAGCGACGTGTGGTCCATGAGATAATCGCTGAAGGCCTCATCGTCATGCCGCGCTGCGTAGACAGCCCAGTCGGCCTTGACCGCCTCAACCGCTTCAGGAGAGCCGGTAAACCCGGTCAGATCGCCGGAAAACAGTGCGGTATAGGCGGCGAGGGTCTCTGGCGTATCGCGGGACGGGTCGATGCTGACAAAGACCAGCGCTTCGTCGACAGCGGTCTGCTCAGCGGCAACAACCATGTCGAGCAGGCTCGTGGGGCAGATGTCAGGACAGGAGGTATAGCCGAAGGTGACCAGCATGGGCCGTCCGGCAAAGGCCTCGGCCGTATCCACCGGTTCACCGGTGTCGCTGATCAGAGTAAAATCGCCGCCTATTTGCAGGGGCTCTGTGGGTGGTGGAGGGGCCTGAAAGGCCCAGAGGGCGATCCCCGCCAGCACCAATGCGAGGGACAGCAGTCCCACCGCAGGCCGAAGCGCTTTCATTGTAAAGCCGAGGGTCCGTGCGGACCGGCGGGCTTACTCGTCGTCTTCGTCGAAATCGTCGTCGTCATCATCGTACATGGTCGGGCCGCTATCCTGCCCCTTGGCGTCGGGGTCGCGGTCTACCAGCTCGATGAAGGCCATGGGCGCCATGTCGCCGTAGCGGAAACCAGCCTTGAGCACGCGGGTGTAGCCACCATCGCGGTTCTCGTAGCGGGCTACCAGTTCGTCGAACAGCTTGCCAGCCATGGCAACGTCGTTGTGCAGCTGCGAGAGTGCCTGACGGCGTGCAGCCAGCGTGCCTTTCTTACCCAGGGTGATCAGGCGGTCGACGTAGCGCCGCAGATCCTTGGCTTTAGGCAGGGTGGTTTTGATTTGTTCGTGCTTGATCAGCGCTGCCGCCATATTGGCAAACATGGCCTTACGGTGAGTGCTGGTCCGGTTGAGCTTACGCCCCGACATGCGATGCCGCATGGTACAACTCCTTAACTATGTGTTGTTGGCGCTTGTGCGCCGCCTGGGGGCCCCTGTTGCGAGACCCCATGGTTTTCCAGTTTAGTGGCCTGCATTCTGCCCATTGTCGCCGCGAGCGGCCCGACAGGCGGGGGTGCAGACGCCCCCTTTGTTTGGTCTTCCCGCTGCTGACAGCGGCGGTGTCCTAGAAAGGCTCCTCCAGCCGCTTGGCGAGGTCTTCGATATTCTCTGGCGGCCAGTTCGGGATCTCCATGCCCAGGTGCAGACCCATCTGCAGCAGGACTTCCTTGATCTCGTTCAGCGACTTCCGGCCAAAGTTCGGCGTGCGCAGCATTTCCGCTTCGGTCTTCTGCACCAGATCGCCGATGTAGACGATGTTGTCGTTCTTCAGGCAGTTCGCCGAGCGCACGGACAGCTCCAGCTCGTCGACCTTGCGCAGCAGGTTGCGGTTAAACGGCAGCGCGTTTTCTTCTGGCTGCTGAGCCACGTTCTGGCTCGGCTCTTCGAAGTTGATGAACAGCTGCAGCTGATCCTGCAGAACCCGCGCGCCAAGCGCCAGCGCGTCTTCCGGGTTCACGGCGCCGTTGGTTTCAACCTGCATGGTGAGCTTGTCGTAGTCGGTCTGCTGACCGACACGGGTGTTCTCGACCTGGTACGACACGGTGCTGATCGGCGAGAACAGGCTGTCGACCGGGATCAGACCGATCGGCGCGTCTTCGGGCCGGTTCGCCGCAGCCGGGCGGTAGCCCTTACCGTGATCAACGGTGATTTCCATGGACAGAACCGCGCCGTCGTCGAGCGTACAGATCACCAGATCCGGGTTCATGATCTCGAGGTCAGCGCCGCCGTCGATCATGCCGGCGGTGATTTCGCCCGGGCCCTGACCGCGCAGGCGGAATTTCTTGGCGCCATCGGCGTGCAGCTTCAGCGCCAGCGCCTTGACGTTCAGGATGATATCGGTGACGTCCTCACGGACACCAGCGATCGACGAAAACTCGTGCAGGACACCGTCGATCTGGATCGCCGTCACGGCGGCACCGCGAAGCGATGAGAGCAAGACCCGACGCAGGGCATTACCCAGCGTACGACCAAAGCCTCGTTCAAGCGGTTCTGCGACTACGGTTGCCTGGCGCAGCGGCTCATCCCCGGGGGTGACATCAAGAGCCGTTGGCTTGATCAGGTCCGTCCAGTTGCTCTGCATGCGGCAGTTACCTCTTATTGTGTCGATGTGCCGGGGACCCCCTTGCCCAAGGGTCATCCGGCTTAAGTAGTGTGGATCCGTCGCATTTAAAGGAGGCGGCGGATCAAAGCGCGGTGGGCCTTAGACCCGGCGCTGCTTCCGTGGACGGCAGCCGTTGTGAGGAACGGGGGTCACGTCACGGATCGAGGTAATGGTGAAGCCAATCGCCTGCAGCGCACGCAGGGCGGACTCGCGGCCCGAACCCGGGCCCTTCACGTTCACGTCCAGCGACTTCATGCCGTGCTCCTGCGCCTTGCGGCCTGCATCTTCTGCAGCCACCTGCGCAGCGTAGGGCGTCGACTTACGCGAACCCTTGAACCCCTGCCCGCCAGCAGAAGACCAGGAGATCACGTTACCCTGCACGTCAGAGATCGTGATGATCGTGTTGTTGAAGGTCGAATTTACGTGTGCGACGCCGTTGGTAATATTCTTCCGCTCGCGCCGACGCAGACCACGACTTGGCTGTGCCATTGGGACATCCTTTCAAAGTTTCTACACGGCACCGGTCCCACCGGGTGCCATATCAACGAAATTAACCGACAATCCGAGCGCAGGTCCCGCCACCCCGTCGCCGGGATGCCGCCAGATGCGCGGGGGCTGTCCTTACTTCTTCTTACCGGCGATTGCGACGGCCTTGCCCTTGCGGGTCCGGGCGTTGCAACGCGTCCGCTGTCCGCGGACCGGCAGTTTGCGACGATGACGCAGACCGCGGTAACACTTCATGTCCTGCAGACGCTTGATGTTCATGCGGACCTGGGTGCGCAGTTCACCTTCAACGAGGTAGTCGGCATCGATCTTTTCACGGATCGCTACAACCTGATCGTCGCTGAGCTGATTCACACGGGACATTTCGTCAATACCGAGGGCGGTGGTGATTTCCTTCGCCTTGGTGTTGCCGATGCCGTGGATGTACGTCAGAGCGATGTGTACACGCTTGTCGGTAGGGATGTTTACCCCTGCAATACGAGCCACACTGGGTCTCCTCACTAAGCACAAAAGTCAAAGCGGCAGCCACGGAACCCCGAGACTACCACTTGTGTAGCGCACGGTTTAGAAGTCCCTTGACAAACTGTCAATGACCCCACCGGTTATCCGCGGGCGCAATTTCCGAAGCCCTGCACCGCGCCCAGCGAAGGGCCGCCCGCACCGGCTCCGATCCGGCCCTCAGTTATCCATGATCGCAGCGATTGCCGCGCGCACGTCGTCGATGTCCGCCATGCCGTCCACCCGCTGGATCAGGCCTTGAGCCTCGTAGTGCGGGATGATCGGTGCCGTGTCACGGCGATAGACCGTCAGGCGGTCGCGCACGGTCTGCGCGTTGTCGTCCGGACGGCGCTTGAAGGTGGTATGGCCACAGGCATCGCACACGCCCTCAGCCGCAGGCCGCTGGAACACGTCGTGGTAACCCGCGCCACAGTTCTCGCACGAATAGCGACCGGTGATCCGCTCGACCAGCGCATCTTCGTCGACGGTCATTTCGATCACGGCGCGCAGTGGCAGGTTCTTACGCTCAAGCATATCGTCGAGCGCTGCAGCCTGCCCGCTGGTGCGGGGAAAGCCGTCGAAGATCGCACCGTTACGGCAATCGGGCTCATCCAGCCGCGCGTCGATCATCTCAATGATCATATCATCGGGGATCAGGTCGCCGCGGTCCATCAGCTCGCCGAAGCGCGCACCCAGTTCAGAACCCGAAGCCCGGACTGCGCGCAGCATATCGCCGGTGGACAACTGCACCATGCCCCGTTCAGCGACGAGCATTTTCGCCTGGGTTCCCTTTCCGGCCCCCGGCGGTCCGAGCAGAATAATGTTCATGGTTCCGAACCTTTCGCCCGCGTGGCGCGGCAGGATTTACTTGTCTTGCTTGATGCGACGGGAGCGACGGCTGGACTTGGTATCCCGCCGCTTGGTCCGACCAGCTTGCTGGTTGCGCTTGAGCAGCGTCTCGTACTGCGCGGCCATCAGCTGGGTCTGCACCTGGCTGACGAAGTCGATCGACACGGTCACCATGATGAGCAGCGATGTACCGCCAAGGAAGATCGGCACGATCAAACCGGTCGAGTTCGACTGCACAATGACACGCGCCAACTCCGGTACGGCCACCACAAAGGCCAGATAGGATGCCCCGATCAGCGTCAGTCGCGACAGGATGATATCCAGATAGGCCACGGTTTGCTTGCCCGGACGAACGCCCGGGATGAAGCCGCCGTATTCCTTCAGGTTGCGCGCCGTGTCTTCGGGGTTGAAGACGATGGCGGTGTAGAAGAACGTGAAGAACACCACGAAGGCTACCAGCAGCAGCAGGTAAGGCCACTCGCCCGCACGGAAGTTGGCAGCGAACCAGTTCATGCCCGCGCCCACAGCCGCCATGATCGGGTTGGCGCTGTCTGCGAGGCTGTCACCAAAGGTGGCGCCCAACAGCGGCAGGGTCACGATGGTCGAGGCAAAGATCGCCGGGATCACGCCGGCGGCGTTGATCTTCATCGGGATGAAGGAAGTCTGGCCCTGAAACTGTTTGTTGCCAGCCGTGCGGCTCGGGTACTGGATCGGCACCTTACGCTGCGCGCGCTCGACGTAGACGATCAGCACGACCATCGCCAGCGACACGATCAGGATGCCCATGACGCCCAGCGCCTGCAGCGCCGACGCATCTTCACGCAGGCTGCGCAGCAGGTTCCAGAGCGCACTCGGCATCGAAGCCACGATACCGGCAAAGATCAGCAGCGAGATACCGTTACCAACGCCGCGCGCCGTGATCTGCTCACCCAGCCACATCAGGAAGACTGTACCGCCGGTCAGGGTCACCATGGTGGTAATGCGGAAGATAAAGCCACCATTCATCACCAGATCCACGCCGGGGAAGTTCTCCAGCAGCACCGCGATCCCCAGCGCCTGAAACAGCGCGATCATAACAGTCAGGTAACGGGTATACTGGTTCATCTTACGACGACCGGACTCGCCCTCTTTCTGCAGTCGCTCGAACTCAGGGATCACCGTGCGCATCAGCTGCATGATGATCGATGCGGAGATGTACGGGAAAATCGACAGCGAGAAGATCGACAGGTTTTCCAGCGCACCGCCAGCAAACAGGTTGATCTGCTGCAGCAGCGCCTGAAACGCGGAATCATCGTCACCGCCATAGGCAGCGCGGTAAACCTCTACGTCGATCCCGGGCAGCGGGATGAAGATACCGAAGCGGAAGACGATCAGGGCGCCGAGGGTGAACAGCAGCCGTTGCTGCAGGTCCCGCGCCTTGCTGAAGGTGCTCCAGGAAAAATTCTGCGCGAGCTGCTCAGCTGCAGATGTCATTCAAACACTCCCGCCCTTGCGTGTTGTGCGTCTGACCATCCGGATTAACAGGCCCCGGATACAGACAAGGCTGACGCGTCGCCAGCCTCGTTGCTTATGCGTGTCTGCCGGTAAATAAGCCAACGACAGCGCCGGTTCAACACCGGCGTGTCGTCACGCCGGCTTTACTTGCCGCCCCGCTCGCGCTTGCGCTTGGGGACGTAGTCGGTCTTGAGGCTGCCACCCGCCTTCTCGACAGCCTCTGCAGCGCCCTTGGAGGCGCGGTAGACGTTCAGGTCGAGCTTGGCGCTCAGCTCACCATTGCTGAGCAGCGAAATGCCGTCGCGCTCGCGACGGATCACGCCGGCAGCGATCAGTGCTGCGGCATCGACGGTCGCCTTGGCGTCCAGCTTGCCCGCGTCCACGGCCTGCTGAATGCGGCCGACGTTGACCTCAACCAGATCCTTCTTGAACGGATGGTTGGAGAAGCCCCGCTTCGGCAGACGCCGGTACAGGGGCATCTGACCGCCCTCAAAGCCGTTGATGGAGGCACCAGAGCGTGCCTTCAGACCCTTGTGACCGCGACCGGCGGTCTTGCCTTTGCCGGAGCCGATACCACGACCGACCCGCTTCTTGGTCTTGAGCGCGCCCGGATTGTCGCGCAGTTCATTCAAACGCATTGTCTTATCTTCCTTGCCTTGCGCACGCCCGACCGTGGCCGGACGCACTCGACGTCAACAACAGAAACCAGCCCGGTTCAGGCGGCTTCCTCGACCTGCACCATGTGCTTGACGACATTGATCATGCCGCGCACCGCAGGGGTGTCTTCCAGATCGCGGGTCTGGTGGCGCTTTTTCAGCCCCAGGCCCACGAGGTTTGCTCTCTGCTTTTCCGTGCAGCTGATCGCGGAGCGCATCAGAGTTACGCGGATACGGTTTTCAGCCATTGTCTCTCTCCGTTAAGCGGACACGACCCCAGACCCTCAGGCCTCGGCCATGGCCTCCTCACCCTGATCAGCGATTTGCAGCACGTCGGCGACCTTGATGCCGCGACGCTGTGCCACCTGCCGCGGCGACTGCGTGCGCTGCAGCGCATCGATGGTCGCCCGTACCAGGTTGTAGGGGTTCGAGGTACCGTTGGACTTCGCAACAACGTCTGCCACGCCCAGCGCTTCCATCACGGCACGCGACGGACCACCTGCGATGATCCCGGTCCCGGGAGGCGCCGTGCGGAACACGACCTTGCCGGCGCCGAAGCGGCCTTCAACGTCGTGGTGCAGGGTCCGGCCTTCCTTGAGCGGGATACGAACCATGGACTTCTTTGCGGCTTCGGTTGCCTTGCGGATCGCCTCAGGCACTTCCTTGGCCTTACCGTGGCCCTGACCAACGCGGCCCTTGCCGTCGCCGACCACAACCAGAGCAGCAAAACCGAACCGGCGACCACCCTTCACAACCTTGGCTACGCGGTTGATGAAGACGAGCTTTTCAATCAGCTCCGGACCATCATCCTCACGCTTGTTCCGGCGATCACGACCGCCGCGGCCACCGCCGCCTCTGTTATCATCACGAGCCATTCGACTACGTCCTTTTCAGTGTTGGGACAGCCTTGGCGCTTTCTGCCGAGACCTGCGATGTCCGCCCAAGGGTGGGATCGGACCGGCCAGGTCAACACCGCTGTCGTCGAGCCCGGTGGCGATGGAAACCGCCACCCGGACAGATTAAAAGTTCAGGCCACCCTCACGCGCACCTTCTGCCACAGCCTTGACCCGGCCGTGGTACTTGTAGGCGCCGCGGTCGAACGCGACCTTATCCACGCCTGCCGCCTTAGCACGCTCTGCAACCAGCTTCCCGACTTCCGAGGCCGCAGCCATATCGGTGGTCTTGGACAGCTTGCCCTTGAGCGACTTGTCGACGGTCGACGCTGCTGCCAGCGTGACGCCGCGCACGTCGTCGATGACCTGCGCGTAGATGTGCTTGGACGAACGGAAGATGCTCAGACGCAGGCGACCACGCGCCTTGCGGGTCAGAGCGGAGCGGGTGCGGTTCGCACGGTCAATCCGTTTGTTGTAACGAGTACGCATACTTCGGTTTCCCTCTGTGGAAGCCGTAAACCCGAGACGGGCTTACTTCTTCTTACCTTCCTTGCGGGCGATGTATTCGCCGACATAACGGATGCCCTTGCCCTTGTAAGGCTCTGGCGGACGGTAGGCCCGGATCTCGGCGGCCATCTGGCCGATTTCCTGCTTGTCGGCCCCTTCGAGCTTGATCGAAGTCGGCTTTTCGCAGGTGACCTTCACGCCATCCGGGATCGGGTACAGCACGTCGTGCGAGAAACCGAGCTGCAGCTGCAGGTCCTTGCCCTTGAGCGCAGCACGGTAACCGACGCCCACCAATTCGAGTTCCTTGGAGAAGCCTTCGGAAACGCCGGCCACCATGTTGGCGATCCGTGCCCGTGCCGTACCCCACTGGGCGCGTGCATCGCGGCTTTCGTCGCGTGGGGACACGGTGACTTCACCGTTTTCGAACTTGATTTCGACCGCGCTGTTCGCAACGAACTGCAGCTCGCCGAGCTTGCCCTTGGTCTTCACTTCCTGACCGCTGACGGAAACTTCCACGCCAGCAGGCACAGGGACCGGGTTCTTACCAATACGAGACATGTCTCACGCTTCCCTTCTTAGAAGATCCGGCAGAGCACTTCGCCACCGACGTTGCGGGCACGGGCTTCGCCGTCTGCCATCACGCCGGAGGAGGTCGAAATGATCTGCACGCCCAGGCCGTTACGGAACGGGCGCAGGTCGTTAATCTTGGTGAACACGCGACGGCCGGGCGTGGATACACGGTCCAGCTCGCGGATAACCGGGTCACCGTCGTGGTACTTCAGCTCGATGGTCAGCTCGGAGATACCCTTGCGCACTTCCTCGACTTTGTAGCCGCGGATGAACCCCTGAGATTCGAGCACCTTGAGCACGCTTTCGCGCATCTTCGAGGCCGGCGACTTCACCGACGAGAGGCGAGCGCGCTGACCGTTGCGAATGCGGGTGAGCATATCACCCAATGGATCGGACATTGCCATGTGCGTTCTCCTTACCAGCTCGACTTGATCACGCCGGGGAGGCGACCCGTGGAGCCCAGCTCACGCAGGGCAATACGGGAAATGTTGAAACGACGGTAAACCGCGTGCGGGCGGCCAGTGAGGCCACAGCGGTTGTGCATCCGGATGCGCGAGGAGTTGCGCGGCAGCTTCTGCAGCTTCAGCACAGCCATGAACCGCTCGGATGGGTCCAGGCCCTTGTTGGCGATGGTCGCCTTCAGCTCGGCACGCTTCTCCGCGTACTTGTTGACCAGACGCTCCCGCTTCACTTCGCGGGCAATCATAGACTTCTTAGCCATTTTTCAGATCCTCTCCGCTCAGTTCGCAAACGGCATTTCGAAAGCAGACAGCAGCGCCTTGCCTTCTTCGTTGGTGGTCGCGGTGGTTACGATAACAACGTTCAGGCCGCGGATCGTGTCGATCTTGTCGTATTCGATTTCCGGGAAGACGATCTGCTCGGTGATCCCCATGGCGAAGTTGCCACGGCCATCAAAGCCCTTGCCGGTCAGGCCGCGGAAGTCACGGATACGCGGCATGGCGATGGTGATCAGGCGATCGAGGAATTCGTACATCCGGGTCCCGCGCAGCGTGACCTTACAGCCGATTTTCATCCCATCACGGATCTTGAACCCGGCTTCGGACTTCCGCGCGATCGTTTCGACCGGCTTCTGACCAGCGATCAGGGTCATTTCGTCCATGGCCTGGGTCAGCACCTTACGGTCGGTGACAGCGCCGGAGACACCCATGTTGAGCACGATCTTTTCCAGCTTCGGCACAGCCATGGGGTTCTTGATCTCAAGGTCAGCGGCGAGCTTGGGCACGACCACTTCCTTGTAGTGTGTTTTCAGACGAGGTTCGCTCATGTCGTCGGCCTCCCTCAGGAAATCACGGCGCCGGAGCGCTTGGAGAACCGCTCCTTCACGCCAGCATCGTTGAAGCGGTAGCCAACGCGGGTCGGCTTGCTGTCGGTCGGATCGATGATCGATACGTTGGAAATGTGCAGCGACGCTTCCTGACGAATGATCCCGCCGGTGTTGGCCTGAGACGGCTTCTGGTGCTTGGTCACCAGGTTGGCGCCCTGCACGACCACACGGTTCTGAGCGCGCAGAACCTTGGTCACCTTGCCGCGCTTGCCCTTGTCCTTACCTGCTGTGACGATCACGTCGTCACCGGTCTTGATCTTGAACTTCATGGCTTAGAGAACCTCCGGTGCCAGAGAGATGATCTTCATGAAGTTCTTCGCACGCAGTTCACGGGTAACCGGGCCAAAGATACGGGTTCCAATCGGATCGTTGTTCTTGTTGATCAGAACGGCAGCGTTCTTATCAAAGCGAATGACGGAGCCATCGGGGCGCTGGATGTCAAAGGCGGTCCGCACGATTACAGCGCGCTGGACGTCACCCTTCTTCACACGGCCGCGTGGGATCGCTTCCTTCACGGAAACCACTACGATGTCACCGACACCTGCCGTACGGCGCTTCGAGCCGCCCAGTACTTTGATGCACTGAACGCGGCGAGCGCCGGAGTTATCGGCCACATCCATGTTGGACTGCATCTGGATCATGACGATCTCCCTCTAGCTCTTTTAAGTCTTCAAACAGCACAAAGAGCCGACGGGCTTTCTTCCCCGGGTGCGGGAAAGGAGTTCCTGTCGGCATTGCGATAGCGACGTTAACTACGGAAACCGGCGTCGAAGCGCAACCGCCCGCGCCCTTATGCGCGCGCATAGCTGGCTGGCAGATTCAGGCCCCGGGCGCCGGTTCAGCGGCCATTCGAGCGACCCATTCAGCAGTCCGGATAGGCCTGCGCGTGGAAGGCACTGAGCACCAGTGGCTCGGTGCGCTGACATACGGCGACCCCCGCACCGGGCTGCGGCAGGCCAGCGGCGGTCGCTGGAGCGTCTCGGCGACCGGGGGCATCCATAGAACCGCCACCTGCCATTATCCGAAAGCTGCCCAGAAAGCCGGTAAACCAGTCCAAGTCCTGCCAGCCTTGCTGCACAGCGGCGAAATTCTCACCCAGACCGGCGGCCTCGCCCAGCGCCGCGAGGGCGGCATCGAAGTCAGCCACCTCGTCGATCAGGCCCGCCGCCTGCGCCTGCCGGGGGCGTAGATCATGGCGCCCAGCTCCCGCACTGCCTCGTCCGAGAGCCCCCGGGCCTCGGCCACGTGGGCGCGGAAAACGTCGTACGACTCATCGAGGCTGGCCTGAATTACAGCCAGCTCTTTGGGGCTTGGCTCGCGGAACGGATTGCCGAAGTCCTTGCCCTCACCCGCGGTCAGCGGAATAGCGCGAATACCGCCTCGGGTCTCGACACCGCCGCCGAACAGCCCGCCGTCGAGCGCGACAGGATCATCGTAGTAGACCCAGTTGCCCATGATCACGCCGATCGAGCCCACCAGCGCGCCTTCATCGGCAATAATCCGGTCCGCGCCCGCCATCGACCACATCCCGCCCGACGCCGAGATCGACTCAACAAGGCGTAAACCGGCCGACCGGTCGCTTGCTGGTAGGCTGCAACACCATCACTGATGGCCTTGGAGCCGTTGATGGTCCCGCCCGGGGTGTTGAGCAGCAGCAGGACGCCCTTGACGTCACTGTCCTCGGCCAGCGCGGCAAGCGTCTGCTTGACCGTGTAGCCGAAGGTGACGAACTCGTCCGCAAACCAGCCCGCCGGGCTGTCGGACGAGAGCGACAGGCTGTCGATGATCCCTGTAACCGGGACAATGGCGAGCTTGTTGTCACCGTCATCGTTGAGAGAGCCGCGAACAACGTCGCTGAAGCCAGCGCCTTCGCTGCCGCCGCTTCCGGCTTCATAGCTTCCGTCGTCCCCGCTGCCAACCGCGAAACCACCCACGACGGCGATGGCGCCGAGGAAGAGTATGGCAACCACGATCAGCCCTTTGATGGCGAACTTGGCGATTTCAGCGAAAAAGGACACGGGCCCCTCCCGGTTGGCTACCGGCGCGGTGCCACCGGGCCGCTTCGCGGTCTGGCGCAACCCACCCGGGGCGAGAAAATCTTTGCCCTGTGCCTGCGCCTTGGTCAGCGCAGCGTAGGAGGGCCTGGAACGAGGATCAGTCATGGTCTTCAGTTGGTTGTCTCAGCCACCCGTCGCAAGGCCGTGGCGACGAAGGTGGCGCTGCAGCACACGAGTCCAGCTGCGGTCGGGCAGGCGGCTTAGCGGCAGCCAGAACCAGCGGATGCGCACGGGCTCGTGCCAGTCCGAGGGATCCATCTCCCACGATGTCCAGCTTGCCGGGAGTGGCCGACGCGGAAAGCTCAGGTAGAACCAGCGATCCATTTTCAGGCGGTGTCTGGGGTGCACCTGCACGTCTGTTCCGATCAGCCGCAGGTTGCCAAATCCGCCGCCCAAGCCGGTCTCTTCCACCGACTCCCGCCATGCTGCCAGCGGCGGCAGTTCACCCGACTCCAGCGTGCCACCGGGCAACGCCAGCGGCATTTCCGGATAGTCGACGTGCTCGTGCACCAGCAGGTGCTGGCGACGGACCATGTAAACGTAGGCTTTTTTGACGGGCTTCAGCGGTTTCAGGCTCACAGGTTCAAATAGTCCGGTGCGTGTTTGATCAGGGCGGCATCGACAGCGGCGAGGTCGGCATCGATCCCCAGATCCGCCAGCGACGTTACGCCGAAGTCGCGGATACCGCAGGGAACGATGCCCTCGAAGTGCTGGAGGTTTGGGGCCACATTGAGACTGATTCCATGAAAACTGATCCACTTTCTGACCCGAATGCCAATCGCAGCGATCTTGGCCTCCGAGCCGTCTGGCTTGACCACCCAGACCCCGATCCGGCCTTCTCGCACCCCGGCTTCGACCCCGAATTCAGCCAATGCCGCGATGATCCAGCCCTCCAGCGAGGCGACGAAGGCGCGCAGATCCTTCTTGCGCTGCCCGAGGTCGAGCATGACGTAAACCACCCGCTGCCCGGGACCGTGGTAGGTATATTCCCCGCCCCTGCCCGCTTCAAACACATCGAAGGCGCCGGGATTGAGCAGATCCTCGGACCGCGCCGACGTGCCACTGGTGTAAAGGGGCGGATGCTCGAGGAACCAAAGCTGCTCCTGACCACTGCCCATCGCCAGCGACGCGACCTGCGCCTCCATGTCTGCCAGCGCCTCGGGATAGGGCACGAGGTGGTCTGAGAACCGATACGGGCCGCCCTTCCCCTGCAAAATGTCCCCGCCAGAGTCGCGGTTTTGCCGGGTCTTCTCTGGCTTCATCCGTCTTGCACCTCGTCGTTAAAGCGGTTATCCCACAGTCCTTGCTCCTAGCAGATGTGCGGCCGTGGCGGAATTGGTAGACGCGCAACGTTGAGGTCGTTGTGGCCCTTGGGCCGTGGAAGTTCGAGTCTTCTCGGCCGCACCATCTTCAGGAGCTGATCCCGGACAGTCGGAAAATCACAGCGCAGGGGTGTTCATGAACGAACAGACACAAGCCCGCGCCCTGTCCCCGGATCGCGATAACCCCGCAACATCGAAGCGCTGCTCCCCGAGCTGATCGACGCGGTCCACTCAGGCCAGCTCGAAGCCATGCGCGCGGAAGTTCTGGCTCTGCATCCACCCTGCCGACCTCGGCGACGTGCTCGAAGCCCTGTCCCGCGATGACCGCACCGCGCTGGTGGAAGTCTTCGGCGACCAGCTGCCGCCAGAGCTGCTGATCGAGGTGGAGGGCGTAGTCCTCGAAGACGTCCTCGATACCCTCGACGATGACGTTATCTCCGAGCGCCTGACCGAACTGAATTCCGACGACCGGATCGATATGCTCGAAGACCTCGATGAAGAGGCCAAGCAGAAGATCCTCGCCAACCTGCCCGAAGCCGCTCGCTGGGCCGTCGAGGACGCGCTGCGTTATCCCGAGTCTTCGACCGGCCGCCTGATGGCGCGCGAATTCGTGACCGTCCCGGCTGACTGGAACGTGGGTCAGACCATCGACTTTCTGCGCGCCAACCCCGACCTCCCCGACGACTTCTACGACATCTATCTCGTCGACGAGGCTTACCGTCCGGTCGGGTCGGTCTCGGTCAGTCACGTCCTGCGCACCCGCCGAGCCGTGCCCCTGACAGAAGTCGCGCAGGGCGATCTGCGGGTCTTCCCACCCGAACTGGATCAGGAAGAGTTGGCCCACACCTTCCGACAGTACGGCGTTTCCTCGGCACCGGTCGCTGACGCCGAAACCGGCCGACTGGTCGGCGTGGTGACGCTCGATGACATCGTGCACGTGATCGACGAAGAAGCCGAAGACGACCTGATGCGGCTGGTCGGCCTGGGCAGCGTGTCGGATATCAACCGCTCCTCGCTGCAAACCGCGCGCAACCGCTTTATCTGGCTCAGCGTCAACCTCGGCACCGCCGTGCTGGCGTCGATGGTGATCTCGCTGTTTCAGGGGACGATCCGTGAAGTGGTGGCGCTGGCCGTGCTGATGCCGATCGTCGCGTCCATGGGTGGCAATGCCGGCACCCAGACCCTCGCCGTGGCCGTCCGCGCGCTGGCGATGAAGGATCTCCGGGCACGCAAGGCGGTGCAGTTCATCACCCGCGAAGCACTGGTGGGGCTGTTCAACGGTGGGGCTTTGCGCTGGTCGCCTTCGTGTTCTCGGCGCTGTGGTTCCAGGACGTGATCCTTGGTACCGTGATCGCCGTCGCCATGCTGATCAACCTGATCGTCGCGGGACTGTCTGGGACCATGGTGCCGATCATCCTCGACCGGCTGAAAATCGACCCGGCCAACGCGTCCGCGGTGTTCCTGACCACCATCACTGACGTGGTGGGTTTCTTCGTCTTTCTTGGCCTCGCCGCTGCCTTCCTCGTCTGAGTGCGGCGCCAGCGCGGCATCTCCTCAGGCTTCGTTCACTGATCGGATTATCATGGCTCAGAAACTAGAATTCGTCTTCGATTTTTCCTCGCCCTACGGCTATCTGGGCGCCACGGTCACCGACCAGATCACCGCGGAATTTCCCCAACTGGAAGTCGTATGGCGGCCCTACCTCATGGGCGCGGCGATGAAGCAGACCGGGATCCCCGCGCTGGTCGAAATCCCGATCAAGAGCCGCTACGTCGCCCGCGATATGATCCGCTCAGCCGAACGTCTTGGCGTGCCGCTGACCATGCCGGGCAACTTCCCCTTTAAATCGGTCGCCGTGTGCCGCGCCTTCTACGCCATCGAGGCTGAGGTCGGGCAGCCCGGAGCACAGGCCTTTGCCCGAGCGGCCTACCGCGCGTGTTTTGGCCGGGGTCGTAAAATCACAGAGATGGAGGTGCTGGCGGAGGCGGCCGCGACTGCGGGCGGCCCGGGTTGGGCGCAGGACGCAGCAGCGCTTGAGGCGCGGTTGCTGGACCAAAGTCTGAAAGACCACCTGCGCGCGGTGACAGACGGCCTGATCGCGCGCGGCTGCTGGGGCTCGCCGCACTTCATCGTCGATGAGGGCGAGATGTTCTGGGGCAATGACAAGCGCTGGGAGCTCAGGGCCTTCCTCGCCGGTGAGTAAGCCCGCTAAAACGAGAGTCGGCACCCGAAAATGAAAGAGGCGGTTCGAAACCGAACCGCCCCCTTCGCTCTGATCATCGGAAAATCGAGTAACCCGATCAGCTACAGCCCGTGGTCGAGCCGCAGGTGACACACTTCAGACAGGTGCCGTTACGCACCAGCGTAAAGTTCCCACAACTGTCACAGGCATCGCCGGTGTAGCCCTTCATTCGTGCCTCTTCCATGTTGCGCATCTTGTCGTCGGCGCCGTCGAGGGCACCGCTCGCCATGGAAAAGCGCTCAGACGCGCCCGCAGCCAGTTGCACCGTCGCACCGCCATCGTGGCTGTGGTCGTGGCCATGGTCGTGGTCATGGCTGTGGCCGGGGTTCAGGTTGGTGGTGTCGAAAGACGTCTCACCGGACTGCTCGTCGTAGAGCGCGGTAACAACCGTCGTCTCTGCGCCGACGGTCGCGCCGGTGGTGGCTTCCTTCTTGCCGCCTTTGACCACGACGAGCTGGTTCTTGACCTCTTTCTTGCCGCCGCGCAGGTAGCCCGCAGAAGCAAAATCCAGCGCCATTTGCAGCGCATCGTCATCTTCGCCGTCGCCGTCACCCGACATGGCCGACTCCTGGTGGCCGTGGCCAAGGGTGTCGGTCCGCAGGTCGGCCGGCTCAACGTGGGCCAGATCATTCCGGCCAAGGTAGGAAACCGCCAACTCGCGGAAGATGTAGTCGAGGGTCGACGTTGCCATCTTAATCACGTCGTTGCCCTCAACCATCCCGTTCGGCTCGAAGCGGGTGAAGGTGAAGCTGTCGACGTATTCTTCCAGCGGTACGCCGTACTGGAGGCCCAGCGACACGGCGATGGCGAAGTTGTTCATCATCGATCGGAACGCCGCGCCTTCCTTGTGCATGTCGACGAAGATCTCGCCCAGCGAACCGTCTTCGAATTCACCGGTGCGCAGGTAGAGCTTGTGTCCCCCAACGATCGCCTTCTGGGTGTAGCCCTTACGGCGGTTGGGCAGGCGCTTCCGCTCCGGCATGCGCTCGATGATGCGTTCGACAATCCGTTCGGCAACGACTTCGGCCTGCTTGACCGGGTTGGCCTGTGCCAGTGCTTCGGCTGCATCGGCTGCCTCCTCGGCGTCTGCATCGGTGTCGACCAGCAGGGCTGCACTCAGCGGCTGAGACAGCTTGGAGCCGTCACGGTAGAGCGCGTTCGCCTTAATCCCCAGTTTCCAGGACAGCATGTAGGCGTCCTTGACTTCGCCGACCGTCGCCGTGTTCGGCATGTTGATGGTCTTGGAAATCGCCCCGGAGATGAACGGCTGCGATGCCGCCATCATGCGGATGTGAGAGTCGGTGGACAGCTCACGCGTGCCCTTGGCCCCGCAGCGGTTCGCACAGTCAAAGACCTTCATGTGCTCGGCCTTCAGGTGCGGCGCACCCTCGACCGTCATCGTGCCGCAAATGTGCTCATTGGCGGCTTCAATATCTTCGGCGCTGAAGCCCATGCCCGCGAGCATGTCGAAATTAAAGTCGTTCAGCTGCGCATCGGTGAAACCAAGCACGTCGCGGCAGAAGTCATCCCCGAGGCTGAAGCGGTTGAAAGCAAACTTGAGCTGGAATGCCGTGCTCAGCGAGGCCTCGATCGCCTGCAGCTTCTCATCATCGAAGCCGCGCGCACGCAGGCTGTCGTTATTGATACCCGGCGCGTTCGACAGCGAACCCGTGCCGACCGCGTAGGCAATAACGTCATCGATCTGGTCGCTGCTGTAACCGAGGTTCTGCAGCGCCAGCGGCACAGTCTGGTTGATGATCTTGAAGTAGCCGCCGCCGGCGAGCTTCTTGAACTTCACCAGCGCGAAGTCCGGCTCGATCCCGGTGGTGTCACAATCCATGACCAGGCCGATGGTCCCCGTCGGGGCAACCACGGTGGTCTGCGCGTTGCGGTAACCGTGCTTCTCGCCTTCGCTCAGCGCGCGATCCCAAGCCGCTTTGGAGGCCTCGACCAGCGCCGGTACCGGGCAGTCATCGGCCACGAGTGGAACGGGCAGAATGGTCAGGTCTTCGTAACCTTCGGACTCGCCGTAGGCCGCGCGGCGGTGATTGCGGATAACCCGCAGCATCGACGAAGCATTGCGCTCGTAGCCCGGGAAGGCACCGCGCTCGGATGCGATTTCAGCCGAGGTCGCGTAGGACATGCCGGTCATCAATGCCGACAGACCACCACAGATCGCCCGGCCTTCGTCGGAATCGTAGCCAAGGCCCATGGACATCAGCAGCGCGCCAATGTTGGCAAAGCCCAGCCCCAGTGTCCGATATTCGTAGGACAGTTTGGCGATTTCCTTGGACGGGAATTGCGCCATCAGCACGGAGGTCTCGAGCGTCAGCGTCCACAGACGGCAGGCGTGCTCGTAGGCTTCGATATCCAGCGTGCCCGGCTCACTGCCCACGAACTTCATCAGGTTCAGCGAGGCGAGGTTACAGGCGGTATCGTCGAGGAACATGTACTCGGAACAGGGGTTCGAGGCATTGATCCGACCGGACTCGGGGCAGGTGTGCCACTCGTTGATGGTGCTGTCGTACTGCAGCCCCGGGTCAGCACAGGCCCAGGCCGCAAACGAAATCTGATCCCAGAGGTCGGCTGCGTTAACCGACTTCATCACTTTGCCGGTGATACGGCTGGTCAGGTCCCAGTTCTCACCACGCTCGACCTTGCCGAGGAAATCGTTGGTCACGCGCACGGAGTTGTTCGAGTTCTGACCGGAAACGGTCAGGTAGGCGTCGCTGTCCCAATCGGTGTTGTAGGTCGGGATCTCGATTTCGGTGAAGCCCTGCCGCGCCATTTCGATCACGCGGTAGATGTAGTTGTCCGGCACCTGCGCCCGGCGAGCTTCGCGGATCGACTGCTTAAGCGCCGGGTTGGTTTTGGCATCGAGGCGCTCGTCGCCGTCCATAGACTGGCAGGCCGTCATGATCGCCTGCATGTGCTTGTTCAGGTTCTTGGAACCCGCAACCAGGCTGGCGACCTTCTGCTCTTCGACCCACTTCCAGTTGATGTAGGACTCGATATCGGGGTGGTCAGCGTCGACCGTAACCATTTTCGCCGCACGGCGGGTCGTCCCGCCGGACTTGATGGCACCGGCCGCCCGGTCGCCGATGCGCAGGAAGGACATCAGGCCCGAGGACTTTCCGCCCCCGCCCAGGCTCTCGCCTTCGCCGCGCAGGGCGGAGAAGTTCGACCCCGTGCCGGAACCGTACTTGAACAGTCGCGCTTCACGCACCCACAGGTCCATGATGCCGCCATCGTTGACCAGATCGTCGGCAACGGACTGAATGAAACAGGCGTGGGGCTGCGGGTGCTCGTAGGCCGACTTGGACTTGGTCAGTTTACCGGTCTCATAGTCGACGTAGTAGTGGCCCTGGCTGGGGCCATCGATACCGTAGGCCCAGTGCAGGCCGGTGTTGAACCACTGCGGGGAGTTCGGCGCGGCCATCTGGCTCGCCAGCATGTAGCGCATTTCATCGAAGTAGGCCTGGGCGTCGTCTTCGCTGTCGAAGTAGCCGCCTTTCCACGCCCAGTAGGTCCAAGTGCCGGCCAGGCGGTCGAACACTTGCCGGGCGTCGGTCTCACCAACGTAGCGCTCTTCTTCCGGCAGCTTGGCCAGTGCCTTTTCGTCTGCAACTGACCGCCAGAGGAATGACGGTACGCTGGATTCTTCCACGCGCTTCAGGCGCGCGGGCACGCCCGCCTTCCGGAAATATTTCTGCGCCAGAATATCGCTGGCAACCTGGCTGAAATTCTCGGGCACCCAGATATCGGGGGCAGAAAGACCAGCGACCCGTCCGGGTTTCTGATTTCAGATGAAGTCTGACGGAACTGAAGACTGCCGTAAGCCGACTGGGAATCCGCGGTGAAGCGCCGCTCGATACGCATGTGTAACCAACCCCTTGTGCTGGTGCCAGTCCGCTTGGTTGAACGGAAAAGGCACCCGCTCACGGGTTCGCTGAGCGCACCCGTTCGCAAAAATTCTATTCAGCGCTAAACCTGTAAATCGCGGTCGTTAAATCCCGCGCGGCGTCGCACCCCCGAGTTTTTATCCCTCTTCCCGCCGCAATAATTGCTTGCTGTCGCGGGCTCTCCAGCCACCGAAAGAATCGGCGTCCAAAGACGCGGCTTATGCGACTTACGGGCGCCGTAGTCCAGCACCGAAAATCGCTTGCCTTGGCCTTCCGGGTTGAATTGCGTGGAAAACTGCCACGCAACTGGAGCATCGACTTTGATGCAACAAAATTCCGGAACGAAGCAAGAACTTTCAGGCCGATTTTGACTCATTGGTTCTCGCCGCACCGAACGACCTTGCTGTGCCGTTCAGGGCATCGCACAGTCTCACAATTGCCCCAGGTTTTCCACAGAAAAAATCAACATTTCGTCTGATTTGGAGGGTCAAACACAAGATATAGTGTCTCAGGCCGCTGAAATTATGCGAAAATAAGGCACGAAAAATTTGTCGCACCCCAACGAATCAGCGTGTTTGGTGGGTGGAGATTGCGGCGACTCCTCGACCTACTCAAGTCTGACCGCGCCAGATTATGCGACAATGCGCCGGCACGGGCATGGGGCTGGCATTTTGAATCGCCCACGTTTATGTTCCCGGCGGTTTTAACAGCACCCCCACCCGAATCGGAAGCTCAGATGTCGTCCTTTGCCACGCGCCTGCACACCTTCTTTAACGGTACGCTCGTCGGAACCGATGAAGAGGGCAACCGCTATTATAAAGAGCGGCGCGCCAAGCCCATGGTCGGGTCATCGTTGAAGGAACGCCGGTGGGTCATCTACCGCAATGAGAAAGAAGCCAGCCGGGTGCCACCAGAGTGGCAGGGCTGGATGAACCACACGCTGGAGCAAGCACCGACCGAAGCCAGCCTGAGCAAGTTTGCCTGGCAGAAAGAGCACCAGCCCAACCAGACCGGAACACCGGGTGCTTACATCCCAGACGGCGATCCCCGGACAGCGCAGCCTCGCGCCGCGACCACAGGCGACTACCAGGCCTGGAACCCCAACGAGGCGGGCTAAGCGCTTCCCCATGGCTCCGACCAACCGATATCTGGAAATCATACTCGGCGCGCTGGTCGTCGGCGTGGCCATTTTCTTTGGCGGCCTGTTGCCCTCGGGACGCCCCATCGCCGGTGGTGGCGAGGGCACACGGGTCTTCGCCGTCTTCGGCAATGCCGATGGCATCGATCCCGGCGCGACGGTCAAGATGTCCGGCGTGCCGATCGGTCGGGTTATCGCTGCCCGGCTTGAGGAGCCCTACTTCGACGCCGTCGTCGAAATTGGTCTGAACCCGGGACTATCCCTGCCCGATGATACCTCCGCGAAGATCAGCTTCGGCTCGTTGCTGGGCGGTAACTTCATCGAGCTGGTGCCGGGAGGCTCCATGACCATGATGGTCGATGGTCACATCATCGAAGACACCAGCGACGCGGTAAACCTCGTGGATCTGATCAGCCAGACCATGTTCGGCGGTGGCGTCGGTGAAGGCAATCCGCCGGAAGACGCGGGCGCGGGTTTCAGTTTCGGCTTTGGCAGCAGTGATGACAGCTTCACCGACGGCGCTGGGGGAGGCTTTGGCGAAGACTTCGGCGACGGCTCTGACGCTGGGGCTGGCGACGACGCCAGCGCCGACGCTGACAGCGAGACCTCAGCGCAATAAGCAACCCTCCTATCCAAGGTCTTCTTTGGCGACGCGCTTTGATCTAAAGCCTAGATCAGACACAGAAGCGAGACGCCCCATGCCCAAGCTGATTATACCCGGCCCCGAAGGTCGCATCGAAGCCCGCTACGAAGGCAACGACGACGAATCGGCACCAATCGCCCTGATTCTGCACCCGCACCCGCAGCACAATGGCACCATGGACAACACGGTGACCTTCCTGATGTTCCATACCTTCGTGAATGCGGGTTTCAACGTGCTGCGCTTCAATTTCCGCGGGGTTGGCGCGTCTGAAGGCGAATACGACCGCGGTGAGGGCGAATTGTCCGATGCGGCAACCGCGCTGGACTGGCTGCAGACCCACCGTCCCAATGCGCGCGGGTGCTGGGTTGCAGGTTACGATTTCGGTGCCTGGATCGGCATGCAGCTGCTGATGCGTCGCCCGGAGATCAACGCCTTCATCAGCGTGTCTCCACCGGCAAACCTCTACGATTTCACCTTCCTCGCGCCGTGTCCGAACTCGGGCCTGTTCATCCAGGGCAACCAGGATGATTTCGTCCCGCAGGATCAGGTGTTCAAACTGGTGGAAAAGCTGCGCGCCCAGCGCGGAATCGACATCGACTATCACGTCATCGAGGGTGCCAACCACTTTTTCACCGGTAAGGAGAAGGAGCTGGAGGGCTCGATCCGCAGCTATATCGAAGCCGCCCCGCAACTGCTACCGCCCGAGGAAGAAGAAGAACCAGAGGTCGAGGTCGAGGACGAAGACGTCGAGATGGACTTTGATGAACTCCTTGATTCCATGGACGCTGAGGACGGCGAAACGGCGGATGAGGGCTGAGGCAGGCCAGCAGTGATAGACCCAGCAGTGAGAGACGCAGCAGCATGAGCACCGAGCAGTCCCTGTCCCAAGCGCAATCCCCCTTCCTCAAGGAAGCCTTTGCCCGCGGCTATCTGCACCAGTGCACCGACGTCGACGGGCTGGATAAGGCCTTCGCCACCGGGCCTGTGACGGCCTACATCGGCTACGACTGTACGGCGGATTCGCTGCACGTCGGGCACCTGATGAACATCATGATGCTGCGGCTGTTCCAGCGGACCGGGAATCGTCCGATCACCCTCATGGGCGGCGGGACGACCAAGATCGGCGACCCGTCGGACAAGAACGAGGCCCGTCCGCTGCTGACCGACGAAATCATCGCGGCGAACATGGCCGGGATCCGCACCATCTTCGACCGTTTCCTGCGCTACGACGATAGCCCGACCGGGGCAATCATGGCCAACAACGCAGACTGGTTGGAAGGGTTGAAATACATCGACTTTCTGCGTGAGGTCGGACGGCACTTCTCCGTCAATGCCATGACCAAGATGGATTTCGTCCGCCGCCGCCTGGAGAACGAGCAGAACCTCAGCTTCCTCGAGTTCAACTACATGATCATCCAGGGCTATGATTTTCTCGAACTCTCGCGCCGGCATGGCGCTGCTCTGCAAATGGGTGGGTCGGACCAGTGGGGCAATATCGTCCAGGGGATCGAGCTGGGTCGCCGGATCGACGGCACCGATCTGTTCGGTCTGACGGTGCCGCTGCTGGCAACGGCATCGGGGCAGAAGATGGGCAAATCAGCTGGCGGTGCGGTTTGGCTCAACGCGGACAAGCTCAGCGATTTCGACTTTTACCAATTCTGGCGGAATACCGAAGACGCCGATGTCGGTCGCTTCCTCAAGCTGTTTACCGAACTGCCGATCGAAGAGTGCGACGCGCTCGGGCAGGCTGAGGGCGCTGCGATCAATGAAGGCAAGAAGGTTCTGGCGCTCGAAGCGACACGGTTGTGTCGGGGTGAGGCGGCGGCAGACGCCGCAGCGGGGGCCGCAGCAACGACCTTCGGCGGCGGAGGCGGGGTCTCTGCCGACCTGCCCCGGGTGCAGGCCCCGGCCGGGGCAATCGATGCCGGGATGAGGGTGCAGGACGCCTTCGTCGCGGCCGGACTGGCCGCCTCCAAAGGTGAGGTCAAGCGTCTGATCAAGGGCGGTGGCGCGCGGGTCAACGGCGATAAGGTCGATGACGAGGACCTACAGATCACCGCGGCGGACGTCGACGCGGATACGGGCGCCGTTAAGCTCTCCGCCGGCAAGAAAAAGCACGTGCTGCTGGTTGCCTGAACCGCCACTGGCAGGTTTTCACAGAGCGGACCGGACTACGCGACGCTTGGCCCCGCCGCGCGAAGCGCGGTCGGGGACAAGTCGGCGCAACCTTGTTTCATGAAAGACGCCAACAGGCTCAAAGGTCCTTCGACAGGCTCGGGATAAACTCCGCCATGTTGAGCGAATAAGGAAGGTGGCCCGAAGGACTCCCACGCGCTCAAAGGCGGAGCCGTTTTGAGCATTCAAGCGCACGCTTGGCCCGAAAATCTCCCACACGCTCAAAGGCGAAGCCGTGTTGAGCGTAAATGGAAACCGCGCTCAAAGGCAAAGCCGTGTTGAGCGCAAATGCGAAGCGTTTTGAGCGCAAAAATAAGGTGGCGGGCTCGATTTGACGCCGCTTCGCGGCTTACAAATCTCCCCCGCGCAGTATCCTTATCGACTTGATCCGCCGCGGCAGCTGAGGACTGATCAGCCCTTTTCGAGGGTCAGGATCACCTCATCGCGGCGGAGTGTCCCACCGATGGTCGCCGGGATGCTCTCGACCACGCCGTCGACAACAGCCGTCAGCAGGTTCTCCATCTTCATGGCTTCGACAACAGCGAGGGTTTCACCGGCCTTAACCGCCTGCCCCACCTCAACGGCGACTGACTTCAGCAGCCCGGGCATGGGCGAGATCAGCTGCCGCGAGGTATCAACGACCTTCGGCTCCGGCATGAGGGCATAGAGCGCAGCAACCTCAGACCGCATCGGTGTCAGGCTCACCGACCGCCCCCCGTGCGACACCGTCCAGACCAGCCCGCGACGGCGGGCCTGCAGCACCAGCGATCGGCCGCCCAGCGTGCAGCGGTAGACCCGCTCACCCGCCCGCCAGTCGCGTACATCCGCACCGAACTGCGCAGACCCCGGCTCGGGTCCCTCCACGTGCAGGCTCAGCCCTTCCGCGCTGTCTTCAAACCGCAGGCGATAGGCCTGCCGATCCACCAGCACCGTGTAAGCGCCATCTGCATCTGCCAGCCTCAAGCGCCTGATTGGCGCGCAGCACCTGCCCAGCCAGCGCCACCAGCATGCCCTCGTCTGAACCGCCCGCGACGTGGGCCGGGGTAAAGCCCTCGGGGAATTCCTCAGCAATGTAATTCGTGGTCAGGGCGCCGGACTGAAACCGCTCAGCCCCCAGCACCTGATTGACGAAGGCAACGTTGTGGTCCAGCCCCTCGATCACGTAGCCATCTAGTGCGCCGGCCAGCCGCTCGATCGCCTCTCCGCGGTCCGCCCCAAAGGCGATCACCTTGGCGATCATGGGGTCGTAGTGCATGGAAATCTCGTCGCCTTCGCGGACGCCGGAATCCACCCGCACGCCCTCGCCCTGCGGCTCCTCATAGACCGCCAGCCGCCCGATGGACGGCAGGAACCCGCGCAACGGATCCTCGGCGTAAACCCGGGCTTCGACCGCCCAGCCCTCGTGCTCGATTTCGGACTGGCGGAAGGGCAGTTCCTCCCCGGCCGCAACCCGGATCATCCACTCGACCAGATCGACATCGTGTATCAACTCGGTCACCGGGTGTTCGACCTGCATGCGCGTATTCATCTCCAGAAAGTAGAAATTGCGGTCCTGATCGGCGATGAATTCCACCGTCCCGGCCGAGGCGTAGTCGACCGCCTGCGCCAGTGCAATCGCCTCCGCACCCATGGCGGCCCGGGTCTCCGGGTCGATCAAGGGCGAGGGCGCTTCTTCGATTACCTTCTGGTGCCGTCGCTGGATCGAACACTCGCGCTCGCCCAGATGGACGATGTTGCCGCGCTGGTCAGCCAGGACCTGAATTTCGATGTGCCGGGGATTGACGATGAACTTCTCGATGAAAATGCGGTCATCGCCGAAGGCACCCTTTGCCTCGGCCTGGGCCGCGCGAAAGCCCTCGGCGACGTCTTCGGCGCTCTCGGCGATGCGCATGCCCTTGCCCCCGCCCCCGGCCGACGCCTTGATCATCACCGGAAAACCGATCTCGGTCGCGATCTCAACGGCTTGCTCGGGGCTGTCGATCTCACCGACATAGCCGGGTACGGTGGACACACCGGCGGCGGCGGCGAGGCGCTTGGACTCGATTTTATCTCCCATGGAACGGATGGCGCCGGTGGGTGGGCCGATCCAGACCAGCCCCGCCGCCTGCACCGCTTCGCAGAATTCAGCGTTTTCGCTGAGAAAGCCAAAGCCGGGATGGATTGCTTTGGCGCCGGTCTTCAGCGCAGCGTCGATGATCCGCCGACCCTGTAGGTAGGACGCCGCAGACGCAGCCTCCCCGACCCGTACCGCTTCGTCGGCCATCTGCACGTGCTTGGCACCAGCGTCAGCGTCGGAAAAGACCGCAACCGTGCGGATGCCCATGGCGCGCGCCGTGCGGATCACGCGGCAGGCGATCTCGCCCCGGTTCGCGATCAGAATTTTATCAAAGGGCAAAACCGCCTCCCTTTACCTCACAGACAGACCCGGCTGGTCGGGCAAACAGCGCCCGGCCACTAAGCCCGCAGCCACTTCACCACTCAGCCACACAGGCACTGAGCCAACTCGGCATGCCGTCCCTCAGACCGAGCGGCCTACGTCACCCTTCAAACCGTTCCCTCAGGCTTGGTCGACCGGGACCAGCCGCCCCGATGGCGCACAGCACCTGTTCACCCACCGTGCGCGGCTGCGACTGGCGCTCGCACCGGCGAGCTTCTATGACTAGCCTAGGCTCTTTCGCGATCAGAGAAAGCGGATTTATGACGCTGTGGCAACGGATTTTGCGCGCATTGGAGATCGGCTTCGAGGCCGTGCTCGGCCGTGCGCGCGAGCGGGGCGACAAGTCTGAGGCCTTCACCATCGGCGTTATTGCGCTGGGCGCCAAGCTGTCCAAGGCCGACGGACAGGTCACCCGCGACGAGGTCCGTGCCTTCCGCGAGGTCTTCCACGTCCCCGACGACCAGCACGAAAATGTCGGCATGCTGTTCAATCTCGCCCGGCAGGACGTCGCCGGTTTCGACGGCTATGCCCGCCGCATCGCGCGGCTGTTCGACCCGCGCAGCCCGGAGCTGGAGCGGCTCATGGCCTGCCTGTTCCACATCGCCTCGGCCGACGGCGAGGTCTCGCCGCCCGAGCTGGATTTCCTCGCTTATGTCGCCGAGATCTTCGGCTGGTCTGCGGCGGAATTCGAACGTCTGGCGCTGATCTACCGCCAGGATCTGGAGGATGACCCCTTCATCATCCTCGGGGTCGAACGCGATGCCGACTGGGAAACGATCCGTAAGGCCCATCGCTCGCTGGTGCGCGAGCACCACCCCGACCAGCTGGCTTCACTGGGCCTGCCCGACGAGCTCATGGCCCTCGCCGACAAGCAACTCGCCCGGATCAATGCAGCTTTCTCCCGCCTGAAAGACCTTTACACCGTCCCACGCTTGGCCGAGGACTAGAGCCTGCAGAGGGCCGGATGGCCGCGCTGACCCCTCGGGGTCGGTGAGGAAAGTCCGGGCTCCACGGAAACAGGGTGCCGGGTAACCCCCGGCGGGCGCGAGCCCAGGGACAGTGCCACAGAAAGCAACCGCCCCCGGACCTTCGGGTCCGGTGGTAAGGGTGAAAGGGTGCGGTAAGAGCGCACCGCGCGACCAGCAATGGAAGCGGCAAGGTAAACCCCACCCGGAGCAAGCCCAAGTAACGCAGAGTGTTCCGGCCTCGCCGGGACAGCGCCGGTTTTCGGGCGGCTGCGGTGGTAGGGCGCGAGAACCAAGGGGCGACCTTTGGTCCAGATGAATGGCCATCGGGGGAACGGGCCTGGCCCGTTTTCGCCACAGAACCCGGCTTACAGGCCCTCTGCACGCCGCTCATCGACGGCATCCGACCCAGCCGCCGCCCTGAGGTCAGACCGCAACGGCGCCAAAGCGGCGCCATGGCAGCATATCAACGGTAAACGAATCGAATTTCTGCCACTTTTTCGACTCTGAAAAACGCAAACTTCCTTGCGTTTTCAATTTACTCTGACCATATCCTGAGATACTCTCCGTCGTGTTATGCGCTGCGTTTTCAGCAGTGTACGCCGTTTCATCGATGATTTTGAACCCGCCGTTTGTTTTGTAGGCCGCCTGCCACCATGTTCGCCGTCCCACCCGAGCTGATCGACACACCGCACGCACACGACCCGGTGATGCTGCGCGAAGTGCTGTCCTCGGCCGCCATTCCGGCCGGCGCAATAGTGGTCGACGGCACCTTCGGCCGCGGGGGCTATGCCCGCGCTCTGCTCGAGGCACAGCCAGACTGCCGCTACATCGCACTCGACCGCGACCCGGTTGCCGTCGACTACGGCAAAGCGCTGATGGAAGCCCTCCCCCGGCTTGAGGTGCACCACGCCGCCTTTTCTGACATGGCGCAGATAACCCGCGAACTGGGTCTGGCGTCAGTGGACGTGATTGTGCTGGATCTGGGCGTTTCCTCACCGCAGATCGACGAAGCGGAGCGCGGCTTCTCTTTCGGCAAGGACGGCCCGCTGGATATGCGCATGGACCCCTCACGCGGCCCTTCGGCAGCGGACGTGGTCAACGCCATGGACGAAAGTGACCTCGCCGACGTGATCTACAAATACGGCGAAGAGCGGCGCTCCCGCGCGGTCGCCCGCGCCATCGTCGGCGCCCGGGCCGAAGCCCGTATCGAAACCACCGGCCAACTCGCCGATATCGTCCGCTCGGTTGTCCGCCGCGCCAAGGACGGCATCGACCCCGCCACCCGCACCTTTCAGGGGCTGCGCATCCACGTGAATGACGAACTCGGGGAGCTGGAGCGCGGGCTGGAAGCAGCCGAGCGCCTGCTGTCACCCGAGGGTCGGCTCGTTGTCGTCAGCTTCCACAGCCTCGAAGACCGCATCGTCAAGACCTTCCTGCGCGCCCGCAGCGATCCGCGCCAGAACGACGGCCGCCGCCTGCCATGGGAGGCGGAAGCTGCCCCGGCCCGGGAACCCAGCTTCAAGCTGATCACGCGCAAGCCGATGGAAGCGCAGAGCGACGAGATGCCGCGCCAACCCGCGCGCCCGCTCCGCTAAGCTGCGGGCCGCCAGTCGGACCGACTGCCCCGGCCTGGTCCGATCCTGACCTGTCCGCCAGTGCCGCCCCCGCGTCGACAGCGGCAGAGCACGGGGGAGCGACGCCATGATCAGAGTATCCCACCTGTTCTGGGCTACGATCTTCATCGGTCTGGTCATCACTCTGTTCCAGCTCAAAATCTCGGTGCAGCAGCTGGACGACGAGCGCAAACGCCGCCGTGGGCAACATCAATGAGACCCGCGAACGCATCCGCCAGCTGCAGCTGGAATGGACCCAGCTCAACCAACCCCGGCGACTGACCAAGCTGAGCCAGGATTTTCTCACCGGGTTTGAAGAATCCCGGGCTGGCACGATCGCGCCGGTCGATGCGATCCCGGTCCGTCCGGAGGAAATGCGGCCCGTGGCTTTGCTGACCATCGACGAAGCGTCGAACAGCGCGCTGGGCCTGTATTCAATCGACAGCGATGAGGCCAGCCGCATCGGCTCCCTGCGCCCCATCCACGCGCCGGACCTGATTTCCGCGATGATCAACCAGTCCGGCCGCCGCGGTGGATCGGAGTGACGCATCGATCATGACAGCCTACACCCCTGATCCCACGAGCCACGTTCTCGATGCCAATCTGGCCTCCAACCCGCAGCGCATGCTGAGCGGGGGCAAGACCGGCAGCCGTCACGCGCAGGGCTCACACCGGCTGGGCCGCGCGGTCAACCTCTGGCGTCTGTGGCTGTTAGGTTTGGGGTTTCTGAGCCTGTTCACCGTTATCGGTGGGAAGATTGTGCATCTGGCGGTGCTGGCCGAGGGCCGCGAGCCTGTACCCACCATCACCGCTAAGCTCGATACCGGCGCGCAGGAATTCCGCCGCAGCCAACTTACCGACCGCAATGGCCGCGTTCTCTCCGACAACGTCTATCGCAAGGCGGCCTACGCCGTTCCGTCAAAAATCATCGACCTCGACGGCACCATCGACGGGCTGGTGCAGATCTTCCCGGAGCTCGATGCCGGGCGGCTGCGCGCCAATCTGAGTTCGAACAAGCCCTTCGTCTACATCAAACGCCGACTGACCCCGGATCAGGAAGCCGCGGTGTTCAACCTCGGCGAGCCCGGCCTGAACTTCCTCGAAGAACAATACCGGGTCTATCCGCAGGGCAACCTGACCTCACACATCGTCGGATTTAACGATATCGACACCTTCGGGCAGGCGGGGGTCGAGGCCTACTTCGATGAAACCCTCAAGGAAGGCCTGAACCCGATCGCACTGTCGATCGACGTCCGGGTCCAGCATATCGTCGCCGAAGAGCTCGCCGCGACGATTCAGGAATTCAACGCCATCGCCGGCACAGCCGTGCTGCTCGACGCTAACAGCGGCGAGGTGATCGCACTGGTATCCCTGCCCGACTTCGACCCCTACAACCCCGCCACCCAATCCGAAGCGCAGCGGCTCAACCGCGCCACCTACGGCAACTACGAGCTGGGCTCGGTGTTCAAGGTGTTCACGCTGGCTTCCGCGATCGAGGCCGATGTCGTCCGACTTGATGAGATGATCGATGTCTCTAAGCCGATCCGGGTCGGTGGCCATAAAATCTCCGACTACAAGCGCTACGAAGACCAGATGAACCCGCGCGATATCCTGCGTCGGTCATCGAACATCGGCGCGTCCAAGCTCGCCCTGCGGGTTGGCGGCGAGGCGCAGGAGAGCTTCCTGCGCGACCTCAGGCTGCTGAGCCCGAGCACGGTGGAGATTCAGGAGACTTCGACCCCGGAATATCCGGCGCGCTGGGGCAAGGCCAGCACAGCGACAATCTCATACGGTTACGGCGTCGCGGCGTCGCCGCTGCAGATCGCCAACGCTTTTTCGACCATGGTTAACGGCGGCGTTTTCCGCCCGGCGACGCTGGTACGCCAGCCCGAAGGTCAACCCTTGTCCACGGGCCACCGGGTCATTTCCGAGCAGACCTCGGCCACCATGCGCGACATGCTGGAGTACGTGGTGCGGGAGGGTACCGGGCGCTTTGCAGCTGCTGAGGGCTACCGCGTCGGCGGCAAGACCGGGACAGCCAACATCGCCCGCGGCGGCGGTTACAACGAAGATGCACGGCGTGCGACCTTCCTCGGTGCCTTCCCGATCAACGACCCGAAATACACCCTGCTGGTGATGGTGGAGAACCCGGACCCGGAAGCGCAGGAATACACCTACGGCTACGCGACCGGTGGCTGGGTGGCTGCGCCTGCCTTCCGCCGCATCGTGGAACGCGCTGCACCCATGCTGGGCCTCGAACCCCAGCCGCATCCTGAGGACGGCGACGCGCTCGCCAGCCGCTGAACCATGACCCACAGCACCCAGACCCTGCTCCAGTGGCTACGCGACGACGGCTTCAGCCCCGAGGTCAGCGGCCCGGGGGCAGACGGTACGGCGCAGCAACAGCCACCAGCAACGACCCCGCGATCTCGAGCCTTTGCATCGACAGCCGCAAGGCGACCAGCGGCAGCCTGTTCGCGGCCCTGCCGGGACACGAGGTCGACGGCCACGATTTCATTGGCCGTGCGCTGGCGGCGGGCGCGACCTGCGTGATGGCCCAGCGTTCTCCGCAAGAGAACGAGATGGCCTTGCTCAAAGGCTGCTGGATCACCCTTGAGGACAGCCCCCGCGCTTTGGCTCGCCTCGCGGCTCGGTTTTATGGCCCCCTGCCCGAACATTTGATTGGCGTGACCGGGACTAACGGCAAGACTTCGGTTGCGCACTTTACCCGGCTGCTGCTCGACCCGGCTCGGACGGCGTCGATCGGCACCCTCGGGCTGCGACCCGAAGGCCTGTTCGCGCTGCCTCCCGGCCTGACCAGCCCGGATGCGTTGTCGCTGGCACAAGCGTTGGGCGCGGCGGCAGCGGCGGGCATGGATCATGCTGTGCTCGAAGCTTCGTCCCATGGCCTCGAACAGGGTCGATTGGCCGGGCTGGATTTCTCCGCCGCTGGCTTCACCCACCTCAGCCGTGATCACCTCGACTACCATGGCACCATGGAGGCCTACTGGCAGGCAAAACGGACGCTGTTCACCCGGCATCTTGCCCCCGAGGCTCGGGTGGTGATCGACGAGCGACTGCCGCAGGCACAGGAGCTCGCCGCGCTCGGATCTTGATCTGTTCCGGCTGGGCGCTCCGGGCTCGGAGACGGCCGATCTGACCTACGCCGCAAGGCCGCAGTCGAGCGGGCTGGCTCTGAACTTGGCCTGGAAAGGCGGGCCAGCGACGGACTTCAATCTGCCCCTGTTCGGCACGTTTCAGGCCGAAAACATCGCCGTGGCGATGGGGCTGGCGCGGGTTGGCGGCGCAGATACGGCCACAGATGCGCTCGACGCGCGGCTGGCGGCGCTGGCCGAGCGACGGTGCCGCGCTTGGCGTCCCGGGACGCATGATGCCCGTGGCTCAACACCCCAAAGCGCCACACGGGCGGGTGCTGGTCGACTATGCCCACACGCCGGATGCCCTCGCGACCGCCCTTCAGGCCGCCCGACCCGCACTGCGAAGGTCGGCTGATGGTCGTCTTCGGTGCTGGAGGCGACCGCGACCCCGGCAAGCGGGTGCTGATGGGCGAAGCCGCCGCGCAATTCGCCGACTGGAGCCTGATCACCGACGACAACCCGCGCAGCGAAGACCCCGCCGCCATCCGCGCCGCCGTCCGGGGCGGAGCGCCCGACGCGCTGGAGGTCGGCGACCGCGCCGACGCAATTGCTGCCGCCCTGGCAGCGATGGAGCCTGAAGACCTGCTGCTGATCGCGGGTAAGGGCCACGAAACCGGGCAGATTGTCGGCGAAAGAACCCTGCCCTTCGATGACGCGGAGCAAACGCAGCGAGCCGCCGTGGCCGTCTGGGGCCACCCTGAGGATGGAGGCCACAAGTCATGAGCCTCTGGACCGTGGAAGACATTGCCCGAGCCACCGAAGGCACCCTGCACGGCGATTCCGCGAGCAACCCCGCAACCTCGGTCACGGGTGTCTCCATCGACACCCGCAGCCTTGTTCCCGGCGACCTGTTCATCGCGCTGCGAGGCCCCAATAATGACGCCCACGATTTCGCCGGCACAGCCGTGGAGGCTGGCGCCGCTGCGCTGCTGGTCGAGCGTCCGCTGGACCTGAGCACGCCTCAGATCATCGTGAAGGACACCACCGCAGCGCTGGACGCCATGGGCCGAGACCGCCGCGCCGCCGCAAAAGATGCCTTCGTGCTCGGGATTACCGGCTCGGTCGGCAAAACCGGCACAAAGGAACTGGCTGCCGCAGGATTTTCGGCGCTGGGTCCGACCCACGCCACCCGGGGCAACCTCAATAACCACTTCGGCGTTCCACTGACCCTCGCGCGGATGCCGGTCGACACCCGGTTTGCCGTGATCGAAATGGGCATGAGCGCGCCGGGAGAAATCCGCGCCCTGAGCCGGATGGTCCGCCCGCATGCGGCGCTGATCACGTGGGTTTCAGCCGCGCACAGCGCGTTTTTCAATGGCACCGAAGAGATCGCCGACGCCAAGGCTGAGATTTTCGAAGGCCTGAACACCGAAGGCGGATCGACCACAGAGCGCCAAGGGTTGGCCGTGCTGCCCGCCGACAACCCCTACTTTGACCGTCTGCTGCAAGCCGCGCAGCACCACGCCGGCACGGTCCGTACCTTCGGCACCGACCAGACCGCCGATCTGCGCCTGAGCACGGATGCGGGCGACGGCGCCCGCCGGATCAACGGCACGCCGGTGCACCTGCAGCTGGCTGGGGATCAGTGGAACAGCGCGCTGGCGGGCCTGCTCGCCGTACTGCCCGCCGCTGGCCTCCGCGATCCGGACGCCGACACGGCGAGATTCATCGCAGCGGCCGGGGCAGTCGAACCGCTGCGCGGGCGGGGCCAGACCCTGAGCCTGCCCGGGATCGACGGTGGGGCTGCGCAACTGATCGACGAGTCCTACAACGCCTCACCCGCTGCCATGGAAGCCGCGCTTCGCCTGCTTGTTCAGACCCCGACAGCCGGGCGCCGGATTGCCGTGCTGGGCGACATGCTGGAGCTCGACGACCCTGCCACCGAGCACGCACGGATCGGCCGTCTGATCGCCGCAATGCCGATCGATGTTGTCCATGTCTGCGGGGCTTATGCGGACACCGTGCTGGCCGAAGTCGAACCCGGCCAGCGCGGCCTGTCTGCACCCAAAGCCCTCGACCTCTACACAGGAATTGCACAGTCCATTCACGGCGGTGACACATGGTTGGTCAAAGGCTCTCTGGGGTCCGAAGTGCACCTTCTCGTCGATAAACTGACCCCCTGAATTGATTTGAAACCAAGCGCATAAAGCGGTAACGCCAGTCCATGATTCCAATCCTGCTTGACCCCTACGCCAGCGACTACACCCTCGCTAACCTGCTCAGCTACACCAGCACGCGTGGCGGTCTTGCCGTCTTCACCGCCATGGTGATCTGCTTCTTCATCGGCCCGCCGATCATCAACTGGCTGCGCTCCGTCCAGGAAAAGGGTCAGCCCATCCGCACCGATGGTCCGGAAACCCACCTGCTGACCAAGAAAGGCACGCCGACCATGGGCGGGGCCATGATCCTCGCGTCGATGCTGATTTCGACGGTGATCTGGGCCGATCTGCGCAATGCTTACGTCTGGATCGTGCTGTTTGTGACCAGCGGCTACGGCCTGCTTGGCTTCATCGACGATTATATGAAGGTGTCACGGCAGGACCCGAACGGTATCGCCGGACGCTTCAAAATCTTCGGACAGGTTGGCATCGGGCTGATCGCCTGCGCGATGATCTACGTCAACTCGCCGCCGGATCTGGCGGGTAAGCTGCTGTTTCCGGTGTTCAAGGACTGGTACCTCGCGCTCGGGCCGCTGATGATCCTGTTCGGTCTGTTCGTCGTTGTGGGCAGTTCCAATTCCGTAAACCTCACCGACGGCCTCGACGGGCTGGCCATCGTGCCGATCATGATCGCCGCAGGCTCGTTCGCCGTGATCGCCTACGTGGTCAGCCGCCCAGACTGGGCGGCGGATCTGGCCCTGAACCTCATCCCTCACACCTCCGAACTGGCGGTGCTGTGCGCGGCGCTGGTCGGCTCGGGGCTGGGTTTTCTGTGGTTTAACGCCCCACCGGCGCAGGTGTTCATGGGGGACACCGGCTCTCTGGCTGCCGGCGGCGCCATCGGCACCATCGCCGTGATAACCAAGCACGAGCTGGTGCTCGCCATCATCGGCGGGCTGTTCGTCATGGAAGCCCTGTCGGTCATCATTCAGGTTGTCTCGTTCAAGCTCACCGGCCGCCGCATCTTCCGCATGGCGCCGATGCATCACCTCTTCGAGAAGATGGGCTGGCAGGAGCCGACCATCGTCATCCGGTTCTGGATCGTCGCTGTCGTGCTCGCCATGATCGGGCTGGCAACGCTGAAGATCCGCTGACCCGGCCCCAAGACGTCGCAAAACTCCAGCGCAACCCCATCAGCACAGGACAGGCGAGGCGATGATCCACCTCCACCACCTGCAGGACCGGAAGATTGCCGTGCTCGGTCTGTCGCGGACCGGCGAAGCGGTGGTCGCTGCTGCCCTTGCCGGGGGCGCGGCCAGTGTGGAGGTCTGGGACGACAACCCTGACAGCCTTCACGCCACGCTGGCAGCCTTCCCCGCCGCGCAGGCGAGGAGTTTCGCCGAGACGGGGTTCGACCCGGATCACCATGCGCTGGTGATGTCGCCGGGGATCCCCCTGACCCACCCCAGCCCGCACCCGGCCGTCTTCCACGCCAAGGCGCAATCGATCCCAGTGGTCGGCGACGTCGAGCTGCTGTGGCAGGCCTGCGGGCAGACAAACCCCTTCATTGGCCTGACCGGTACCAATGGTAAATCGACGGCGACGGCCCTGCTCGGCCACGTCTTGAGCGCCGCCGGTCTGAACCCTGCTGTCGGCGGCAACATCGGTGAGGCCGTCTTGGCGCTGGATCCACCGCCCAAGGGCGCGCCCTTCGTGCTCGAGCTGTCAAGTTACCAGCTGGACCTTTGCCGCAGCACGGGTTTCGCGAGCGCCGCGCTGCTCAACATCAGCCCAGACCACCTGTCCCGCCACGGTGGGCTTTCGGGCTACATCGACGCCAAGCTGCGCATTTTCGCCCGGCAGCTGCCCGGTAACCTTGCCCTGATCGGCGTCGATGACGACTACGGCCCGACCATTGCCGCCGCGCCTGACCAACCACAGCCAGGCGACGGTGTTGCCAGTGACGACGGCGCGGACGCTCGACGTCGGCCTGTCGGCAGCGGCGGGCGACCTGCGCCTGAATGGACAGGCGATCCTCGACCTGACGGACCTGCCCTACCTTTCCGGCGCCCACAACTGGCAGAACGCTGCCGTCGCCGCGGGCCTCGCCTGGCATGCAGGCCTGAGCCTCGAAGCCATCGCCGCCGGGATCGCCGGGTTCACCGGTCTGGCCCACCGCCAGGAACGGATCGGCAGCCGCAACGGCCTTACCTTTGTCAACGACAGCAAAGCCACCAATGGCGAGGCGGCTGCCGTCGCCCTGCGGGCGCATACGAACATCTATTGGCTGCTCGGCGGGCAGGCCAAGGAAGACGGCCTGCAGGCCGCCCTGCACGACCTTGCGCAGGTACGTGGGGCCTTCTGCTTTGGCGAAAGTGGCGCTGAATTCGCAGCGGCGCTGGCCGAAAAGGGCGTCCAGACCGCCATTTTCAGCGATCTGGAGCAGGCCTTTGGCGCTGCTTTGGCCACAGCGGAGCGCGAATCGGCACATTCTGCGACGATTTTACTGGCCCCAGCGGCCGCTTCGTGGGATCAATTCTCATCTTTTGAAGTCCGGGGCGATGCATTTCGAGCTCTGGCAGCGACATATTTGACCTAGGGGATTTTGACATGAGCCATGTCTCCCGCGCCGATACGTCTGTTTTCGGGCGTTGGTGGTGGACCGTGGACCGCACGACGATTGGGATCGTGCTGATCTTGATGGCCATCGGGGCCTTACTGTCCTTTTCTGCTTCACCTGCCATGGCCGAAGACCTGCAACTGGGCGCGTACTACTTCGTCAACCGGCACCTGATCTTTCTGGTACCGGCTGCGCTGGTCTTCTTCGTGCTCAGCCTGTTTTCGCCGGTGTGGATCTGGCGGCTGAGCGTGCTTGGTGTGATCCTTGGCCTGGTGGGCATGGCAACGACGCTGCACTTCGGCTCGACCGTCAAAGGCGCTGAGCGCTGGATCGACCTCGGCCTGATCAAGCTGCAGCCCTCAGAGTTCATGAAACCAGCGTTTTTCGTGGTCAGCGCGTGGCTGTTCGCGCTCGACCGGCGGATGCAGACCCGCTGGGCGCTGCCGGTCAATTTCGTGTTGCTGGTGCTCATCCTTGCCCTGCTGACGCTACAGAAAGACTTCGGCCAGTCGGTGCTGTTCGCCGCAATCTGGGGCTTTCAACTCTTCCTCGGCGGCTATCGCATGATCTGGATCGTCGGTCTGGGCGGGCTGAGCGGGGCCGCTGGCTTTGCCGCCTATACCTTCATGCCGCACGTCAGGAGCCGCATCGACGGCTTCATCGCGGCCGGGGGCGAGCAATACCAGCTCAAGCGTGCTTCAGACGCCTTTAACGACGGTGGCTGGCTCGGCGTCGGGCCGGGCGAAGGCCTGGTCAAGGACGCGATTCCGGACGTGCACAACGACTTTATCTTCTCTGTGCTCGGTGAGGAATTCGGGCTGATGGCCTGCATCGGCGTGCTGCTGATCTACACGGTGCTGGTGCTGCGCGGGGTCGCGCTGACCGCGCGCCACGACAGCCTGTTCACCGCGCTGGCCGCTGCCGGTCTGGTTTCGCAGCTGGGTTTGCAAGCTCTGATAAACATGGCGTCAACTTTGGCGCTTATCCCGACCAAGGGCATGACCCTGCCGTTCCTGAGTTACGGGGGCTCGTCCCTGCTGTCGCTCGCCATCTCCATGGGTATCTTTCTGGCCCTGACCCGGCGGCGACCCCGGCAAGAGAGCGTTCTATGAGCCTGATCACCCTGGCCGCCGGTGGCACCGGTGGTCACGTCTTTCCAGCGCTGGCGCTGGCCCGCAGCCTGAGTGCGCGCGGCCATAGCCTGCGGCTGGTGACGGATCAGCGTGGTCTGGCCTTCGCCGGTGACTTCGACCCGGCGGGTATCGATGTAATTTCTGCGGGCGGGCTGGTCTCCGGCGCCCCGCACCGCCGTGCCGCCGGGCTGCTCCGGTTGGCCCGGGGTTATCTTCAGGCCCGTGGTCTGCTCCGTCGCCACAAGCCCGCCGCCGTGGTCGGCTTCGGCGGCTTTCCCTCCGCCCCACCCATGCTCGCCGCCCAGCATCTGGGCGTGCCCACCCTGCTGCACGAGCAAAACGGCGTCATGGGCCGCGCCAATGCTTTCGTCAGCCGGCAGGTCCGGCAGATTTCCGCCGCCTTCCCGCAGGTCGAAGGCGTTCCCACCCCGGCGCAAGACCGGGTCAGCGCCGTCGGCAACCCGATCCGGGCCGATATCGCGGCCGTGGGTGAGACCGCGTTTTCAGCGCCCGAGCCCGATGGCGCGCTGCATCTGCTGGTCTTTGGCGGGTCACAGGGCGCGGCCGTGTTTGCCAGCCTGCTGCCTGCTGCGCTGAACCGGCTCAGCCCGGCTGAGCGCGCGCGCCTGCATCTGGTCGCCCAGATCCGCGATGAAAGCCGCGCCGAAACCGAAGCCCGCCTCGCGACCCTCGGGCTGGGAAGCCTCGAAATCGCGCCTTTCTTCGCAGACATGCCCGATCGTCTGGCCGCAGCCCATCTGGTGCTCAGCCGATCCGGCGCCACCACCGTGCACGAGCTGGCCGCCGCCGGGCGCCCGGCGATCTTTGTGCCGCTGTCGGTCCACCGGGATGACCAGCAAGCCCGCAATGCCCGCCTGCTGACCGACCCCGGTGCGGCCCTGCTGGTCCGCGAAGGCGCCAATGCTCCGCAGCAGGTTGCAGACCACATCTCAGCCCTGCTGGCCGCCCCCGACGCCCTCGTCGATATGGCCGCCAAAGCCCGCGCCAGCGCCCTGCTCGGGGCCGCCGATAAGCTCGCCGACATGGTCGAGCAGGAGATCGCCACGCCATGAACAACGTCCTTTCCTCGATGCGGCACATGCCGCTGGATACCGGTATCTTTCACTTTGTGGGCATCGGCGGTATCGGCATGTCCGGCATCGCAGAGGTCCTGAATAACCTCGGTTACGAGGTACAGGGCTCCGACATCGGTGAGAACGCCAACGTCAAGCGACTGCGCGAGCAGGGGATCACCGTGCAGGTCGGTCACAGCGCCGAAAACGTCCAGAACGCCGCCGTGCTCGTGGTCTCGTCCGCGATCCGTGACGACAACCCGGAACTGCTGGAAGCCCGCGCGCTGTCCCTGCCCGTGGTCCGGCGCGCGGATATGCTGGGTGAGCTCATGCGCCTGAAGTGGGCGGTGGCCGTTGGCGGCACCCACGGCAAAACCACCACGACCTCGCTGATTGCCTGCCTGCTCGACGCCGGGGGCAAGGACCCGACGGTGATCAACGGCGGCATCATCAACGCCTACGGCACCAACGCCCGGCTGGGTGAAGGCGACTGGCTGGTTGCCGAAGCTGACGAGAGCGACGGCACCTTCACCCGCCTGCCCGCCACCGTGTCGGTGGTGACCAATATCGACCCCGAACACCTCGACCACTACGGTGGCGAAGACGCGCTGCACGACGCCTTCCGCGCCTTCATGGGCAACATCCCGTTCTACGGCTTCGCGGTGGCCTGCATCGACAACGAGACCGTGCAGGGGTTGCTGCCGGCGGTCGAAGACCGACGCGTGCTCACCTATGGCTTCAACCCACAGGCCGACCTGCGCGCAGTCAACGTCGCCTCCAACGGGCTTGGCATGACCTTCGACGTCCATGTCACCGAGCGGGTCAGCCCGACCGGCGCCAGTCAGGTGATCCCGGATATCCAGCTGCCCATGTTCGGCGACCATAACGTCTCCAACGCGGTTGCAGCCATTGCCGTCGCCCTCGAGCTCGGGGTCGCGCCGGAGACCATCCAGAGCGGCTTTGAGGCCTTCGGCGGGGTCCGGCGTCGCTTCACACTGACCGGCGAGTGGCAGGGGGTCAGCGTCATCGATGACTACGGCCACCATCCGGTGGAAATCACCGCCGTCCTGCGCGCGGCCCGGCAGCGGGTCGAGAGCACGGGCGGCAAGGTTCACGCCATCCACCAGCCCCACCGCTTTTCCCGCCTCAGTTCGCTGTTCGAGGACTTCTGCACCTGCTTCAACGAGGCCGACAGCGTGCTGATCGCCGACGTCTTTGCCGCCGGGGAAGCCCCGATTGACGGCGCGGATGCCCCTGCGCTGGTCGCAGGGATTCAGGCACGAGGCCATCGCAGCGCCGGATACCTTGCCGACGCCGGTGATCTGGCAGCCCGGGTCCGGGAACGCGCGGAGCCGGGCGATCTGGTCGTCTGTCTGGGCGCAGGCAGCATCACGGCCTGGGCCAATGCCCTGCCCGACCAGCTGGCTGCCGGAGACAAGGCCCCTTGAACGCCGCTGCCGCCATCGGGACCCGGCAGGGTGATGATCCACAGGCGCTGATCGACGCCCTGCCCGTGGTCCGGGGCAGCTACAGGCCGCATCACCCGGTCGGTCCGCTGACGTGGTTCCGTGTGGGCGGCGCAGCGCAGGTGTTCTTCCGACCCGAAGACCCCGACGACCTCGCCCACTTCCTCCGCCACCGCCCCAAAGACGTGCCGGTTTCCATCCTCGGGGTCGGTTCGAACAGCCTGATCCGCGACGGCGGCGTGCCCGGTGTGGTAATCCGGCTGAGCGGCAAGGCCTTTGGCAACATCAGCATCGATGGCAGCCGGCTGACCGCAGGCGCGGCTGCACTGGATGCCACCGTCGCCAAAACCGCCGCCAAGGCCGGTCGGTCCGGGTTGGGCTTCTACGTTGGTGTTCCCGGGACCATTGGCGGTGCCCTGCGCATGAACGCCGGCGCCCATGGTGGCGATACCCGTCAGCGGCTGGTCTCCGCGCGGGTGATTTCACCCGATGGCGCGCTGCAGGACCTGCCCGCCGACGACCTGGGCCTGTCATACCGGCACTGTTCCCTACCGCCGGACTGGCTGTTCGTTTCCGCAACCTTCGAGACCGACGACGGCGACCCAGAGGCGCTACAGGACGAACTCGCCGCGATCCAGAACCAGCGCGAGGACACCCAGCCAATCCGGGAGAAGACCGGCGGATCCACCTTTAAAACCCACCTGAAAACGCTCCCCACGGCCCCAGCGCGTGGAAGCACGTCGACGCCGCCGGGTGCCGCGGCCTGCGCGTGGGCGGAGCACAGGTATCCGAGAAGCACTGCAACTTCCTGATCAACACCGGTGAGGCCACGGCCTTCGATATCGAGCAACTGGGCGAGACGGTCCGGGAGCGGGTCTACCGCGACTGCGGCCTGTTGCTGCACTGGGAAATCCGGCGCGTGGGCGCCTTCGCACCCGGCGCGGTTGTCACCCCGGCCGAAGAGGTGCTGGGACTATGAGTGCCCGGCGTATCCTCCTGCTCCGGGGTGGGCTTTCTGCCGAGCGTGAGGTCTCACTGACCAGCGCAGCAGAGGTCGAACGCGCGCTGCTCGGCGCAGGCTACGAGATCAGCAGCCTCGACCCGGGCTGGGATGTGGCCGAGACCCTGCCCCGGGCGCTTGAGGGCGTCGACGTGGTCTTCAACGCCCTGCACGGCAAATGGGGTGAGGACGGCAATATTCAGGCGCTGCTGAACTTTGCGCGCGCGCCCTATACCCATTCAGGCGTGATGGCGTCCTCTCTGGCCATGGACAAGCCGCGCTCAAAGCTGCTGTTCGCCGCTGCTGGCATCCCCATTGTCCACGACCGCCCGGTGACACTGGCCGAACTGCGCAAGGGCGGCGACCCTCTGCCCCGCCCCTACGTGATCAAGCCCAGCCACGAAGGCTCTTCCGTCGGTGTTAAAATCGTCATGCCCGATAGCGGTCCCGCCGACCTCTCCGGTCTGGAAACCTACGACAGCCTGATGGTTGAGGACTACGTACCGGGCCGCGAGCTGACCGTATCGGTGCTGCAGACCCGGGGCCAAGCGCCGCGCGCGCTGGCGGTGACGGAGCTGGAGACCGACGCCGCCTTCTATGACTACGAAGCCAAATACAGCGCCGAGGCGCAGACCCGGCACATCGTCAATCCGGACAACCTGCCCGGGGATGTGCACGAGGCGCTGCTGCGCTGGTCGGAGGCGGCGCACGAGACCCTTGGCTGTCGCGGCGCAACGCGGGCCGACTTCCGCTACGATCCCGACTCTGGCCGAATCGCGATTCTGAGGTAAATACTCAACCCGGGCTGACCCTGCTCAGCCTGCTACCGGAACAGGCTCTGGCCACCGGTATGGATTTTACCACGCTCGTCACTTGGATGGTGGAAAACGCAGCATGCGACGCCTGATGCGCTTTTGGCGGAAAAACGGGGATCAGTCCTCCCGGGATTCGGCGCATAACGTTGATTATCACGACTTAGAACCGGGTTTCGGCACCGGCGCTGAGGCAATGCAGGCTGCTGACCAACCAAACGCCGACTGGGCCTCAGAGGCAGACTGGAGGCGACTGATGATCCGGCAGCCGAGCATGAACTGACCGATGCCCGCGCCCGCGAGGCTGAACGGGCCGATGCTGACTTCGCAGGCTCCATGGCCGAGCAGTCCGCATCGACCATGCCGCCCCCTGCTCCCGCGCCCGAGCGCTCAACCCGGTCTGCACTGGAGCAACGCCGCCAACGGCTCTCCCGCGTTTCCCGCGCCCGCCAGATCGGTACCGTACTCAGCGTCGCTGTTCCCCTGACCCTGCTGACCCTGTTCGTCGGTGGGTGGTGGCTGGGCCTGGTACAGCGGGCCGGCTGGATATCGCCGGCATCCGGGGCACCGAGGCGGCGCAGGTGGCTGGGGCCACCCTTGGCCTTCGGATTGAAGAGTTTTCGATCTCGGGGCGCCGCTATACCCGGGAATCTGACATTGTCGCCGCCGTTGGCGCCTACTACGGCGACCCTATTCTCGGCATCGAGCCCGGGTGACGCCAAACTGCGGATCGAGGGCCTGCCCTGGGTGCAGAGTGCCGAGGTCGAACGCATCCTGCCCAAGACCATCTCGGTTACCGTTGTCGAGCGCGTGCCGCTGGCCATCTGGCAGAACGACGCCCAGCACCAGATCATCGATACCGAGGGCGCGGTAATCCCGGACCAGCAAGCGTCGCTGTTCCTCGAAGAATTGCCCGTGGTTTCAGGCCTTGGCGCACCGGAGGCTGCATCGACCCTCATTGACGCCCTGACCGAAGTGCCCAACGTGCAGCAGTACGTGGTCGCCGCCCATCGGCGTGGTACCCGTCGATGGGACCTGTTCCTCACGCTGGGGATCAAGGTACAGCTGCCGGCACAGGACACCGAACTGGCGCTCCGGCAGCTGAGCGAAGCGGACCTGAAATACGGGCTGTTCGACCGCGATATCGTCAATATCGACCTGCGAATCCCTAATCGGATGATCGTTCGAAAACGAAGTGACTCTGAGGATTTTGATCTTGATTTGTTCTCAGATGATGAGAATGTTTCCACTTATTTTCAGGATAATACAGAAAATAGCTTAACTCCTGTGTCAGATTCGATTACATTATGAGCTGAAGGGGTACGATGCGCTCATTTTACGCGTCGGCCGCAAGCTCGGGTCAGGGTGTGGATCCGGGATTTTAAAGGCAAAAGGCGCTGTTTCGGCGCTATGATTTGACGGAATTATTTTTGAGCATGCGAACGCTACGTTCACATCGCGGGCTCTTTGGAGTTCTTGACGTTGGCTCGTCGAAAATCACGTGTCTCGTGGTTAACGCGACCAACCCCCGCTCACCGAAAATCCTCGGCATGGGGCATCGCGCGTCCAAGGGACTGCGCGCGGGTGAAATCGTGGACATGGACGCAGCGCAGGACGCCATTCTGGCCGCCATCACCGACGCGGAAGACGCCGCTGGCCTGACCATCGAAGACGTCTTTCTGACCTACGCCGGCGGTAAGCCGCGCAGTCAGTTGATCGACTTGGAAATCGAAGTCGGCGGACAGGCGGTCATCGACACCCACATCAACGCCCTGCTTAACTACGCCGCGCAGGAACTGCCCTTCGAGCAGGAATCCGTGCGCCCGATGCAGCGTATTCACACCCTGCCCGTCGACTATCGGGTCGACCGCAACCATGGGATCCGCGACCCGCGCGGCATGACCGCCTTCCACCTCGGTTCACGCCTGCTCGCCGTTTCCCTGTCGCGCTCCAGCCTCGACCACCTCGTCGACGCTGTCGACAAGTGTCACCTCACCATCCGTGGGGTGATGATCGGCGGGCTGGCCAGCCACCACGCCGTTGTCACCGAAGAAGAGATGCAGCTTGGCGCCTGCCTCGTTGAAATCGGCGCCTCGGTCTCCACGCTGGTCGTCTTTAATGGCGGCGGCCCGGTCCACGTTGAAACCATGCCCGTGGGCTCAGACCACCTGACCCGTGACCTGGCGGCTGCGCTCAACTGCAATACCGCAGCAGCCGAACGCATCAAGACGCTCTACGGGTCCGCGCTGAGCAACCCTTCAGACAGCGACCGCGAGATCCGGCTCCCACGCGAGGCCATGGACGGCGGGCTGGTCGGTAGCGACCGCATCACCCGTTCGCTGGTGGTTGGCGTGCTGCAGCCCCGGCTGGACGAGATGTTCGGCCTGATCCGGCAGCGCATGGAACACCCTAATCTTCGCAAGTTCGCCGGTCGCCGTGTGATTTTCACCGGCGGCGGGGCCAACCTCACCGGCCTGCGCGACTATGCAACCCTGGCGCTCGACCGCCAGATCAGAATTGGAAGGCCACGGGAGATGGCGGGTTTGCCCGCCTCACGTTGGCTTCGAGCTCTCGGCTGCTCTGGGACTGGCACATTTTGCCGCCGCTCCCGGTCATACAGCGGCCACTGGCTCGGTCGGCTCAGCACACCTGCAGCGGAAGTCCATTTTTCAGTCCATCCCGCTTGTGGGTGGCCTGTTTAACAAGAGGGCCGCGTGAAATGACGGCCCCGATCAATACAGCGATCATAAAAAATATAAGCGACTCAGTCGCACGAGATACTGGTGGAGAATTTTATGTGTGCTCTTAATTTGGGCGTCCCGGATCAGAAGGCGATCTTCAAGCCACGGATCCTCGTCCTCGGCGTCGGTGGCGCCGGTGGAAACGCTGTTAACAATATGATTCAGGCAGACCTCCAAGGCGTGGAGTTTGCCGTGACCAACACCGATGCACAGGCGCTCGAGATGTCGCTCAGCGACCGTCGCGTGCGACTGGGAACCATGGCCACACAAGGGCTTGGCGCAGGCGCAAATCCCCATGGTGGGCCGCGCGGCAGCCGAAGAGTCGCTGCAGGACGTGCTCGACGAGATCGGTGACGTCAACATGGTCTTCATCACCGCTGGCATGGGCGGCGGCACCGGTACCGGCGCAGCCCCGCTGATCGCTAAAGCCCTGAAAGAACGCGGTGTTCTGACGGTCGGCGTTGCAACCAAGCCGTTTGCCTTCGAGGGCGTGGTGCGCATGCGTCAGGCCGAGGAAGGCATCGACCTCTTCGCCTCGACCGTCGACACCCTGATCGTGATCCCGAACGAGAACCTGTTTAGGATCGCCAACGAAAACACGTCCTACGCCGACGCGCTGAAGATGGCAGACGAGGTGCTCTACGACGGCGTTCGGGCGATTTCCGACCTGATTGTCCGCCCGGGCAACATCAACCTCGATTTTGCCGACGTGCGGGCACTGATGACTGTGATGGGCAAATCCATGATGGGCACCGGTGAGGCCGATGGCGAGAACCGGGCGTTGGATGCGGCCGAGCGCGCGATCAAGAACCCGCTGCTGGACGACGTCAATCTGAAGTCGGCCAAGGGGGTTCTGCTGAACATTTCCGGCGGCCCTGATCTGACCATGTACGAGGTCGATGAAGCCGCCAAGCGCATCACCCGCGAAGTCATGCCGGAGAGCAACATCATCACCGGCACGTCGATTGACCCGTCGCTCGACGGCACCGTTCGCGTCTCTGTCGTCGCAACCGGGATCGACGAGGAACTGGCGCAGCAGGAGGCGACCCCGACTTCCACGTTTGCCCGGCAAGAAATCGGCCTCGCGCCTTCGGCAGCCGCACCGGTCAAGCCGACCCCGATTGCACCCCCTGCGCCCGTGACCAACGTTACCAGCAAGGGACGCGGCGGCGCCTTCACCATTGGCAGCAACGCCGGCGGGGTAATCCACACGATTCAGGGTGTGCCCGGCTCGATGGAGTTCGCGCGCGCCGTCGCCAATCCGCCAAAGCCAGTAGCCGATCCCACCCCGGCCCCGCAGGCCACTGAAGCAGCGGAAGCACCGGTTATGGAAAAGCCGCGCAACCCAATCGCGCCGTTGCCCGAAACCCTGCTGACCCCGCCGGCGCGGAATGAACTGATGGACATGCGGGAAGCTTACAACAGCCAGTCAGCGGCGCAGGCGACCCTGCACCGCGAAGAGGCGGCAGCGGCACCAGTGCCGGCGCCTGCTCCCGCTCCTGCTGCTACTGCTGCTCAGGCCGCAGAACCAGTCCCGCAGCCAAGCAATCTGATGACCGCGCAGGCCCGCGCGGTGCAAGCGCGGCAGGAACCCGCAGCACCCGTTGCTGCGCCGCCAGCCCCACCCCCAAACCCAGCCGCGGCGCCAGCAGCTTCTGCGGCGGAGCCCCAGCTGTTCGAACCGCTTGGCGGACGGGACGACCCCTTCGCTGGCATGGAAGAACCAGCCCGCAACGAAGCCAGCGCCGAAACCGCATCTGAGACCGGCCATACCGCACGGCCGGGCGGCGCCCTTGGTTTCCTCAAGGGCCTCGCGCGTGGCGGCTTTTCCAAGGCCACAACCACGCGGGACGTGCACGAAGCCGAAGAGCGCGAGCGCCGGGTCCGCGAGAACGGCTTCGACCGTCTCGCACGGCCTGCCTTCCAGCCCGACGGACCCGCAGAACCCGTTGCGACCCGTGGCCTGAACAGCCCGGGTCAGCAGCCTGCGCTGACCAGCCTTTCGACCACATCGACGGGGGTCGACCCCTTGGATGTCGATGAGTCTGAGATCAACATTCCCGCCTTCCTCCGCCGTCAGATGAACTGATTACCGCAGGAAGTCACAAAACCACCGACTTACCACCACTATTCTCCCTCAGGGCGGGGTGCCAAGGCACCTTCGCCCTTTCTTTTTGGGCTGGGGTGACGCACACCCGTGACGACGACGAAGGAATGGTAAGGCCCGTGACAAACCAACGAACTCTCGCCCAGCCCTTGCGGCTCTCGGGTCTCACGCTTCATGCCGGTGTGCCGGTGTCCTGCACCGTCGCGCCCGCGAATATCGGTCACGGTCTGATCTTCCGTCGACTTGATTCCCTGCCTGAAGTCGCCGACGTGCCAGTCGCACCGGGTCGGCTGGTCGCCGCACCGCTGTGCTCGCGCATTGCCAACGAGGGCGGGACCAGTATCTCCACCCTCGAACACCTGATGGCGGCCTTTCGGGTTTACGGCATCACCAACGCGCTGATCACCCTCGACGGGCCGGAAGTGCCGATCCTCGACGGCTCAGCCCAACCGTGGGTCCGGGCGATCGAGGAAGCCGGTGTTTTCGAACAGGACTGCGTCGCCCCCATGGTCGAGTTGCGGCGCCCGGTGCGGGTGTCCTACGACGATCGTCACGCGACCCTGATACCGCTGCAGAACCGGGAGGAAACCGCAACCTTCACCGCGCGGATTGAATTCGCCTCCAGCGGGATCGGCGCGCAGTCGTTCTCCGGGGAGGCCAAGCCAGCGTTCTTCAATGCCGAAATTGCCGCAGCGCGCTCTTTCGTCGAAGCGGGCGAATTGCCCGCCCTGCAGTCCAAAGGTCTGGTTCGAGGCGGTTCACTGGCCAATGCCGTGGTCTTCGACGCGGTTGGGGTGCGCAATCCGGAGGGGCTGCGCTTCCCGGACGAGCCCGCCCGGCACAAAGTGCTGGACGCCATGGGCGACATGTACCTCGGCGGGGTTCAGATCCTTGCGCACTATCAGGGGTACAAGGCCGGACACGCCCTGCACGCTGCCCTGCTGCGTACACTCTTTGCCGATGAAACCGCCTGGCGCTGGACCGAAGAAAGCGTCGCCAGCAAAGTTGTAGCCATGGACCACTTCCGGCGCTAAAACGGCGCCAGGATTATGCGGCGAGAAATCTGGAGATCGGCCCCGGGTCCAAGCTGCGCTCCTTTGTCTTTAAAGCCCATCTTGCGAGGTCAGCCCAAGCCTTGAAATCGATCCTGTCCCTGTTTGTCGGCCTGCTTGCCCTCTTCGCCCTGACCGCGTGCGAAGACCGGGTGGAGCGTGTCGCTCGACTGCAGACGGAAGCGGATACCATCGACTGAATTGGCGGAGGAGGCGCAGCGCTCGGTCAATGGACTACGCTACGTCGAGGCCGCCCGGCTGCTCGATGAAATCGACCGGCAGTTCCCGACGTCGATCGAGGCACCGCGTGCCATGATCCTCTCGGGTCGCTACTTCTTTGAGGGCCAGGAATACGAGCGAGCGGTCGCCGTCCTCTCCCGCTTCATCCGCGACCATGGTGGCCATCCGGATATTGCCTACGGCTTACTATCTGCGAGCTGTCAGCGCTTATCGCTCAGTATCTGAAGTCGATAAAGACGAAGGCGACACCCGAAAAGCAGAAAACTATTTGCTCCAGGTGATCCAGAAGTTTTCCGGTACTGACTATGCCCTCGACGCCAGCGTTAAGCTGAACGCCATCAAGAACCAGCGCGCAGCAAAGGAGCTTGTGACCGGCAAGTTCTATCACTATCGTAGGGAATTCCTCGCAGCGCTGACCCGCTATCAGAACGTAGTCAACGATTTCCCGGATCGACTTACGTCGAAGAGGCGCTGTATCGGATCATTGAGGTCCACGTGAGCCTTGGCCTGACGCGGGAGGCGCGGAACACAGCCGTGCTGCTCGGCCACAACTTTCCGGCCAGCACTTGGTATTACAAGGCCTATGAGATTGTTGAAGGCCCCCTGCCGCGCCATATCAGATCCAAGGGAGGCGGCTTAGGACGCCTAACCCCTTTCAGCTGATACAGGATTGAGGGGCGCTGTGCTCACGACTTTGTCGATTCGTGATTTTGTCCTGATCAACCAGCTCAATCTGGAGCTGGACATGGGGCTGACCACGCTCACCGGCGAGACCGGTGCGGGCAAGTCGATCCTGCTCGACGCTCTGGGTGTTTGCATCGGCTTGCGGGCCAGCCCGGACATGATCCGCCGCGGCGCGCGACAGGCCTCGATCACCGCCGTTTTTGAAGTACCCGACCGACACCCAGTGTTTCACGAACTGCGCGAGCTCGGGCTGCAGATCGACGACAGCGAGCTGGTGCTGCGTCGGGTGATCCAGGCCGATGGTCGCAGCCGCGCTTTCGTCAATGATGAACCAACCTCAGCCGGTACCCTGCGCCGTCTGGGCGAAACCATGGTGGAGATCCAGGGGCAGTTCGACCTGCACGGTCTGCTCTCCCCGGCCCATCACCGCAGCGTGCTGGACGCCTTTGCCGGCCATGGCAGTCTGCTTTCGGCGGTTCAGCGCAGTCACGAGGCGCTGCAAGACGGCCGAGGCCGAGCTGGAAGGCGCGCGCGAAGACCTCTCCCAGGCCCAGCGTGAAGAATCCTATCTTCGCCACGCCGCCGAAGAACTTGAAGATCTAGCTCCCGAAGTCGGCGAAGTCACACGGCTCGAAGGCCGGCGGGGCCTACTCGCCAACATGGCCGGGGTCCAGGAAGCGGTCGAGCAGGCTGCACACGCCCTCTATGGTGGTGGGGGTAGTGCTGGCAACAGTGGCGGCGGCGGTGCCGGGGGCGAGGGCGGTGATACGGCCGGTGAGGGTGCCGATGCCCGCCTCAATCAGGCCTATCGCGCGCTTGAACGCGCCGCTGAGCGAGGCGGTGGCGAAGCGCTGCAGCCGGCCTTGGCAGCGGTTGACCGTGCGGCGGTGGAAGTGAACGAAGCGCTGGCGCAATTGCAGGCGGTCGAGCAGGCGCTGGAGGCCGATCCGGCCGCGCTGGCGCAGGTTGAAGACCGGCTGTTCCGCTACCGCGAACTTGCGCGCAAGCACGGCGGCACACCCGACGATCTGGCGCCGCTGCTTGAGCGTTTCCGTCGGGGGCTGGAAGCGCTGGATGACAGCAGCGCCCATATGGATGCGCTCGAAGCCGCGCTGGTGCGGGCGCGGGCGCAGTTCGACGAAGCCGCCCACCTTCTGAGCGCGTCCCGACGCGAGGCGGCCGCGCGGCTGGATCAGACGGTCATGGCCGAGTTGCCGGTCCTGAAGCTTGAGCAGGCAAAATTCCGAACCGAGATTGTCAGTGACGCTGAAGGCCGCAGCGCACTGGGGGTGGACGCAGTGACCTTCACCGCCGCGACCAACGCCGGAGCCGCCTTCACCGGCATCCAGAAGACCGCCTCGGGCGGGGAGCTGTCGCGCTTCCTGCTGGCACTCAAGGTGGCGCTGGCCAACGACAACCCGCTGCCGACGCTGGTGTTTGACGAGGTCGACGCAGGCGTGGGCGGGGCAACGGCCGAGGCCGTGGGTCGGCGGCTGCAGAAACTCGCACGCCGGGTGCAGGTGCTGGTCATCACCCACAGCCCGCAGGTCGCCGCCAAGGGCGCCCATCATCTGCGTGTGTCCAAGAGCGACGCTGCCGCTGCTGCCGCTGAAGGCAGCGCCAGTGGCATGGGGGACGACGCGCCAACAATGACCACTGACGTGCGGCCGCTGAGCGCCGATGAACGGCGGCTGGAAATCGCCCGCATGCTCGCCGGAGACAGCCTGACCCCGAAGCCGAGGCCGCCGCACAGGCGCTGTTGCGAGACAGCCAGCGATGACCGGCCCCGATCCCAAGCCGCCAGAGATCCCGCGCGACCGCCTGATGGCCGAAACCCGGCTGGCAGCGCTGCGCGCCCGCATGGCCGAGGCTGAGGCTGCCTACTACCAGCACGACGATCCGATTATCAACGATGCCGACTACGACGCCCTGCGCGCCGAAGTGCTGGCCATTGAGGGTCGATTTCCCGATCTGGTCACCGCAGACAGCCCCAGCCGAACCGTGGGAGCAGCGCCGGCGGGCGGCTTTGCCAAAGTCACCCACGCGAGGGCCATGCTGTCGCTGTCCAACGCCTTTGACGACGACGATGTGGTCGAGTTTTTCGGGCGGGTTCGGCGGTTCCTGAGCCTGGCCGACGATGAGCCGGTGGAGCTCACCTGCGAGCCGAAGATTGACGGCCTGTCCGCCGCCCTGACGTACGAGAACGGCGTGTTTCAGCTCGGGGCGACCCGGGGCGACGGTGCGGTGGGCGAGAACATCACCGAGAACCTGCGCACCCTGCGGGACGTGCCGGCGCGGCTGGACGGCGCGGGCTTTCCCGACGTGATCGAGGTGCGCGGCGAGGTCTACATGGCCAAGGCGGATTTTGCCGCCATGAACGACGGGCTCGCAGCCGAGGGCAAGAAGGTCTTTGCCAACCCGCGCAACGCGGCGGCCGGGAGCCTGCGCCAGCTCGACCCCGGCATCACCGCGTCGCGGCCGCTGAAGTTTTTCGCCTACTCGCTGGGACAGGTTTCAGGCCCGGTCGGGGAGACGCACTGGGATCTGCTCAGCCGGTTGTCGGACTGGGGCTTTGTCACCAATCCGCTCAACCGCCTGTGCCGGACGGATGAAGACGTGCTCGCCTTCTACCACGACATCGAGACGCGGCGGGCGGATCTGCCCTACGACATCGACGGGGTGGTCTACAAAGTCAACCGCTTCGACTTCCAGAGCCGCATGGGGCAGGTTAGCCGTTCGCCGCGCTGGGCCATCGCACACAAGTTCCCGGCCGAGCGCGCGGTGACGGTGCTCCACGAGATCACGCTGCAGGTGGGTCGGACTGGCGCCCTGACCCCTGTGGCAAACCTCGAGCCGGTAACGGTGGGCGGCGTGGTGGTGTCGCGGGCGACCCTGCACAACGAAGACGAACTCGGTCGCAAGGATATCCGCGCCGGTGATACGGTGGTGATCCAGCGCGCGGGCGACGTCATCCCGCAGGTGGTCGAGGTGCTGGCAGACCGGCGCCCGGCGGACAGTGCTGCCTTCGTCTTCCCCGACGCCTGCCCGGTGTGCGGCTCCCCCGCGATCCGGCCGGAGGGTGAGGCGGTGCGGCGCTGCACGGGCGACCTCGTGTGCGAGGCGCAGGTGGTCGAGCGGCTGAAGCACTTTGTCTCGCGCGATGCGCTGGATATCGACGGTTTCGGGGCGCGGAACATCGAGCAGTTTTTCGGCTTTGGCTGGCTACGGCGCCCAGGCGATGTCTTCCGGCTGGGCGCGCAGGCGGCAGAGATCGCCGGGCTGGAGGGCTGGGGCGAGACGTCAGCCGCCAACCTGCGTGCCGCGATCGAGGCGCGGCGCGAGGTCCCGCTGGACCGGCTGCTGTTCGGGCTCGGGATCAGGCAGGTAGGGCAGACTACGGCACGGCTGCTGGCACGGCGGTTCGAGACGGCTGCGGCGCTGTTCGAGCAGTTCGGACGGGTGGCGGACGGTGATATGGTGGCAGAGGCTGAGCTGCTGGATAACGACGGGATTGGTCCGGGCGTGGTCGAGGATATCGCGCGCTTCTTCGCTAACCCGGATAACCGGGCTGCAGTAGACAACCTGCTGGACGAGGTTCAGGTGCAGGCGGTGACCGCGCCGGTGATCAGCGAAGACGCGAAGCTGGCTGGCAAGACCGTGGTCTTCACCGGCACACTCACCCGCATGTCGCGGGCTGAGGCCAAGGCGCGGGCGGAGGCGCTGGGCGCCAAAGTCGCCGGATCAGTGTCGAAGAAGACCGACCTAGTGGTCATCGGCCTCGATGCTGGCTCCAAGGCGAAGAAAGCGGTGGAGCTGGAACTGGAGACCATGGATGAGGATCAGTGGCTGGCCTTCCTCGACTGAGTTTCATCAGGCCCCGAGGTGCGCGTGGGAGGGCCGAGGACCGAGCGCGCCACCCCAATGCCGGCCAAAGGCGCTAAGCCTTCAACACAGGTTGCGGCCCGCCCCCTCGACGGCTTCGCCGTCGTCGGGAGCGTCCCGCGCAATAAAACGGACACGTTGAGCTGCGCTCAACGTGACATTTATTGATGAGTTGCGCGACGCTTGGGCCCGCCGCGCGAAGCGCGGTCGGGGCCAAGTCGGCGCAACGTCTTTCCGTTGACACTCAACACGCTCCGCTTTGAGTCGCGCTTCAGGTCACACTCAACACGCTTCGCTTTGAGTGTCGTTCCACCGAAAATCTCCCACACGCTCAAAGGCAAAGCCATGTTGAGCGTAAAGGAAAAACGCGCTCAAAGCCGGAGCGTTTTGAGCGCCGAGCGAGAGAAGTTGCGGGCTCGATTTGACGCCGCTTCGCGGCTTTCAAATCTCCCCGCGCAACTCACGCCCTGTCCTCGCGGGTCCAGGGCGCGGCCTCGGGCAATTCTTCCTGCCCTTCAGCCACCAACATGGCCCGGTGATAAGCATAGGACACGTCGAAGTCGTGGATGACGCCGATCAGCCGCTGGCTGGTCTCATCTTCGATCACCGGTACGTGGGCCTCGCCCTTCTCCACAAAGCGCTTCATCGCCGTCGTCAGGTCGCAGGCTGAGGTTACCGACAGCGCCGGGGATGCCAGATCGGCGGCCGTCTTGTCGGGATCATCGAAGGCGCTGCGCGATGTCTCCAGCGTAATGAAACCCTCCAACCGGCCCCCCTCACCGATCACGAACACCCGCCCCCAGCGGCTGGCGATCACGGCCTCGAGGGTCGCGGGCGCAGGCAGGTCCGGCGCCACCGTATCCGGTTCTTCATCCAGCACCTCCGACACCTGTGTGTTACGCAGCAGCGAGATGTCTTTGCCATCGCGGATGTCATGGCCCATCGATTGCAGCTGCCGGGTGAAGAACGAGTGTCCCGTGAGGGTCCGTGACAGCCCCACCGCGAACACCACCGCCACCATCGATCCGACCGCCATGGGGTAGGAACCGGTCAGCTCAAACACCATCAGCACGGTTGAAATCGGCGCGCCGAGCACCGCCGCTGCGACCGCCCCATGCCAACAATGGCGTAGGCCGACGACCCCGAAGTCTCCCACGGCAACCAGCCCACCAGCTGGCCGAATACGGCCCCCAGCGCGGCGCCGATCAGCAACGAGGGCGAGAACACGCCACCGCCGAAGCCCAACCCCTGGCAGGCCGTCGCGCAAATGATCTTCCCCACGAGGATCGCGACCAGCAGCAGCAAGCCGTACTGACCAGCCAGCGCCAGCTGTGTCGCCTCGTAGCCGATGCCCAAAACCTGCGGCAGCTGGATCGCGATCAGGCCGACGATCAGCCCCGCAATCGCCGGACGGCACCACCACGGCAGCCGGAGCTGCTCGGCCAGCCGCACAATGCGGAAGCTCATGAAGATGAACAGCACGGCCATCAGCCCGCTGACGCCACCCAGCGCCCCGAACAGCGGGAAGTCGATCGGCCCTGCAATGACGATTTCGGGCATGACGAAGGCAGGATCATCGCCCCGCACCGCACGGCCAACCAGTGTCGCGGTCAGCGCCGCCAGCACGCACGGCGCAAAGACGGAAAAGGCGTAGTGCCCGACCACGACCTCGAGCGCGAAAAACACCCCGGCCAGCGGCGCATTGAACGAGGCTGCCACCGCAGCCGAGACCCCGCAGGCCAGCAGGGTCCGCCGCACGCGCGGATCCAGCCCCAGCGCCCGCGCGCCCCAAGCCCCGATGGTTGCCCCCAGTGCACCATGGGTCCCTCACGCCCCACGGACGCCCCGAAGCCCAGCGAAATCCCGTTCAGGGTCGCCGCCTTGACCCCATCGCGAAAACTCATGGTTCCCCGGCGCAGCGCCGACGCCGAGATGACATGCGCGACCCCCGGCGGGCGGGGCAGGTTGGGATAAAGCACCAGCATCAAACCGCCGATGATCAGGCCGCCCACGACGGGCGCCGCCATCCGGCGCCACCAGTGATCCTGATTAAGCCCGGAAATCAGCAGCTCCTCCCGGGTCCCCAGGGCCAGCCACTGGGTCCAGGCAATCAGCTCAAGGAAAACAACAGCCGCCAGCCCGACCAAGGCACCCACGACCACCGCCAACCCCATGGCCACCACCAGTCCCCGCTGGCGGAAGGCCAGATGGGGCGAGGCGGTGGAACGGGTCGATGGATCTGCCATGGCTCTGAATGTGTGCGACTACCTCAGCGAACCAGAGACTTGCCGGGCGGCAGGCCGATCGACCGGCCCACCCAGTTGGGTACGTCCCAGTCCTTGTGGATTTCCCAGACCAGCGCGAGGGCCTCCATCACGTCTTCGTGGAAGGGCGCCGAGCGCCGTGTCTCCAGCGAGACCGACAGGCTCATCCACTCCATGGTCGCGGACAGAAACTCGCTGCCATCCTCGTTCACACCGAACATCTGCTGGACCAGGTGCATGCGCTTGGCATCGTAGTCATAGAGCTGGTTGCGCAGCCGGTAGGTCTGCCCTTCCATCAGCTCGCCCAGATACTGAACGTGCCCCTCAAGGGTCATGGTGGTCATCTGCGTGCGCATCCGCGCCGCTTCGCCAAAATCAAGGGCATCCACAAAGGCATCGAGACCCGTGTCAAACGCCACCAGATAGTAGGCGACGTTCATGTGACCGTTGTAGTCGATCCACGCGGGCAGAACCTTGCCCTCCAGCGCGAAGCCGGATTGGGCAGCCGCCCTCACCGCGTCCAGGTCAAAACCCACTGATACCCCCCATGCGCAGGCTGTCGTGGGGGCAGGCTTAACCTTCCCGTCGGCCTTAGGCTAGGGGGCAGACCAAATATTTCGCAGAACCGGTCGCTTGTTCACCCTGCGAACGCGCTTCCGGCCATGTCGTTCCGCGCCTCGGCGCTCGAGGCGGCTATACGGCGGACAGCGATGGTGCGCGCCGGGATGGCAGCCGCAACCGCCGCCCGGATGACAAGCCACGGCGGAGGCCCTAAAACCCCTGTATCGCTGCTTGGTCTGACCTCAATTCCAGCCCTTGCCCACGACTAACGAAGCCGCCGAACGACCAAGCCCAAGACGCACCCAGCCCAAGACCAATCATGACCCTGCGCAAGCCCCTCAACCCCGAAGCCCTCGACCGCGCAGCGCACAGCCTGCGCGCTGGGCGGCTGGTGGCCTTCGCGACTGAGACCGTCTACGGCCTCGGAGGCGATGCCGCGAACCCGCTGGCTGTCGCGCGGATCTTCGAGACCAAGGGCCGGCCGCGCTTCAACCCCCTGATCGCACACTTTGCCGACGCCGAAGCTGCCTTTGCCGTGGTGCAGCCAGGATCGGCGCGCGCACGCGCTCGCGTCGGCATTCTGGCCGGGACCGCTGACGCTGGTCCTGCCTCGCCGCCCGGACTGCCCCATCGATCCGCTGGCCAGTGCCGGGCTGGCGACACAGGCCGTGCGCGTGCCCCGGGTTTCACCGGATTTTCGCCGCCTGCTCGCCGGTTTCCCCGCCGGGGTGGTCGCACCGAGCGCCAACCCCTCCGGGCGCTTATCGCCAACCTCGGCCGAGCACGTTGAAGCCGGGTTTCTCAGCCAACAGGGTCGTCCGCCCGAGCACCTCGCGCTGATCCTCGACGATGGCCCCTGCCCCGCGGGTCTGGAAAGCACCGTGGTCGATCTCTCCGATGCCAGAAAGCCGCGCCTGCTCCGCCACGGCGCCATCGCGCAGGCCGACGTCGAAACGGTGCTGGGACTGGGGCTGACTGTGGACACCGACCCGGCGGTCAAGACCGCGCCGGGACAGATGACCCGCCACTACGCCCCGGGTGCGCCGCTGATCCTCAACGCAGAGACGGCGGCACCCGATCAGGCCGCGCTGGTCTTCACCGACCCCACGGGCTTCGAGGCTGCCAGCGCGTTAGAGGTGCTCAGCCCGAGCGGATCGACGACCGAAGCCGCTGCCGCGCTGTTCGCGGCCCTGCATCGCCTCGACGGGCTCGGGCCTGCCGCCATCGCCGTCGGCCCGGTGCCGATGACCGGGCTGGGCGAGGCCATCAATGATCGCCTGCGCCGCGCCGCGGCAGGCAGCGGGCAGTCCCCGGAAGCGTCGCAGGCCGAAACCCGGCCAAGTCTGAAGCTCTGAGGCAACGATGCCAGAGCCAGCAAGCAAGGAACCCAGGACGCACATCATGGCCCAGACACCACCCGCGACCGTTGCCCTGCTCGACCAGTTCGGTCCGACGGCTGTGCTGACCGACGCCGACGCCAAGGCAGCCTACACCCTCGACTGGCGCGGCAAGTACCCCAGCGACGCCCTCGCCGTGGTCCGCCCGGACAGCACCGCCATGGTCGCGGACGTGGTCAGGCTGTGCGCAAAGCACGACGTTGCCATCACTCCACAAGGGGGCAATACCGGCTTGGTCGGCGGTTCGGTGCCAACCCAGCCCCGGCGTGAAATCGTGCTTTCGCTCGATCGGATGAACGCGGTCGAAGACGTCGATGCCGTGGGTAACACCATGCTGGTCCAGACCGGCTGCATCCTCGCCCACGCGCAGCAGGCCGCCGAGGCCGAACACCGGCTGTTCCCGCTGTCGCTGGGCGCGGAAGGCACCTGCCGCATCGGCGGTAACCTGTCGACCAACGCCGGGGGCATCAACGTGCTCAAGTACGGCAACATGCGCGATCTGGTGCTCGGGCTGGAAGTCGTACTCGCCGACGGGCAGGTCTGGAACGGCCTCAACCGCCTGCGCAAGGACAACACCGGCTACGACCTCAAGCACTTGTTCATAGGCGCCGAAGGCTCGCTGGGGATCATCACCCGCGCGGTGCTCAAGCTGTTTCCGCGACCCCGTGATCGGGTCACCCTGTGGCTGGCGTGCGCAGACCCGGCGCAATGTCTGGCGACCCTCAACGCGTTTCGAGGGCGGCTGGGCGAGGCGGTTATGGCTGGCGAAATCATGCCCCGGATCGCGGTCGAGCAGGCCCTCAGCCTGATCGAAGGCCTGCGCGCCCTATGCCGGTCACGCCGCCCTGGTCACTGCTGCTCGAAGTCGGGGTGTTCGACGAGCGCGGTCAGATCAGCGAGACCATCGACGCCATCTTGCAGGACTGCATGACCGCAGGGCTGGTACAGGACGGCGTGATCGCGCAGACCAGCGAGCAAGCGCGCGCCCTGTGGCAAATCCGCGAGGGCGTGCCGGAGGCGGAAACCCGCGCCGGCCCGTCGATCAAGCACGACGTCTCCGTCCCCGTCGCGATGATCCCGGCGCTGATCGAGGAAGGCACGGCGCTGCTCGAACGTCTCTACCCGGGCAGTCGGCCCGTGCCCTTTGGCCACCTTGGCGATGGCAACCTGCACTTCAACCTGTGCGCCCCGGCGGAAGCCATGGGCGACCCAGAGCGGGAAGCGCATTTCCTCGCCGCCTGGGGCGAGATCAACGCCGCCTTCCACGATCTGGTCGGGTCCATGGGCGGTTCGATCTCAGCCGAACACGGTATCGGGCAGTTGAAGAAAGATGAGCTGGTGCGGACGGCGGACCCCGTTGGCCTCGCACTCATGCGCCAGCTCAAGGCCACGCTCGACCCTGAAAACAGGTTCAATCCGGGAAAGCTACTCTGATCGCGTTCAGAGGATCAGCGGTTCTGCAGCAGGGTCACGATGGCTTCGAGGCTGAAGGACTCGGTCGGCTCCTCGGGGTCAGCTTCCTGCTCCTTTGATCCCAGCCGCAGACTACCGTTGCGGCTGAGGCTGAAGGTAATGCCCGCAGACGCCGCGGGCGCTCCCTCTTCAGCATTTGCTGAAACAGGGGCCGAACCCCCAACAGGCGCCAGCGCCGATGAGGACGTTGACAGGGTCGAGACCAGTGCAACTTCGGTCGATTCAACCGCTTCAAGTGCCACCGGATCTGTCGGTACCGGAACCGCAGCCATGACGTCATCGACAACTTCATCGACGGCGGCTTCGATGATAGTGCCACTCGGGCGCTCGCCGGCCTCATCAGCGGCGTCAGCGCCGTAAGCCAGCGCACCGTCAGCAGGCGTGCCCAGCGCAGCGCTGTCCTCTCCCCGCGCCGCTTCGATCAGCAGCGCCCGATGCTGGGCGTCACGCAGCAGCGTGCTGAGGCTGTCGCCGTCGCGGTCATTGAGGGCGTAGGCCTGCTCCCGCAGCCGCTGTACCAGCGTCAGCGGATCGATCGCGTTGGAATCCTTCCGCGCCCGCTGTGACTTGGTGTTGCCCGTCAGATGCACTGAATAGTGCAGGTGCGTGCGGGTCCCCCACGGCACCAGCGTGCCGACAGCATCGCCCAGATCCACTTTCTGCCCCACGCGCAAGCCTGTGCCGGGCCGGGTGTGCCAGAACGTATGCTGCCGCTCGCCATCAAACACGACAATACCGCTGTCGGTGCCAGCCACCTTGGTGTGGATGACCTCACCGGTGACGGGCGTGAACACGGTTGCGCCCGGCGCGGCGACAATATCGATACCGGAGTGGAAATCGTGGCGGCGGTTCAGCGTGCGCCAGCCAAAATCACTGCTCAGCTGGGCCGTCGCCTCGTCCGCCAGCAGGGGGATTTCGTTGTCCCACGGCTGCTTGACGAAAGGACTGGGCAGCTTACGCGGACGCTTGTTTGGGTCAAAAGACACGTTTTCGGCAAGCGATTCAGCGCGCCATTGTATCTGGATCTGGAGCGACTGGCTCATGGCAAGATCACCCGATGCACCTTCGCCCCGACCGAGCCTGCCAAAGTCTGACAGGGCAGACATCCACCCGCGGATTGGGTCAGTGTCCTGCAATTCGATGGAGGAACAGGCGCCCATCGTCATTGCAAAGACGATCGCTGCACCTGCTCGGCCTATAGCCTGCAAATCCATCCGCTCTCTTACCCGCTCACCCAACAAATTCTTTTCTCGGACTGTATCGCGGGAATGAGCAAGCATTATGGCAGAGAATTATCAAGCGGATTTCGACTCGGGCCGGCGACGGTCAGTCCAGCGTCTCGATTCCACCGTACTGAGCCCGGACCTCGAGGTACTGCTGCAGACCCCGGTGTTGGGGGCTACAAGCCCGGCCCGCAGGGCTCCTTGGGGATCGAGCATGGCCAGTGCCGGATGCAGCGACCGGAAGAAATCAAAGTCGGCATAGGCCGCCTGCAGCAGACCGATTACGCGCCCCTGCGGCACTACTTCGCGTGACACCAAAGTCATGGCCAGACCGATGCTTTCAACCGGCACTTCGAGGCCGTAGGCGTCGGTCGGAATCAGGAACGGTTCGAAGAACGGATTTGAGTCGACCAGCACGTCGACCCCCTCTGAGGCCAGCGGGATCAGGCGGGCGCCGCACTCCCACAGCGCGTCGCTGACCAGGGTCGAGGGCAGCACACTCGGAAAGATGACCGCGTCGAGATCATTGGCGCACAGCGCCTCGATCTGCGAAGCGAGCGAGCCTTCGTGGACTCGGGCCATCCGCGATACCGGCACGTCGGAGGCAAAGAGCGCCGCCTGCGCCAGCAGCCGCTGCGAGGAATCCAACGGGCCGAGACCAACCCGACCCACGGTGAGGTCCCCCAGCCCTTCGGCCGGTGACGTGGCACTGGCCAGAACGTGGATTGGCAGCACGGCGAAGGAAAAGACAGCGCGCAGGTCTTCGATGGCATCGCCACCGGCGTAGTCGGCCTGTCCGCTGAACGCAAAGTACTGTCTGTCAGACTGCACCACGGCGAAGTCGGCGCGGCCTTCGGTCATCAGCGCGAGGTTTTCAGCCGACCCTGTCGTCGCCCGGACAAGGCAAACCGGCATGTCGGGGTCAACCTGCACGTTGTAAGCCGTGCACAGCGCGCCGGCGAGCCCGAAGCCCGGGGCATTCGCCGGGCCACCCGCAATCACAAATCCATTGAGGTTGCCCTCGGCCTGCGCATCGGAGGGCAGCACCAGCGAGGGCTGGCCAGAGAGGCTGTTCGCTGCCTCGTCACCGGTGGATTGCGCCACGGCCGGGCCAGCCAGCATCATTCCGATTGCTGCCAGCAGAAGGATCACGGGGCGCAGTGCAGACATGGGTGGAGGACTCCCGGAAGTATCACTTGGGTTATACGACCAATGCTCAGAAAACCAAAGCCTGACCATCGCGCTGTATCGCCTCCATTTCCGCTGTGACCCGGTCCTCGGGGTCGCGAACCGTGATCCCCGGTCCGAGCACCATTCCGGCGCGGGCTTCACGCCGTCCCCGGACCAGCACGCGGTTGGCGTCGCGGCCCGGCTTGGGCCAGATCGGGCAGACCCGGATCCCACCCACCCGCGGGGTGAGCAGGCTGATGATGTCGTGCAGCCGGTCGGTGCGGTGGACGAGGCTCAGGTGACCCCGCTCCCGCACCCAGTACAGCATGGCGTCGATCCAGTCGGCGAGGTCGGCGTCGGTCTCGCGTTTGGAGACATCCGCGCGCGCCGTGCCGCTGGTCTGGCCACTGTCCTCGGCGACGTAGGGCGGGTTGCAGATCACGTGGTCGAAGCTGCGGGCCTTGAGGATCGACCCGCGAGCGCGCAGATCGCCGGCGATGAAGGTCGCGCGGCCCGCCAGCCCGTTGCGCGCGGCGTTTTCCGTCGCCAGCGCGCACAAGTCCGGCTGCAGCTCAACCCCAGTGATCCGCAGACCATCGACCCGCCGCGCCAGACACAGCCCGGCCGAGCCAACCCCGCAGCCCAGATCGAGCACAGCCTGCCCAGATTCGGCAGGCACCGATGCAGCGAGCAGGACCGCGTCCATCCCGCTCGATACCCGTGCCGGGGCTGCAGCAGCCGAAGCTGCCCGCCGAGGAACTCGTCCTCGGTCAGCGCGTCGAGATCGATGCTGGTTTCGGCAACGCTGCTGTCCATGGCTGCCGCCTTCCACGCGGGAAAAGCGGTCTAGGCTGCGGCGGGCGCCGCCAGCCCGGGGGCCTGGTCAATCAGCTGGTCACACAGGTCCTCGTTGGTCCGGATTTTCAGGTGCTGGTTGCCCAGCGCCTTGTCGACCATGAGGATAAAGGCATTCCAGTGGACGTGCTCCATCTGCCGCTCGTCGAGACGGCTCAGACCGGCCTTGACCGTGCGTTGCAGCGCCTTTTCGGTCTTGCGCAGGATGGCTTTGCGATGGCTGGACTTGATATCGCACTGGTCCAGCATCTCCTGCCGGATCAGCGAGCGCCAGACGGTAAAGGTCAGGCTCTTGCCCAGCAGGCTGTGGGTGACCTCCCACGCCGGCTCGTCGCTCGGTGTATCGGGGAACAGGCGCTGTGCTTCATCGCCCATGGGCGCGGCCTCGGGGCCGGCAGGTCCAGAAGCGGGTTCGGGCTGAAGGTCGTCATCAGTCATGGGCAGGCGGCCTCGGTCGTGGCTGGCAAAGGAACTGGAGCGCGCGGCAGAGACCGACAGCGCCCCCCTCCTTTAATGGCTAAAGCCGCGCTTTTCAAAGTATCGCTGATGGTAGTCTTCTGCGGGGTAGAATTCAGACGCCTCAGTGACCTCGGTGGCGATGCTGCCGCGGGCCTGCGCCTGACCCTGAATCGCCTCTTCTGCCGCAGCGCGCGCTGGCCGTCGTCCTTAAAGAAAACACCAGATCGGTACTGGGTGCCGATATCGGGACCCTGGCGGTTGACCTGGGTCGGGTCGTGCATCTCGAAGAAAGCATTGAGCAGGGTGCGGTAGTCGACTTTATCGTCGTCAAAGATCACCCGGACGGCTTCTGCGTGACCCGTCCCACCCGTACAAACCTGCTGGTAGGTCGGGTTCGGGGTTGACCCGCCGGTGTAGCCGCTGATGGCGTCCTTGACCCCCGGCATCTTGCGAAAGGTGTCTTCGATGCTCCAGAAGCAGCCTGCGGCGAATATTGCTTCTTTCTCGGCCATGGTCGTGGCTCCCTGCCTGTTGTCTGCGATCGTGCTGACCCCAGAAATGGCAACGGCAGCGCCGACGGACAAGCCCGCCAAAAGTCGCGTATCAGAAGCGGTCGATGTGGGCCTGTGTCACAAAATCCGTACTGTAGCCTACCACCGCACGGTGACCGTGGAGCCATTGCTTCAGGCGGTCGGAAATCGTGGTGACGTCGTTCCCCGCAATCTTGATCCGGATTTTGGTGACGCCCGCCAGCTCGGACAACTCGAGCACGTCGTCTGCGCCTGACAGCAGGGCGAGCAAGTCACCGAAAGCCACCTGATCATCGGCGGCAAATTCGATGGTCGCGTAGGCCAGCTGACCCAGACCCAACACTCTGCGGTCGACCTTTGCGTGATAGCCCATGAGCACGCCCGTCCGCTCCAGCTTCCTGACCCGCTCGTAACAGGGGGTCGGTGACAGGTTCACGCGCTTGGCCAACTCTACGTTTGAAATACGAGCGTTCTGTTTGAGTTCCGCCACGATGATTCGGTCGGTCTCATCCAGACCGTCCTCCCGCCGCCTTGCCTGCACCATGATTGCCATCCTTCGCCGGATCGTTCTGCAAAATGACCCACTCCACTGTCCCGACGCTACCAAAGGACACTTCAGAAAACGAGTTTTGCATTTCGAGTTAAATTTTTTATTTTTTTGTGCTAAGCGGCCTAGCATGACAACCTTGGGCTGTCACGATGTCAGCCAACGGAATCCAGATAAAGTTCACCCTTCGGTTATTGCACGAAGTATCCATCAACTTTGCCAGATAAAAATTCTGTTTTCATTGCGGGTTTCGTCATAGTTTCGAATCCTGAACACGGAGATTTTCTACGGTGTTGGTCCGTCGCCTTCTGTTGTTGTTGTCCGGATACGCGATTGCTGTCGGCCTCGTGCTCACCGCCATCATGCTCGTTCCGGCGCTCATGGAGGGCCTGAACGCCCGGTCTGACGGGCTTTCGACGTGGTTGCTTGACGTGTTCACCCCTACCGGGGCTCTGGCTGATCCTGCTGCCAACGGCGCTGATGCTGACCGTCCTGATCGCCATTTCGCGCCTCAATCTCCGCGGTGAGATCCGGCAGTGGCGGGCTGCGGGGGCGTCAGTCTGGCCCTTTGCTCTGGCTACGACCCTGATCGCGCTGTTGATCGCCGGGCTCATGACCGGCCCGTTCTGGATCTGGACACAACCTGTAGGCGCAGTTCTGATCGAAGCAGAGAAATCCAACCCGCGCTTTATTGACGAGTCCGGCGACCGATGGGCCCTACCGTTACCAGCGACAGCAGCGACATCAGATGAGCCAACGGCAGGCGCCACGGTCGCGTTGTATTCCCTGCCCCCAACGCGCCGAACGCTGACCGGGCAAGTCGCAGCCGTGGAAGCGGATGGCACCATTCTGCTGCAAGCCGCACAAGTCACCGCCGACCCGTCCGGGGACACAGTCGAGCAGGAGAGTCGGGGCCCGCCCGGACGTCGATGGTCCGGCTGACCCCACAACCGGGCGCAGCCGGGCAAACCGGCACCAACGCAGCCAGCAGCGCCCAAAACCAAAGCCAAACCAGAGCCTTCGCCGGACTGGGCTACCGCCTGTCCTACCCCGCGTTGGTCATCGGTCTGTCGCTGCTGATTCTCCCGCTGGCGCTGAGCATTGACGGTAACCGCTGGACCCTGCTGAAAATCGCTGCCGGGTGCCTGCTGGCGCTGAACATACTGTTCGTGCTGCTGATGACGGACGCCATGGTCCGCGCCGGGTTCTGGGACGAAAGCTGGTTCTTTCCTCTGCGCGGGGCGATGGCGCTGGGGCTGGGACTGCTGGCCCTGACAGTCTTCGAGGAACGCGCCGCCTGATGCCCCGCAACACCGGCTGCATCCGCTTTGTTCAAAAAGCCTAAAATTCGTATAATATCAGGGACGTTCTCCGGGTGAAGGGTCCAGCTTCGCCCCCGGATCTCATGTCATGAAAGGCTGTATCATGATGTTTGCAGTTTCAGTTCTCGTTGGCGGTGTCGCCGCCTATGCCCTCGGCGTGCTCTGGTACATGCTGCTCTCCGGCCCATGGATGGCAGCGGCCAAGGTTTCCCGCGACGATATCGGCGGCGGCTCGGCAGGCGGTAACGGCCGCAGCATGATGCTGACCTACGCCGTCACCTTTCTCGCGTGGCTGGCGGCGTCTTTCATCCTGCAAAGCCACCTGTTTCCCATGGCTGCAGCAGCAGACGTCAGCGTCTTCCGCCTGACAATCGGCATGTGGCTGGCCTTCGGTCTGCTTTCAACGCTGCTGTCCACGCTCTACGGGCTGCGCGGTCTCAATCTGATCTGGATCGACGGGGCTACGTGCTCGCAGGTGGCCTGCTGATCGCAGCGTCTTACACCTTCATCGCTCCCTGAAACCACTGAGGGGGGAGGGCAAAGGCTCTTCCTCCGCCACAAACCTCACTCGACAGTCACAGACTTCGCAAGGTTGCGAGGCTGATCCACGTCGGTACCCTTGTGCACCGCCGCATGGTAGGCCAGCAGCTGGATCGGCAATGCGTACAGCAGCGGCGCGACCAGACTGTCCACCGTCGGCATGACGATCACGTCTTCCGCCGTTCCGCCCAGCCGCTTGGCACCCACAGCATCGGTGATCAGGATCAGCCGTCCGCCCCGCGCCGCGACTTGTTCCACGTTCGATGCCGTCTTTTCCAGCATAGGCCCGGAGGGCGCGCAGACCACCACCGGCACACCGTCGTCGATCAACGCAATCGGGCCGTGCTTCATCTCGCCGGCCGCGTAGCCTTCGGCGTGGATGTAGGAAATTTCCTTGAGCTTCAGCGCGCCTTCCATGGCCAGCGGGAACATCGACCCGCGCCCCAGATAGAGCACGTCGCGGGTCTGGGCGACTTTGGCGGCGATCTCCCGGATGCTGTCATCGTGGTTAAGCACCTGCGCCATCAGCGCGGGGATGCCGACCAGCGCCTGACTCAACCGCGCTTCATCGTCCGCGCTGATGGAACCGCGCTGCCGGCCCGCCCAGATCGCCAGCGCCGAAAGCACTGTCAGCTGGGTGGTAAAGGCCTTGGTCGACGCCACCCCGATTTCCGGTCCGGCGAGGGTTTGAGCACGGCATCGGCCTCTCGGGCGATGGCTGATTCAGTGACGTTGACCAGCGCCAGCACCGGGTTGCCTTCACCGCGGGCGTAGCGCAACGCCTCGAGCGTATCGATGGTTTCACCGGACTGGGAAATGGCGATGCTCGCGCCCTGTGGTGACAGGGGCGCCTCGCGGTAGCGGAACTCGGAGGCAATATCGACCTCAACCGGGATGCGTGCGAGGCTCTCGAACCAGTACTTCGCCGTCAGACCAGCGTAGAAGGCCGTACCACAGGCCATGATCGTCAGCCGGTCCAGTGCCTTGAAATCAAGTGACAGGTCTTGGAAGTTGAGGCGCTTTTCGGCCGGGTTAAAATGCGCCTGCAGCGTTTCGCCAACCACAGAAGGCTGCTCGTAAATCTCCTTGAGCATGAAGTGGGGGAAGTTCCCCTTGCCGATCATATCGCCGGAAACCGCGCTTTCGACCTTGGGCCGGTCGACGGCGGCATTGCTGCTGTCGTAAATCGCCAGACTGTCCCGGGTCAGCACGCACCAGTCGCCATCTTCGAGATAGGTGATTTCGCGGGTCAGCGGCGCCAGCGCGATCGCGTCCGAACCCAGATACATCTCACCCTCGCCATGACCGATGGCCAGCGGCGACCCCTTGCGTGCGCCGATCATGAGGCTGTCGTGACCAGCAAAGATAATCGCCAGCGCAAAGGCGCCCTGCAGCCGGCCGATCACGGATTGCACCGCGTCAACCGGCCCCAGGCCGTCAGCCATAGCCGCGGAAATCAGGTGGACGATGGTCTCGGTATCGGTATCGGTGCTCCAGGCGATCCCGCGCGCGCTCAGTTCCCCGCGCAGGGCGTCGAAATTCTCGATGATCCCATTGTGAACCACGGCGACGCGCTCATCGGCGTGCGGGTGGGCGTTGGTCAGATTGGGGACACCGTGGGTGGCCCAGCGGGTATGCCCGATCCCGGTGCGGCCCGGCAGCGGGCTGTCCTGCACCACCTCGGCGAGGTTACGCAGCTTGCCTTCAGCCCGGCGTCGGTCGATGTGGCCGTTGACCAGCGTCGCGATCCCGGCGCTGTCGTAGCCCCGGTATTCGAGCCGACGCAGCCCGTCGAGCAGGTCGCCTCGCGACCCCGTCCTGTCCGAGAATGCCGATGATGCCGCACATGGGGTGGAAGGTTCCTTTCGGGTCAGTGCCGTCTGGCGACAGCGGATGGCTCAGCCACCGCCGTTTTCGCGGCGTGCCTTGAGCTGCCGCAGGCGGTTGCGATAGCGCTCGGCGGCGCCTTCTTTCAGGCGTGATGGAGCCCGGGTGGTGACAATGGCGTCGTCGGCGACGTCTTCAGTGACGGTTGAACCGGCACCAACGATCGCGCCTGCCCCGATGGTAACCGGCGCGACCAGCGCTGCGTTTGACCCGATGAACGCACCTGCGCCGATGGTGGTCTGGTGTTTGTTCACGCCATCGTAGTTGCAGGTGATGGTGCCAGCACCGAGGTTGGCCCGCTCGCCCACGTCCGCATCACCAACGTAGGTCAGGTGCGGGGCCTTGGCGCCAGCGGCCAGATGCGCCTTCTTGATTTCGACGAAGTTGCCGACCTTGACGCCCTCATCGAGCTGGCTGCCTTCGCGCAGACGCGCCATCGGGCCGATGATGACCCCATCGCCGACGCTCGCACCCTCGAAATAACTGCCAGCGCGCAGGCGGCACCCAGCACCGATGCTGACCCCGGGGCCAAAGAACACATTGGGTTCGACCACGGTATCCGCTCCGATGACGGTATCGTGGCAGAGGGTAACGGTCTCCGGCGCGATCAGGGTCACGCCAGCCTCCATGACAGCAGCCCGCAGCCGCTGCTGCAGTTCCGCCTCGACGGCGGCCAGATCGGCACGGCTGTTGACACCGGCCAGCAGCGCCTGATCGAGCTTTGCCGCCAGTGTCTTCAGCCCGGCTTCACGCGCCAGCGCCACCACGTCGGTCATGTAGAGCTCACCGGCGGCGTTATCGTCGCGCAGTTGCCCGAGCAGGTCGAACAGCACGGCGTTGCGGACCAGCATCAACCCCCGTTACACAGGGTCAGCGCACGCTGTTCGGAAGTCGCATCACGGTCTTCAACGATGGCAGACGGGCGACCCTCGCCGTCGAGAATGACCCGGCCATAGCCCGCAGGCTGCCCGGTCTCAAAGGTGCTGAGGGCCAGATCAGCCCCATCGGCGAGCGTGTCGGCAACCAGTTCCGCCAGCGCCTCGGTCGTCACCAGCGGCGTATCGGCATAGAGCACCAGCGTGTATCCCGGCGCGTCCTGCAGTGCCGTCTTCGACTTAGCCACCGCATGGCGGGTACCCTTGCGCTCGGTCTGAACCGACCAGCTTGTGACGGCATCCTGCCCCGGCAGCACGCCCTGAGCAGCTTCGGCTTCGGTTTCAGGCCCGACCACGAGATGCAGGTGGGCCGGGTTCAATCCCTGTGCCGCCTTGACCACCCAGGCCAGCAGCGGGAGGCCCGCGGCTTCGTGCAGGACCTTCGGCCGCGCGGAAAGCATGCGCGTGCCCTTGCCCGCGGCGAGGATTACAACATTCAGCGGTGAAGAAGCGGCCATGGTGCAGCGAAAAATCCGGGCTGTGAAATCGGGCGAATGCGGCAGGGTTTCAAATCTATAGTACGCATAATAGGCGGAGATATAAGCCGATTAAAGTCTGTAATTTAATGGAAAATCGAAGTGAGTATTGGCGAACCGCAAGCGCGGCCCGGTGAGGGCTTCAGAATAGACTTCCCTGCGCCGGTTTCGCGGCCGGTTCCTGCAAAGATGGTGCAGCGCCCTCGTCAATGGCGTGCAACAGCCCCGGGCCCTGGTTGCGGACCTGCCCCACCGCCCGGTCGACGGGATGGTGCACAAAATCCGGGCTGTCAAAGGGACGGCACAGCGAATGCAGCAGATCCGGCTCGGCCCCCGGTGCCAGCCAGGCGTCCCACTCATCCTCGCTGTCGAGCACCACGGGCATGCGCGCGTGCAGGCCGTCCATGGACGAACTCGCGCTGGTTGTCAGCATGGCGCAAGACCCCAGCGCCGAGCCGTCCGGCGCCTGCCAGACTTCGAACAGTCCGGCCATGACCATCAGCCGCTCGTCGCGGAAATAGATCCGATGGGGCTGCTTGACCGATCGGGTGCTGCCCGGGTTCAGGGTCTGCCATTCGAAGAACCCCGAGGTCGGCATCAGGCACCGCCGGTGCCGGAATGCCGCCCGGAATGATGGCTTTTCAGCCACGGTCTCGCTGCGCGCGTTGATGGCATTCGCCGCCCACGATATGTCCTTGGCCCAGGAAGGCACCAGCCCCCAATGGGCGAAATCGACAATGCGTTGCCCCCGCTGCGTGCCTTCAGTCTCCAGCCGGATGATGGGCACCATCTGCGTCGGGGCGATGTTGTAGCGCGGCCCGAACGCGGCTGAAGCAGCAGCCTCGGCCGCCCCCGTCTCCCCCGCCTGCCGCACTTCATCGGGGATCAGGGCGTCGAAGACCTCGGCCACCGCCTCGATCGGGCGGGTGATGTGATATCGACCGCACATGGCTTTTCCACCGGCTCCCTTCACCGTCCTCTCTGCCTGAACCCTCCCCGGCAAGATCAGCATTTGTAAACAACCGGGGTTGCGGGCGATACTAACACAGTCGCCGCAGGGGGTGGCACAGCAGACTGCAGGCAGATAACCCGAGGAGCAGACCGTGAGCTTTGACTACGACTTATTCGTGATTGGCGGCGGCTCGGGCGGGGTGCGCGCAGCCCGGTTTACCGCACCCAAGGGCTACCGCGTCGGCCTCGCCGAAGAATACCGCATGGGCGGCACCTGCGTGATCCGCGGCTGCGTGCCAAAGAAGCTGCTGTCTTACGCCGCCCACGGCTTTGAGGACGTTGCCGACCTCGCCGGATACGGCTTCGAAGCCAGCGTCACTGGCTTCAGCTGGCCTGCGTTGATCGCGGCCAAAGACAAGGAAATCGCGCGCCTCGAAGGCGCCTACCAGAACACGCTCAACAACGCCGGGGTCGAGTGGTTCAAGGCGCAAGCACGGCTCGAAGACCCTCACACGGTTGTGCTGACCGACACGGAAACCGGCGAAGAAAGCCGGGTCACCGCCGCCAAAATCCTGCTCGCGACCGGCGGCACGCCCACCCTGCCCGATATCCCTGGAAAGGAGCTCGCCATCAGCTCCAACGAAGCCTTCAATCTGCCACAGCTGCCCGAGCGCATCGTCGTCTACGGTGGCGGCTACATCGCGGTCGAGTTCGCAGGCATCTTTTCGGGGCTCGGCGCTGAGACCCACCTGATCTACCGCGGTGATAAGCCTCTTGCGCGGCTTCGATGAAGACCTGCGCCAGTTCTTCCACGAGCAACTGCAAGGCCGCGAAAACCTGCACCTGCACATGGGCCGCAGCATCGCCGGTCTCGCCAGAAATGGCGGCGCCGGCGATGACCTGACCGTCACCCTCGATGACGGTGCCACGCTCAGTGCTGGGACGGCCATGTTTGCCACCGGCCGCCGGCCCAACACGCCAGAGGCCCTGACGCTGGGCGGGCAGATCGAGACCAACGCCGCCGGCGCCGTGGTGGTCGACGCCTACAGCCGCACCTCTCTGCACCATATTTTCGCCGTCGGTGACGTCACCGCCCGGTTGGCGTTGACCCCGGTAGCCCAGCACGAGGCCATGGCCTTCGTCAAAACCCCCTTCGACGACCGTCCGACGGCCATGGATCACAGCGACGTTGCGACGGCCGTGTTCTCGAACCCGGAGATCGCGACCTGCGGGCTGACCGAGGCCGAAGCCCGGGACAGGTTCGACGCGGTCGATATCTATCGCTCTTCATTCCGGCCCATGCGCAACACCCTCTCCGGCAACCCGGCACGGTCGTTCATGAAGCTTGTTGTTGACCGCGCCTCTGACCGTGTGGTCGGCGTCCACCTCGCCGGGCGGGACTCGGCAGAGATGATGCAGGGCTTCGCCGTCGCGGTGAAAATGGGCGCGCGCAAGGCTGATTTTGACGCCACCGTCGGCATCCATCCGACCGGTGCCGAAGAGCTGGTGACCATGCGCACACCCGTGCAGGACTAGCCGCGGCGCTATTGTTCCCCTTCCGGCGCTGGGTTATCCCAGCTGCATGGTCGAGCAAATTCTGAGTCAAATGCAGAATACAGGCAGCGTGCTGTTGGGGCTGGCGCTCAATAAGTGGCTGATCCTCGCGGTGGCAAGCTGCGTGTTCAGCTTTGTCGTTCGCCTGCTGCTCGGCCCGGTACGCGGGCAGGATATCGCCGGGCTATCGCTGGCGCCGGTGCTGGCCGGGGTCATGGTCATTTTGATTGGCCAGGCGCTGTTCACCAAGCCAGCCCCCGGTAACGACTGGGCGCTGTCGTGGGAATGGCGGATCGATCAGGTGCTGTTGCTGTTCACGGCGCTGGGCTGGGTTCTCGGGATGTTGCTCGATTTGATGCGTCGGCCCATGAGCCTGTCGCTGATGTTCGGCCTGATCGCCGGGCTGGGCTACAGCATCGCCATTCTTATCCTGCTGGTGCCCACCGGACCGAGCCTGCCCGAACTGGTCAGCAAGACCGTGACCTTCAGCCTGCTGCTGACCTTCATCGTCTGGCGCTTCGCCCAGACTGATCCGGGCTACACGGTGCTGCGCAGCCTGCAGCTGACCGTTGCGGCGATTGGCACCGCTGCCGTAGGCTTTATCATGCTGTGGGAAGGCCGCGATGCGGTGCTCACCGGGGTGTTCGTGCTGGGGTTTGCGCCAGCGTTTCTGGTCGCCTTGATGATGTGGACGGGGGTTGGCCGTGGGTCGAGCCTTGGTGCGGCCGGGCTGTTCGGGGGCTGTCGCCTTTCCTGCTGTTCATCGGCCATCTGGTGCTGGTTGAGGAGGCTGTGAGCCTCTATGCCGGGGCGCTCATCGTGCTAATGCTCACTGGCCCGGATCTGGTCAGCGGCTTTGAGCGGCGGAGCGGGATCGTCGCCGACCGGATCCCGGTGTGGAACCGGATCATCTATCTGGCGGTAATTTTCGTACTCTACGTTGCGCTGGTGTTCATCGCAGGCCTCGACGCCCGGGGCTGCCCGCCGCTATTGCGCGACCGCTGCCGGGTCCAGAGCTGCGAGCGCCATGGCGCGCACCTGCGCCGGGCTATGGCCCGCCTCCCGCAGCGCCGCCAGCCCTTCCGCCCCGTCCCGCTTGGAGAGCTTGCGGCTGCCATCGGCCGCCATGATCAGCGGATGGAAGGCATAGGTCGGCGTGGACAGGTCGAGCAGCGCCTGCAGCACGCGGTGCACCGCCGTGGCCTCGTACATATCCTGCCCGCGCATGACGTGGGTCACGTTCTGCGCCGCATCATCGACCGTGACACTGAGGTGGTAGCTGGTGGTGATATCCCGGCGGCAGAGCACCACGTCGCCGGTGGCTTCGGCCAGCGCCCGGAAATCCACAGGCGCGCTCGCGTCGAGCACGGGCGTGCTCAAATCCTTGCCATCGGCTGTGAGCCGCTCCAGCGCCCCTGCCATATCCAGCCGCCAGGCGACCGGCTCATCGGCCTCCACCTCCGCCGCCGTCAATCCACGGCAGGTGCCGGGATATTGCAGGCCTTCTGGCCCAAACACCGGTGTCCCGCCCCAGGCCGCCTCGATATCGCGGCGGGTGCAGCGGCAGGGATAGAGCAGCCCGATCGCGCGCAAACGGTCAGCGGCTTCGGCGTAGGCCGCGCCACGCTCGGACTGGCGCAGCACCGGCTCTCGCCACGTGAAGCCCAACCAGTGCAGGTCCTCGAGCATGGCCATTTCGAAGGCCGGCCGGCAACGCGTGGTATCGATATCTTCGACCCGCAGCAGCACCGGCGCGTCCAACCGCTGCGCCATCGACCAGACCCGTTCCGCCGCAAGCACGTGCCCGAGGTGCAGCCGCCCGGTCGGCGAGGGCGCAAAGCGGGTCAGGCTCGGAGATGGTTGATCGAATGCAGGCAGGGTCATGGGTGCAGTTTATGCCGGTTGACAGGCCACTGGCAAAGCACCACTCCTGTGACCAGAGCTGGGCGATGCGTCAGATCACTTTTGTCCCCGGGGCCGATACACCTAGCACGGGAGCTGCCTCTGTCAGAGCCGAGGTTTTGTTACGCGGCGCCCACCTGACTTTGTCGGGCTGCAGGTGGACTAACCGATCGACGGTCGTCTGGCTCGCTCTGTTTTCTTTCAAGCCGCTCTTCACGCCACGCTGAGACCATGAGACCCGCCGTGTCTGTCACTGACCAGAAAGCCGCCCTGCGCGAAGGGCTGATCCGGGCCCGCCCCGCGGTTGGCCCCAGCGATCCGGCCTATGATTTCATGGCCGAGGCCGCGCGTGCGATGATGCCCGCTGGCGGGTGCAGGCTCGCCGCCTACCTGCCCATTCGGCGGGAGCTGGACCCCCTGCCCATCGCCGAGCGGCTGGATCACTATCCCATCGCCTTGCCCCGCACCCCGCAGACACCCGGACCGCTGGACTTCCGGCTGTGGTCCCCGGGGCAACCCCTCGACGAAGGCCGGTTCAAGACCCGCGAACCAGCGGCGGACGCACCGCCCCTCGCCGATGAGTGCATCCTGATGCTGCTGCCGCTGGTCGGGTTTGACAGCCGTTGCTACCGGCTGGGCTACGGCGGTGGGTTCTACGACCGCAGCCTCGCCCAGTTCCGTGAACGCGGTCAGCAGGTGATCGCCGTCGGCCTCGCCTACGACGAGCAGCACTGCCCCGATCCACTGCCGATCGAAGCCACCGACGAACGCCTCCACGGCGTGATCACGCCAACAGCGGTTTACGGACCGGATCAGAACGATTAAGCGCAGGCTATGAGAACACTGATCATCGGCGACATTGTCGGCCGCACCGGCCGCAACGCGGTCTTCGAACACCTGCCCGGGCTGATCGACCGCCTGCGCCTCGATTTCGTGATCGCCAACGGTGAGAACGCCACCCATGGCTTTGGTCTGTCACCCGAACACGCCAACGCGCTGCTCGGGGCCGGGGTGGACTGTATCATTCTGGGCAACCACAGCTTCGACCGCAAAGAAATCATTCCGATGATGGACAGCGACGACCGGGTCCTGCGCCCGCTCAACTACCCCACCGGCACGCCTGGGCGTGGGCACGGGATTTTCACGGCGCGCAATGGGTTTCGGGTCGGCGTGGCCCAGACCATCGGACGCCTGTTCATGAACCCCGACGCGGATAACCCGTTCCTCGGCGTTGATCAGGTGCTGGCCGACTGGGCTGAAGAGCCGCTGGCAGCGATTTTCATCGACAGCCACGCCGAAGCCACATCGGAGAAAATGGCGCTGGGCCACTACCTCGACGGCCGGGTTACGGCTGTGGAGGGCACGCACACGCATGTTCCCACGGCTGATGTGCAGATCCTGCCCGGTGGAACGGCGTTCCAGACTGATATCGGCATGACCGGCGACTATGATCTCGGTAATCGGCATGACCAAGGAAAGCTCGATCCAGCGCTTCACGCAGGTGGGCGAGCGGTCTAAATTCGGCCCGGCTGAGGGGGATGCTACGTTCTGCGCACTGTTCGTGGAAAGCGATGACGCCACCCGGCTTGCCGTGCGAGCAGAACCGGTGCGGCTCGGTGGCCGACTGTCAGCCGCCCTGCCAGCGCCGATCGCCGTCTGAGGTTTTAGGGCTTCAGTAGGGCGACGCTGGGAACTCAGCCCTGCTGCTGCATGATTTCAGTCGCGGTTCGTTTGACCTTATCCGCGATTTCCGGGTGTTTGAGCCCGAAGTGCAGATTGGCGGCGACAAAGCCCTCTTTCGAACCACAATCAAAGCGGCGGCCGGAAAAGCGTACCCCGTGGATCGGCATTTTGCCGAGGTTATCCGCGATGGCATCGGTCAGCTGGATCTCGCCACCAGCGCCGCGTACGCCCTTGTCGAGATAATCGAAAATCTCCGTGGACAGGATGTAGCGCCCGGTAATGCACAGGTTTGACGGCGCGTCGTGGGCAGATGGCTTTTCCACCATGCCGCGGATTTCCAGCCGGTTCCCCGTCGTCTTGCCGGGGTCGATGATGCCGTAGGACGACACCCGTTCGCGCGGCACTTCCTCGACCGCCAGCACAATCCCGCCGAAGTCATCGTGGGCGTCAACCAGCTGCTTCAGACAACCGTTACCCCCGGCGACGGGGTCGATGATGATGTCGGGCAGCAGCACGGCGAAAGCCTCGTCACGGAGCATGTGGCGGGCGCACCAGATGGCGTGGCCCAGACCCAGCGGATCCTGCTGGCGGACGTAGGCGATCTGCCCCGGCTCTGGCATGATCGAGCGCATGTTTTCGACCGTGCTGTTCTTGCCGCGATCGGCGAGGGTGTGCTCCAGCTCGAACGAGTGGTCGAAGTGGTCCTCGATGGCGGCTTTGCCACGACCGGTGACGAAAATGAAATTCTCGATGCCAGCTGCGCGGGCCTCATCAACGGCATACTGAACCAGCGGCTTATCCACGACGGTCAGCATTTCCTTTGGCATGGCCTTGGTCGCCGGCAGAAACCGTGAACCCAGCCCGCCCACCGGAAGGATAGCGGTTTTGACCGAACCTGAAGCCATCGTGTCGTCCCTCGTTGCCGTCTTGCTGGTGTTGTTCCACGCCCAACCCACGGGTTAGTCCGGCTGCATGTGAGGTGCAAGTCTCGAGATGCAAGCCCGGTCTACCGTGTTGAGACGGCGACGCCGGGACCGCGTAAGGCGATAGTATGCGACTAAAGCTTGCGGTTCGTTGAGTTTTGTCGGACACCAGAGGCACAAAACGGCGAAAATGCCGGCGAGGGGTAATTCAATTGAAAACCGTATTTTCTGGCATTGCTGCGCTTGGACTGGGTCTGGCGCTGGTCGGCTGCGGCTCACCGACGATCGGTGGACAGTTCGCAGAACCCGCCTACGGCTGGCAGCGTAATGGCACCTACATCCTGACACCGACAGAGATGGAGATGGACTGCGACGGCCTCGTCGTCGAGCAGGGAAAGGCGGCCAAGGCCATCGCCTATGTCGACGATGTCCGGGGTCAGCGGTTTGGCGAGAGCCTGGTGATCAGCGGAGTGGCGGCCATCTTTGGCCTCGTCCGGCTTCCGGATATGGGCTTTGAGGAGCGCAAGGCCAAGGAGCAGTTGATCCAAGGTGCCGAAGCCTTCAACGAGCGGCTGGTCGAACTGGGCTGCGCGCCGTCCGACATCAACGCGCTGATCTCCGAAGAGGCCAAGAAATTCCGGGAAGCCCAGCGTGAAGCCGAAGCAGCAGCAGCGGCGGAGAGCACGACAACCTTTAACGTTGGCACAAAATCCAGCGACTAAGCGGATCAGCGCTGATTCCAATCAGGGCCGCGTGCAACGGGCAGCGGCCCTTTTTTGTGCCCGGAGACAGGCTCCTATACCTCTCCACCGATTGCCCTGCGTCGGTGCCGGGGCTAAGACAAGGGCCAGACTTACCACCATCGTTACCAAGAGTTCGGACACATGGCAGGCCACAGTAAATTCAAGAACATCATGCACCGCAAAGGCGCACAGGACGCCAAGCGCGCCAAGATCTTCACCAAGGTTGGGCGGGAAATCACGGTTGCGGTCAAATCCAGTGGCGAGCCGGACCCGGAAAAGAACCCCCGGCTGCGCGGCGCGATTGCGGCGGCGCGCGCGGTCAACATGCCCAACGACCGGATCAAGCGGGCCATCCAGTCTGCCATCGGTGGCGGAGACGGCGCGGACTTCGTCGAAATGCGTTACGAGGGCTACGGCCCGGCGGGTGTGGCCGTAATTGTCGAAGCTCTGACCGACAACAAGAACCGCACGGCAGCCGACGTCCGCTCCTACCTTCAACAAGTTCGGCGGCAACCTCGGTGAAACCGGCTCGGTCTCGTTTAACTTCACCCGTGGCGGTCTGATTTCCTACCCCGCCGATGCGGCCGACGCCGACACGGTGATGGAAGCTGCGATCGAAGCCGGTGCCGACGACGTTGAAAGCAGCGACGATGGCCACGAAATCCTGACAGCGACCGAAGACTTCCTGAGCGTCCGGGAAGCCTGGAAGAAGCGCTCGGCGCACCAGAAGAAGCAAAGATTGGCTGGAAACCGAACATCACGGTGGAGCTGGACGCCGACAAGGCCTCGACCATGCTCAAGCTGATCGACACGCGCGAAGAACACGACGACTTGCAGGCGGTGTTCTACAACGCCGATATCTCGGACGAGGTGATGGAGAAGCTGGCGGAATAGGCCGGGTTCACGCGGGCCTCGAAGGCTTTCGCTCGTCTGTGCGCGGGCCACGTTCATTGCGGCAGCGGTCGGAGCAGTAGCGGACGTCGTCCCAGACCCGGGCCCACTTCTTTCGCCAGACAAAGGGCAGCCCACAGCGGGCGCAGGTCTTTTGCGGCAGGTCGGATTTCTTGCGCATTTTGGCCATGCCTGTCTAACTGCCTCGACGCCGACTTTGGTCAAGGGAAACACCATGACGCTGAATATCGCTATCGCAGGTGCCGCGGGCCGCATGGGGCGGATGCTGATCGACACCGTCACCCATCGGGGCGAAGACATGCGCGTGTCGGGCGCGCTCGAACACGACGGCTTTGCGCAGCTGGGCGCTGATGCAGGCGCGCTCGCCGGTGTGGGTGAGCTGGGCGTGACCATCACCGCCGACCGGGCGCAGGCCTTCGCCGGGGCTGACGTCATCATCGATTTCACCCTGCCAGACGCAACCTTGCTGAACATGCAGGCCGCGCGGGAACAGGGCGCAGCCGTGGTGCTGGGCACCACCGGGCACGACGGCAATCAGGAAGGCGTGATCCACGGCTTCGCAGCGGACATGCCGATGATCTGGGCGGCGAACTACTCGCTCGGGGTCAACCTGCTGCTCAATCTGGTCGAGCGCGCGGCAGCGGCCCTGCCCCACGACTTCGACATCGATATTCTCGAATTGCACCATCGGCAGAAAGTCGACGCCCCTTCCGGGACCGCGCTGGTGCTGGGCAAGGCAGCCGCCAAGGGCCGGGCCGTGGACTTTGACACCGTCAAGCGCCTGAGCCGCGAGGGCCAGACCGGCGCTCGGCCCAGCGGCGAAATCGGCTTTGCCACCCTGCGGGGCGGCACCGTTCCGGGCGACCATCAGGTCGTGTTTGCCGGCACCGATGAGCGGATCGAGATCGGACATCGCGCGGCAGACCGGGGCATTTTTGCCGCTGGCGCGGTGCAGGCTGCTGCGTGGCTGGCGGGCCGTGAGCCGGGCCTCTACACCATGAATGACGTGCTGGGGCTGGCCGACTAGGCTAGGCGGGGGCCTGCTGCCGCGCCTGCTTGAGCGCTTGAAACAAGTCGGTCGGCGACGTCCTTACGCTGGTCGGGGTTGAGATCCCCCCCGAAAGGGGATGCGACGGTTTTCCGCGTGCAGCACCACCGGATCGTCCCAGGTCGTCGGCGTGTTGATCGAAACCCGGCAACCCTGCGCCGGGAAACTCTGCCGGAACAGACGTCCCTGCTGATCCCGCAGCTGCAGGCTGAGCGTACTGGGGTCAGGATCACCTCTTCCCGGCGTTGCGCGCGGCCAACCACGACCCGATAACCGACGTAGAGACCACCGATTTCAAGGCCGAGAAATCCGATCACCGGCCAGGCGCCGCTGACGAACATGGCCAGCGCGAAGGACGCGAAGAACAGGCCCAGCGCACCAAACACGATGGCCCAGCCACGCGGCGACAGCGCCTGATGGCTCTGCAGAATTTCTCGGAACAGGATGGGCTCGGTCATAGGGTCTTAATTGCCACGGCCCGAGCGACTGTCAAACGGCTCAGCCGCGACACATTGCGCATGTCAAAGTGAAAGTCGGACGTTGTCGACCGTCTCAAAACAGCGGCTCGATGCCCCGATCCTCGGGCGAGCGGCAGGCAACCCCGGCCTCCACCAGCACCCGCGCCGCCTCTTCCGCGTCGGTCTCATTGACGATCAGCCGCCGTCCTTGCACCCCCGCGATGCCGGAAAAGGCCTGGCTGGCATCATCAAGCACAGCGTTCCATAGCCCGGCTTCGTTCAGGCAATGCTGCGCAAAACTGATTTCAACCGGGTTGTCGGACTGCAGGGCAACCCACATATCGTTCTCTCCTGATCAGGGACAGCAACGGACGTGTGCGCCCGGCGCCGCTTTCCCTTTGCCTAACCCTAGTCTACACAGTCCGCAAAAGCGACCATTGGTGGCGCAGGCGTTTGATTGGAGAGTTGAGTGACGGCGCAGGTTTCACGGGTTCAGGACTTTGATACCCTCGACGTGACCAAGAGCGTCCGCAGCCGGGATGTCTCCGGGGCTGTGGAGCGCCTGACCGCGCTGGTCGAAAGCGACATGGATCGCGTCAACCAGACCATCCTCGCCAATATGCAGTCTGATGTCGCGCTGATCCCACAGCTGGCAGGCTACCTGATCGCCTCGGGCGGCAAGAGGCTGCGGCCCTTGTTGACGCTGGCCTCGGCACGGCTGTGCGGACTCACCCAGGGCGATGAAGCCATCAACCTCGCCGCGTCGGTCGAGTTCATCCATACCGCCACCCTGCTCCACGACGACGTGGTCGACGACAGCTCGCTGCGCCGGGGCGCGGCATCGGCCAACGCGGTCTGGGGCAACAAGGCATCGGTGCTGGTCGGCGATTTCCTCTATTCCCGCGCCTTCCAGCTCATGGTCGCCGACCGCAATCTCGCGACACTCAAGACCCTCGCAGACGCCTCTGCCGTGATCGCCTCGGGCGAGGTCGCGCAGCTGACCACCGCCAATGATCTGGGCACCAATCACCAGGACTACCTCGACGTGATCGAGGCCAAGACCGCAGCGCTGTTCGCGGCAGCCTGTCAGGTCGGGGCGGAAGCCGCCCGCGCGCCTGAGGCTGAAATCGAGGCCCTGCGCACCTACGGCCACAATCTCGGCATGGCGTTCCAGCTGATCGACGATGCGCTCGACTACAGCGCGGATCAGGAGAAGCTGGGCAAGTCAGTCGGCGATGATTTCGCCGAGGGCAAGGTCACCCTGCCCGTTTTGCTCGCCTATGAACAAGGTGATGCCGACGAGCAGGATTTCTGGCGCCTTACGATCGAACGGCTCGATCAGCGCGAAGGCGATCTGGACCGGGCAAAGGCGCTGATCGCCCGTCACGATGCCATCGCCGGCACTGTTGCCGCAGCCGAGCGCTACGGCGCGCGGGCAACGACGGCGTTGGCGAGCTTGCCGCCCCTCTCAGACAGCGCGCAGGACATCCGCGAAGCGCTCGAAGACGTCATCACCTTCTGCGTGGTGCGCGGTCACTGATCCCAACCAAGGTGATCCCGATCAGGGCGCGCTGCTGCTGGGGTTCGACCCAGCCAGATCGCGAATGGTCTTGAGCCCGCCCGCTACCAGCGGCCGGTGCCGCCGCCGGATATGGGCGGCGAGATAGAGCGGCTGCTGAATCAGCGGTGCATCCTCCACGGTCATCAACTCCGGGAGCTGCCGCTGCAGGCCGGCAATCTGCGACTCTGGCAAATAGGCGGACCCACCCCGCCGTCGCAGCAACTCGATCGATAGCCCCTCGTACCCCACCGTTAGAGCGCCACGCGTCAATTCGGGGTGCAGGTCGCGGTGAAAGCGCTCGAACAGCGGCGAGTAGGACGCGTAGATATAGCTTTCTTTGCGCACGTCTTCGAGCACGCTGGTCTCGGTCGACACCATGCGGAAGCTCAGCGACGACAGCGGTTCGATATAGAGGTCGGGCGACCAGGCCGGCGAGAACAGGATCCCGATATCGATCTCCCCGGCGGAAAGATCGCGCATGATCTGTGTCGAGTAGTCCACCTCCAGCTTCAGTGAAATCCGGGGCGTGCGCTGGTCGTAGGCCTCGATCAGATCGAAAATCAGGGTATCCAGCAGGCTCAGCTGCGCGCTGACGTGCAAGCTGGCCTCGAAACCCTCGGCTTCGCTGACATCGCGCATGGCCCGTGCCCAGGCGTTGTAGAGCTCGTGGGCGTGGGCCTGAAACCGCTCCCCGGACGGCGTCAGTCGCGCCCCGAACGGCCCCGGGTGAACAGCGGCGTGCCGAGTTGCTCCTCCAGCACGCGGATCCGGCTGCTTACCGTGGACTGGGACACGTTCAGCCGCTCGGCCGAGTGGTTGAAGTTCAGCGTTTTGGTCAGATCGAGGAAGGTCTCGACGAGTTCATTGGTCAGCATGCAAGATGTCGCTTTAAATCAATCGGATTCTCCGATTGATAACGCTGGATACCGCGACCTTTTTCTGCTCAAAATGCGGCTCCGAACCGCGTAGAACGACAGAAAATGTAGCTGACATGCGGCCTGCCCGTGGTGTGGGTCGCCCTGAGGAGGAAATATCGTGGCTGATATCCCTGGCACGGCCCGTGTGGTTATCATCGGTGGTGGCGTCGTCGGCGTCTCTGCGCTTTACCATCTGGCGAAGGCCGGCTGGACCGACTGCGTCCTGCTCGAAAAGAACGAGCTGACCTCGGGGTCGACCTGGCACGCGGCGGGGAACTGCCCGACCTTCTCCGCCTCTTGGTCGGTGATGAACATGCAGCGCTACTCGACCGAGCTCTACCGTGGGCTGGCCGACGAAGTCGACTACCCCATGAACTACCACGTCACCGGGTCGATCCGACTGGGCCACAGCCGCAACCGCATGCTCGAATTCGAGCGCGTCATGGGCATGGGCCGCTATCAGAACATCCCGATGGAGATCTGCTCCAACGATGATCTCAAGGCGCACTACCCCTTCCTCGAAACCCACGACCTTGAAGGCGGGCTCTACGATCCGACCGACGGCGACATTGACCCGGCCCAGCTGACCCAGGCGCTGGCCAAGGGCGCACGGCAGATGGGGGCAAGATCCTGCGTTTCTGCCCAGCAACCGGCGCGCGGCGTGAAAACGGTGAGTGGGTGATCGAGACCGAAAAGGGCGACATCCGCTGCGAATACGTGGTCAACGCCGCGGGTTATCGCGCGCAGGAAGTCGGCCAGTGGTTCGGCCGCTACGTGCCCATGGTCGCCATGTCCCACCAGTACGTGCTGACCGAGCCGGTCGCCGAGCTGGAAGCCTGGACGGCCGAACACGGCCGCAAGCTGCCGCTGCTGCGCGACGTCGACAGCTCCTACTACCTGCGTCAGGAAAAGACCGGCTTCAACATCGGCCCCTACGAGCGCAACTGCAAAGCCCACTGGATCACCCCAGACGACCCCATGCCCGACGATTTCTCCTTCCAGCTTTGGGCGTACGATCTCGACCGGATCGAGTGGTACGTCACCGACGCCATGGAGCGGGTGCCGCTGGTCGGCACCTCGGGTGTTTCCAAGATCATCAACGGCCCCATCCCCTACACCCCCGATGGCCTGCCGCTGATCGGCCCGATGCCAGGCGTACCCAACGCCTTTGAAGCCTGCGTCTTCACCTTTGGCATCACCCAGGGCGGGGGTGCCGGCAAGGTGCTCGCCGAGTGGATTACCGAAGGCGGGACCGAGTGGGACATGTGGTCTTGTGACCCGCGTCGCTTTACCGGCTTCGTCGATCAGGCTTACACCACCGCCAAGGGCATGGAGGTCTACGGCCACGAATACGCCATGCACTACCCCCGCCACTTCTGGCCCGCAGCCCGCGATCAGCGGCTGTCGGCGGTCGATACGCAGGTGCGCGCACTGGGCGGTCAGATGGGCTACTACAACGGCTGGGAGCGCGCGGCGTGGTTTGCGCAGGACGGCGACGACACGTCGATCGAAGCCACTGAGACATGGGAACGCGAAGGCCCGTGGCAGAAGCGCGTTGCCGAAGAAGTCGGCGCTGTACGCGATGACGCCGGGATCCTCGATCTGCCTGGTTTCTCCCGTTACCACGTCAAGGGTGAGGGTGCGGCGGCCTGGCTGCGCACGCTGGTCACCGGCGTGATCGCCAAGCCCGGCCGGATCGGCCTGCTCTACTTCGCCGACGACAAGGGCCGGACGGTCACCGAAATGTCGATCATCCGCTTCGCCGAAGACGACTTCATGCTGATCACCGCCGCGACCGCGCAGTGGCACGATCTGGCCTGGCTGGAGCGCCACCTGCCCGACGGCTCGGGGATCACCATCACCGATCGCACGGAAGACATGGGAACCTTCATCGTCGCCGGCCCAAAGAGCCGCGACCACCTCGCGCCGCTGACCGACGCTGACCTGACCCAAGGCTGGCTGACGCACCAGAACGCGACCATCGCGGGCAAAGATGCGCTGCTGATCCGGGTGTCCTTCACCGGCGAGCTGGGCTGGGAAATCCACGCGGCGCCCGAAGACCAGCCCGCGATCTACGATGCGCTGATCAGTGCCGGGCTCAAGCCCTTCGGCATGTTCGCGCTGGACAGCATGCGCATCGAAAAGGGCTACCGGGCGTGGAAGGGCGATCTTTCCACTGACTACAGCCTGCTCGAGGCCGGTCTGGACCGCTTCGTGAAGCTCGAGCGCAATGACGATTTCCTCGGCAAGGAAGCGCTGGTCGCGCAGCGCGAGGCGGGTCTGGCCAAGCGCTTTGCCATGATGACCATCGACATCGGCGACTATGACGCGCCCTACATGTCGACGGTGTGGAAGGGCGAGGAGATCGTCGGCGAAATCACCTCGGGCGCCATGGGTTACCGCACCAACAAGTTCGTCGCTTTGTCGGTCATCCGCACCGATTGCGGAGAACCGGGAACGGCGCTGGAGGTCGAGGTCTTCGGCGAGCGACGGGCTGCGGTCGTGACCGGCGATGAAGCGCTCTGGGATCCACAGAACGAAAGGCTTCGCGCATGAGTGCCAAGACCATCCCGTCCAAGGCGGGCGCTGTCATTGTCGGCGGCGGCGTCTCGGGTTGCTCCGTTGCCTATCACCTCGCCAAGCTGGGGTGGAAGGACATCGTTCTGCTTGAACGCAAGCAGCTGACCAGCGGCACCACGTGGCACGCTGCCGGCCTGATCGGACAGCTCCGGCCGAACCAGAACATGACCAGGCTGGCCAAGTATTCCGCCGACCTCTACGTGCGGCTGGAAGAGGAAACCGGCCTGTCCACGGGGATGAAGCAGAACGGCTCGATCACCGTGGCGCTGACCGAGGCCCGCAAGGAGGAAATCTATCGTCAGGCGTCGCTGGCCCGCGCCTTCGACGTTGACGTGCAGGAGATCAGCCCGACCGAGGCCAAGGCCATGTACCCGCACCTCAACATCGACGGGGTGACGGCGGCGGTGCACCTGCCGCTGGACGGGCAGTGCGACCCGGCGAACATCGCGCTGGCGCTGGCCAAGGGCGCGCGGCAGATGGGCGCGACCATTGTCGAGGGCGTCAAGGTCACCGGCGTCAATCAGGCTGACGGCGCCGTCACCGGTGTCACCTACGAACGTGACGGGGAACCGGGCACCATCGATGCCGACGTGGTCGTGAACTGCGGGGGCATGTGGGCGCGCGACTTCGCCGCCATGGCCGGGGTGACCGTGCCGCTGCACGCCTGTGAACACTTCTACATTGTCACCGAGCCGGTCGAGGGCCTGACCCAGATGCCGGTGCTGCGTGTGCCGGACGAGTGCGCCTACTACAAGGAAGACGCGGGCAAGATGATGCTCGGCGCTTTCGAGCCCAAGGCCAAGCCCTGGGGATGGCGGGCATTCCTGAAGATTTCTGCTTCGACCAGCTGCCCGAGGATTTCGACCACTTCGAGCCGATCCTCGAAATGGGCGTGAACCGCATGCCGTTGCTGGGCGAGGCCGGGATCCATACCTTCTTCAATGGCCCGGAAAGCTTCACCCCGGATGACAAGTACTACCTCGGCGAGGCGCCGGAGTTGCGCGGGTTCTGGGTCGCTGCAGGCTATAACTCCATTGGCATCGTCTCGTCAGGCGGCGCAGGCTACGCGCTGGCGCAGTGGATCGACGAGGGCGAGCCGCCCTTCGACCTCTGGGACGTTGATATCCGCCGGGCACAGCCCTTCCAGAAAACCGCTTCTACCTGCGTGAGCGCGTCTCAGAATCCCTCGGCCTGCTCTACGCCGACCACTGGCCCTACCGCCAGCCCGAGACCGCGCGCGGCGTCCGCCGGTCGCCGCTGCACGAGCAGCTGCGCGCCAAGGGTGCCGTCTTCGGCGAGACTGCGGGCTGGGAGCGCGCCAACTGGTTCGCCCGCGAAGGACAGGAGCGTGAATACCGCTACGACTGGGGGCCCCAGAACTGGTTCGACAACGCCCGAGAGGAGCACAGCGCCGTGCGCAACGGTGTCGGGCTGTTCGACCTGTCGACCTTTGGCAAGATCCGGGTCGAGGGCGCCGATGCCATGGCCTTCCTGCAAAAGGTTTGCGCCAACGACGTCGACGTCGAGGCCGGTCGCATTGTCTACACCCAGATGCTCAATGAGCGCGGCGGGATCGAGAGCGACCTGACTGTGACCCGGCTGGGCGAGACGTCGTTCCTGCTGGTGGTACCAGCGGCGACGATCCGGCGGGATATGGCGTGGCTGCAGCGCCACGTGCCCGCAGGCGCCCACGTTTCTCTGTTCGACAATACCGTCGGCGAAGCCGTCATTGCGATCATGGGCCCGAAGTCGCGCGAGCTGCTGCAGCGCGTGTCCCCGAACGATCTGAGCAACAACGCCCACCCCTTCGGCTTCGCTCAGGAAATCGAGGTTGGCATGGGCCTCGCCCGCGCGCACCGGATTTCCTACGTTGGCGAGCTGGGCTGGGAGCTTTACGTCGGCTCGGATATGGCCGCGCACGTGTTCGAAAGCATGGATGAGGCAGGGCGCGATCTGGGGCTGAAAATGTGCGGCCTGCACGTGCTCGACAGCTGCCGGATCGAGAAGGCCTTCCGCCACTTCGGCCACGATATCACCGACGAGGACAACGTTCTCGAAGCGGGTCTGGGCTTTGCGGTGAAGCGCGACAAGGACAGCGGCAAGTTCGGCGATTTCCACGGTCGCAAGGCAGTGATGGACACCCGTGAACGCGGGCTGTCGCGGCGGATGCTGCAGTTCCGGCTGAGCGACCCGGCGGCCATGGTCTACCACAACGAGCCGGTGATCCGGGACGGCAAGATTGTCAGCTTCCTGACCTCCGGCAACTACGGCCACCACCTCGGTGCCTCCATCGGCATGGGCTACGTGCCGGTGCAGGACGGGAGACCGGAGCCGAGCAGCTCGGTTCATCCTACGAGATCGAAATCGCGGGCCAGCGCGTGCCCGCCGAAGTCTCCCTCAAACCCATGTACGACCCAACCGCTGAGCGCACCCGCGCCTAAACGGAGTTCACCGCTATGAGTACTGAAGCTGAAGTCCCCGCCCCACCCGCCGCGCGCAAGGGTCGCGCCGGTGGTCGCTCGGCCCGTGTCGCGCTGCGCGCTGCACCGCTGGCTGAAGACATTCGCCCGGTCCGCCCGGGCATGGAGGGCGGCGCCTACAAGCCGCTGAACGACGGGGACATGCGGGCCATCTACGAGGCTGCGCTGACCGCGTTGGAGACGATCGGCATCGCCGATGCCCCCGAAACCGGGGTCGAGTACATGGTTGCCGCCGGCGCCAGTTACGGCGAGGACAAGCGCCTGCGCTTCCCCCGGGCGCTGGTCGAGCACACGCTGTCGATCGCGCGCAAGGACCTCGTCCTGCACGCGCAGGACCCGAACTTTGACCTCGACCTCAGCGGTCACCGGGTCCATTTCGGCACGGCGGGCGCAGCCGTGCACCTCGTCGACGTCGACGAGCGCGAATACAAGGACTCTACCATCGACGCGCTGTTCTCCGCCGCCCGCGTGGTCGACCAGATGGACAACATCCACTTCTTCCAGCGGCCCATGGTGGCGCGTGACATCCTCGATAACCGGGAAATGGACCTGAACACGCTCTACGCGTCGCTGTCAGGGACGCGGAAGCACGTCGGCACCAGCTTTGTTGATCCCGACTACATGCGCGACGGGCTGGAGCTGCTGCACATCGTTGCCGGCTCGGAGGAGGCCTGGCGCGCGCGGCCCTTCGCATCACTGTCGGTGACCTTTGTGGTGCCGCCGATGAAGTTTGCGACCGAGTCCTGCCAGGTCATGGAAGTCGCGATCAAGGGCGGGATGCCGATCCTGCTGCTGTCCGCCGGACAGGCTGGGGCCACCGCCCCCGCTGCCATCGCCGGCGCGGTCGTGCAGGCCGTTGCCGAATGCCTCGGTGGGCTGGTTTACGTCAACTCGATCGCGCCGGGACATCCGGCGATTTTCGGTCCGTGGCCCTTTGTCTCCGACCTGCGCTCGGGCGCCATGTCCGGCGGTTCGGGGAGCAGGCGATCCTGTCTGCGGCCGTGGGCCAGATGGGCAAGTTTCTGGGCCTGCCGACCGGGTCGGCGGCGGGCATGGCCGACGCCAAGCTTCCCGATGCACAAGCCGGATACGAAAAGGGCATTACCAACGTCATGGCCGGACTGGCCGGGATCAACATGGTCTACGAGTCTGCCGGGATGCACGCCTCGCTGCTGGGCTTCTGCCTTGAATCGCTGATCATCGATAATGACATGCTGGGGCAGGCGCTGCGCTGCGTTCGCGGGCTGGAAGTCACGCCGGAAAAACTCTCTTTGGCCGTGATGGAGAAGACCTGCCTCGAAGGTCCGGGGCACTATCTGGGCTCCGATCAGACCCTGAACCTGATGCAGTCGGAATACATCTACCCGACCATCGGTGACCGGACTTCGCCCAAAGAATGGGCCGAGGTCGATAAGCCGGTGCTGGTGGAAACCGCGCAGAAGCGCCTGCGGACAATCCTGCAGGGGCCAAAACCCGACCACATTCCAGCAGAGGTCGATGCCGCGGTCCGGGACCGGTTCCGCATCCACTTCAGCTGAGCCAGCAGGTCCGACACGTCGACATGAAAAGGGCCCCGACGCCAACCGGCGCGGGGCCCTTGGTTTTGGTGGGCCTCAGGTTTGGGGTGCAATCAGCCTCAGAAGGCGATGCGCAGACCCAGCGTACCCGTTGCGATCCAGCGGCCCGAGGTCCGGAAACCACGGATGGTGGCTTCAGAGAACTCGCGCACACCCTTGACCGCAAAGTCGAGGGCGACGCCCGGCGCGATCTCGGTCTGGGTACCGACTTCAATACCCGCGTATGGCAGCGCATAGTTGTAGTCGAGGTCAGTGTTCATACCGAGGACACCGTTCACCCAGGTGTCGGCTTCGTAGAAACCGATGCCGATGTCGGTCGACAGGCTGGTGTAATCAGCCACCGACGTTGAACCCGCGAGGTAGGGTGTTGGCTCGATGCCGTCGTAGAAATCCTGCACTTCCCACTTGGTCGCGGTCATGCTTGCAGACACGCGGATGTTGGAGAAGGGATCGTTCCAGGCAACGCGACCCCCAGACCCAGCGACGGACCAAAGTCGAAGGTACCGGCGAAGGGAATGGACTGCTCCGAGGAGACCGACAGCGCGCTGTAGAACGCGACTTCGGCGTTGCCCGCGGGGTTGCCGAGGCTGACCGGCTGGCCCAGCGACCAGATCGGACGCAGGGTGCGGCGCACCACGTATTGCGGCTGGCTGTAGTAGGTCGGCGCGTGGCTCTTCGAGTAGTACGGGCCCGACCCCATGACGCCGAGGGAAACGGCACCGCCGTGCGAGAACACGGGGGCTGAGTAGTAGCCCTGCGCCTGCGCGGTGCTGACGGGAAGTGCGATGGCCATAGCCACAGCGCTCAATGCAGCGGAAATGAGCTTCATAAAAATATCTCCGATTAAATGGCCCACCTGCAAGCGCGTGCCGGCACGTGTTGAGCCATCACTGGCGAATATCGTGCCGGAAGCCACCCTTTGAGGGGCTTATGCGAGTCTCCGAAATGGCGAATAAAAAGCTCTGTTGCATCAATGCTTCAGTGATTTCCGGATCGCATCTCACTACGGTAATGACCTGCATACTTATGCGCACCTTTGCCGCAGGTTGAAAATTGACCCCGAGAGCGCTGCCGGGATGAGGCGCAGAATAACGACTCCGCTGACCTTGCCTTCACGCGGCGATTGGTGTCGCTTTCCGCGCGGCTGCGCCTTTCAGCGCGCTGGTATTCGTTTTGAAACCCAATTTGCGGAGGCTTCTCCATGTCTGATCTTCCGGTGCTCGGCTGCGCCATGGAACTGCACAATCTCGAAAATCTCGCGCCCTGGGTGCTGGAGAAGGACCGGGATCTGGAAATTCAGGACGCCTACCACGCCTTCGTGCTGGACAAGACATCTGACAAGGTCGCTGACCGGGTTCGCGAACTGCTCGGGGATGGCTACAAGGGGCGGCTGGGTATCCACGGCCCCTTCTATGGTTTTTCGCTGGACAGTGTCGATCCGGCGATCCGCAAGGTCGTCCGGATGCGCCTCGAGCAGGCGCTGAAGATGGGACATCGGATGGGCGCGACGCAGATGGTGTTGCACTCCCCCCCCTGACCCTGTGGGACCGGGACAACATGCTCCACATGGGCTACGAGGCGGGCAAGGTCGCACTGGTGCAGGATACCATGGGCGACGCGGTCAAGATGGCCGAGGACTTCGGCATTACCATTGTGCTGGAGAATATCGAGGACACGGACCCGGCCTGGCGGGCCGGCCTGATCGACGCCTTTGGCAGCAATCGTGTGCGTCTGTCGATTGACACCGGCCACGCTCACTACATCCACAGCCGCTTTGGGGCACCGCACGTGGTCGACTTCATCAAGCGGGCGGGCAACATGCTCGAACACGTTCACCTGCAAGACACAGACGGCAGCGCCGACCGTCACTGGGGTCTGGGCGAAGGCCAGCTGCCATGGTTCCCGATCTTTCAGGCACTGGGCAAGCTGGAGAGCAATCCGCGCCTGATCATGGAGCCTATGGACGTCCCATCTGCCCCCGGCACGCGGCGTGGGCCGAAAGTCAGGGGCTGGCGCAATAGCCGCCCGGAACAAAACCCGCCCGGATACGGGCGATGTTTCGACCTTCCTAGCCGCCGTCGAGCCTGCGGGCCGGCGCGAGGACGCCACCCTGCTGCTCGACCTCATGCAGCGCGCCAGCGGCGAGCCACCGGTCCTGTGGGGCAGCATGATCGGCTTTGGTTACTACAACTACCGCACCGACAGCGGGCACGAAGGCGAAATGTTCCTGATCGAGACGTGGGATGCCCCGGGCTCGCGGCCCAGCCGCCGTTCAGATTTCCGCCTGCCCGAGGGCGCGCGCCGGCTCGACAACCCAGCGGCCTTCGGTCTGGGCCAGATCCCGGAGGGCCATGTGCCCTATCTGGCGCCACAGGGGACCATCCACCTGTTCAAAGATCCGCGAGGTGCTTCAACTTTTGCCCCATCGGCGCTAAACGAGAAGTAGGTTGCGCCGGCGCGGTCCCATGCCGCTGCCCGACCCCGCGCTTTTGCCCCCTCAACCGGGTTGGTGTGGATGCTTGGGTGTCGGTTGGCACGGCGCGGGTGTTTCATTTCGGATTGGTTCTGATGCTGCTTCGCTCATCCCTGTTTCTGCCTGCCCTGATCCTTGCCGGCTCCGCTGCGCTGCTGCTGGGCGCCTGGGGGTTCGAGCTGATTGGCGGGCTGCTGCCCTGCAAGCTTTGTCTGCAGCAGCGGGTGCCGCACTACCTGCTCGCCGCGCTGATCATTCCGGCGGTCGTCCTCATGCGCTTCCGTGCCTTCCGCCTCGTCTTTTTCGTGGCAGCCAGCGGTCTGATGGCGGCGGCAGCGTTCCTCGCAGCCAAGCACGTCGGGGTCGAGTTCGGCTGGTGGCAGGGCCCCATGGACTGTGGCGGCCGGGTGCAGACCATCGGGTCGGCGGACGAGCTGTTTTCGCTGGAACGGCCGGACTGCTCCAAGCCGACCTACATCCTGCCTGGGATCACCATGGCGATGGCGCACCTGCTCGCCGTGCTGCCGCTGCTGGCGCTGAGCCTGCTCGGTCTGTGGCGCTCGGTGCAGGCCCTGCGGGGCGCGCGGGCGGCCTAGTCGGCCCAAGACCAGATAAGCCCAGACCAGAGCCTCAGGACCCCAGGTCCCGGGACCACGAATAACGGACCACGGATCACGGACCCTGGGTCCCGGGGGAGTGACGGCAGGGCACACAGCTCAACGACCGGGCGACCGCTCCACTCCGATGTCAGATTTTCAAAATCAGAATTCTGTCTGGTTTGGCACCAGCAGGCCAAAGAGCCCATGACTTTGGCGACGATTGCGCTAGGTTGGCCTTCAAGCCCCGAGAGCCAATTACCGGCCCGGCTGAGACCGGGCGAGAGGAACGCCGACCATGTCCCACTATCCAAACCTGCTGCGCCCCTGGACCTGGGTTTCACGACGCTCAAGAACCGCGTGCTCATGGGTTCCATGCACACCGGTCTGGAGGAAGAAAAGACCTTCAAGCGGCTGGCGGCCTACTTTGCCGAGCGCGCGCAGGGTGATGTCGGGCTGATGGTCACCGGCGGTTTCAGCCCGAACCAGGATGGCGCACCGGTCATCGGCGGGGGCTGCATGGAAACCGCAGCAGACGCGGAAAAACACCGCGAGATAACCAGCGCCGTGCACCTCGAAGGCGGCAAGATCGCCCTGCAGCTGCTCCACGCCGGGCGCTACGCCTATAACCCTGCGGGCGGGGTTGCGCCGTCGGCGATCAAGTCGCCAATCACGCCCGTCGCCCCCGGGAGCTGACCCCTGAAGGGATCGAGGAGCAGATCGAGGCCTACGTCCGCGCCACCGTGCTGGCCCGCGAGGCTGGCTACGACGGGGTCGAGATCATGGGGTCCGAGGGTTACCTGATCAATGAGTTTCTGGTCACCCACACCAACAAGCGCACCGACGACTGGGGCGGCTCCTACGCCAACCGTATCCGCTTCCCGGTTGAGGTTGTGCGCCGCTGCCGCGAAGCCGTCGGCCATGACTTCATTCTGATCTTCCGGCTGTCGATGATCGACCTGATCCCGGATGGCTCCACCTGGGATGAGGTGGTCACGCTGGCCAAGGCGATCGAAGCGGCTGGCGCCACCATTATCAACACCGGCATCGGCTGGCACGAAGCCCGATCCCGACGATCGCGACCAGTGTCCCGCGCGGCGCCTTCGCCTGGGTGACGAAGAAGATGATGGGAGAGGTCAGCATTCCGCTGATCACCACCAACCGCATCAACACCCCGGAAACGGCCGAACAGATCCTCGCGGATGGCTGTGCGGATATGGTGTCGATGGCGCGCCCTTTCCTCGCGGACCCGGCGTTTATGAAGAAGGCGGCGCAGGGCCGGTCGGACGAGATCAACATCTGCATCGGCTGCAATCAGGCCTGTATCGACCACACCTTCTCGATGAAGACCTCGTCCTGTCTGGTCAATCCGCGCGCCTGCAATGAGACCGAGCTGAACTATCTGCCGACGGAGGTGAAAAAGCGGGTCGCGGTGGTCGGCGCCGGGGCTGCGGGGATGCAGGCGGCGCTGGTGCTGGACCAGCGCGGGCACACGGTGACACTGTTCGATGCAGCGGACAAGATCGGCGGTCAGCTGAATATGGCGGCGGCGATCCCGGGCAAGGAAGAATTTCACGGCATGCTGGCGTATTTCGCCCGCGTGCTCGATCTTTCGGATGTCGAAATCCGGCTCAACACCCGGGCAACGGTCGAGGACCTGAGCGGCTATGACGAGGTGATCCTCGCGACCGGGGTGACGGCTCGGGATCCGGGGATCGAGGGGCAGGATCACCCCAAGGTGCTGTCCTACATCGACGTGCTCGCCGGCGGCGCGGAAGTCGGGGACCGCGTGGCGGTGATCGGCGCTGGTGGGATTGGCTTCGATGTCTCGGAATATCTGGTGCAGGACCACCCCTCACCGACTGTCGATGTGGACGAATGGCTCGAGGAATGGGGGGTCACCGACCCTGACCGGGCGCCGGGCGGGCTGGCGGCGAACGGCCCTCAGCCTTCAGCGCCGGCGCGGCTGGTGACGCTGCTGCAGCGGAAAACCAGTAAGCACGGTGCGGGGCTGGGCAAGACCACGGGCTGGATCCACCGCGCCTCGCTGCGGATGAAAGACGTGACGTTTATCGGTGGGGTGAACTATGAGCGGATCGGCGACGAGGGCCTGATGATCTCCGAAGGCGAAGGGCGCGAGAACCCGCGCTGGCTGGACGTGGATCACGTGGTGCTGTGCGCGGGGCAGGACCCGCTGCGCGAGCTGGTGGAACCGCTGGAGGCCGAGGGCGTGACCGTGCACCTCGTCGGCGGTGCCGAAAGGGCGGCTGAACTGGACGCCAAGCGGGCGATCAACAAGGCGGCGCGTCTGGCAGCGGTGATCTAGCACTCAAAGAGAGGGTCGGGCGGCGCGCTGAGACAAGGGTTGCGGGCTCGGGCCTCGACGGCTTCGCCCCTCCCCCGCGCAAGGCACACTATCGCGCTACCAGATGCGCGTGGGAGATTTGTGAGCCGCGAAGCGGCGTCAAATCGAGCGCGCCATGACCCGCAGCACTCATGCCACGACCTGAGACTTCATCAGCTACTCGCCTGCGCTCGATTCTTCCATGACCGCACGAGCCCTCGACAGCATGACATCAACCATCTGCCAGGCCTCAGGTTGCAGGGCTTCATCCACCCGGGGACCCTGCCATCGGTCCAGCGCCCGATTCAGCGCCACCAGCGCTGCCATCGCGTCTTCAAACGCGCGGCTTAGCGCGTCCTCAACGTCGAGGCCAAGGCGCGACCGCCGTTCCCCTGGCTCTGGCCCTGCGCCGCGGCCACGACGAGCGCCGCAGCAGCATCCGCCAACCTCCGGGCAGCATCACCGTGATAGGCTGCAATTAACGGGCACAGACCCGAAAGCGCCGCGGCGATATCCGTCAGGGGCCAGGGATCACCCGCCCACGGCAGATCGGGCGCCTGCAGAGCCAGCGCCTCCGCCAGCCCGGACGCACAGTCCGGCTCACGCGGCATCTGACAGGGCAGGGCCGCCCGGGTCGCCAACAACACCGCCTGCCCTTGCACGGCCGCCGACAAATGCTGTGCGAGGCGCAGTCCGGTCGCTGTCTGCTGATGCACCTCTGTCAGTGTCAGGAGTTGCTCGCTTGCCTCGCCCAGTGCATCAAGCATCAGCCCGAGACTGTCCAGCGCCAGCAGCATCATCGCCGTATCGTAGAGCCCCGGATCTTCCAGCCGCGCCCACCCTGCCGCGTCGAGGGCGCCCGGCGCTACCGTCCGGATCTGCTCGAGCAAGACGCGGTGTGCCTGCCGGTCGTCAAGACCCGCCAGCGCCGGGCAAAATTGAAGCCCGCGGCCGACAGCGCAGCCTCCACAGCCTCTGTCCCGGACAGGCTCAGCGCATCCGCCATCGCCATCATTGCCGCAGACAAGGTCGCCAAACGGCCCTCGTCCGACCACAGCATGGTAACTTCATCCTGCAGGGCTTCAGTGACCGACACGACCGCTCAGCCCCGCCGCCGCCGGCCGCCGCCCCGCCGGGACGAAACCTGCAACTCATCCTGACCTGCCGCGATCCGGCGTGCGCCTTCGGACATCTGCCCCAGCGCCATCTCGATCGCCAGCACGCGGAAATCGGGGTTGTCGTTGGCATCCAGCGCCTGCCGCATCGCGGCGATGTGCTCGGGCTGGGTTCCACAGCAGCCACCGATGATCCGGGCACCCGCAGCCCGCGCGAGCAGCGCGTAGGCCGACATCTGCTCGACCGTACCGCTGTAGACGATCTGACCATCCTCGTAGCTGGGAATGCCACAGTTGGCTTTGGCGATCACCGGGCTGATCGGGCGGGCATCCATGAATCCCAGCACCGAGCTCATCAGGTCCGAGGCCCCGACCCCGCAATTGGCGCCAAAACCGTCGATGCCGAAGTCAGCCGCCAACCCGGCAAAGGCGCGCGGCGTCAGCCCCATCATGGTGCGCCCGGCGCTGTCGAAGCTCATCGTCGCACACACGGGCACGTCAAAGCCGCGCGCGGCCTCGACCGCGGCTTCAAGCTCATCGGGGGCCGAGATGGTTTCGATCCAGACCAGATCGATCCCGCCTTCGACCAGTCCTTCGATCTGCTCGGCAAAGCTGGCCACCGCATCCGCGCGGTCAAGCTTGCCCAGCGGCGCCAGAATTTCCCCGGTCGGGCCGACCGATCCGGCGACCAACACCCGGCGGCCGGACTTGTCCGCCACCTCCCGGGCCAGCTGTGCCGCTCGACGGTTCAGCGATCCGACCTGATCATCGAGGCCGTGGAGCAAGCCGGTGCCGGGTGCCACCAAGGTGTTGGTCAGGAACAGGTCGCTGCCAGCCTCGACAAACGACTGGTGCAGGGCCTGCACCCGGTCCGGATGCTCGAGAATCAAGCCTCAGGCGCTTCACCGCTCTCCAGTCCCATGGCGAACAGGTTGGTCCCGGTCGCGCCGTCAGCCAGCAAAAATGACTTTTCGCCCAACAGCGCCTCAAATCCTGCGGCTGACACCCCTTCCGACATGGCTTCGTCCCTCGTCCTTGCAATCATGAAGGTGACAGCCTGTCGCATCCGTTCGGGCAGGACAACCGCCTTTGCCATGTCCACGCGGCGGGACAGAGCGCAATCTGGTGCCGGGCACGAAGGCCGGGCAAGGAGGCAGGGCAAGAAAGCCGGACCTGAAAGCCGATAGCGGCAGTGAGGTGCCGGGAGGGGGCATGAGCCGGCGCCGGGAGGAGGCTTGGAGCCGGTGCCGGGAGAGAACCGCGTGGGGCGGTGGCGCAGCAGCAGCAGTGACCACCGGCGCGGTATAGTTGACCCCAGCGGGCTGAAATGCCCCGGTCGCGCTGATCAGGCGCAAGCCATCGAGGCTGCAAGGCCCGTCGAAGGCAAACTCGCGGACGCGGAACGGGTGGTGACGCAGGCGGCTCAAGCCCCTGCCCGCTCAGATCGGCAATCTCGACCCGGTTCAGCCCCATAACCCGGCTATCCTCGACCAGCTCCAGCGCCAGGTCGAGGCGCCCGCTCGAGCGGACGAACAGCCGTCGGCGTCGACGAAAAACTGGAAGTAGCAGCGCTGCTCGGTCAGCGGAAAGCGAACCGAATGCACCAGGCGCAAGCGGAAGCGGAGGTCGTCGGGCAGGACCGAGGCCGCCCCGGCGTGATCGTGCGGACGGCGCCAGCACCGGCACCGGCACCGGCACCGGCGAGCCCTACCTGCTCGTCCGTACTGCTGGCGAGGAAGGCGCCAAAGGTCGACGTGGTACCGGCATCCTGCGCCAGCGCGACCCGGCCGCTGATGGCCATGACAGCCACGAAGAACAACAGAAGGCCCAGGCCCAGCAGGCCGACGAGCAGGCGCGACGCCCAAGTTTGTTTCAAGATCCAAAGCCCCGGTCTGACAGATCAACAGGATGATAAATTTTGATTAAAACTGCAATTTCTCTGCCAACCCGCAACTGCATTATGCGAAGCTCGGTCGGTGGAGTGTCGCCAGACCGGAAAATGCGCGGCAAGAAGGGCGGCAAAACGGCCTGCGTCTGGCTCGCCACAGTCCAACCGGATTGACAGGGCTGGACCCGTGGACAGTCCGGGGCGGTCCACTTACACCGGAACGCAGCAGAAATTGTACGAAAACAGGGGCCTCTGACGATGGCGCAAAATATTCTCGTGCTCCCCGGTGATGGCATCGGGCAGGAAGTGATGACCGAAGTCCGGCGGGTGGTCGACTGGTTCGGCGACAACCGTGGCCTCGAGGTCAACATCACCGAGGACAAGGTCGGCGGTGCCGCCTACGACGCCTACGGCGCGCCGATCACCGACGCGATCATGGACAAGGCCTTCGCCGCCGATTGTGTGCTGTTCGGCGCGGTGGGTGGCCCGCAGTACGATACGCTCGATTTCTCGCTGCGCCCCGAGCGCGGCCTGCTGCGCCTGCGCAAGGATCTCGAGCTGTTCGCCAACCTGCGCCCAGCGATCTGTTTTGACGCGCTGGCCGAAGCATCTTCGCTGAAGAAAGAGCTCGTGGCCGGCCTCGACATCATGATCGTGCGCGAGCTAACCGGCGGGGTCTACTTCGGCGAGCCGCGCGGCATCTCCGACCTGCCCGACGGCCAGCGCCGGGGCATCAACACCCAAGTCTACGACACCGAGGAAATCCGCCGGGTCGCCCGGGTCGCCTTCGATCTTGCCGGCAAGCGCGGCAACCGTGTGCATTCTTCGGAAAAGAACAACGTCATGGAGTCCGGCATCCTCTGGAAAGAAGAGGTGCAGTGGGTCCACGACAACGAGTTCCCCGACGTCCAGCTCGATCACATCCTCGCCGACAACTGCGGGATGCAGCTGGTGCGCGCGCCCAAGCAGTTCGACGTAATTGTCACCGACAACCTGTTCGGCGACATGCTTTCCGACGTCGCCGCCATGCTCACCGGCTCGCTGGGCATGCTGCCCTCGGCGTCGCTGGGTGCGCGAGACGAAGCCACCGGAAAGTCCCACGCCCTCTACGAACCGGTCCACGGCTCGGCGCCGGATATCGCCGGCCAGAACAAGGCCAACCCGCTGGCCTGCATCCTGTCATTCGCCATGGCGCTGCGCTACTCGCTCGACCGGGGCGGGGATGCTGACCTGCTCGAAGCCGCCGTCGACCGCGTGCTTGGCGCAGGCACCCGCACCGGCGACATCATGTCCGAAGGCTCGACGCTGGTGTCCTGCACCGGTATGGGCGACGCCGTGCTCGCCGAGCTCAACAAGACCATTTCCGGATAATCAGGGTAAACACAGCCATGGCCTACACCGTTGCAGTCGTCGGTGCGTCCGGCAATGTCGGTCGCGAAATCCTCTCGATCCTGAGCGAACGCCAGTTCCCCGTGGACCGCGTCCACGCCGTCGCCTCCAGCCGCTCGGTCGGTCAGGAAGTCAGCTTCGGCGAAGACAAGATCCTGAAGATCGAAGACCTCGCCCATTTCGACTTTTCCAGCGTCGATGTCGCCCTGTTCTCCCCCGGGGGTGCGGTGTCGGCCAAGTATGCGCCGATTGCGGCGGCGGCGGGCGCCATCGTCATCGACAACACCTCGCACTTCCGCATGGACCCCGACTGTCCGCTGGTGGTGCCCGAGGTCAACGCCGACGCCCTACTGGACTGGGCCAAGAAGGACGGGCGGAAGAACATCATCGCCAACCCCAACTGCTCGACCATCCAGCTCGTGGTGGCGCTCAAGCCGCTGCACGAAGCCGCCGGCATCCAGCGCGTGGTCGCCTCGACCTACCAGTCGGTTTCCGGGGCGGGCAAGGATGCCATGGACGAGCTGTTCCGCCAGACCCGCGGCGTCTACGTCAATGAGCCGGTGCAGCCCGAGCACCTGACCAAGGAAATCGCCTTCAACGCCATCCCACACATCGACAAGTTCATGGACGACGGCACCACGAAGGAAGAGTGGAAGATGGCGGTCGAGACCAAGAAGATCCTCGACCCCTCGATCAAGCTGACCGCGACCTGCGTGCGCGTGCCCGTGTTCATCTCGCACGCCGTGGCCGCCAACGTTGAATTCGAGCGGCCGCTGAGCGTCGAGCAGGCCCGGCAGGTGCTCTCCGATCAGGAAGGCTGCGTCGTCGTCGACTACCGCCAGGACGAAGGCTACGTCACCCCGAAGGAAGTGGCGGGCGAAGACATGGTCTACGTCTCCCGCATCCGCGAGGATATCACGGCAGAGAATGCGCTGGCGTTCTGGTGCGTGGCGGACAACCTGCGCAAGGGCGCGGCACTCAATGCCGTCCAGATCGCAGAAAAGCTGATCGAGCTCGAAATCATCTGACGGAAAAAGGCCCCAAACGGGGCCTTTTGCATCTTTGGGCTGCGATTGGTGGCCTGAATGGCAGACCGGTCACAGGCCCGCCGCCACAGGTCTCAGAGCGCCGTCTTGGCGCTCACGGCGAGGCTCTTCAGCGCCTTAAGCTCGTTCTTTGCGCCGCCATCGGTCCCGAGCACCCCCATCCACATACGCAGGCTGCGGTCTTCGATGGTCAGCTGATCGGTCACGGTAATCAGCGTGCTGCCGTCAGCCTGCTCGACAAAGCGCACCTCGCGCAGCGTCCGAACCGGCACATCCTCGGCGTCGATCCGGTAGCTGTAGATCCAGGGCGCGGCATCGTTGCCGCCGCTGCCGCCCTTCACCGCTTCGATCCGGGTGAAGCGGGTGAGATAGTTGCGGTCTTCGTGACGGGTGATCCAGGCGCTCAGGCCCAGGTCATCCTCGGTCTGCTCGTAGATCTCAACCTCGTCGAAGCGCTCGGTCAGCACGCCGGGGGTATTGAGCACCAGCCAGACGGCCGCTGCCGGGGCCTGCGTGCTGTCTTCAGCCGTCGCGGTCAGCGTTTCAGGTAGGCGAGAGGCCTGCCAGAACAGGCTTCCGACGAAGAAGGCAAGGGCAGCGAAAAAGGACAGCACGGCCCAGGGCAGCAGACGACGGATCATGGTTCAGCCGGTATCCTGTAGAAACGCTGCCCCGCCGCGTTGCGCGCGGATCAGCTTGTTGACTGGGCGAGGCGCCGGAGTTCGGCGTCCACGTTCTGCTTCAGCTCCTGCTTCAGACCCAGCCGATGGACGACTTCATAGACCAGAAACGTCGGCCCGAGCATGCCCTGAAACAGATTGTCGAGCAGCGCCGGACGCTTGCCTTCGAAGTGGTGACCGACCAGCTGGAAACCCCAGCCGACGACCTGCAGACCCACGGCCCAGATGATCTTCCAATAACCGAGAGCTGCGGGTCGTACCACGTGACCCCCAAGCCACAGGAACGGCAGCGACAGCAGTGCGACGATACCCCCGATCAGCCAGTCCATGCTGATCCAGAGCGCCGCAAAACCAACAAACACGAACACAGAAAGCGGCAGACCGAACAGCTTGGGCCAGGAAGCAACGAACAGCACGCCGATAACGATCAGCGGAATGCCGATGAAGTGCGTCAGCTCGTTGCGCATATCGGTGTGATAGCTGGCGTAGCCCGCAAGCTGGCGGGTGTAGAGTTCGGTGAACATCGATGCTTCCTCCGGCGTTCGTCTCAGAATGCCGCATATTAGGCATTCTGCGAAGTCGGTTCAAACGCTAATCGGCGTTGAAGAAGCCCTTGACCTGATTGAGGAACTTGGCCGCAAGCGGCGAGTGGGCGTTGCCCTCGTCCTCAAACTCGGCCAGCAGCTCCCGCTGGCGCTTGGTCAGGTTGGTCGGGGTCTCGACCTCGACCCGAACGTAAAAATCGCCGCGCTCGGTCCGGCGGTAGATCGACATACCCTTGCCGCGCAGACGCAGCTGCTGCCCCGATTGCGCGCCCGACGGAATCTTCACCCGGACCCGCGCACCGTCGATGCTCGGCACCTCGATTTCACCACCCAGCGCCGCCGTCGTCATCGAGATCGGCATGGAGATGAACAGGTGCTGGGCCTCACGCTCGAACAGGTCGTGGTCGCGAATATTGAGGAAGATATAGAGGTCACCCGAAGGACCACCGCGCTGACCCAGCTCGCCCTCACCGGAGAGCCGGATGCGGGTGCCGTCTTCGACGCCAGCGGGGATATTCACCGAAAGCTGCTTGTCTTTGGCGACCTTGCCGGCGCCGCCACAGCTGCGGCAAGGGTCGCTGATCACCTGCCCCTGACCCTCACAGGTCGGGCAGCCCCGCTCCATGGCGAAAATGCCGTTCTGGGTGCGCACCCGGCCGCGACCACCACAGGTGCCACAGGTCGTCGGGCTGGTGCCGGGCTTGGCGCCTGTCCCGGAACAGGTTGAGCAGGACTCAGCCGAGGGCACCTTGATCTGGGTGGTCTTGCCCTCGAAGGCTTCGTCGAGGCTGATGGTCATGTTGTACTGCAGGTCCGAGCCGCGACCCGGCTGGCTGCGCCCACCCCCGCGCCGACCGCCGAAGGCCGAGCCGAACATCTCTTCGAAGATATCGCCAAAGCCGTCAAAGCCCGCAGCGCCTGCGCCGCCGCCGAAGGGATTGCCACCGCCACCCTGCTCAAAGGCGGCGTGGCCGAACTGGTCGTAGGCCGCGCGCTTCTGCGGATCCTTGAGCGCGTCGTAGGCCTCGTTCACTTCCTTAAAGGTCTTTTCGGCCTCGGCATTGCCGGCATTGCGGTCGGGATGATGCTCCATGGCCAGCTTACGGAAAGCCGACTTCAGCTCCTTGTCCGTCGCGGACTTGGAGACACCCAGAACGTCGTAGTAATCGCGCTTAGACATGGTGCCGGACCTCCTGACCGTGCGCGGGCCTCAGAGACCCGAAGGACGATCGTGGAGCTGGCCGACCGGGAGCTGGTCCCGGTCAGCCGCGCCTTGGTTGCTTACTTGTCGTTTTCGTCTTCGCCGCCGCCGTCGCCGGCCGCCGCATCATCGCCTCCAACCTCTTCGAAGTCGGCATCGACCACGTCGTCGGCGCCCATATCGGGGCCGCCGGCCATGTCTTCGGGGTTGAAGCCACCCGGACCACCGGCAGCGCCGGCCGCCGGATCACCGTAGATCGCCGAGCCAACCGCCATCATCGCCTCGGACAGCGCTTCGGTCTTCGCGCGGATGTCGTCGAGATCCTCGGTCGCCAGCGCGGCCTTGAGCGCGTCGGCCTTCTCTCCGATATCGGCCTGCGCCGCATCGTCGATCTTGTCGGCGTTGTCCTTGACGGTCTTCTCAGCCTGATAGACGAGGCTGTCACCGGCGTTGCGGGCTTCGATCAGATCCTTGCGCTTCTGGTCGTCGGCGGCGTTGGCCTCCGCGTCCTTGACCATGCGATCGATGTCCTCATCGGACAAACCGCCCGAGGCCTGAATCGTAATCTTCTGCTCGCGGCCGGTGCCCTTGTCCTTGGCTTCGACCGAGACGATGCCGTTGGCGTCGATGTCGAAGGTCACCTCGATCTGCGGCACGCCGCGCGGTGCGGGTGGAATGCCCTCAAGGTTGAACTGACCCAGCATCTTGTTGTCCGCGGCGATCGGGCGTTCGCCCTGGAACACGCGGATGGTCACCGCCGACTGATTGTCAGCCGCGGTGGAGAAGGTCTGTCCCTTCGAGGTCGGGATCGTGGTGTTGCGGTCGATCAGGCGCGTCATCTGACCGCCCAGCGTCTCGATCCCCAGCGACAGCGGGGTGACGTCGAGCAGCAGGACGTCTTTAACGTCGCCCTGGAAGATACCGCCCTGCACGGCGGCACCGATGGCCACCACTTCGTCAGGGTTAACGCCCTGGTTCGGTTCCTTGCCAAAGAAGCCCTTCACCAGCTCCTTGACCTTGGGCATGCGGGTCATCCCGCCGACCATGACCACCTCGTCGATATCCCCGGCAGCGAGGCCGGAGTCCTTCAGGGCATTCTTCACCGGCTCCATGGTCCGCTGCAGCAGGTCGTCGACCAGCGCTTCGAGCTTGGCCCGGGAAATCTTGATCATCAGGTGCTTGGGACCGGTCGCATCGGCCGTGATGAAGGGCAGGTTGACCTCGGTCTCCATCGCCGAAGACAGCTCGATCTTGGCCTTCTCCGCGGCCTCTTTCAGGCGCTGGAGCGCATCGGTCTGCTTGCGCAGGTCGATGCCGTTTTCCTTCTGAAACTCATCGGCGAGGTAGTCCATGATCCGGGTGTCAAAGTCTTCACCACCGAGGAAGGTGTCGCCGTTGGTCGCCTTGACCTCGATCACGCCATCGCCGACTTCGAGCACGGACACGTCGAAGGTACCGCCGCCAAGGTCGTAGACCACGATCGTGCCTTCGCCCTTCTTCTCCAGCCCGTAGGCCATGGCAGCAGCCGTCGGCTCGTTGATGATCCGCTTGACCTCAAGGCCAGCGATCTTGCCAGCATCCTTGGTCGCCTGCCGCTGGGCATCGTTGAAGTAGGCAGGGACCGTGATCACGGCCTCGGTCACTTTCTCGCCGAGGTAGGCCTCAGCGGTTTCCTTCATCTTGCCGAGGATGAAGGCCGAAACCTGGCTGGGCGAGAACTTCTCGCCGTCAACCTCGACCCAGGCGTCGCCGTTGTCGGCCTTGACCACATTGAAGGGCGCCATTTCGTCGTGCTTGCTGGTCTGCGGGTCTTCGAACCGGCGACCAACCAGGCGCTTGATGGCGTAGAGGGTGCGGGCGGGGTTGGTCACCGCCTGGCGCTTTGCCGCCTGGCCGACCAGCCGCTCGCCGCCGTCGCTCATGGCCACCATCGAAGGGGTGGTGCGGGCGCCTTCGGCGTTTTCGATCACGCGGGTGTTCGACCCTTCCATGACAGCGACACAGGAGTTGGTCGTGCCCAAGTCAATTCCGATGACTTTGCTCATATTTACTTATCCTTTCTACAGCGGACGCTCGTGCTGGTCTTCCAAGAAGCCCCGGCCGCCGGTCCCCTCCAGGGGCGCTGCGCCGCTCCATCCGAAGCCGGTCCAACAGCGCCATTACGTCAAAGCGAGCGGCCTTCACCGCCCTTAAGGTTCACAGCTGATATAGGGACTGCCAATTCGGTCGCAATGGTCACAATTGCCCCAAGGCTGCCCGGTTCGCGCATAGCGCTCAGGCGTCGTCGTCAGCCTCGGAGGCTGTTCCAGCGTCTTCGGCGGTGTCTGCAGTAGCGGCCCCGGCAGGCGCAGCCTCGGCTGCCTGAGCCACAATTACGGTCGCAGGCTTGATCAGCCGATCGTGCAGGCGGTAGCCGGCGCCGACCATCTGGACGATTTGCCCCGGCTCAATGCCCTCCGGCGCCTCAACCCGGGAAATCGCCTCGTGCAGGTTATGGTCGTAGCCGTCGCCGGGCTTGGCGACGATCCGGGAGACATGATTGCGCTCGAAGGCATCGAGCAGCGTCTTTTCGGTCATGGCGACCCCGACGCGCAGATTCTTGAGCAGCGGGTCAGCCTCGGCCTGTTCCTCGGTAACGCTCTGCAGTGCCATGCGGATGAATTCACCGACCTGCAGGAAATCCCGCGCCAGCGGCTCGGAAGCATACTTGCGGACGTTGGCGATCTCACGCTCGGCGCGCTTGCGGGTGTTCTCCGCCTCGGCAACGGCGCGCAGGCGCTCGGCCTTGGCCTCGACCAGCTGGGCCTGCAACTCGATCACCAGCTCGGCTTCGGTCGGCTCCTGCGGCGGGGTTTCGGGGGCAGGTCTTCCGCGCCTTCCGGCACAGTCTCAATGCCCGCGGCCTTTTCCGCAGCCTTGATGTCTTCGGGGTCAACCTCGGGTGTATCGTTCTGGTCGGACACGAATGTCTTCCTCAATCTTTCAGCACTAACAAAATGAGCGGCGCTCGGTTCCCGGACCCCGGGTCAGGTCGTGGGATTGCCCAGCGCGCGACTTACAATCTGGGCGGTATAGTCCACCATGGGAATGATGCGCCCGTAATTCATATGCATGGGGCCTATGACACCAACGGCACCGACCACCTGCTTTGACTGGTTCTGGTAGGGCGCAAGGATCATCGAGCACCCGGACAGCCCGAACAGCTCGGTCTGCTCGCCGATGAAAATCTGCACGCCCTCGGCCGTGTCCGTGCTCTCCAGCAGCTTGAGCATGGTTTCCTTGGTCTCCAGCGCCTGGAACAGGGTCTGCACCTTGTGCAGTTCTTCGAGCTGGCGCACGTCTTTGAGCAGGTTGGACTGCCCGCGAACGATCAGCACCCCGTCCTTGCTGTCCGACCCGCGCGTCGCCAGCCCTGCCTCGACGATCGATGCGGTCAGGCGGTCGATCTCGGCCCGGTTGGAGTGGATTTCGTGGGCGATGGCCTCGCCCGCTTCGGTCAGGGTCTTGCCCGCCAGCCGAGCCGAGAGGAAATTGCCCGCCCGCACCAGCACGTCACTGCCCACGCCCAGCGGCAGATCCAGCAGGCGGTTTTCGACCTGCCCGCCCTCGAACACCAGCACCACCAGCGCCCGCCCGGGCGAGAGCGGCACGAATTCGATATGGCGCAGCGGTTCTTCAGCCGTCGGCGCCACCACCAGCCCGACGCAGGATGAAAGCCCGCTGAGCACGCCAGAGGCATCGGCCAGCACGCCTTCGAGCGAGCGGCCCGCAACCTGGCACTGCACCTCGATGTCGGCGCGGTCATCGTCGCTCAGGTTGTTCTGCTCCAGCAGGCCTTCGACGAACAGCCGCAGCCCGGCTTCTGTCGGCAGCCGACCGGCGGAGGTATGGGGGCATAGAGCAGGCCGGCTTCTTCCAGATCCAGCATGACCGATCGGATCGACGCCGAAGACAGCTGGAAGTCCGGCAGCTTGCTGATAAAGCGCGAGGAGACGGTCGAACCGGTCTCCATATATTGCTGCACAACGCTGCGCATGACGCTTTGCGCCCGCGCCGAAAGGGCGCCGGGCCGACCGTTCTGCATCTGCTCGTTGTTGCTGCTCATGGGGCTTATGTATGGAGCCAACCGGGTCGGGTCAACGCACTGTCATTTCAGGGCAATAAGTGGTTTGATCCCCGCCAGCACAAAGTACCATGGAAAGGACCGGAGTGATGCTGACGGCACAGAGACTTTCCCCCGCGCTCGGGGCCATCCTTGAGGCGCCCGGCTTCGATGAAGCCGCCATGCCGGCACTCGCCGAAGCGGCCTACGAAGCGCTGATGGAGTATCAGGTGATTTTCTTCCGGGGGACGGACATTTCACCAGCCGCGCACCTCGCCTTTGCTCAGGCATTCGGGGAGGTTGACGAACCCCATCCGATCTACCCCAGCGTCGATGGCTTCGACCGCATCGTGAAACTGGAAAACAACAGCGATGTGCCGCCTGATACCAACAGCTGGCACACCGATCTGACCTACAAACGCGTTCAGCCCTTCGCCAGCATTCTGGTCGCGCGATCCATACCGGAACTGGGTGGTGACACGCTGTGGTCGAGCCTCTACGCGGCCTATGACCGTCTGCCCGAGGGCATGAAGTCGGATCTGGCCGGGCTGGAGGCAATCCACGACCTCGGCGACTTCCGCAACACCTTCGCCGATGGCAGCACCAACACGCCATCGGAAGACCGCCTCAACGACGCCGTCCCGCGCTTTGGGCATCAGGTGCGGCCGCTGGTCGATCACCACCCGGTCACCGGGCGGCCCTTCCTGAACTTCAACGAGGCCTTCGTCACCCATATCAGCGGTCTGACCACCAACGAGTCCAACAGCCTTCGCGTCTGGCTGGCCAACCACATGAACCGGCCGGAGGTGCAGATCCGCTGGCGCTGGCAGGCGGGCGATATCGCCATGTGGGACAACCGGGTGACCATGCACTACGCCGTCGCCGACTACTATCCGGCCTATCGCTGCATGAACCGGGTGACAGTGGTCCACGATCGACGCGTTCCAAACTGAGCCGCAGGCTGTACAACGGCGCTTTCCGCTCCACATCGTCTGAATACAGAAGGCCTCGCCCCCATGACCTTTTCTCGCCCCTCCGGCCGCAGTACCGACCAAATGCGCGCCATTTCCATCGAAACCGACGTGAATAAGTACGCCGAAGGCTCTTGTCTGATCGGCTTTGGCGACACCCGCGTGCTGGTCACTGCCACAGTCGAGGACAGCGTTCCCGGTTGGATGCGCAACACCGGCAAGGGCTGGATCACGGCCGAATACGGCATGCTGCCGCGCTCGACCGACCAGCGCATGGCCCGGGAAGCGGCCCGGGGCAAGCAATCGGGCCGGACGCAGGAAATCCAGCGCCTGATCGGGCGGTCGCTCCGCGCCGTGGTCGATCTGGGTCGACTGCCCGAAGTTCAGGTCAAGGTCGACTGTGACGTGATCCAGGCTGACGGCGGCACGCGCACCGCGTCAATCTCTGGCGCGTACGTTGCTCTGCAGCTGGCCTTCCGCCATCTCGAGCGGATCGGCATGCTCAAGCAGTCGCCGCTGACCGGGCAACTCGCCGCCATCTCCTGCGGCATCTGTCAGGGCACGCCGCTGCTCGATCTCGACTACGCCGAAGACAGCGCCGCTGAGACCGACGCCAACTTTGTCATGGTCGCCGACGGCGGCATCGTGGAAATTCAGGCAACGGCCGAGGAAACCCCATTCGCCCAGACCGAGTTCATGAGCCTGCTGGCACTGGCGAAAAAGGGCGTTGCCGACATCGTCGAAGCCCAGAACCGCGCGCTGGCGGCCTGAACAGGGAGCACGAAGTTGGCCCGATCCTTCACCGAACCCAAGCTGGTTCTCGCCACCCACAACCCCGGCAAAGTCGTGGAAATCGCCGCTCTGCTCGAGCCCTTCGGCGTCGAAGTTGTCTCAGCGGGTGAACTCGGGCTGCCTGAACTCGAGGAGACAGAAGCCACCTTCGAAGGCAATGCACGGCTCAAGGCCCACGCCGCCGCCCGCGCGGCCAACCTGCCTGCCCTTTCCGACGACAGCGGTCTGGCGGTCAGCGGCCTCGACGGCGCACCCGGCATCTACTCGGCACGATGGGCGGGACCGGGCAAGGACTTCGGCGTCGCGATGGCGCGGGTTGAGACCGAGCTGGGCGATAACCCCGACCGCAGCGCTCACTTCGTGTGCGCGCTGACGCTGGCCTGGCCCGACGGTCACGACGAGACCTTTCTTGGGCACCGTCCACGGCGCGCTGACCTTTCCACCGCGCGGCGAGCACGGCTTTGGCTACGACCCCATCTTCGTGGCCGAGGGCCATGCGCAGACCTTTGGTGAGATGGACCCGGCGCAAAAGCATGCCATGAGCCACCGGGCCGACGCCTTCAGCCAGCTCGTCGCTGCCTGCTTCGAGGATGCTTGAGGCCGACCAGTTCCGGCTGGGGCTCTACGTGCACTGGCCCTTCTGCGAAAAGCGCTGCCCCTACTGCGACTTCAACGTCCACGAACTCGACCCCGTCCAGCCCACGGATCAAGCCCGCTGGGCCGCAGCGCTAAGCGCCGAACTCCGCCACTTTGCCCCGCTGGCGCAAGGGCGGCGATTGACCTCCATCTTCTTCGGCGGCGGTACGCCCTCGCTGATGGCGCCCGAGACGGTAGAAGCCGTCATCGACACCGCCCGCCGCGAAATCGGCTTTCTCAACGACATCGAAATCACGCTGGAAGCCAACCCGACCAGCGCCGATGCAGGCCGCTTCGCCGGTTACAGTGCCGCCGGGGTCAACCGGCTGTCGCTGGGGATCCAGAGCCTGCGCCCCGATGCCCTGCTCGCGCTGGGGCGACAGCACAGCGTCAACGAAGCGCTCGCCGCGCTCGAACTGGCCCGCACCGCCTTCGACAACCTCAGCTTTGACCTGATGTACGCCCGGCCACGGCAGGATCGCGACGACTGGGCCGACGAGCTCGATCAGGCGCTGGCCCTGCGGCCGGATCACATTTCGCTCTACCAGCTCACGATCGAGCCCAACACGATCTTCGAGCAGCTGGCCCGCAAGGGCATCATCCGCCCCAAGGAAGACGACGAAACCGCTGATTTCTACCACTGGACCCGGCAACGTCTCAGCGCCGCGGGGTTCCATGGCTACGAGGTCAGCAACCACGCCGCGTCCCCGCATCGCGAGAGCGCGCACAACCGCCTCTATTGGGCCTATCAGGACTACATCGGCATCGGCCCCGGCGCCCACGGGCGGCTGACCACAGACGGCGCCAAGACCGCCACCCGGCAGCACCGCGCGCCGTCTGTCTGGCTGGACCAGGTCGAGGCGCAGGGCCACGCCACCGTGACCCAAGAGATCCTGAGCGCCGAAGACCGGCTGGCCGAAGCCCTGCCCTTCGGCCTGCGGCTGACCGAGGGGCTCCCGCTGGCCCACTTCGAGGCACTAGCACCCGGGCTGCTGTTAGCAGGCAAAATCGAGGCGCTGCGCGCCGAAGGCTATCTGACGACCCGCGACGATCATTGGCTGCAGGTCAGCGACGAAGGCCGCCCGGTCATTGACGCGCTGGCCCGATACCTTCAGTCATAGAGCCCATGCTGACCCTCGTCTCCACGCCCATCGGTAACCTCGGTGACATGCCCCCCCCCGGGTGTGACAGCGCTGCAGGACGCCGATCTGGTGCTGTGCGAAGATACCCGGGTAACCCGCAAGCTGACCACCCGCTTCGGCATCGAAACCCGCCTGATGGCCCTGCACGACCACAACGAGCAGCAGATGGTCGAAGGCGTGCTGAAACGCCTGCACGACGGCCAGAAGATTGCGCTGGTCTCTGACGCTGGCATGCCGCTGATCTCCGACCCCGGCTACCGCCTGGTGAGGGCCGTCATCGACGCAGGCCTGCCGCTGACCGGGGTGCCGGGCGCCAATGCCGCGCTGATGGCGCTGCAGCTCAGTGGCCTGCCGACCGACCGCTTCCTGTTCGCCGGGTTTCCACCCAACAAACCGACCGCTCGGCAGAAGTGGCTGACCAGCCTTGCTGACGTACCCGCGACGCTGATTTTCTATGAATCGCCCAACCGCCTCGCCGCCGCCCTCGCCGATATGGCGGCGGTTTTCGGCCCGCGCGCTGCAACCGTTAGCCGGGAGCTGACCAAGCAGTTCGAAGAAACCCGGCGCGGCGGGCTCGACACACTCGCCGCTCACTACGCCGAGCAGGGCGCGCCCAAGGGCGAAGTCTGCCTGTGCGTCGCCGGTCCCCCCCGCCCAAAGCCGCCAGCGAGGCGGAGATCGATGCCGCATTGCAGCAGGCACTGGAAACCGCTTCAGTCAAAGTCGCCGCCGCAGAGGTTGCGGAACGCCTCGGTTTACCCAAGCGCAGCGTGTATAAACGTGCTATAACTCTCCCGGAAAGGCGAATCAACCGAGGGGAAATAGGCGCCGTGGAACCCTGGAAAGGGCAGGCAAATGCCCTCGTTGGCCAAGGTGGAGAGGCCGCCGCAAAAAAATTTTTGCAGGCTCAAGGCTATGAAATCGTGGATTCCCGCTGGAGCTCTAGCGCCGGTGAAATCGACCTGATCGCGCAGAAAAACAGGCTGATCATCTTTGTCGAAGTGAAAACCAGCAGATCAATCGACCAAGCCATAATTCGTATCAGCGAGAGCCAGCAACGCAGGATTGTGAATGCCGCCCAGATCTGGCTGTCCAAACACGCCTTCGGACCCCGATATTTGTTCCGATTTGATGCAATTTTTGTTGGTGACGGCGGTCAGCTCAAGCATATCGAGGGCGCCTGGACGGCCTGAAACAGATCCGGGCAACCAATTGAATCCTAAGCAAAGTGGATGGCGTTTGTGAGTGAATACAGGGTTCCACGGCCCCTGATCGCGCCCGCGCGGACAGAGGCTGAACTGGTTGCAAACCTGCGCGCACACCGTCGCGCCGACCCCCTCGATTTTCCCATTCTGCAGACCGCCCTCGACCTTTCTGCGCTGGCCTGCCTGCAGGCCGACCACCCTCCCCGATTTCGACGACGTTATCGATCTGATGAACGAGATGGCACACTTCGCCGGAGAATGGGTTACGGTCTACGACGGCGCGCCGCCGGTCGGTGAACAAGTCGAGTGGCTGGCCCAGTCGGTTTCCGAAGTCGGTGCGTTTCGCGGCATCGCCCAGAACTATGATGCCAGCGAGAACGCCGACTTCGCGTCGGTGATCCAGAACCGTCGGATCCTACCGGTGAGCATCGGGGTGCTCTACATCCACCTCGCCCGCAGCTGCAACTTCGCCGTCGAAGGCCTGAATTTCCCCGGCCCGTTCCTGCTGCGCATGGAAGCCGGTGATGAGCAGGTCATCTTTGACCCCAGCGCCGGTGCCCGCCCTGCTTCGCCGCAGGATCTGCGGGCGCTGCTCAAGCGCCACCACGGAGAAGCCGCCGAACTGGACCTGTCCTTTACCCGTGGGATCAGCGACATGGACGTGCTGATCCGCATGGAAAACGCCACCAAAATGCGCGCTCTGCGGGAGGGTCGTGCCGGTGAGGCAGTGCAGGTGATCGAGCGCCTGCTGCTGCTCGATCCGGGTAACGGCGTCGTGTGGCAGGAAGCCGGATTGCTGCACTGGGAGCTGGGTAACACCCGCGCGGCGGTGCTCGCCTTCGAACACGCGGTGGCCACCATGCAGGAACCAGCCCTGTGCTCGCGGGTTCAGTCGCTGCTTGACGAGGCGCTGTGTCAGTTGAATTGATGGGGCCACTCGGTTTGTTGGGAGGCTTGCCCCATGGCGCTGCGCGTTGCCGTTCAGATGGATCCGCTGGAAAGCGTCAATATCGACGCTGACTCGACCTTTGCGCTCATGCTCGAAGCCGGGCGCCGGGGTCACAGCATGCTGCTCTACCACCCCGATGCCCTGAGCTACCGCGACGGCGCGGTTTCGGCGCTGATGCAGCCAGTCACCGTGCAGCGGGTCGCCGGTGATCACGCGCACTTCGGTGCAGAGCGGCGGGTGTCGCTGGGCGCGGAGACCGACGTGGTGTTGATGCGCCAGGACCCTCCGTTTGACATGCAGTACATCGCCGCCACCCACCTGCTGGAAAGCGTTCACGGCACCGGTCCGGACCAGACCTTCTGCGTTAACCACCCGGCCTTTGTCCGCAACGCGCCTGAAAAATCTTCGTGACCGAATTCGCGCAGTTCATGCCGCCGACCCTGATCAGCCGGAACCCGGCCGAAATCATCGACTTCCGCGATGAGCACAGCGACATCATCGTCAAGCCCCTGTTCGGCAACGGCGGCGCGGGCGTGTTTCACCTCAAGCCCGATGACGAGAACCTGACCTCCCTGCTGGAAACTTTCCTCGGCACGTCGCGCGAGCCGGTGATGGTTCAGGCCTACCTGCCGGCGATCCGCGAGGGCGATAAGCGCATCATCCTCGTCGACGGTGAAGCGGTGGGCGCGATCAACCGTATCCCGGCAAAGGGTGAGGCGCGGGCCAACCTCCACGTGGGCGGCCGCGCCGAACCAGTCGCGCTGACCGATGTCGAGCGCGAAATCTGCGCCGCCATGGGCCCGGTCCTGCGCGAGCGGAACCTAATCTTCGTCGGGATCGACGTGATTGGCGACCAACTCACCGAGATCAATGTGACCTCACCGACCGGGCTGCAGGAACTGCAGCGCTTCGACGGTACCGATGGTGCCGCGCTGATCTGGGACGCGATTGAACGGCGTTTCAGCGCATGAGCGGACCGGGTGCAGAGCGCAACTGGGACCCCGCCCGCTGGCAGGATCTGGGCTGGCCGGACTACCGGTTTCTGGGCTTTGGCGCGGCGCTGGTGTTCTGGTCGGGCATTGGCCAGACCTACCTGATCGGCTTTTTCGGTGCCGAGCTGCGCGAGGCCTTCTCGCTCAGCGATGGCCAGTATGGGCAGATTTACGGTGCGGCGACCTTTGCCAGCGGCATCCTGATCCTCTGGTCCGGCGGGCTGGTCGATCGCATGCCGCTGCGTCGGATCGGTACCATCGTCATCCTCGGCGCCATCGTTGCCGGGCTGACCATGGCGGCGACCCCCACTGGGTGCTGCTGCTGCTGTCGTTCTTCCTGTTGCGTCAGTTCGGTCAGGCGATGATGGGCCACGTCGCCAATGCAGCCATGGGCCGCTACTACGACCGGTTTAAAGGCCGGGCGACCGGTCTGCTGGGGTTGCCTACTCAGTCGGTGAACTGCTGCTGCCGCTGCTGGCGTCTTTCTTGATCGGACAGCTGGCGCTTCCGCCCGTGCTGGCGGCATTCGAGATCGATATCGGCTGGCGCGGCGCGTTTCTGGTGATGACGGTGCTGCTGGGCCTGAGCGTGCTGCCGGCTCTACCGGTGCTGCTGCGCGACATGCCCGCCCGAGAGCAGGCACTGGCTGCGCGTCTTGCCCGGGACGAAGACGAAGAGCGCGCCAGCCCCGGATCGCGTCGGCGGCAGTGGACCCGGGCTGAAGTCCTGCGCGACCCGCGCTTCTGGCTTATCATCCCGATGATCATCGCCCAGTCGGGGATATTTACTGGGCTGTTCTTCCACATCGTTTCGGTGCTGGAGGAGAAGGGCTGGGATCCGTCGCTCTGGCCCTACTACTGGGGCTTTTATCCCATCGCCGCCTTTGCGCTGAGCCCCGTCGCCGGGCTGCTGGTCGATCGGTTTAGCGCGACGCGTCTGTTCCTTGTCGCTGGTGCCCTATGGGCTGGGGCTGATCCTGCTCGGGGCGATGACACCCTTTGTCGCGATGATCCTGTGCCTGCTGCTGCTGGCGGTTTCGGTGGCGCTCTACAACACCTCGTTCAACACCCTATGGCCAGAGCTGTACGGCGTCCGCCATCTGGGCAAGGTCCGCACCCTGAGCACCACGGTGATGGTCTTCATCTCGGCGGGCGGGCCTCTGGTCATGGGGCTGCTCAAGGACTGGGGGATCAGCTACAGCACGCAGTTGTGGACCAGCGGCATCTTCATTTTCCTCGCTTGCATCATCGCCTGGCTGGCCCTGCGCAGCACCGACGCTCGACCCCTCCAGAAGTCGAGTTAGTCGTCGCTTACACACGTAAAAGGTGTTAAAGCGTGACCATGGTTGCGCAAATCAAAACCGTTTCCTTCCAGGGCCTCGATGTCCAAACCGTGGACGTGCAGGTGCTGATGACTAGTGGCCTGCCCAAGGTCACAATCGTTGGCCTGCCTGAACGCGCCGTCGGCGAAAGCAAAGAGCGGGTGCGCGGGGCGTTGGCCTCACTGGGGCTGATGCAGCCCCCGGCCCATGTCAGCATCAATCTTGCCCCCGCTGATCTGGCCAAGGAGGGCACGCACTTCGACCTGCCGATCGTGCTCGGGCTGCTGGTGGAGATGGAGGTGCTGCCGCCGGACTGCCTCGATGGCCTGCTCGCCATGGGAGAGTTGGGTCTGGACGGGTCGATCAGCCCGGTCGTCGGCGCCCTTCCTGCGGCCATCCACGCCAACCGGCTCGGCCTGAGCCTGATCTGCCCCGATGCGCAGGGACAGGAGGCCGCCTGGGCCGGTCCCGGGCTCGACATCATTGCGCCGAAGTCGCTGCTGGCGCTGATGAACCACCTCATGGGCCGGCAGCAGATCCCGCGCCCCAAGGTCCACAGCCTCGACCCCGCCCAGCGTCCACCGGCGCTCGACCCGCGCGACATCAAGGGGCAGGAAACCGCCAAGCGCGCGCTGGAGATCACCGCTGCAGGGGGCCACAACCTGCTGCTGATCGGACCACCGGGGGCTGGGAAGTCCATGCTGGCTGCGCGGCTGGCCGGGCTGCTGCCGCCGATGACGGCCGAAGAAGCGCTGTCGGTAACCATGGTCCATTCGCTGGCTGGGACCCTGACCGAAGACGGGCTGGTCTCCAGCCGCCCTTACCGCGACCCACACCATTCGGCGAGCCTGCCCGCGCTGGTTGGCGGAGGGACCAAGGCCAAGCCCGGCGAAGTCACCCTCGCCCACCTCGGCGTGCTGTTCCTCGACGAGCTGCCGGAGTTCGACCGCCGGACGCTGGAAGCGCTGCGCCAGCCGATCGAGACCGGGGCCGTTACCGTGTCGCGGGCCAATGCCCACATCACCTACCCCGCGCACTTCCAGCTGATCGCGGCGATGAACCCGTGCCGCTGCGGTTATCTGGCCGACCCGGGCCGGGCCTGCTCCCGGGCGCCCAAGTGCGGGCAGGACTATCAAGCGCGGATCAGCGGGCCGCTCTATGACCGGATCGATCTGGTGCTTGAAGTCCCGGCGGTCGCGGCGCTGGACCTGGGTCTTGCACCCAGTGGAGAGGCCAGCGCCAGCGTCGCCGAACGCGTGCTGCGGGCACGGCAGCGACAGGCCCGACGCTTTGAAGCCCACGAGACGCAGACGCTGCTGGATAAGCCCCCGGTCAACGCGTCGCTCGAAGGTGACCGGTTGGAGGCGCACTGTGCGCTCGAACTTGACGGGCGGCGGCTGGTCGCTGAGGCTGCGGAGCAGCTCAACCTGTCAGCGCGGGGCTATCACCGGCTGCTCCGTGTCGCGCGGACCATCGCCGACCTCGACGAGCAGGAGGAGATCCGGCGCCTGCACACATAGCCGAGGCGCTGTCTTTCCGTCGCTTGGCGCTGGCCTGAGGCCGGGTTCTTCACTACATCAGGGGTGAGAGCCGCAGGAGCCCCCGATGAAACCTCATCTGACCGTCAAGCTTGCTGCCCCGCGTGGTTTCTGCGCGGGCGTGGTGCGGGCCATCGACATCGTCGAGCGCGCGCTGAAGAAGTACGGCGCGCCGGTCTACGTCCGTCACGAGATCGTCCATAACCGCTGCGTGGGCGAAGGGCTGGAAGCCAAGGGCGCTGTGTTCATCGACGAACTTGACGAGGCTCCGACCGACCGGCCGGTGATTTTTTCTGCCCACGGCGTACCCAAGGCGGTCCCGGCAGAGGCCGAGCGGCGCAACATGCACTTTGTCGACGCCACCTGCCCGCTGGTCTCCAAGGTCCATCGCGAGGCAGAACGCGCGCACGGGGCGGGCAAGCGCGTCATCCTGATTGGCCACGACGGCCACCCGGAGGTGATCGGCACGCTGGGGCAGTTGCCACCGGGTGCAGTCAGCCTGATCGGAACAGCGGAGCAGGTGCAGGCGCTCGACTGGCCCGGTATCGCGGCGGAATCCGGTGCAGGGTTGGCCTACGTCACCCAGACCACACTGTCGGTCGACGACACGGCGACGGTGATCGCAGCGCTAAAGCAGCGCTTCCCGCATATCACGGAACCCCACGCGGGTGACATCTGCTACGCCACCACCAACCGCCAGGAAGCCGTTAAGGCGATCGCGCCTGACTGCGAAGGCTTTCTGGTCGTCGGCGCACCCAACTCTTCGAACTCAAACCGTCTGGTTGACGTGGCACGGCAAGCAGGCGCGACGCGCTCGTTTCTGGTGCAGCGCGGTGCAGACGTCGCCGCGCTCGATCTGGACGGCGTGCAGTCGCTGGGCCTGACCGCCGGGGCTTCAGCGCCCGAGGTGCTGGTCGACGAGATCCTCGATGCGTTGCGGGAGCGGTTTGACGTCGAGGTCAGCCTCGAAATCGTGCGCGAGGAAAACGTGTTCTTCAACGTGCCGCGTGAATTGCGGGACGTGCCGGCATGAGCCGCGTGGAGATCTTCACCGACGGCGCGTGCAGCGGCAACCCCGGGCCCGGCGGCTGGGGGGCGATCCTGCGCTTTGGCGAGGCAACGCGGGAGCTCAACGGCGGGGCTGAAGAAACCACCAACAACCGCATGGAGCTGACCGCGGCGATCGAAGCGCTTAACGCCCTGACCCGTCCCTGCGACGTGGTCCTGACCACGGACAGTGTGTATGTCAAAGACGGAATCACAGCGTGGATTGATGGCTGGAAGCGTCGCGGCTGGAAGAATTCGAAGAAGGAACCGGTCAAGAACGTGGACCTGTGGAAGGCACTGGATGCAGCGCGGGATCGCCACCGGGTGGAGTGGCGCTGGGTCAAGGGGCACGCCGGTCACCCGGAAAACGAACGGGCCGATGAACTCGCCCGGGCCGGGATACCACGTGGCGAGATTGCGGGGCCATAATATCAGAGTGCGCCTGCGGGCGCAGATGGCGATAAGAGCGCTTTCTGGTTCCGGCGTGGAACGAAGACCCTGATGTGGCGCGCTCGATTTGACGCCGCTTCGCGGCTTACAAATCTCCCACGCGCAACTTCTTTTACTTGGCGCTAAACACGCTGCGCTTTGAGCGCGTTGGAGTTTTTGGAGCTACCTTCTTTCTTGGCTCAACAAGGCGGAATTTTCCCTGAGGCTGTCGAAGTGCCTTTGAGCGCATTGGAGTTCCTCGAAGCTGCAAGGTTGCGCCGACTTGTCCCCGGCCGCGCTTCGCGCTTCGCGGGCCCTCAAGCGTCGCACAGCACCTATAGTGACACGCAAAGAGCTTCGGCAGGCTCAGGATAAACTCTGAGTGTTCAGTGTCGATGGATAGGTGGCGCGCTCGGGCCTTGGCCGCTTCGCGGCCTTCGGCCCTCCCACGCGCATTTTCAGTGAAAATGCGTAAAGACGTCAGGCCGCGCGCAGCGCGGTCTGTCCGCTTAACTGCGCGGGGAGATTTGTAAGCCGCGAAGCGGCGTCAAATCGAGCCCGCAACCCTGGGTTCTCATCCATCAGCCTGACTGGATCAGCCCTGATCCAGAGCTTCAAGGATCGCCTCCGCGCCCGAGACCTCCAGGTTTCCAACCTCGAAGTATGTGACCTTGCCATCCCGGACGATGGCGGCGTAGCGCGCCGCGCGCAGCCCCAGGCCAGTCTTGGACATATCCGCATCCACGCCCAAGGCCTTGGCCAGCCTCGCATCCCAGTCAGCGAGGGTCACGATGCCTTCGTGGCCCTGATCCTTATTCCACATGTTCATCACGTAAGGATCGTTGACCGAGTGCACGGCGATCACGTCGACGCCTCTGGCTTTGATATCGTCATAGTGGTCCACGAAGCCTGGCATATGGCGCATGCTGCAGGTCGGGGTAAAGGCCCCCGGCACACCGAAAATCACAGCTGTCCTGCCAGCGATCAGGTCGCCAACGGCCAGATCCACCGGCGCATCGTCCCAGGTCTTCACGGTCTCGCTTGGAAAAGGATCGCCCACGCTGATGGTCATGCCGGTCTCACTCTCTACTCGCTGATGTGCACTCAGAACTAAGCCGCGACCTGAATGAAGGCCGCCACACGGTCCTGATGTGGCGCACTCACCGGGCCCGGGCAAGCGCCCCAAGCACGTCTTTCGGCGTTAGCAGCTCTGGCAGAACCTCGGCCGTGCCGGATTTTGGGTTGTAAACAGCGTTGAACGGGATCGCGCGCCGCCCATGGGAGGCCAGATACTGCGTGATCGATGCGTCGTAAGCCGTCCAGTCCGCCTGCAGGGAAATCACCGTCTCCGACCCCAGCGCCGCCTGCACGTCCTCGTGGTTGATGGCGCGGATTTTGTTGGTCTTGCAGGTCAGGCACCAGTCAGCCGTAACATCGACAAATACGGTCTTCCCCTCGGCGAGAGCCTGTTCCAGCACCGCCTCGGAGAAGGGTTGAAAGGTCGCCTCGTCGGAGGCTGTCGCCTGCGGGCTGAAGCTCAGCACAAGTGCCAGTGGGATCGCGGCACCAACGGCGCCCAACCCGGCCGTACGCCAGCGGGCGAACAGCGCTCCGGCAGCAAAGGTCAGGCCCGCCGCGAGCGCCGCCAGCCAGCGCAGGTCGGAGGTCACCCCCACTGCTTGAGCAGCACGCCGGTCAGCCACACCGCCGTCGCCACCAGCGCCAGACCCAGCACCTGCCGCAGACGCAGCATCCACCGGCCCGGCTTGGGCATGACGGCCGCCAGCCGCGGGAAGGCGATCACAGCGAAGTAGGGCAGCGCCAGCCCGACCCCGACGAACAGGAAGATCAGCACCAGCACCGGTACCGGTGCTGCCAGCGCAAACCCGATGGCGGTACCCAGAAACGGCGCCGAACACGGCGTCGCCAGCAGGGTTGCCAGGACGCCAGAAGTAAAGTCACCAAGGAAGCCTCGCTGGTTGGCGCCAAGACCACCCAGCCCGGGGATATTCGGGATTTCGAACAGACCAAACAGGTTGAGGGCAAAGCCTACCAGCACCGCCAACAACACGAGGATGAACGCCGGCTGGGTGAACTGCACCCCCCAGCCAATGGAGGTGCCCGCCAGCTGCAGCCCGGCGAAGGCCAGTGCCAGCGCCAGAAAGCTGACAAGGATCCCCAGCGCCGTCGCGGCAAACGACAGCCGGATCCGGGCGTCAGCCTGCCCCCCGTGGGACACCACGGAGAACATCTTCAACGACAGCACCGGCAGCACGCAGGGCATGAAATTCAGGATGAAGCCACCGATCACCGCCAGCACCAGAATACCGAGCACCGACGTCAGCGACAGGTCCAATGGCGCCAAAGGCCCCGCGACGGCCGACCCAACGGCGCCAGCGGCACCTTCACTGTCAGAAAGGCTGAAACCATCGAGCAGACGGAAGGACGGCAGCTCCACCCCCCGGATGCCATCAGCGACCGTGATTACCGCCGCTGCGGTGTCCAGCGTCGTCGGGGCCCAGCTCTCCCGGAACACTGGCGAGCGCACCTGCGCCATCATCGCGTCCTCGGAGAGGGTCACCACCGGTTCGCGCACGCTGAAGCCTTCCGGGACTTCGGCAAAGACATCGGGCGCGGTCATTTCGAAGACCGAAGCCAGGCGGGTATCCAGAAACCCGACCAGCAGCGGATTATCAGGGTCCGACGCCGGCTCAAAGGCAACCGTCTCGACCCTGAGGCCGACCCCGCCGCTATTGTCGGCCGGGATGCGAGTTTCGAAGCTGTTCAGCAGCGCAGCTTCGCCCTCGGCAATTTCTGCCGGACCGCCGGGGAGGCTGAAGTCGACCTCGACGCTGTCGGGAATACAGACATCCGCGCAGATCAGAAAATCGATCTTGCCGCGCAGGTCCAGCGGCTCACCGGGGCTTTGAAGACTGACATCGAGCGGCAGGACAACGCGGTCCTTGTACACGAAGGTCTCGATGCCGTAGGTGACGTCGCGGGTGGGTACGGGCCACGAAAAGGCGGTTTCAGCAACATTCAGGGACGGACCGTGGTCGAGCTGAGGCGGCAGCCCCGCCTCACCCGGGGTACGCCAGTAGATATGCCAGCCCTCGTTCATCTGGAATTCCAGCCCCAGCGGCACGGTCGTTTCGGTCTCACCGGTAGCGGTAAAGGCGGAAATCACCCGCACCTCGGCCTGCACGCCCTGCATCCAGAACGAAGCATCGGCCAGCGCGGGCGCAGCCGGCAGCATCACCACCGCGAGCCCTGCTAGGGCAGCAAAGCGCCGGGCTGAAGCCGTCACGACCGTCGCCATTTCGGTACAGTATCGCCGTAACCCACTGAAAGTGAATGCCATGCTCTTCCCGTATCCCTGCTCTCTACCCGGCTCCGACGCAGACCCAATTCAGGGCGGCGGCGCAGGCCAAAATCCTGTCTCGACCCAATCTATAGATAACTTTCGTCACACTGTCCCTTCACGAGCCGCTGAGCGCGCGTCGCCCGGCCATCACCGCAGTGTTGATCGGCCGTGAAGCGGAATGTCACAGTTTTGAGCCTTTACAGACGCCGTCAGCCGCCTAGTCTGTAGGCTATGTCCGATAACATCGCGCCCAACACAGAGTTTTCCGTGTCCAGCACGCCCTATGGGCTGCAGGGCAAGCTGCTGGTGGCAACCCCGCACATCGGCGACCCGCTGTTCGAAAAGTCGGTCATCTACATGTGCCTGCACGGCGAAGACGGCGCCATGGGCGTGGTCGTCAACCACAGCCACAATGGACTGACCTTCACCGAAGTTCTGGAAAACCTGTCTATCGACGCCAACGTGCCGCCCAGCGGCCGCGTCACGCGCGGCGGCCCGGTGCAGGAGCAGCGCGGCTTCGTCCTGCACTCGCCCGACTACCAGCACGAAACCACGATCAAGGTCACCGACGAGGTCTGCCTGACCACCGCCGTGGAAATACTGCGCGACATCGCCGACGGCGACGGCCCTGCCGACTACCTGATCGCGCTCGGGTGCTCGCAGTGGTCCGCCGGGCAGCTGGAGCAGGAGCTGGAGGCCAACGCCTGGATCAGCATCGAGCCCGACCACGAGCTCATTTTCCTCTCCGAGAACGAGCCGGCGTGGAAGCAGGCCATCGCCAAGCTCGGCATCGACCCGGGCCAGCTCGCTTCCGTCGGTGGGCACGCCTGACCCTCACGCTTTGAGCGATGACAGAGGCGCCTTAGGGCGGTAGGAGAGCGCAGCATCCGGCGGCATTCCGCCAGCAGCATCAGCACGAGCACCTTCAAGAGCAAGAAAAGCGACAGACATGCGGCAGTTCTGGGTCGTGGGCGGCGTCTATGAATCGACCGCCTTCAAAAATCTGGCGGATGGGAGCCAGGAAGTCCGCGAAGGCCCCTTCGACGACTACGACAAAGCGCTCAAGGTCTGGCAGCGCCTGGCGTGGGAAACAGTCGACGACGCCAACGCCCACTTCCACATCGAAGAAGACGACATGACCGCGGGCGGCAAGGGTGCCTTCTGGGTCATAGGCGGCAGCTTCAAGGACACTTCATTCCGGGAATGGGCCGGCGTGCCCGAGCGCCACGGTCCCTTCGATACCTATGCCGAAGCTGAAGCCAAGTGGCAGGAACGCGCGTGGGCCACGGTCGACGACGCCACTGCGCAGTACCGCATCGAGTCCATTCAACCGACCGACAGCGACGACGGCAGCCCGGCGACCGAGCGCCTCGCCTACCGCTTCCTGACCGGTCCCGACACCCGGGAATTCTGTGAAAAGATCTCGGCTGCGCTGGCCGATGGCTACGTCCTCTACGGCGACCCGACCATGATTGTGCAGGACGGCAAGGCCGTCTGTGGTCAGGCGGTGATTCTGCCTGCCCAAGCCAAAAATACCGAATAGGAACGCTAGAGCGTCGACTAGGCCGCTGCGCGCAACCGCTCGCCCAGCTGGTGCAGAGCGGCAGGGTCGTCCAGCGGCCCCACGGCGGCGAGTGTGACCGGGGTGGACAGGATCAACTCAGCTTCCTGCCGCAGCGCCGTCGAATCCACCGCATCGATCTGCCCGATCAGGTCCCCGACCGAACGCGGGATGCCGTAGACCAGCATCTGCTGAGCGGCATCTTCGGCCCGGCTGGATGTGCTCTCCCGCGCCATCAGGAAAGACGTCCGGATCTGCGCCCGCGCGCGCTCGACCTCTTCTTCCGGGATCGGCTCTTCCACCAACCGTCGGAATTCGTCGATGACCACGGTCAGCAGTTCGGCCTCGGCCTCCTGCCCCGTGCCTGCGTAGACGGAAAACAGCCCGGTATCGGCGTAGCCCGAAGTATGGGCGCCAACGTGGTAAGCAAGCCCTCTGCGCTCGCGCACTTCCTGGAACAGGCGCGAAGACGCGCCACCGCCGAGCAGCGTCGCCAGCACCGCGCTGGCGAAGTAACGGGCTTCGGTCACCGGTGCGCCCTCGAAACCAAGCACGGTATGGACCTGCTCCAGCGCCCGTTCACGCAAGCGGACACCGCCGGTATAGAGCGCAGCAGCCGGCATCTCTCGCGGGCCGCGTTGCGCCCGGTCGGGCCAGAACAGGGCCTCTGCCTGCCGGATGATGTCGTCGTGGTCGACCCCGCCGCTGGCGACCAGAATCGCCTTGTCGGGCCGGTAGTGGTAGCGCCAGAAATCCAGCGCAGCCGCTCGGTCGATCTGTCCCACGGTCTGCTGACTGCCCAGCACCGACTGTCCCAATCCCCTGCCCGGCGAAGGCCTGCGCCTGAAAATCGGTGAAAACCACGTCGTCAGGGGCGTCTTCTGCCTGCGCGATTTCCTGCAGGATCACCGCGCGCTCGCGCTCGATATCCTCGTCTTCGAGCGCCGAGAACTGCAGGATATCGGCGAGCACGTCCATGCCCAGCGCCGTATCCTTACTCAGCATCCGCGCGTAGAAGGCCGTGCTCTCACGGCTGGTGTAGGCGTTCAGATAGCCGCCCTTGGCCTCGATTTCCTCGCTGATGGCAAAGGCCGACCGGCGCGCCGTCCCTTTGAATAGCAGGTGTTCGAGGAAGTGCGCCATACCGCTGTGTTCGGGTTTCTCGTAGCGGGCGCCAACCTTGAACCACAGACCCAGCGCCACCGTCTCCACACCGGGCATGGTGTCGGTGACGATCTGCAGACCGTTGTTCAGTTGGCTGATGGTGACGCTCAAGACTTCTCCCCCTCCGCGCGGACCGGCGTAGGGGGTCTCAGCCCCGTCGGTTGCTCAGAACGTGGTTTTGCACGTCTTCGAGCGCATTGGCCAGCACCGAGAAGCGCTCGGGTCGGTCATAGAGGTCGGCAAGGTGCGCGGGCAGCGCCGTTTCGGTGCCCAGCGCCTGCTCAACCGCCGCGGGGAACTTGGCCGGGTGGGCCGTGGCCAACGCCACCGCCGGGCGCTCACTGCTGCCGAATTCGGCGGCGTGCTGGACCGCGATCACCGTGTGCGGATCGAGCACTTCGCCCGTCGCCGCGTGCCAGTTCTTCATCGCCGCCAGACAGTCGGGATCGCTGAGCGAGAAGCCGTGGAATTCAGACTTGGCGCGATCCCAACCGCCTTGCCCCACCTGCATCCGCCCGGTCTGGCGGAAGTCGGTCATGGTCTTGGCCGTCGCGTTGCCGTCCCGGTCGAGCAGGTCGAACAGGTAGCGCTCGAAATTCGACGAAATCTGAATATCCATGGACGGGCTCAGGCTCGGCTCGACCCCGCGCACGCTCATGTCGTCGCTTTCGAAGAAGCGGGTCAGAATGTCGTTGCGGTTGGAGCCGACCATCAACCGCCCCATAGGCAGCCCCATCTGCTTGGCAGCATAGCCCGCGAACACGTTACCGAAATTGCCGGTCGGCACGCAGAAGTCGACCTCCCGCTCCGGCGCACCCAACCGGAGCGCCGCCCAGAAGTAGTAGACGATCTGGGCCATGATCCGCGCCCAGTTGATCGAGTTCACCGCCGACAGGTTCACGGTCTCCCGGAATGCCTTGTCGGCGAACATGGCTTTCACCAGATCCTGACAGTCATCAAAGGTGCCGTCGATGGCCAGCGCGTGGACGTTCTCCGCCGTGACCGTGGTCATCTGCCGCTGCTGCACCGGGCTGACCCGGCCCTCGGGGAACAGGATGAAGATATCGGCCCGAGCGCGGCCCTTAATCGCCTCGATCGCCGCCGAACCCGTATCGCCGGAGGTCGCGCCGACGATGGTGATGCGCCGATCCTGCCGCTCCAGCACGTAGTCGAACAGATGCCCCAGCAGCTGCAGTGCGCAGTCTTTGAAGGCCAGCGTCGGACCGTGGAACAGCTCCAGCAGGTACAGGTTGGAATCCAGCTGCTTCAGCGGGGTCACCGACGGGTGCTGGAAGGTCGCGTAGGCCTGATCCACCAGCTTGACAAAATCTTCGCGCGGGATGCTGTCTTCGACGAAGGGCAGCATGACCTCGACCGCCAGCTCCTGATAGCTCAGGGTCGCCCACTGGCGCAGCTGTTCGGCGCTGACCTGCGGCCACGACTTGGGCACGTAAAGCCCGCCGTCGTTCGCCAACCCGGCGAGCAGGACTTCGTCAAACCCCAGTTCGGGCGCCGATCCGCGTGTTGAGATGTACTGCATCGTGCTTTCTTTCCCGCGTGCTTGCGCGCGCTCGCGCGTGCTGCCTTGGTTTCGGAACAGCTTAGCCGTCGAGGTAACGCCGCCGCAAATGCGCTTTGAACGCATCTGTGCGCAGGGGAGAGCCCGTCGCCTCGCTCAGGATCTCGTTGGTCGAGCCAGAAGATGCCTTGCCGTGGATGTTGGTCCGCAGCCAGCCGAGCAGAGGCGCGAAGTCGCCCGCTTCGATCTTCGCGTCGACATCGCCCAGCTGTTCGCGGGCAGCGGCGAAAACCTGCGCCGCGCACATGGCGCCGAGGCTGTAGGTCGGGAAGTAGCCAAAAGCACCGCTATACCAGTGGATATCCTGCAGGCAGCCTTCGCGGTCCGACGGCGGCCGAATACCCAGCAGCGCTTCCAGTCCATCGCCCCACGCCTGTGGCAGGTCGGCGAGGTCGAGGTCGCCCTTGAGCATCGCCTTTTCCAGCCGGTATCGAAGGATCACGTGCGCGGGGTAGGTGACTTCATCAGCCTCCACCCGGATAAAGCTGCGCTCGACCCGCGCGGCGTGGCGGGTAAGGTTTTCCGCCGTCCACGCCGGACCGGACTGGCCAAAGGCCTGAGCCAACTGCGGCGCGGCAAATTTCATGAAGGCCAGCGAGCGCGCCACCTGCATCTCGATGGTCAGCGACTGGCTCTCGTGCAGCATCATGCCGCGCGACTGCCCCACTGGCTGTCGCGCCCAGCTCGCCGGTAATCCCTGCTCATAAAGCGCGTGGCCGGTTTCGTGGACCACGCCCATCATCGCGTCGAGGAAGGCGTCATCGCGGTAGCGCGTGGTCATGCGCACGTCGGTCGGGGTACCGCCGCAGAAGGGGTGCGCCGAGAGTATCCAGCCGTCCATGCTCAAAATCGAAGCCCAGCGCGCCCATGATCTTCTGGAACACAGCCTTCTGCTGCTCGACGTCAAAGGGTCCCTCCAGCGGCAGGGGCGGATCACGGCGATCCTGCGCCGACAGAACATCATCGAGAAAGTCAGGCAGGAAAGCAGCATAGTCATCGAACACGGCGTCGATCTCAGCCACGCTCAGGTCGGGCTCGAAGCCCTCGATCATCGCCTCGTACAGTGGCTGTCCGGTGGCGTCGGCGATGGCCTGCCCCGCCTGCCGCGCGAGGTCGAAGCAGGTGCGCAGCGACGGCAGTGCAGCGGCGAAATCATCGGCCGGCCGTGCCTGCTGCCAAACGGCGAAAGCCTGACTCTCGGCGCGGGCCTTGGCCGCCACCAGATCGGCGGGCAAGGCCGTGGCGCGCAGGTAGCGGCGCCGGGATTCGGCGACGTTGGCCCGCTGCCACGGGTCGAGGTCGTTCTGGGCCGATGCCGCTTCGATCGCCTCCCCCATGGCCGGACCAGCGGCGATTTCGTGGATCATGGTCTCCAGCAGGGCGGTTTGCTCCCCACGACTTTCGTTGCCGCCGGCGGGCATCATCGCCTGCTGATCCCAATGCAGGATCGACAGCACTTCACCGAGGATTCCTGCGCGGGCGTTAAGGGCTTCCAGCGTGGCATAGTCGGTCATGGTGCGGGGTCCTTTTCCGGGCGGCGGGGAAAGCTGAGCAAGGCGACGAACAGTGCCAGCAGCGCCGCGAAGCTGAACCATTGTACCGCATAGCTCAGGTGGGGGTTACGAAGCTCGCTGCCGGTGGGTGTGGGCACGAAGCCGCCACCCGCAGACAGGGGCTGTGTCAGTTCGACCAGCTGGGCCAACGTCTGTTCAGGATCGAGGCCAACGTGTGCGGAGAGGCTGCGGGGGTCGGCCACTGCCCAGAGGTCGCGCTCGGGCTGGTTGCCGGGGTTAAAGCGCGGGTTGCCGCGCCAGCCGCCCCGGTAGGCCTGCCCGTCGGGTAGGGTGCCGCTGAGCAATCCTGCCTCTGTCCCCGTGTCGGTTTCAGGACCAGTCTCGCGCCACCCCAATTTGATCCAGACAATCTGCTGATCAGCCAGCGTGAGAGGGGCGTAGAAATCCTGCCCCTGCCGCCCGTTGGCGGTGCGGCCGAAGAAACCGATGGAACGGGAAAGGTCGAGGTCACCGCGCAGCCGCACACCGGTGAAATCGGCGAGCCCGACCAGCGCGTGGCTGCTGTGGATATCCAGCGCCGGGGTCGCCTCCCGCGCAGCCTGAGCCGCCAGCAGGTCGTTCTTCCACGCCAGCCGCTGCAGCTGCCACACGCCAAGGCCGCACAGCAGCGCGAAGCAGGGCACAGCCAGCATGTAGAGAAAGGGACGGGGTTGAAAGGCGCGGTTCATGTCAGAAACTCCACCGCGCCCTGCAAAGGGGGCCGCCGGCCCGGGGCAGGACGACCGCCGGCCTTAGCCGCGGTCGAAAATGCCCCAGTAGATCGAGACGTAGAGGAACAGCCAGACCACGTCGACGAAGTGCCAGTACCAGGCAGCCGCTTCGAAGCCGAAGTGCTTTTCCTTGGTAATGTTGTTGGCCAGACCCCGGAACCAGCACACGGCCAGGAAGGTCGTCCCGATGATTACGTGCGCGCCGTGGAAGCCGGTCGCGATCAGGAACACCGATGGGTAGGTGCGCACAACACCCTCAGCATCCGGGCCGTAGCCAAAGACGGAGAAGGCTTCATTGTATTCCACAGCCTGCATGCCGGTGAACAGGACACCGAGCACGATCGTCAGGCCCAGCGAAATCATGTAGTCCGAGCGGTTACCGTGGCGGATGGCCTCGTGAGCCCAGGTCACCGTGACGCCGGAGAGCAGCAGGATCACCGTGTTGTAGAGCGGCATGTCAATCGGGTTGAAGGCTTCGGTGCCCTTCGGCGGCCAGGCTTCTTCGGTCACGCCGAAGTTGAAGTAGGCCCAGAAGAACGCGAAGAAGAACATGACTTCCGAGGCGATGAAGAACAGCATGCCGTAGCGCAGGCCCAGCTGCACAATCGGCTTGTGGTCGCCCTGTCGGCTCTCCTTGATGACGTCACCCCACCAGCCGAAGACCGATGCGATCACGCCCGCGCCAGCGAGGCCGACGATGAACCAGCGTACGTCGATCAGGTTCGCCATCAGACCTTCGTAGCTGGCGTTCGGATCGAAGTGGAACAGCAGCACCAGACCAAAGAGCAGCGCGCCGACACAAAGTGACGTGGTCAGCGGCCAGATGGAAGGGTCAACAAGGTGGTAGTCGTGGTTCGGACCGTGATGTGCGTCTGCCATCGCTGGATGTCCTTGTGCTGAAGTTGGTATTCGAAACGTCTTGTAAGCGTCTGAGCGCCGCGGTGCAACGGGCTTCGGGCGCTTTCGACCCCTGCAATTTTGCGGAAGCTTAGGCGCGGTGATCAGTCGTTGGCGTTGAAGAAGGTGTAGGCGAGTGTGATCTGCCGCAGATCCTTCAGATCCGGGTCATCGCGGATCGACGGATCGACGTAAAACAGCACCGGCATATCGACCGACTGGCCGGGGTCGAGCTGCTGTTCCTCGAAGCAGAAACACTGGATTTTGGAGAAGTAGCGACCGGCCTGCAGCGGGGTCACGTTGAACGTGGCGGTGCCCAGCGTGGTCTGGGTGCGGGAGCGGTTTTCAGCCTCGTAGGCGACTTCGCCCTGCTCCCCGATCGGCAGGCGCACTGTGCGCTGCTTCGGCCGGAACTTCCACGGCAGGCTGGGGTCGACGCTGGCCGTGAACAGCACCTCAATCTCACCCAGACCACCGGTAACGCTGGCGCGCTCGGCGGCGGCGGCCGCGTCACCGGCTTCGGCGACCCTGCGTCGTCCCGGAAATGCCCGTGATCTCGCAGAACTTGCGGTAGGCAGCGGGGCGCTCGCGACCAGCGCCAGCATGCCCGCAATCACGCCGAGGGTGAGCAGCAGCACGCGGGTGTTGCCCGCGCCCGGACGGCGGATGGGTGGGGTCTGGGTGCTCATGGAATGGCGGTCCTGCCTTGCGCTTGCTGCGACGGCGGCGCTACTGCTGCGCCCGCATCGCGGTGTTGATCAGGAAGTAGCCGTACCAACCCAGCACGAAGACGGCCAGTACCGCGAAGATGATCAGATTGCCGCGGGCCCGGCCCTTGACCCAACTCGGGCGACGATCCTGATTTTCAGAGTTTTTCTTGTCCGACATGGTGTCGCACTCCTTGAAGAAAACGGGCTGACCGGTGGCGCTTGATCAGAGCCAGGTCAGACTGACGTGGCTGCGGGCATCGACGAGCAGCAGCCCGAACAGCAAAAACAGGTAAAAGATCGAGAAGCCGAACATCCGCTTGGCCGGTGCCAGCGAGTCCCCGCGCAGCAGCTGCCACGCGTTGACCATGAACAGGCCGCCAAAGGCCAGCGACACCACGAAGTAGATGTAACCCGCCGCGCCCAGCACGAAGGGCACCAGCCCGATCAGCGACATGGCAGTGGTGTAGATGACGATCTGGCGCTTGGTTTCCTGCGCGCCAACCACGTTTGGCAGCATGGGCACTTTGACCGCGCCGTATTCGCTTTCCTTGACCAGCGCCAGCGCCCAGAAGTGTGGTGGGGTCCACAGGAAGATCAGGCCGAAGAGCACGAAGCCAACCCACGAAATATCGCCCGAGACCATGGCCCAGCCGATCATGGGCGGAAAGGAGCCGGCTGCACCGCCAATGACGATGTTCTGCGCGGTCCGTCGCTTGAGCCACATGGTGTAGATGACGACATAGAAGGCATTGGTGAAGGCCAGGATGCCGGCGGCGACCCAGTTGGTCACCAGACCTAGGGCGATCACCGATCCGATGGACAGCGCCAGGCCGTAGACCAGCGCCGCATTGGGACTGACATCGCCGTTGGGGATCGGCCGCTTGGCCGTGCGCGACATGAGCGCATCGATGTCGCGGTCGTACCACATGTTCAGGGCGCCCGAGGCCCCGGCTCCGACCGCGAGAATCAGTAGCCCCAGCGCCGCGCGCCAGGCCTCGATCTCCCCGGTCGCCAACCACAGGCCGACCGCCGCTGTGAAGACCACAAGGGTCATGACCCGCGGTTTCAGCAGCTGGAAATAAGCGCGCGCCACGGACCCGGTCTGTGGCGCGCCTTTTTCGCTCAGCTCGGCGGCGGTGATGGCTGAGTCTTCAACCCCATCGGCCGCCGAGGTGCTTTGATCGACGATGTTGGACATCGTGCCCCTTCTTAGTGCGCTGCCTCAGGTTCGATCTGCGGCAGGTCGTCGAAGGTGTGGAACGGCGGCGGTGAAGACACGGTCCATTCCAGCGTGGTCGCACCGTCACCCCAGTAGTTGTCGCCAACACGGCGACCGGCAACCAGCGTGTAGATGGCGATGCACAGGAAGAACATCGTCGAAGCGAAGGAGAGGTAGGCCCCCCACGACGAGATCGCGTTGTAGAACGCCTGCGTATCGAGGTAGTCGATGTAGCGGCGTGGCATGCCCTGCAGACCCAGGAAGTGCTGCGGGAAGAAGATCAGGTTCACGCCCGCGAAGAAGGTCCAGAAGTGCAGCTGGCCCGCCCATTCAGGGTACTGACGGCCGGACATTTTGCCGATCCAGTAGTACCAGCCACAGAAGATCGCGAACACCGCGCCCATGGACAGCACGTAGTGGAAGTGCGCGACCACGAAGTAGGTGTCGTGCAGCGTCTTGTCGAACTGGGCCATGGATAGCATGACGCCGGTCACGCCGCCCAGGGTGAACAGGAAGATGAAGCCGACAGCCCAGAGCATCGGGGTGGTGAAGCGGATCGAGCCGCCCCACATGGTCGCGATCCAGGAGAAGATCTTGATCCCGGTCGGAACCGCGATGACCATGGTCGCCAGGGTGAAGTAGGCCTGCACGTTGGTCGGCATGCCGACGGTGTACATGTGGTGAGCCCAGACGACGAAGCCGATGAAGCCGATCGACACCATGGCGTAGGCCATGCCCAGGTAGCCGAAGATCGGCTTGCGGGAGAAGGTGCTGACCACGTGGCTGACGATACCGAAAGCCGGCAGGATCATGATGTAAACTTCAGGGTGACCGAAGAACCAGAACAGGTGCTGGAACAGGACCGGGTCGCCGCCTTCTGCACAGAAGAAACAGGTGCCCAGAGCGTTGTCGGCCAGCAGCATGGTGATGGCACCACCGAGAACCGGCACCGCCAGCAGCAGCAGGAAGGCCGTGACCAGCATGGCCCAGGCGAACAGCGGCATGCGGTGCAGGGTCATGCCCGGCGCGCGCATGTTCAGGATCGTGGTGATGAAGTTGATCGCGCCCATGATCGATGACGCCCCCGCCATGTGCAGGGCGAAGATCGCAAACGAAACCGACATCTTATCGGTCTGCATCACCGACAGCGGCGGATAGAAGGTCCACCCCGTACCGGCACCCCCGCCGACGACGGCGGAAAGAATACCGAAGACCAGCGCCGGAACCAGCAGCCAGAAGGAGATGTTGTTCATGCGCGGGAAGGCCATATCCGGCGCGCCGATCATCAGCGGTACAAACCAGTTACCAAAGCCGCCGATCAGCGCGGGCATGACCACAAAGAAGATCATGATCACCCCGTGAGCGGTGATGATGGTGTTCCAGAAGTGACCGTTGGGATCGCCGTTTTCCTTGACGAGGAACTCGACGCCCGGGTCGGACAGCTCCATCCGCATGACCACGGACAGCGCCGCACCGATGATCCCGGTGATAACCGAGAACACCAGGTACAGGGTACCGATGTCTTTGTGGTTGGTCGAACCGAACCAGCGCCAGAACGGATTTGGCTTGTGGTCGTGGTGGTCAGCGGCGTGATCTGCTGCGTAAGCCATAGTCTCTTCCTTGAATCCTTGGCCTTAAATCTTGGTCTTGGACGTCGTCGTTGTTGGTTCTAGACCAGCCCCGTTCAGAGGGCTGGTGCTTAATGCGCCGGGCGTCAGTTCGCCGCAGCAACCTGATTGTCGTAGCGCGCAGGCAGCGACGGGCCGATGGCCCCGCTCTCCAGCTCGCCCTTGGCGGTGCCGACCCAAGCGAGGAACTCTTCCTTGGGCAGCGCGTCGATCGCGATCGGCATGAACGAATGCCGGTCACCGCAGATTTCAGAACACTGACCGATGTAGAGGCCTTCCTTGCCCGGGTTCACGAGCGCCCAGGTGTTGTTCATGTGACCCGGGATGGCGTCGACCTTCATACCGAAAGCCGGCATGGCGAAGGCGTGCAGCACGTCCGAAGCGGTCACGTTGAAGCGCACCACGGTGTTGCTCGGGATGACCACGTGATAGTCGGTCTCGCCCTTATACAGGCTGCCGTCGCGACGGGTGTCGGCGAGCAGGGCGTCCTGCGGCAGCAGGTTCGCTGTGAACTCGATCCCGGACACGTCGGTTTCGACGCCGTTTTCATCGCGGTACAGCAGGTATTCGTAGGTCCAGTTCCACTGGTTGCCGGTCACCTGCATCACCAGCTCGGCGTGCTTGTCGTGGCCGCGCTCACCGTTGATGAGCATGTCCGGGCCGTTCTCGTTGTAGTACAGGAACCGCATCGCCGGGACGAACATCACCACGAGGATCAGGATCGGGACAACGGTCCAGATGATCTCGATTCTGGTGTTGTGGGTGAAGTTGCCGGGCTGGTGCCCGTCACGCTCGCGGAAGCGCCAGCACGTCCAAAGCAGCAACACGAGGACAAAGACCGTGACGGCGGCCATCAGCGGCAGGATGAACACGTTAAACTGACCAACGGCGCGCTCCATGATCGGGGTCGCCGGCTCCTGGAAGCTCAGACCGTATTCGACCGGAACACCCTGGACGGTAACCTGGGCTTGGGCTGCTGTCGCTGCGACTGTCAGGAGAGACAGCGCGAGCACGATTGATTTGAAAATCCGCACCATGGGACCTGCTTGCTTATCAGTGATATTCAATGGCGAAAGCGGGGCTGACCGCGGGCGGACCCTGCCCCATTGCTCTCGGCGTGACCTTCTCTTAGACGACATGAATTCACAAGCAAAGTCATAGGTGGGCCGCAGGGCGGATTGACGCGGATTAATCTTGCCTTTCAGGCCTCGAAACCCTTTGACTAGGCACCATATCCTGTTGAGCTTTAGCCTTTTCGCAACTCACCTTTGCTTAGGACGATGACATCATGGGCCTGCCACTGCTGCCGGATCTCGACCTCGACCCCGATTTTGCCCTCTCACAACTGGAATCGGCGCTGAGCGGTGCCGACGACGGCGAGCTCTACCTCGAACACACCAAGGCGCAGACGCTGGTGTACGACGACGGGCGTCTGAAGCGGGCGTCCTACGACGAAGACCGCGGCTTTGGCCTGCGCTCGGTGGCCGGTGAACTGACCGGCTACGCCCACTCGGATCAGGTGACGGAGGCCTCGCTGGTGCGCGCGGGTGAGACGGCGGCAGCGGCGGCGCGGTCGGGCGGCGGCACGCTGGCGCTCGATCCCAAGCGCACCAACCAGCGTCCCTACACCGACGAGGACGTGATCGACGCCGGCCCGAGCTTTGAGAAGCAGGTGGCGCTGGCCCAGACCATCGACGCCCACGCCCGGGCCAAGGACCCCAGAGTGCGGCAGGTGACGGTGTCGCTGTCGACCGCGCACAAGGATGTCACCGTACTCCGTCCTGGCGGTTTCCGCGTCAGCGACTCACGGCCCATGTCATCGATGCGGGTATCGGTGATGCTGCAGGACGGAGACAAGCGCGAGGCGGGTGGCTTTGCGCTCGGCGGGCGCACGGCGCTGGACCCGCACATCGGCGAGCTGGCCTGGGAAGAGGCAGTGGCGCAGGCAATCCGTCAGGCCGAGGTCAACCTGCAGGCTGTCGAAGCGCCCGCAGGTGAGATGACCGTCGTCTGCGGCCCCGGCTGGCCGGGCGTGCTGCTGCACGAGGCCGTTGGTCACGGGCTCGAGGGCGACTTCAACCGCAAGCAGACGTCGCTCTACGCCGGCATGATGGGGGAGATGGTCGCCGCCCCGGGCGTGACGATCATCGACGACGGTACGCTGACCGACCATCGGGGTTCGCTGGCCATCGACGACGAAGGGACGCCGACCCAGAGCAACGTGCTGATCGAGAACGGTCGCCTTGTCGGCTACATGCAGGACCGGATGAACGCCCGGCTGATGGGGGTGGCAGCGACCGGGAACGGCCGCCGCGAGTCCTATGCGCATGCGCCCATGCCGCGCATGACCAACACCTTCATGGCCGCCGGGCAGGACGATCCGGGCGAGATCATCGCCTCGGTCAAGGACGGCATCTATGCGGTCGACTTCGGCGGCGGGCAGGTCGACATCACCAACGGCCAGTTCACCTTCAAGATCACCGAGGCCTACCGCATCCGCGACGGCCGGATCGCCGAGCCGATCAAGGGCGTGACGCTGATCGGGAACGGCCCTGAGGTCATGCGTCGGGTGTCGATGGTCGGCAACGACCTTGCCATCAAGAAGGGCGTGGGCATGTGCGGCAAGGCGGGACAGAGCCTGCCCGTGACCGTGGGTCAGCCGACCTGCAAGATTGACGCGATCACCGTCGGCGGCACCCAGGTCTGAGGACGGCAGGCGTGTCGCTGGCCTTCATCGAAGACGCGCTGGAGCAGGCCAAGGCGGCGGGTGCGGCGGGCGAAGTGCCGGTCGGTGCCGTCGTGGTTCGCGACGGCAGTGCCATCGCGGCGGCGGGGAACCGGGTCGAGGCTGACCAGAACCCGCAGGCGCACGCCGAAATGCTTGCGATTGCCGAAGCCTGCCGCGTTCTGGGCCGCAAGTGGCTGGAGGACTGCGACTTATACGTGACGCTCGAGCCCTGCCCCATGTGCGCCGGCGCGCTGTCGCTGGCCCGGGTGCGCCGGGTCTACTACGGCGCCGCCGATCCGAAATCCGGGGGGGTCGACCACGGGCCTCGGGTGTTCGCGCAGCCGACCTGCCACCACGCGCCCGAAGTGATCGCAGGGGTGGAAGAGCGCCGCTGTGGAGAACTTCTGACAGCCTTCTTTGCCCGGCGCCGCTGAACTGGTAAGCCGCTGGGATGGATATTTTTGACTTCGACAGCCCGGCGAAGGGCAAGGCTGGACCGGGAACAGCGGCGGGCGCGAAAGCACCGGGACAGCCGCAGCCCGGCGACAATGCGCCGGAACTAAGCGTTTCCGAGGTCGCGCAGGCGGTCAAGCGGACCATCGAGACCACCTTTGACCGGGTACGGGTCCGCGGCGAGATTTCCCGGCCCAACTACCATCGCTCGGGACACCTCTATCTGACCCTGAAGGACGAGAAGGCCGTCATCGACGCGGTCTGCTGGCGCGGGGCCGTCTCCAAGCTGAGCCTGCGCGCGGAAGAGGGCATGGAGGTCATTGTCACCGGCAAGCTGACCACCTTCCCCGGCGGATCGAAGTATCAGGTGGTGATCGAGCAGATGGAGCTGGCGGGCGAAGGCGCGCTGCTGAAGCTGCTCGAGGACCGGCGTAAGCGGCTGATGGCCGAGGGCCTTTTCGAGGCTGGACGAAAGCAGCCCCTGCCGTTTCTGCCGCAGGTGATCGGGGTGGTGACCTCACCCACCGGCGCGGTGATCCGCGATATTCTGCACCGGGTTGCGGACCGCTTTCCCCGGCACGTACTCCTGTGGCCGGTCTCGGTGCAGGGGGAGCGGGCAGCGCCGGACGTTGCGGCCGCGATTGCGGGTTTCAACGCCATTGAACCCGGAGGCGACGTGCCGCGGCCGGACGTTCTGATCGTGGGCCGGGGCGGGGGTTCGCTGGAAGACCTGTGGGGCTTTAACGAAGAGGCCGTGGTGCGGGCGGTGGCAGCCAGCCGTATCCCGGTGATTTCAGCCGTCGGACACGAGACCGACACGACACTGATCGACTTTGTCGCCGACCGCCGCGCGCCGACGCCCACCGGGGCTGCAGAAATGGCGGTCCCGGTGCGGGCTGACCTGCTGCTCGGGGTGGAGGAATTTGGTGCGCGCATCGGCCGTGGGCTGCAGCGCAAGGCACAGCAGGCGAGGACCGAGCTGGCCGGGCTGGCGCGCGGGCTGGTCGATCCCAACCGGGTGCTGCAGGAGCGTCGACAGGCCCTCGACGTGCTCGAACAGCGGCTCGACCGGGGACTGCAGGCGGCAATCCGGGGCAGAAGAGCCAGCTCGACACTGTCGCTGCCAAAGTGCGTCACCCACGGGAACGACTGCAGCGCATGGGCGAACAGGCGCGCAGCCTGAGCGATCGGCTTGGGTCCGCGGCGGGGCAGGCCGCACGCTCGCGCGCGGGGACGTTCGCTGCTCAGCGCTTTGGTGACCGCATGCAGCAGGCAACCGCGCGGCGCCTGGACCAGCACCAGCAGGCGCTCAGTAACGTTCAGCGGTTGCTGGACTCCTTTGCAACGAGCCGGGACCGGCTTCTGGAACAGGGCTACGTCTGGGTCAGCGCCGAGGATGGAGCGGTCGTGCCACGTGCCGGAGGCGTTGCAGACGGTGACCGGCTGCGGCTGCACTTCATCGATGGCCCGATTGACGTGATTGCCGGCGAAACAGAGGCGTCGAGGGGGGTAAAACCACCCAAGACGACGACATCGTCTACCGGGACTGCAGGTCGGTCAAAGCGACCCCCTCGCGAGGTGGACGAAGATCAGGGCTCACTACTCTGAGACAGCGGTGGGTTCTCCGGGCTTGCTCGCTCCCAGATCGATCACTTTTAACAAACACCGTAGGGTGGCGGGCTCGATTCGACGCCGCTTCGCGGCTTACAAATCTCCCCGCGCAGTCAAACGGACAGGCCGCGCTTCGCCCGGCCTGACGTCATTTTTCTATGGAGTTGCGCGACGCTTGGCCCCGCCGCGCGAAGCGCGGTCGGGGACAAGTCGGCGCAACTTCTTTCCTCTGACACTCAACATGCGGCACTTTGAGCGTCGTTCCATCAATGATCTCCAACGCGCTCACAGCGTAGCGTTTTGAGCGCAAAAGTTAAATGCGCGACGCCTTGGCGAAGACCGCGAAGCGGTCGAGACAAGGTCGGGTCGATCACGCAGCCGTGTTGAGCGTAAAGAGAGAAAGGTGCTCAACGGTCCTTCGACAGGCTCCGGATAAACTCCGCCCTGTTGAGCGATAAACGTCAAAAAGACCAGCCACGCGGCGTTCCGGTCTCAAATCTCAGGCATCGGGTTTCGTCCCGAAAACAGCCTCCTCGATCGCTGCAAGCGCTGTTGCTTCCGCCTTTCTCGACAGAGCGTCGAGCGTTTCCGACCCGGCATCAGCCGTACCAGAGCCGTTGCTCCGGCCCTCTGGCGAAACCAGATCGGACCAGCGCGCAAGCAGCCCTTCGGCTTCAAGCAACGCTATCAACGTCGCCTGCTTTCCGGCGTGCGGCCCGCAAACGGTGACGACAGCCCGCCCGGAGCGCTTCCATCGGGTTGTGCGAGCCGACCCGCGGGTCGAAACCGCCGCCGACCACCACCGTTCCGCCCAGCGCGTAGAGCGTACCCAGCGTCCCAAATCCGGTCCAGTATGCCAACCCGGGCCCTTCGTCACCGAGGACCTGCTCGAAATGCGCCAGCTTCTCCGGATGTCGGGGTGCGACAATGATCTGCACCTCAGCCCGATCCCCGTCTTTACGCGGTGGCCCTGCCTTGTCCGCCCCCCGCCCCCGCACCATCCAGGCCGCGATCATGTCCGCCACGGCCCGGATTTCACCAGGGTGGACGTTGGCAAAGACCAGCAGTGGCGCATCCTTCCGGCGCCAGCGCTGCCAGCGCGCCAGTTCCGCCGGATCAACCGGCAGCGCCGAGCCAACCAGCTTCAGCGGCAACGCCTTCCGCACCGGCCCCCAGCCCAGCGCTTGCAGGGCCGATGTCTGCCCGGCGTCCGCAGCTGTCACCCGCGACAGCGCTGCCCCGACCGACGCCGCGAGCCCCGGCCAACGCCGCCAGAACCCCAGGCTGGGCGCCGACAACGAGGCATCGAGCAGGACCACTGGAACGCCCCTCATCCGCGTTGCGGCCAGCCAGCAGGGCCAGATTTCATTCTCGTAGAGCACCAGCCCGCGCAGCCGATAAAGCCGACAGAACCGCGTCATAACCCCGGGATGATCCATGGGCGCCATGGCGACTGCCGCCTGCGGGCAAGCCTCGAGCGCCTGCGCTGCGACCGCGTAACCCTGTGCGCTCTGCACCGTTAGCAGGACGCCTGCTCCAGCTTGAAACCGGTCTGCATAGTGAAGAACAAGCGGCAGCAGCGCCCGGACTTCACCAACAGATGCCCCATGGAACCACAGCACTTCGCGGGCATCGGTCGCTTTGGTGTTCTTCGCTCGCTCCATCTTTGCCGGAGAGCGCCGGGCGAGCCGTTCATCAGTCCGCGCAGCCGGTTCCCCACGCAAGCGCAGTCCCAGCACCAGCAGCGGCGCCAACAAAACAGACAGCATGGACAGCAGGGTCAGCAAGCGGACCCCACTGCGCGCCTCACGGCCTGATCCTCCATCACGCCGCCCGGCATGCGCAGCCTCAGGCGCCGGCCACGGTCAGACCATCCATCTGCACCGTCGGCGTGCCCATGCCACCAAAGAAAGTCAGATCATCAGCCGCCGACATCGAACGCCACATATCCTGCAGCCGGCCCCCAGCGTCATGCTCTCCACCGGTTCAGCAAGCTGGCCATCGCGGACCCAGAAGCCGGTCGCGCCCTGGCTGTAGTCTCCGGTGATCATATTCGCGCCCTGCCCCATCAGCGAGGTGACGTAGAAGGCCTCACCCGCTGCTGCCAGCATATCCTCGACCGACACCGATCCCGGGCTGAGCCACAGATTGGCGTGGCCGACCCCGATTGACGCCCCGGCACGGCTGGCGTGGCCTGTGGGCTCGACACCGGCCTGCGCGGCGGTCGCAAGATTGTGCAGATGGGTCTGGAGCACACCGTTTTCGAAAATCGCGCGCGGCTGGACCGGCAGGCCCTCACCATCGAACGGGCGGCTGCCCTGCCCACGCGCCTTGAACGGGTCTTCGTGCACCGAGAGGTCGGGCGAAATCACCAGCTCGCCGACGTGATCAGCGAGCAGACTGGTGCCGCGCACCACGGACTCGCCGTTGATCGCACCGGTCAGCAGCCCGAGCATGCGCACAGCAACCCGGGGCTCGAAAATCACCGGCACTTTGGCCGTCGCACCCGGGCGTGCCCCGAGCTGACTGACCGCCCGTTGTCCGGCCTCCCGCCCCACGGCAGCCGGATCGCCGAGGTCTTCGGCGAAGACGGCGAGGTCGTAGTCGAAGTCGCGCTTCTGCGCCTCACCGCTGCCGGCGATGGCGCTGCCGGATATCCCGAAACGAGTCGCCTGCACCGATCCGACGAATCCGTTGGTCGTTGCCATAACAAGCGAAGATTTGGTCCAGCCAGCCGAAACCCCGCCGGAGTTGGTCACGCCCTCGACCGACAGCATGGCGTCTTCCATAGCCTCAGCCATAGCCAGCAGGCCGTCGGTGGACGGTTCGACCGGGTCTGCGGTTTCCAACGTCGGCCACTCGGTCGCCACCTGCCCCGGCTCAGCGAGCTTGGCGAAGGGATCTGCGGGGCTGTGGCGGGCCATGCCCACAGCTCGCTCGGCAAGGCGTATCAGGCCCTGGTCGGACAGATCACTGCCGCTTACCTGCGCGATCTGGCCGTCGACGAACACACGCAGGTCGACCCCGGCACTGTCCGCCCGCTCGAGCGTCTCGATCTGCCCCATCCGGCGGCCCACCGAAATCTGGTCACTGCCGAACACCGAAGCGTCTGCAGCATCGGCGCCGGCAGCGCGCGCGCGGTCGATCAGGGCCCCAACCCGGTCTTCGAGGTCGAGGGCGGGTGCGGGATTTGCCTGGGTCATGGTCGCTTTCACCTTGAGAACTTGCTGTATGGAACAGATATAGGGTGCAGCATGGATAAGGTCGAACACTCAAAGCGGGGACAGGGCGAACAGGCCTACGACCGCGGTTATCTCCCGGTCTCGGATGGGCACAGCCTGTACTACGAACAGGCGGGCAACCCCGAGGGCGTGCCTGTGGTCTGCCTGCACGGGGGCCCCGGGGCCGGCGCCAACGCCTGGACCCGGCGCTTCTTCGACCTCAGCCACTATCGCGTGATCCAGTTTGACCAGCGCGGCGCAGGGCGCTCGACCCCCGGTGGCGGCCTGCGAGCCAACACCACCTGGCACCTCGTCGCGGATTCCGATGCGCTGCGGCGCCATCTCGGCGTCGCCCAGTGGTTGGTGTTTGGTGGCTCCTGGGGCGCGACGCTGGCACTGGCCTATGCGGGGCAGCACCCCGACACCGTGCGCGGGCTCGTCCTGCGCGGGTTGTTCCTCGGTCGGCGGGCAGACCGCGAATGGTTCCTCGACGGGCTGAGCCGGTTCTACCCCGACGCCCACCGCCGATGGCTGGAGGCCCTGCCCGAGGATCGGCGCGGGGACCCGCTTGCGGGCTACCGCGAACGGCTGGACGACCGTGACCGTCGGGTGCGGCTATCGGCGGGGAAGCCTGGACCCGCTATGAGTCCGCCTGTTCCTCGTTGGCCGGGGGCGGGTCTTTCGGCGCCTCGGAAGCGGCGTGGCGCATGGCCCGCTGTGAGGCACACTACCTGGCCCACGACTGCTTTTTCGACGACCCCGAGCACGGTGCGCTGTCCTGCGTTCCCGAGGGTGGTTTCGATTTTCCGGGCGTGCTGGTCCACGGTCGGTTCGACATGATCTGTCCGCTCTCTGGCGCCTATGAACTGCAGCAGCGTTGGCCGCAGCTCGACCTGCAGGTGGTGCAGCAGGCGGGGCATTCCGCGGCCGAACCCGCGATTATTGAAGCCCTGACTGCAGCGGTGGAGGCTGCAAAGGCCTGGTAGTCAAGGTGGGTTTGCCGAGGAAAGACTTTGTGAAATGCCATCGTGGACGGCACCGATTTACCGACTATGATGCGCCTCGGTCTGCGGACCCACGAAGGGCCATTAGCTCAGCAGGATAGAGCGTCCGATTCCAATCGGAAGGCCACAGGTTCGAATCCTGTATGGTCCATCATCCCTCTCCCCCTTCCCCGGTTACCGGTCCTGACAAAACCCATTTTCTGGTTAAAGTAGCCGCATCCAGACGCCGCTGAAGGCACCGGCAGTAAAATAGCTTAGCGGCAAGGGCCAAAGGCGCGAGCAGAGGTTACGAGCCGTTGCAGCTTCCTCCACGGATCTAGGGAGGTATAGCCTAGCGGACGGCACGGTTTGTGAATGGAATTCCACTAATTTGAGTGCCGTGCTTTGCCCCCGGTATTCGGGGCTTTGGGGCGGCTCGCCACCTTCAACACCATTGGTTACCGATTGACACAGCCCGTATCTGAAAGAAATATTGACAGTTTTAGTGTGTTTGAACTTTTTTACCGAGTTAAGGATCCTGACCATGAAGACCGCCATCGCCTTGCTATCAACCCTCGTCCTCTTCGCCTTCGGCACGATCGCTCAGGCCGAAACACAGAACACCACAATGATTTCGTTGCCCGACTTCGGTGCCGTCGCCAATTCTGAAGCCAGCCTCGATCGGATGGATTACGGCCTCGCGACACGGGTCTCGACAACCGACCTGGTTCCGAACAACGCCTATACCCTGTGGTGGACCGTCTATAACTATCCGGAAAACTGCACCGACGGTGCGTGCGGCACCGATGACGTGCTGCTGACCGACGCTGACGGCGCAGTGATCATCACTGACGACGGCCTGCCGCCCGTGAACCTGCCGCAGTGGGAAGCCGTCGGTATTTCCGTCCTTCGGGCCGATGGGATGGTCGCCGACCAGTCCGGCAACATCGTCTTTAATGCCCACCTACCGATCGGTGACGTTTCCGAAGCCATGGGCGGCCCCGGCATCGTCCTGCCCGGCACGGCAGAGATCCACCTCGTGGTTCGCGATCACGGACCGGCTGATCCGGCCATCCTCAACGATATGCTGAACACGATGAACGGGGGCTGCGAGGCAGACTTCCCGAACCCGCCCTGCGTCGACGTTCAGGTTGCAGTGTTCCAGTTCTGAAATCTGAGACAGACCAGCGAGGGCCATCGAATGCGACGGCCCTCACTGCTGCCCGCAGCGGATAGAGTGCCCTGAACTGCTGATCGGGTCGTTTTGCACCCAAGTCATCCGTGCAGGCTCACCGATATAAAACCACTGCATTTTTAGGGTGTTTCACCTCGCCTCAACATGCTGGCCCTTTACAGACGCATGGATTTCCTCACGATCTAAGACAGCGCACCTTTTTAGGATGCCTGATCCCGGAAACCTGAAAAGGCGAGCCCAGCGTGACATTGGTATCAAAGCTTAGCTACGTAGCCGAACCAGAGAATGGCCTCAAAGGCGCAGCCGTCGGCTTCATCGTCGAGGGCGCAACCTCCGCTGCCTTTAACAAAGACGCGGTCAAGGCTCTCGACCGGGCCCTTGGCGCATGGGAAGAGCCTGAATTCGAGACGCCACAGACGAGCCCGCTGGATGGACGCGCCCGACAGGTGCTGGGGTGGGTCTACCGCGCATGCCTCGCCGCCAAGTGGCCCGTGTTTCAGGTTGGTGTCTTTCAGCCGGAACGCGGCAGCGACCTCAATGGGCAATACTACCTACCCACGCGGGTTGGTCCCCGATGGCTCCCGGCGCGGCTCTTTAAGCACTTGCTCGAAGACGGGCTCCTCGCCCCCACGAAACAGTTCGATCAAGCCCGTTTCCTCGAACAGGTTGGCCAGTTTCAGGAAGCCCTCAAACAACACGGCCTGAAAGGCCTGAACCAGCGTATCATCCTCAGGTTCATCCACGATCGAGATGCGCCCGTCACGGAGGTGGACAAGAGCGGTACGTTCATGGTCGGCAAGGGTGAAAAATTTCGGTTGTTCCGGGGCAGTCTATCGGAAACGACCGGTGAACTGACGGTCAAGCTGCTGATGAGCAAAAAGCTGACGTGTGACATCCTCAGGGACGCTAACATTCCAACCACTGACCCTCAGTTTGTATACAGCCCGCAAGATATTCTGGATTTTGCAGCTGAAAATTCATACCCAATTGTCCTGAAGCCAAATAATACTAATGGTAATATTGCTATCTATGCAAATATTATGGACGAGTCTTATTTACGATCAATTTTGGACCGAATCAATTTAAACGAATACGATTTCATTGTTGAAAAGCATTTTTTTTGGCGAAAGCTATCGAGTTTGCCTGTTTGATGGTGAAATCATTTTCATTCATCAGAAGTACCGACCCAGACTGTTTGGCGATGGTTCGAGCAACATCCGCTCATTGCTGAAAACATTTTGCGAGGATACCGAGCCGGGTGAGAACTTCACCAAACCGAGGCCCATTTTCAAAAACATGATGCGATCGCCAGTTTTCAATGCAAATCTGGAGCGGGCCGGACTCACGTATGACTCAGTCCTCGAAAAAGATCAGGTGTTTTTCATACATCAGCAAAATGGGACCTTTGGCCATACGAACTATTACTTCACCGAAGATGATTTGCCTGAGCAGGTTCGTCAGGTTGTTCAAAAGATTATGAAGATTTTCGACATACAAGAGGGAAGCATCGATTTTATCTCTGAAGATCTCCTGGTGGAGGATCCGGATTTCGTCATCAACGAGGTAAACACGTCGCCCGCTTTCACCTACAATGTCGAGCCACTGCGCCAGATGGCCAATATGATCGTCGACAGCATCCAATAGAGAAATCCAGATGGTCGCTTACCTGTCTGTCGGCGCGTCCGACATCGCCCGCGCCAAGCGTTTCTATGCCGCTTCCTGCCCGCCCTGGGCTACGGCCTTGAAGAGAGTGAGGAGGGGCTCAGCTTCGCCCTGATCCAAACATCTCCCGACTGCCCTGCCCTGCCCGAATTCTACGTCAAACCACCCTTCGACGGCCGGCCGGCGTCGGCGGGTAACGGCAGCATGGTGGCCTTCGAAGCCAGCAATCAGGCGCAGGTCAGGGCGCTGCACGCCGCCGCACTGGCCGCGGGCGGCACTGATGAGGGCGCGCCGGGGTTCCGGGCAGCCTACGGCCCGCGGTTCTACGTCGGCTATCTGCGCGACCCGCAAGGAAACAAAATCGCACTGTTTTCCAGCAATCCAGACGAGCCCGGCCGCGACGACTAGTAGCGCGTCAGTCCTTGCGCGCCTTCACCGGCGGGTTCCCCGGCACTGGTTCACCGCGGAGCGCCCGGCTCGAACGCATGTATTGCGGGGCAAAGGTCGCCTCGGCATCCAGCGCTTCTGCGGCATGCCAGGCCCAACGCGGGTTAATCAGCATACCGCGCGCCAGCGCCACCATATCCGCCTGACCGGAGCGCAGGATGGCTTCGGCCTGCCGTGGCTCCGTGATCTGCCCAACCGCCATGGTCGGAATGCCGACCTCGCGCCTTATGGTTGCGGCAAAGCCGGTCTGATAGCCCGGACCGGCTTCGATCTGCTGCGCCGGTGAGTTGCCACCGCTGGAAACGTCGATGAAGTCAGCGCCGGCGGCATAGAGCGCAGCGGTAAATCGGCTGGCTTCCTCGACCGTCCAGCTTGAGCCCTCGACCCAGTCGGTGGCGGAGATCCGGACGCCCAGCGCCTTGGTCTTGGGCCAGACCGCACGAACGGCGGCGAAAACCTCCAGCGGGAACCGCATCCGCCCTTCCAGCGCACCGCCGTAAGCGTCGTTGCGCTGGTTGCTCAACGGCGACAGGAACTGGTGCATCAGGTAGCCGTGGGCCATGTGCACTTCGACCACGTCAAAGCCGATTTCGTCGGCCCGCCGGGCTGCGGCAACAAAGTCATCGACGATCTTCGCCAGCCCCTCATCGTCCAGCGCAGTCGGTGTTTCAAAGGCATCGTTGTAGGGCGTCGAGGACGGGGCAACCGTTTGCCAGCCCCGAGGGTCAGCCGCAGGGATTGGCGCGCCGCCGTACCAGGGCAGATCGGTCGAGGCCTTGCGCCCGGCGTGGGCCAGCTGAATGCCCATCGTGGCGTTACCGTAGTCGCGGCAGAACCCGACCACACGAGCCAATGCCTCCTGATTCTCATCGGACCACAGCCCCAGACAGCCGGGAGAAATCCGCGCTTCCGGGCTGACGCCGGTGGCTTCCACGAAGATCAGGCCCACGCCGCTGACCGCAAACTGACCCAGGTGCATGAGATGCCAGTCGGTGGCGCTGCCGTCGTCGGCACTGTACTGGCACATGGGTGCCACCACGATCCGGTTGCTCAGTTCGATCCCGCCCAGGGTGATCGGCGAGAACAGCTGTGAAGAACGCATAGAAAAAATCCAATCCTGTTGGTCGGCCAGACCGAGCGGCTCGGTGGCAAAGCTCCCGGAACAAAGTGCACTAAAATCCGACGCCGACAACGAAAGATCCGCCGATAGACTGGCGCCTTTCGTGAGAAAAGGGTCTCTCTAGTTCCATTTAAATAGACAGCGTTGCTAAATTAGTGAATTCGTATGCAACCATTCTGGCATCACTCAAGGGGAACTCCGATGCAACTTCTCGGTACAATTCTGAATACACGGCTCTGGCTCATGGTCATGGGCGCCTTTCTGGTTGTCTTCACCGGGATCGCTCTGATTAGCGGTCAGGCAGTAAGCTCCGCCAGCACCTTCTGGACGGGCGAGCTGACCGAGCGTGAGCTGAACATCGCGGCGGTCGTCGAAGTGGTGTGGTTCGCCCACATGCTCGGCATGGGCGCGATCATCTTTTTCATCGGCCTGTTGTCCGCAAACCCGGCTCGGGCCCGCATCGGCGCCATCGCAGTCGTCGCCATGATGGGCACGCAGTTCATTGCGGGGGTATGGCCAGCACCTTCGGGTACAACGGTTTCAACGGATTCAACATCTTCGCCGCCCTGTTCATGCTGATCCCGCTGATCACCTTGATCGCCTGTCTCTCCAAGCTGAACGCGAAGTAGGCGAAAAAATCATTCACCTTTGACATAAAAAGGTGAGATTCTGGCTAAGGCTTGTAAACGCTCTCGGTTCTGCGTTGTGTAAGGTGGGGTAATGACACGAACCACCACAACCCGGAACCGAGCAGCACCATGCCCTATCACCACGCCTCCACCCCTCCGCTCTCCCCTCCCGCTCCTTGATTGCAGGCGGCCTGTCTGGCTGGAAGTCCAAGGCAAAGGCCACCGCGGCGGCGGCGGCCCTCTGCGCCACCACGGTCGCACTGGGCCTCGCCGGCGCCTCTCAGGCTGAAACCCTGCAGCGCATTTTCGCGCCGCCGACCGCCGCTGAGCGAAGCGCTGTCCTCGACGCCTGGGCAGAGCCGGTGGCGCCCGCCACACGGTGGAAGGTTGAAGACAGCTTCGAAGACGAAGGCTACCGGCTCGACGTTGTCAGCCAGCGGGTGGAGGGCAACCGCCACTACTCTGCCGTTCGCACGCCACAGGACTACCGCCCCGGGCAGCCCGCGCCGATCCTCGTGCTCAACCACGGCGGTTGGGACGGCATCGAAGCCGAATGGGCCTTCGAACTTGTCGATGACTGCCTCGCCGACTTCTTCGTTGTTGTCCCCAGCTTCCGCGGCGAAGAACTGCGGATCTTCGACGACACCTACGAGAGCACAGGCGAAAAGAGCCTGATCAACCGTGACGTCATCGACGTCATGGCACTGATCTCCGGCGTCGTGGACAACTACCCCGGCGCGCAGGACAACGATGTCAGCGCATGGGGCTACTCGCGCGGTGGCGGTGTTTCCCTGATGCTGGGGATCCGCGACCCCCGGGTTGATCGGGTGGTCAACGTCTTTGGCCCGACCGACGTGCTCACCTATCCCGACATGATCAACGGCGTCATCGGGCACCTGCGCGGTGAGGAAGTCAGCCCCTACTACGGCTTTCCCGGGACCTTCGTCGAGGCCTACTACGACGGCCAGACGAGCTTTGAAGAGCTGCGCATGCAGCTGCTGGGCGGCTCTGCGCTGCACTTTGCCGACCTGTTGCCCGAGCGGGTGCAGACCCACCATGGCGTGCGCGACACCATCGTTCCGGTTGGCAATGCACGGGCGCTGGACCGGGCGCTCAAGCCCCGTTCAGACATGATCACCAACGAGTATTTCGAATACCGCTTCGGGGGTCATGGCGCATTGCCCGGTCTCGACCAGCGTGCGACCCGGATGCTCTGCGCCGACCGCTAGGGCCGGGTCCTGTGTCAGGGCCGGCGGGGACGACGCGCCGGCTCAGTCCTCCTTGGAATAGATGATGAAGGGCGTCCGGCTGGCCACCTGATCATAGAGCATGCGGCCCTTGTAGTTGAACTCCTGGGTCTGCCAGTAGGTCTCGGTGACCCCAGCCGCCTTGGCCGCCGCATGCACCGCCTCGATCAGCGCGCGGCCAACGCCCTTCCCCCGGATGGTCGGATCAACGAACAGATCCATTAGATAGCAGGTGTTCTCGACGGTCCACATGGACCGGTGAAACAGGAAATGGGCCAGCCCGACGGGCTGGCCGTCGACCTCGGCGATCAAACCGCTGTACTCGTGTGGATCATCCATCAGCAATCGCTCGAACGAGACCCGATATACCTCTTCGCTCAGCTGCGTTTCATAGAACTCGAGGTAGCCGGTCCAGAGCCGGGACCAGTCGGCGTGGTCCTCGCGGCGGAGTGGGCGAATGGTGATGGCGTCGGTCATGGTTCGTCCCCTGTGCTTCACGATCAATGGTGAGCCATAGTACGGGGCAAATCCAAAGGGTCCAGCCGCCAGTGCAAGGGCCATCGCTGATACGCCTAAGTCAAAACTGCTTAAATTGCTCGTTCCCGACCGGTCCAAAGCGATTGCGATGCATCAGCAATGCGATCACACTTGTTTCACTAGAAAAATAGGCAACTCAGCGACTTCACAGGGAGATCAACGCATGTTCGTCCAACTAACTCAGGATCTGGAACGCGGTTTCAAGCCGTGGAAGGAAATGTACTTCGAAAACGAGGCTGAACTAAATGCCCTCGGTGCGCGTCTCGTCTTTGCCGGTGCCACCAAGGAAGACGACAACAAGATGATGGTGATCATCGAATTCGACTCCCCGGAAGCCATGAAGGCCTTTGCGACCCACGAAGAACTGCGGGCCAAGCGCGCTGCTGCAGGCGCTATCCTGGAGTCCAACGTCATCACCATCATGGGTGACGAAGCCTTCACACCGGGGTCCTAAACGCCCTCCCAAGGCTGTTTTGGTCTGAAGTCCGGCCCGAAACCCCCCGATCTGTAGGGGGTTCGGGCTGGGCGCTTCGGGCCATTTTCAGCCCTAAAACCTGCCATTTGAATTGTTCAACGCTGCTCAAGGCGGTTGAAATTGCCCATTTTCCCCACGAATCAGTCTGTTTAGGGCTGAAAATGCGCATAATCTCTTTTGTTGTGGGCCAAGATTGAGTAAACCAAAGGCTCAATCGGGATGGTGCGAATGCGCCATGACACAAGGGAGTAACAACGATGTCCAAAACCGCACATACCGCTCTGGTTTCCGCAGCAGCAAAGAGTGCCGGCGTGTCCGAAGCTCAGGCCAAGTCTACCATCGAAGCTTACCTGTCTTCCGTTCAGGGGGAACTGGTTGCCGGTAACGATGTCGCTATGGGCTCCTTCGCGACCATCAAGTCCGAAGTACGGGCAGCACGCACCGGCCGCAACCCGTCGACGGGCGCGACGATCCAGATCCCTGAGAAGCGCGTTGCTTCCTTCAAGGCTTCGACCGCTCTGAAGAACGCTCTGGCTGGTTCCTAAGGCCCCATCTGCTGATCGCGACCGAAACTGAATTCAGCTCGGTCGCCATCTGGCAGAACATATTCCTACGAAAAGGCGCGAAACAGCACGCCGTGCTGTGATATCTCGCGCCTTTTGTTATTTCAGGCTTATTTTTTCTCCCATATTGTGATTATTTGGGAAATTGGCACATTTGATGGGCGTTCCACGGAGTGAGCCATGAAAGCCTTCCCCCTGTTCATCGACGTTGCTGATCGCAGCGTCATCGTCTTCGGTGGCGGCGAAGAGGCTGCGGCTAAGCTGCGCCTGCTGCTTAAAACCGAAGCCACGGTAATCGCCATCGCCCCGCACTTCGAAGCGCCGTTGCTGGCGCTTGATGGCGTGATCCGTGTGCGGACCAACCCACTGACCTTCGACCTGCCTGAAAACATCGCCTTTGCCTACGCCGCGACCGGCGACGAGGCGCTGGATGCCCGACTGGCGACCCGTCTTCGCGCTGCCGGTATCCTCGTCTGTGCTGCCGATCAGCCCGCCGTTTCTGATTTTTCCACCCCGGCGCTGGTCGATCGCGACCCGGTGGTGGTGGCGATTGGCACCGAGGGCACGGCGCCGGTTCTCGCGCGACGGATTAAAGCGCAGGTCGAATTTATGCTCGAGCCGGGGCTGGGTCTCATCGCCCGGATCGCGGCTTCGCTGCGGGAAGCCGTGGCCCATAGCCTGCCCGCGGGCGGTGCCCGGCGCGACTTCTGGCAGCGCTTTTTCAGTGGCGCGCGGGAACAGCGCCTGACGAAAGCCGCCGATATCGAGGCATTGGGCCAGGACCTGCTGTCGAGCCACGCGGTGGGAACCGCACCATCAGCCGGGCGCCTGACCATCGTCGGAACTGGTGCCGGGCAGGCCGACCTGCTGACTGTGGCCGGGCATCAGGCGCTGGACAACGCTGATGTCGTGCTCTCCGAACCGCTGGTGTCGCGCGCCGTGCTGGAACTGGCACGCCGGGAAGCGATCATCGAAACCCATGGTCTGGGCGCGACCACAGCCCTGCTCGACCATCTGCGTGCCGGGCACAGCGTCACGCGGCTGGTCAGCGGCAGCGGTCACCTGGCCTATGCTGAACTTCGCGCCGCGCGCGCTGCGGGTTTTGCCGTGCGGCTCATCCCGGGGATCGAAGCCGAACTCCAGAAAGCCCCCTCTGGCCAGACCAAATCCATCGAGACTTTGAACCAACATCCGGACGCACGCCGGACCACCAACCCTGCACGAAAGGCAGCTTAGAGATGGCCAATGCACTCCCCACCAAGGCGGTCCTGACCGCCAATGATGTCCGCATCGGCGATATCGTGTTCTGGTCAGCCGACGAAAGCTGGACCTCGGATATCAACGACGCCCTGATCAGTCAGGGAACGGAGACTGCCCAAGCCCTGCTTTCAAAGGGTCAGGCTGAAGAAACCGCCAATCGGGTCGTCGGCGCCTATCTGGTCGCTTTGCGGCCCGAAGACAGTACCGGGCCCATGCCGCTGAAACTGCGGGAAATCCGCCGCCTGGCGGGGCCGAGCGTGCCTGTACCAACGTGCCAGCGACGGACACCGAGAACCGCCACGCAGCCTAGGGATCGCTGAACATGTACGCCTACGACACCCACGATCAGGCCTTCGTGGAGGACCGCGCGCGCGAGTTCCGCGACCAGGTCGAGCGACGCCTGACCGGCCAGCTCAGTGAAGAAGAGTTCCGCCCGCTGCGCCTGCAGAACGGGCTGTATCTGCAGCTCCACGCCTACATGCTGCGCATCGCCATCCCTTACGGTGAGCTGAACAGCACCCAGCTGCGCAAGCTGGGCTACATCGCCGATACCTATGACAAGGGCTACGGGCATTTCACCACCCGGCAGAACATTCAGTTCAACTGGCCCAAGCTGGTCGATACCCCCGATATTCTCGACCATCTGGCTTCGGTGCAGATGCATGCGATCCAGACGTCGGGCAACTGTATCCGCAACGTCACCTCCGACCCCTTCGCCGGGGTGGCGGCGGATGAGTTTGTTGACCCGCGTCCGGTCTCCGAGCTGCTGCGGCAATGGTCGATGCTGCACCCGGAATTCGCGTTTCTGCCGCGCAAGTTCAAGTTTGCCGTCACCGGCGCCGCCGAAGACCGCGCCGCGATGAAATTCCACGACATCGGCATCTGGGCCAAGACCGACGACAGCTGCAACCCCGTCTTCGACCTCTACGTCGGCGGTGGACAGGGCCGGACACCACGCGTCGCCAAACTGTTCGAAGAGGCCGTGGCCCTGCCTGACCTGCTGCCGCTGCTCGAAGCAATGCTGCGCATCTACAACCTGCACGGCCGCCGGGACAACAAGTACAAGGCCCGGATCAAGATCCTGGTCGAAGAGCTGGGGCTGGAGAGCTACCGCGACGAGGTGCGGGCAGAGCTTGCGGGCATGGATACGGCACCCTTCCAGCCGGCTGTCGACGAATACGAACGCATCCGCGCGCAGTTCGAAGCCTCGCAGCCAGACATGGAGCCCGCCGAAAGCCTCGACCTGAGCACCGCCTCGTCTGGTCTGCAGGCTTGGGTCGGCCAGAATGTTGCCGCCCATCGCGTACCCGGCTGGGCTGTGGTGCAGATCTCAGTCAAGCCCAAGGGCGGGATTCCCGGTGATGTCACCGGCACGCAAATGCAGGCGCTGGCCGATCTCGCCGACACCTTCTCCGCCGGAGAACTGCGCATCACCCAACGCCAGAACGTGGTCTTTCCCTACGTGCGGGCTGTGGATCTGCCCGGTCTGTACAAAGGGCTGCAGGACATCGGCCTCGCCGAAGACAACATCGGTGAAGCCAGCGATATCATCGCCTGCCCGGGGCTGGACTACTGCGGCCTCGCCACTGCACGCTCGATCCCGGTGGCGCAGGAACTCTCGACCATGTTGCGCGAGCGGGAAGCGGCGGACGCCCTGGGCCCGATCAGCCTGAATATCTCGGGCTGCATCAACGCCTGTGGCCATCACCACGCCGCGAACATCGGTATTCTGGGGCTGAACAAGGCCGAGAAGGAAAACTACCAGATCACGCTCGGCGGCCGGTCCGATGAGAACGCGGCCGTGGGCGAGGTGCTGGGCCCGGGCTTTGACCGAGATCAGGTGCCTGCCGCCATCGGACGGGTGCTCGACATCTATCTGAGCCTGCGCACCGGCGCTGACGAGCGCTTCCCCGATACTTACGCCCGGGTCGGCAAGGCCCCGTTCAAGGAGGCCGTCTATGTGGGTGCTTAAGGAACAGGGCGCGGCTTTCGACCACCACGAAGGCCCGGTGTCCGAAGCCGGACTGCGGGTCGACGGCGGTGAGCCGGGCCTGCAGGAGCAGGCCTTCGACGGCTGCGAAGACTGCCTGACCTTCAACTTCCCCAGCGCGGCCGATGGCCGGGGCTTTTCCTACGCCCGCCGCGCCCGGCGAGAGCGGGGCGAAGGCTTTCGCATCATCGCCAACGGCAACCTGATGCCGGATCAGGCACGCATGGCCTTCCAGTGCGGGTTTTCGGAGATCCACCTCGACGATGAGCTGGTCAGCCGTCACGGTGAGGAGGCTTGGCGTCACGCGACGAATGTGGCACCCGATCAGCTCTACACCAAGTCGGGTAAGGCACCCTCAATCTGGGACGAGAGGCACAGACACCGCGTGAAAATTCAATCTCTGACAGCCGCTGAAGCCTTTGAGGCTCTGCAGGAAAGCACCAACGCCGTCCTGCTTGACGTGCGCACCACGGCGGAATGGCAGTTCGTGGGCCGCCCCGCCTTTGAGCGCAGTGTCGGCATCCAGTGGCAAACCTTTCCTTACGGCGCAGCAAACCCCAGTTTCCTCGATGAAGTCAGCGAGGCCGGGCTGACGCAGGAAACGCCGATCTTCGTCCTTTGTCGTTCGGGCGTGCGCAGCCTTGCCGCCGCCGAAGCGCTGAAGGAAGCTGGTTTCAAGGACCTGACCAACGTTTCTGACGGTTTCGAGGGTGCCAAGAATGCCTCTGGTCGGCGCGGGCTGCTCAACGGCTGGAAGGCCGCAAACCTGCCCTGGAACCAGGACTGAGACCGAGGACCGGATCACCATTCATGTTCGAACAAACCGTACTTGAAACCCAACACTACACCGACCGCCTGTTCCGGTTCCGCATGACCCGGCCTACGGGCTTCCGGTTCCGCTCGGGTGAATTCGTGATGATCGGCCTGCCCGGGGACAACGGTAAGCCGCTGCTGCGCGCCTATTCGATCGCCTCCCCGGCATGGGACGACAACCTCGAATTCTTCTCGATCAAGGTACCGGATGGTCCGCTGACCTCGCGTCTGCAGAACATCGGTGAAGGCGATACCGTGATCCTCGGCAAGAAGTCGACCGGCACGCTGGTGCTCGACGCTCTGCGCCCGGGAAAGACGCTTTACATGCTGTCCACCGGTACGGGGATCGCGCCCTTTGCCTCGTTGATCCGCGAGCCGGAGACCTTTGAGCGCTTCGAGAAAGTCGTGCTGTGTCACACCACGCGCGAGGTTTCGGAGCTGCAGTATGGGCTGGATCTGGTCGCGGAGATCGCAGCGGACGAGATGCTGTCGGAAGTCGTCGGCGATAAGCTGGTGCACTTCACCTCGGTCACGCGCGAGGACTACCCGGTTCAGGGGCGTATCACGAACCTGATCCAGGATGGCAGTCTGTTCGACGCCGTGGGAACCGCTCCTTTTGACCCGGCGGTGGATCGGGTGATGATCTGTGGGTCCATGGAAATGCTCAAGGACTGTGCCACCCTTTGTGAGCAGGCCGGGCTGGTCGAGGGCTCGAACAGCGAACCCGGCGACTACGTGATCGAGAAGGCCTTTGCCGAATAGGCCGAGCCGGCACGGCAAAACATTAAAACAGGGCGCGTCCGGGCGCCCTTTTCTTGTGCCGATCAAAGGCTGTCTAGGGACCAAGCCCCGCTCAGCGCTTAGGATTTAGGTACTGGCGGCCAGAACATACTTCAAAACGGCAGAGTGCTGGCGGTTCACCCCCGCCGTTCGACCATCATTTTTTTGATTTCAGTGATGGCTTTGGCCGGGTGCAGACCCTTGGAGCAGGTCTTGGTGCAGTTCATAATGGTGTGGCAGCGATAAAGTCTGAATGGGTCTTCCAGCGCGTCAAGCCGTTCGCCAGTCGCTTCATCGCGGCTGTCGGCAAGCCAGCGGTAAGCCTGCAGCAGGATCGCCGGGCCAAGGTACCGGTCGCCGTTCCACCAGTATGACGGACAGGCGGTCGAACACGAGAAGCACAGGATGCATTCCCACAGACCATCAAGCTTCGCGCGGTCTTCAACCGACTGATACCGCTCGCGCGAAGGCGCCGGACTGTCGGTCTTGAGCCAGGGCTCGATCGAAGCCAGCTGGCTGTACAGCTGATTCAGGTCGGGCACCAGATCCTTGACCACCGGCCGGTGTGGCAGTGGGTAGACGCCCACATCGCCACGGATGTCGTCGAGGTTCTTGGTGCAGGCCAGCGTGTTGGTACCGTCGATGTTCATGGAGCAGGAGCCGCAAACCCCTTCCCGGCACGATCGGCGGAAAGTCAGCGAGCTGTCGACGTTGTTCTTGATCCAGATCAGGGCGTCGAGAACCATCTGCCCCATACGCTCCACCGGCACTTCGTAGGTATCCAATCGCGGGTTCTCACCCGTGTCAGGGTTCCAGCGGTAGACTTTGAACGACCGGGTTTTACCACTCTCCCCGGCCTTGTCGGCTGGCACCTTCCAGTGGAGGCCTTTCTTGACCTTGGAATTTCGGGGGAGGGTAAACTCAGCCATTTCTCGATGCTTCTTCTGTTTTTATTGCGCTGGCGGGGTGAGTAGACCCGCTTGGCGGGCTCGACTACGGCGACGTCGTTGGTCAAGGTACGCATCACCACCGAGCGGTACGTGATATCGGCCTTGCCGGTTTCGTCGATCCAGGCGAGCGAGTGGTTCATCCAGTTATCGTCGTCGCGCTCGGGGAAATCCTCACGCGCGTGGGCGCCGCGGGATTCTTCGCGGTTGGCGGCCGAGTTGATCGTCGCCGAAGACTGGTAGATCAGGTTGTCAAATTCGAGCGTTTCGATCAGATCGGAGTTCCAGACCAGCGACTTGTCGGCAACGCGAAGATCGTCGCGCTTGGCCCAGGCCTGATCCATCAGCTCGACGCCCTCGGTCAGCACTTCTCCGGTGCGGAACACGGCGCAGTTGTTCTGCATCACCCGCTGCATTTCCAGTCGCAGGTCGGCAGTCCCGGTTTCACCATTGGCGTGGCGCGCCTTGTCCAGCCGCGCGAGGCTGTTGTCGCCTGCATCAGCCGGTAGATCGCGCTGCTTGGCGCCGGGTTCGACCATTTCCTTACACCGAAGACCAGCAGCGCGGCCAAAGACGACAAGATCCAGCAGGGAGTTGGACCCAAGGCGATTCGCGCCGTGCACGGAGACACAAGCGGCCTCGCCCACCGCCATCAGGCCATCAACCACAGCCTCTGGGTCGCGCTCGGTCGGGCGCAATACTTCGCCGTGATAGTTCGTCGGGATACCGCCCATATTGTAGTGACAGGTCGGCAGGACCGGGATCGGTGCCTTGGTGACATCGACACCGGAGAAGATACGCGCGGTCTCCGAAATACCGGGCAGGCGTTCTTCAAGCTGGCTCGGCGGGAGGTGCGAGAGGTCAAGCATGATGTGATCGTTGTCTTCCCCTGCCCCGCGGCCTTCACGGATCTCCATGGTCATGGCGCGGGAAACCACGTCACGGGAAGCCAGATCCTTGGCCGATGGCGCGTAGCGCTCCATGAAACGCTCACCTTCGCTGTTACGCAGGATACCGCCCTCACCCCGTGCACCCTCCGTGATCAGCGCGCCAACACCGTAGACGCCCGTGGGATGGAACTGCACGAATTCCATGTCCTGCACCGGTATACCCGCGCGCAGGGCCATACCGCCGCCGTCGCCAGTGCAGGTGTGCGCAGCCGTACAGGAAAAGTAGGCGCGGCCATAGCCGCCCGTTGCGAGGATGGTCCGCTGCGCCCGGAACCGGTGCAGCGTGCCGTCGTCCATTTTCAGCGCCACCACGCCGCGGCAGGCGCCGTCGTCATCCATGATCAGGTCAATGGCGAAGTATTCGATAAAAAACTCTGCCGAAGCGCGCAGCGACTGCTGGTAGAGCGTGTGCAGCATGGCGTGGCCGGTCCGGTCCGCCGCCGCGCAGGTGCGCTGAGCCTGCCCGCCCTTCGCCGTAGTTGGTGGTCATGCCGCCGAAGGGGCGCTGGTAGATCTTGCCGTCTTCGCGCCGTGAGAATGGCATGCCGTAGTGCTCGAGTTCGATGATCGCTGGCACTGCCTCGCGGGTCATGTATTCGATGGCGTCCTGATCACCCAGCCAGTCCGAGCCCTTCACGGTATCGTACATGTGCCAGCGCCAGTCATCTTCGCCCATGTTACCCAGCGACGCAGCAATACCGCCCTGCGCAGCAACGGTATGGGACCGGGTCGGGAAGACTTTGGTGATGTTCGCAGTTTTCAGCCCGGCTTCGGCCAGGCCAAGCGTCGCGCGGAGGCCGGAGCCCCCGGCGCCGACGACAATCACGTCAAAGCTATGGTCAGTAAACTGGTACTCAGTGGTCGCCATTAAAGCGTTTCCTTAAACAGTTGGCCGACGAGCGGCTCACGTCAGCATCAGACGGAGCACGGACAGCACCGCGATCAAGCCAAGAATTATCAGTGCGCCCCGGATCAGGATGATCAGGGTGAGCCGGGCCGCATGACCACCAATATAATCTTCGATCACCACCTGTAAGCCGAGATGGGCGTGGTAAAACGACGCGCAGACAAACAGCAGCGCGATCCCGCCCCACAGCGGCGAGCTCATCTTCGCCACCACGGCATCGTAGGGCTCACCGATCAGGGTGATAACGAGGAAGATCATCAGCGGAGCGAGCAGCATCATGGCGACCGCGCTCAGGCGCTGCATCCACCAGTGATCTGTGCCTTCCTTGGCAGAGCCGAGGCCGCGAGCGGTTTTCAACGAAGGGGTAGTCTGTGACTTACTCATGATCGCGTCTCCCCTCAGCCCAGCCAGAACAGCAGCGCGCTGCCGACCATCGCCGCTGACAGCACCAGCCAGCCGACAAGCACGAGGTATCCGGCGCGCTCGGCGCTGCCCAGATCGAGCGCGTGGCCCGTGTCCCAGATCAGGTGACGGATGCCGTTACAGAAGTGGTAGGCAATCGCGATCATCCAGCCCAGCAACGCCAGTCCGCCAAGCGGGTTCATGAAGCGAATGAATAGATCATAAGCCCCCGGCCCCGTAGCCAACGCCGCCAGCCACCACGCGAGCACCAGTGTGCCAAATGCGAGGCCAACGCCGGTCACGCGGTGGGAAATAGACATCAGCGGCAAGAGCGGTAGGCGGTAAACCTGAAGGTGCGGAGAAAGCGGCCGCTGGACAGGCGTATCTTGATCGGTCATGGAAGATCCCGGGTGTCGGTCTGTGACAGTCATCGAGTAGCTTAACTCCGGCACTGCTTCAATCACCTGCGACGTTTTTTGAGCATTGGTTCTGCAATGACAATTTTGACTATCTCCAGTCAGGTTCTGTTCGGACACGTTGGCAACAGCGTCGCAGACTTCGCCCTGCGGCGGCTGGGGTTTGACGTGGTTGCAGTCCCGACGGTGATCCTCAGCAACCACAAGGGCTATCCCGATGCGGTGGGTGAGGCGACCTCCCCCGCCCTGCTCCGGGATTATTTCGACGCCCTGGGTCGCCGGGGAGTGCTCGACCGTTTGAGCGCGGTACAGACCGGCTTCTTTGCCAGTACAGCGCAGGCAAGGACAGTGTTCGAGCTGCTCGGCGAGCTGCGGTCGTCGAAGCCCGACCTGCCGATCATCATCGATCCGGTAATGGGTGATCAGGGCAGGCTTTACGTCGAGGCGGGTCTTGTGGAGCTGTTCCGCAGCGCAGCGCCTGGGCTGGCATCCCTGATCACGCCCAATGCCTTCGAAGCGGAGACCCTCGCTGGCCGCGCTGTCGCGGGTCTGGACGCGCTCCGGAGCGAATTGCAGGCGATTGGCTTTGCCGCCGGTCTGGTGACGTCGGCAGAGACCATGACACCGGATACCGTCGGTCGCGGCGTGTTCTGCTTCGATGCAGCTGAGGCGGCACGGATCGAGCACCCGGCGGTTGTCTTCGAGCGCGAACCCAACGGGGTCGGTGACTTCATCGCTGCGCTGAGTACTGGCCTTTATGCACCGGGCAAAGGACTGACGCAGCGGACCGCGCGGATCTGTGCGGCGCTGGTCGAGCTGCTGGAGCGAACGAAGACGCTGGGTCTCGATGAACTGGCGCTGGTCCAGGCGCAGGCCGACTGGACGGCTGCGCTGGATCAGGCCGCTCAAGCCTCTGGTACAATCACGCGGGTGACGAAGGCGTAGAAGCTCTCATCAGGCAGTCGCTCGCGCTCATAGCGGTCGTTCAGGGCGCTCTTCCCGGCGAAGAGTGTCTGCGCCCAGGTCTCTGCCAGCGCCCGGTCGTAGGTGGCATAGGCGGTGCTTAGCCGACTGGAAAAATCGCTCACTGTGGTGACGGTTTCTGCCCCCAGACGCAGACGATAGGCGACGCTGGTCTCCAGCGCGGCGGTAAGACCGCAGGCCATGAACACCTCGACTGCGTGCATGACATCCTGCGCGGGGCGTTCCAGAATGGACCCTCCGCCCTGCCCCGTGGCAGCCCGGCAGCGTGGACCGGGTGGAAAGACGCACCCCAACGGGCGAAATCCGACAGCATCAGTCGCCCGGGCGTGCCGGGGAAACTGCGCCAGCGCCTCGCCGTTGGGCGTCTCCACCACCGTCGCGGCAAAGGCACAGCCCTCGTGCCGTGCCATCGGGAGCAGGGCCGCCAGATAGCCCGGCGACCAGCTGTCGTCGGCATCGAGGTAGGCGAGGAAGGCGCCGCGTGCCGCTGCCACGCCGCGGTTGCGGGCCGGGCCAGGGCCGGTTCGCTGCTGAGGGCTGGTGATCAGCCGGACCATCGGATTCTGACCAGCGAACGCGCTGTAGTTGTCGCCATCGTCGACGCTCAGGATAATCTCGGCTGACACCCCCGCAGGCACGTCGATCGAAGCCAGTGCGCGGGCAAGCGTGTCCTGCGCTCGGTAAACCGGGATGATGATGCTCAGATCAGGGGCCGCAGGAACGGTCACGGGAAGCAGCGCTCTCCGGGCCTATGCCGCTTCCTGCGCTGCCTTTGCCTGCCGGTCGAGCCAGAGGTAGAGCGGCACAGACACGGCAAACAACCCAGCTGGCACCAGCGTCAGCGACCAGCGCAGCGCTGCAACAGCTGCGTCGGGCTGATCCACCGATACTCCACCGTCCTGCGTGGCAATCCAGCCATAGGCTGCGAGGATCTGGGTGAAGAACAGCGGCGCGATGGCATTACCAACCTTTTGCCCCAGCAGCCAGAACCCGCTGAATGCGCCCGCAACCTCAAAGGACTCGCGCTTGGCCGACCAGTCGACCAGGTCCGGCATAATCGCCCAGGGCAGTTGCTGGTAGCAGCCGTTGGCCGAGCCAATCAGAAAGATGAACAGCGTGATCAAAGCGAGGTTGGTCTGTCCCGGCTTCGATCATGCCCGTGGTTGGCAGCACCAGGAAAAAGCCAGTCAAGACTGCGGCGTAGTAGAGCGTTCCCTGCTGCAAAGGTCGTGATCTTACCGATCGCCGCCGACAGCGCGACCCACACGGCCTGTGACAGCATCGAGCCGAGGACGAACAGGGCGAAGGCGGTCGAGAACGCTCCCAGCACGTAGACGGTGGCGAGCGCCCCGCTGGCGCCCTCGGTGATGATCAGCTCTGCGGCGGCAAAGGGGATGCCGGCGGTAATGACGGCGATGCCGATGGTCTGCACACCGTAGACCGCCACCAGCACCACGAACCGCCGATTGCGCAACGCGGCGCCGATCTGGCGCCCAAGGCTGACGGGCGTGGTCGGCCGCTTGTTGCGGAAGCGGTAAGTCGCAAGGCAGGCGAGCCAGATGGTGCCGATGATAATCGGCGCGTAGACGAGGATGGCGATCGGATGGCTCAGTCCGAGGCCGCTGGGTTGATCAGGATCGGGAAGGCCCCGCCGGTGAGCAGGATACCCAGCCCCGCCGCCGCCATGCGCCAACCGGTCATGGTCGAACGCTCGCGCGGGCTGTCGGTGATCTCGACGGCCAGCGAGCTGTAAGGAATAGCGACCATGGTGAAGGCGATCGAACTCAACCCGAAGAACATCAGGATCCACAACGCGGCCGCCTGTGGCCCCAGCCCGGCAGGGACGGCGAAGGTCAGCACCATCAGGGCGACCATGAGCACCGCGCCACTGAAGATATAGGGATGACGACGACCAAAACGCCCGCCAGTCCGGTCTGAAACCCAGCCCATGATCGGGTCGGTGATGATATCAAGCACCAGCACCGAGGATGTAACCCACCCCGCCAGGGCCGGGTCGATGCCCGCGTACTGCACCATGAAGGCGAGGATCAGCAGGCCCTTGAAGATGACAAAAACGTTGATGCCGGTGTCGGCAAAGCCGTAGGCGGCCTTGGTCCACAGCGGCATGCGTGGTGGAGTCAGACTGGCAGTCATATCTTGTCTCCCCTCTCCCTTTTCTGTACGGAGAATGAGGACCAGAAACGCTATCGGGTCAAGGCTGATTGAGGTTCAGTAGTTCACCGGGTCAGGCGCTTGTACTTGATCCGTGTCGGCTGATCGGCGTCCGCGCCCAGGCGGCGCTTGCGGTCAGCCTCGTAGTCGCTGTAGTTGCCCTCGTACCACTCAACGTGGCTCTCGCCTTCATAGGCCAGAATGTGGGTCGCCAGCCGGTCGAGGAACCAGCGGTCGTGGCTGATCACCATGGCGCAGCCCGCGAATTTCTGCAGCGCCTCCTCCAGCGAGCGCAGGGTGTCGACGTCCAGGTCGTTGGTCGGCTCATCGAGCAGGATCAGGTTGGCGCCGGTCTTGAGCATCTTGGCCAGGTGCACGCGGTTGCGCTCCCCGCCCGAGAGCTGCCCCACCGACTTCTGCTGGTCCCCGCCCTTGAAGTTGAAGGCGCCGACGTAGGCGCGCGAGGGCATCTGGGTCTTGCCGACGTCGATCATGTCAAGGCCGTCGGAAATCTCCTGCCACACCGAGTTCTTGTCGATGAGGTGGTCGCGGCTCTGGTCGACGTAACCCAGCGACACGGTCTCCCCCAGCCGGACGCTGCCGCTGTCCGGGGTTTCGGCGCCGGTGATCATCTTGAACAGGGTCGACTTACCCGCACCGTTGGGGCCGATGATGCCGACGATGGCGCCGGGCGGGACGCGGAAGGACAGGTCCTCGATCAGCAGGTCTTCGCCGAAGGCCTTGCGCACGCCGTCGACCTCCAGCACCAGATTGCCCAGCCGCTCGGCGGTCGGGATGGCGATGGTGCCGGGCTCGTACTTCTCGCGCGCGGCGGTGTTGGCCAGTTCCTCGTACTGCTGGATCCGCGCCTTGGACTTGGACTGGCGGCCCTTGGCCCCCTGCCGCACCCAGGCGAGCTCGCGCTCCAGATACTTCTGCTTGTCGCTCTCGGACTTGGCTTCCTGCGCCAGCCGCTTCTGCTTCTGCTCGAGCCAGGCCGAATAATTGCCCTCGAACGGGATGCACTCGCCGCGGTCCATTTCAAGGATCCAGCCGGCGATGTTGTCGAGGAAGTAGCGATCGTGGGTCACGCACACGACGGTGCCGCTGTATTCGTCGAGGAAACGCTCGAGCCATGCGACGGACTCCGCGTCCAGATGGTTGGTCGGCTCATCGAGCAGCAGCAGGTCGGGCTTGGACAGCAGCAGCTGGCACAGCGCCACCCGGCGCTTTTCCCCGCCCGAGAGCGTGTCGACCGCCGAGTCCGCCGGCGGGCAGCGCAGCGCGTCCATGGCGATTTCCAGCGTGCGGTCGAGGTCCCAGCCGTCGGCTGCGTCGATCTTCTCCTGCAACTCGCCCATTTCCATGTAAAGGTCGTTGAGGGTGTCGTCGTCGGTCTCCGGGTCGGCGGTCAGCGCGGTGACTTCGTTGAAGCGGTCGAGCACGGCCTTGGTCTCGGCCATGGCCATCATCACGTTCTCGCCCACGGTCTTGGTCGGGTCGAGCTGCGGTTCCTGCGGCAGGTAGCCGCCTTTCGCGCCCTCGGCGGCCCAGGCCTCGCCGTCGTATTCCTGATCCAGTCCGGCCATGAGCTTCATCAGCGTCGACTTACCCGAGCCGTTGAGGCCGACGACGCCGATTTTCGCCCCGGGCAGAAAGCTCAGGTACACGTTCTTGAGGACTTCCTTGCCGCCGGGAAAGACCTTGCGCAGGCCCTTCATGACATAGACGTACTGGTAGCTGGCCATGGTGGCGCCGTCTCCGTTCAGATTGAGGTGATCACAGGGGGTGATAGGACGCCGACAAGGGCCTGTCTATCCTTGCGGTCTTGGGCTAAGGGTTGACGCATAATATATGGATGCACGCGGAGTGTTGAATGCGGTCTTTCCGGACAGGGCGTCGGCTATGGTTTCCGGTGGCGGCAGGCGGGCTGGCCCGTCGTTAATGTCGGTGCCGGGGCGGCGGCTGATCGGCTGCCAGGCCTGTTCGTTGGGGGGCTCGGCGGGCTTGGCGGGCTGGGGCTCGCTGGTTCGCGATGGTGGGCCCGGCACATGCGCAGATTTCCGATGAGCGCCCGCCCCCGGGCTACTACAGCGCGAGCGGCGCCTGCGGGCTGGAAGAGACGGTGATCACCTACCGCGATGCCGGGCATGAGGTGAACCTGCAGTTCGACGCACTCGGACAGCTGATGATTGTGTATGTGATGCTGGCGCTGGACGGGGTGCAGAGCCCCTATGGCGGGCGGGTGTTTGGCGGCTACAGCTACTTCAGCTCCCCCACGGGCTATCAGCTCAAGGAGAACGAGGCCGTGTTCACCGTCACCGGGCGCTCGGGGCCGGGGGCGCACGGCATCTACTTCGACTACGGCAGTGAGCGATGGTTCGGCTTTGCCGAATGGCCCTGCGAAGACCCCGACTGGCTGGCGGAACTGCGCCGCAAGACCGGGCCGTTCCTCGCCGATATCATGGCGCGCGGCGACATCGATATCAGGGTTCGCATCGACCTTATGGCCCGGCTCGTCGACCGGGCCCTGAGCCGCCCCGTCAACTGACCGACGGGGCTGGCACGATGTAGGCGCGCTCCGGGGAGCCGAGGCGCGCGGGCGGCTGGGCTTACTGGCCCGGCAGCAGGATACCGGCGATCACGTGGATGACGCCGTTGGCGGTCTCGATGTCAGCGCTGACGACAGGTGCCGCGCCGCCGAGGATGACCGCGTCACCCGTGCCATCGACCGACAGCGGGATGCCCGCGGCGGTCTGCAGCTCCATGGTCTGGCCTACGAGGTCGGCCGCCATGATCTTGCCCGGTACGACATGGTAGCCGAGGATCGCCTTCAGCGTCACCATGCCTTCTTCGGCCAGCAGGGCCTCGACCGTGCCTTCTGGCAGATTGGCAAAGACTTCATCCACTGGCGCAAATACGGTCAGCGGGCCCTCGCCCTGCAGGATGGAATCAAAGCCAGCTGCGTCAACAGCTGCGAGCAAGACGTTGAAGGAACCGGCCGCTTGAGCGGTCTGATAGATGTTGGGCTGTGCGTCTTCGGCGACAGCAACGGGGGCGGCGCCAAAGGCCAGAGCGGCAAGGGCGACAGCGGCGGAAGCAAACAGCTTTTTCATGGGTGCGTTTCCTCATTACGGGACAATGTACATAGGGCGGGGGATGCGATTGCACGCCGCCTAGATGAAGAGATAGGGCGAATGCCCTGCCGACCAAGGTTGAGCTGCGGCAGCCCACAATGCGCGGTGTTGGCGCTGGCTCGCTGTCTCTCTGTCTGGCTGGGAAGGCTCGACGATGGCGAAGGCCAAGGCGGACCAGTGGAGGTGTTTTTGCGCCGACCTTCTCTTTACGCTCAAAACGGCTACGCCTTTGAGCGTGGTAGAGTCCTGCCTGAAATGAGGTTGCGCCGACTTGCCCCGACCGCGCTTCGCGCGGCGACCAAGCGTCGCGCAAATTCTAAGAGAGAAGACGTCAGGCTGCGCGCAGCGCAGCCTTTCCGTTTGACTGCGCGGGAGAGATTTGTAAGCCGCGAAGCGGCGTCAAATCGAGCACGCAACATCTTTCACTTGGCGCTCAAAACGCTTCGCTGTGAGCGCGTTGGAGTGCTCCATGCTGCTTCTTCTACACTCTCAACACGCATTCAGCAGTTAACAGCTCCTTACTTTGCGCTTAACACGGCGGCGTTTATCCTGATCCTGTCGCAGGACCTTTGAGCGTATTAAATGTTAGCCGAAAGAAATTGCGCCGACTTGCCGCCGACCGCGCTTCGCGCGGCGGCGCCAAGCGTCGCGCAAATTTTCATCGAATGCTAAGGCCAACTGTCGCCCCCAAGCCTATCAGCCGCGAAGACGCGCGCCGGACGGATCAAAAGGCGCCTCACCCAGAACCGTTCCAGCGTGCGGCAGGCCGAGCGCAGCAACGTCTACGGCCGTCCCCGGCTCGCAGTATTCCGGCTTCAGGAAGCCCAGCGCGAGGCCCTGCTCGGTGGTATAAGAGTACCCCCCGGAACTCACCCGACCAATATAGTCGCCCGCCCGTGAGAAGATTGGCTCGCCGCCGACCGGATCAGCGTTGTTTGGGGTGTCGACCCGCATGACCACCAGCTGTTCCCGGGGCGGCCGGTCCATCAGTTCCATGTAGGCCTGCTTGCCGAGAAAGGCCTCGTCCTTATCGAGCTTGATCAGTCGGTCCAGCCCAACCTCCTGCGGCCAGTACTCCGGCGAGTATTCCCGCCCCCATGAGCCGTAACCCTTCTCCAGACGCAGGCTCATCAGCGCCCGCGACCCGACCGGCCGCACCGACAGTTCTTCGCCGGCATCCAGCAAAGCCTGATAGAGGGCCTGCTGATCGGCTTCCGGCACATAGATCTCGTAGCCAAGATCGCCCGTGAAACTGACCCGCAGCACCTTCGCCGCCAGACCCGCAACGGTCATCTGACGCGAGCGCATGAAGCGGAAGGCCTCGTTGCTGATGTCGTCGTTGGTCAGGCGTCCCAGCAGTTCCCGCGCTGAAGGCCCGGCCACATTAAAGCCCGCCCAGCCGCTGGTCATGCTTTGGAAGCTGACGCTGTCTGGCCGTGGCACCGCGTTGAAGTAGCGGCGGTGGTACCGCTCGGCCATCCCGGAGCCGATCATCAGAAAGTGCTCCTCGTCGAGCATGGTGATGGTGAAGTCGCCAGCGATTCCGCCCCTTACCGACAGCAAAGGCGTCAGGCACGAGCGTCCGACCTCCGTCGGCACGCGGTTGGCGACCACCTGGTTCAGCCAGCGGGCAGCACCGGCGCCCCGGATCTCGTACTTGGCGAAGTTGGAGACATCTATGATCCCCACGCCCGAGCGCAGCGCGCGGCACTCAGCGCCGACATGGTGCCACCAATCCTGACGCTCGAAGCCATATCTGTCCTCGGCCACCTCGCCTTCAGGGGCGTACCACAGTGGATGTTCCCAGCCGAAATTGAGGCCGAACACAGCCCCCAGCTGCTTCTGCAGGTCGTAGACCGGACGCTTGCGGACCGGGCGCCCGCCCTCGCGCTCCTCGAAAGGGAAATGGATCGAAAAGCGGGTGCCGTAGGTCTCCAGCGTGCGGGCCTTGGTGAAGGCCTTCCCGGACCAGTCGCCGTAGCGCGCCATGTCCCAGGGGAACATGTCGTACTCAGGTTCACCGTCGATGATCCACTGCGCGAGCGTCAGCCCCAGGCCCCCGGACTGGGAGAATCCGGGGATGATGCCGCAAGCGGTGTAGTAGTTGCTCAACTCTGGCACGGGACCAAGCAGAGCAGCCGCATCCGGTGACCAGATCATGGGCCCGTTGATTACCCGCTTGATGCCCGCCTCCCCGAGTGCTGGAAGCCGCTCACAGGCCCGCATGACGTTGTCAGCGATCCGATCCAGATCGTCGTTGAGCAGCTCATGACCGAAGTCCAGCGGCGTGCCGTTCTCAGACCAGTAGCGTCCATCGCGCTCGTAGGCGCCGACGAGAAAGCCCTCGCCCTCCTGCCGCAGGTAGTACTCACCGTCTCGGTCCGCGACGGCCGGCAGTTCAAAGCCGAGCGCGGCGACCTCAGGTATCTCCTCGGTGACAAAGTACTGGTGCTCGAGCGGCATCAGCGGTAGCTCGAGGCCTGCCAGCCGTGCCACTTCCCGCCCCCAGAGGCCCGCCGCGTTCACCAGCACCCGGGTCTGGATCGTACCCTTTTCCGTGACCACGTCCCAGCCGCCATCGGGGCGCGGGTTGGTCTCCAGCACCGGGCAAAACCGCTCGATGCTGACACCACGGTTTCGGGCTGCCTGCGCATAGGCATGGGTGACACCGTTGACGTCGACGTGACCACTTTCCGGACTCCCAGACCGCCATCCGGATACCGTCGAGATTGACAAAGGGATGACGCTCCGACGCTTCTTCGAGGCTGATCTCGTGGAATTCCACCCCGGAAAACTGGCGGGCCTTGGCCGCACTGATCCGCAGCTGGTGCGCGCGGTCTTCCGTCTGGGCCAAGTAGAGGTATCGGGTCTGTTGGAAGCCAACAGACTGCGCGGTTTCCTGCTCCAGTTCCGGGTATAGGTTCATAGTGTAGTACTGGAGCCGCGCGATGTTATTGGTGTCGTGCAGACCGTGGACGCCTCCGGCCGCGTGCCAGGATGACCCGCTGGTCAGCTCCTGACGCTCCAGCAGCATGACGTCGGTCATGCCAAGCTTGGCGAGGTGATAGGCGATCGAACACCCGATGACTCCGCCGCCAATGATGACGGCTTCGGTTTGACGCTTCACGCTCGGCCCCTTCTGGCTCTGGTTGTACTGTTTGAGCTCCAGCCAAGCAGGTCTGCGCCCGGGTTCTTGCGCCGGAGCGTCACCGGCGTGTCAGTGCGGAACTTTATGGTTACCAGTAGGTCCTTTTCTGCACCTACGCAACGCGTCTTGCTCCGGCGCAAAGGCCTCAGGTTGCGGACTTGAGCCTGGGCCGCTTCGCGGCCTGCGGCTCAAATCCGCGCAATTAAACAGACACGCCGTGCTCCGCTCGGCGTGGCGTCTCTCATTCTTGTTTGCGCGACGCCTTGGCGAAGACCGCGAAGCGGTCGAGACAAGGTCGGCGCAACCTGTTCCGGGCGTAACGGCAACCCCAATTCGAGCCAATAAAAAAGAAGTTGCGCGTGGGAGGACCGAAGGCCGCGAAGCGGCCAAGGTCCGAGCGCGCCACTCACCGTGTCGGAAAAGTGAGCCACTCCAGCACGCAAGGTTACCGTGGCGCGCTCGATTTGACGCCGCTTCGTGGTTTACAAATCTCTCACGCTCACAATCCGCGACAGGTCGTCCCCAAAAAGAAAGCGGCGCTGACCCCCTCGCGAGGACCAGCGCCACCACCGCGCCGGGATTGCACCCGACACCTCTTCTAAAAGCTAGCGACTTACTTCAGCAGCGTGGACGACCAAACATAGTCTGGGTCGTAGGACTTAGACCCGATGGTCAGCTTGGTCTGCAGAACCTTTAGGCACAACAACGTTCGCGCTGAAGAAGCCAGCAACGTCGCCGTTACCGTCGAAGTCCTGTGGGCCGGACCCCCCGTCGTAGTTGATGGAACCACCAGCAGCGAGGATTTCCTTCGCCTTAGCGAATTCACCAGGGTAGATGGTTTCACCGTCTGGGCCGGAGATCGCCCGCAGACCAGCAGCGATACCGTCACGGTCAGCAGAGCCAGCCGCTTCGATCGCCAGAGCCATCATGAAGGCTGCATCGTAGGAGTTTGCAACGAACGGATCGGACGCTGGTACACCAGCAGCTTCAGCCAGTGCTGCCCACGCCACAAACCCAGCCCGGCTTTGGTCAGAAGCGGAGGTGGTGAAGGTCGCAGCACCCATGTTCTCGCCACCGATCTGGTCGATGGTTTCCTGAGACAGCATGCCGTCAGCACCGATGAAGGTCGAGAACGCACCGGTTTCCAGAGCGTTACGCATCAGGGTGATACCGCCGGAACCATAGTACGCGAATAGCGCCAGATTGTCGGAGGTGGAGCCCATGGTGGCAACTTCAGAACGGTACGAAGCCTTGTCTGGCTCGTGTGCTTCGTTCGCGGTAACGGTGCCGCCCATGGAAGCAAAGGCCTCCGCGAATACAGCAGCCAGAGCGGCGTTGTAGTCGTCCTGAGCGTAGGAAACAGCGATGTCGCTGAGGCCAGACGCAATTGCCAACTCAGCCAGAGCAACACCCTGGTAAGCATCGGAAGCAGCGGTACGGAAGACCAGGTCGGTGCCCTCTTCCAGCGTAGAGATCGCTGGTGAAGACGCAGAAACAGACAGGGTCACAACACCGGCAGGAATAGCAACGGAAGTTGCCTGCGCGATGGTGGCGCCGGAACAAACCGGACCGATGAGGGCGGAAACCTGATCAACGTTCACCAGCTTGGTAACGGCGTCGACGGCAGCAGCCGGATCACAGCCCGAGTCGGCAGCGACCATTACGTATTCTTGACCCAGAACACCACCCTGCTCGTTCACGTGAGCAACAGCGAGGTTTACCGCGTCAACCATGGGGGCAACGAGGTCTGGGATCGGGCCGGTAACAGCCATCGGGTTACCGACTTTGACCTGAGCGGAAGCCACAGAGGCGAAAGCCAGTGCCGCTGCGCTTACCAGAAGAGTCTTTTTCATGGGTATTTCCTCCAAAGACGTTAGTCCCGCACTTCGTTGGTTTTTCCCCCGAGGGCAGCGGGACGCACCTCGGGTAGTATCCCTTTCGGGAATCTCTGCAAGACGAACTGAAGTATCAGCCCGATCAGGAACAGGCGCAAGAAACTTGCTTTGGTGACCAGCACACTGGGCGACAAATCGGGAAAACATCGCCAAGAACATTGGCGCCGAAGCGGATAACCAGCTCCGTTCCCGACCATATCACCCAGAGCATCAAGCCACCCAAGACTGCGCCACGGTTATTCCCACTGCCGCCCATGATCAACATAACCCACACAAGGAAGGTCAATTTAGTGGGGTCAAAGGCATTGGTAGGTTCAATAAACCGCAGTTGCTGCGCGTAAAATGCACCAGCGAGTCCGATAATCACCGCGCCGACCACAAAGGATTCGATCCGCAGTCGGGTCACGTTCTTTCCCGCAGCGCGGGCGGCAGCCTCATTTTCACGGATCGCTGTCATCACCCGGCCCCAGGGCGAGGTGCGCGCGATCTCCAGCGCCAGATAAACCAGCAACACGAAACCGACCACGGTCAGCATGAACAGCAGCGGGTACCATTCCCGGAAAAAGCCCTCGTAGGCCGTGGGCTCGCCGAACAGCCGCCAGGGCAGCTTCTCAGCCACCCGGGCATCGCCAAGGTGTTCCCAACTGCGCGGGATCTTGGCGACACCGCGCGGGCCATTGGTAATGGCGGTCTCGTTCTTGAGGATCAGCTTGATGATCTCCGCGATGCCGATGGTCGCGATGGCGAGATAGTCCGCACGCAGACGGATACAGATCGCCCCGATCCCCAGTGCGATAATCCCACTGGCGATCATGGCGGCGAGCATGCCGACCCAGATCGGCAGTTCGTATCCCCCGATGTGCATGCCGGAGGCAAAGGTGGTCAGAATCGCGTAGGTATAGGCCCCCACGGCCGCAAACCCGGCGATCCCGGCGTTGAACAGGCCGGTAAAGCCCCACTGCACGTTCAGGCCCAGACACATGAGGGCGTAGATCCCCCCATGAGCAGCAGGCTGTTCACGTAGAGCATGTTGCCGACCATCTGGTCGCTGAGCAGCCACTCAAACATCTAGAACACCCTCCCTTTGAACAACCCGGCGGGACGGACAATCAGCATGATCACCATGATCCCGAAGGCAACGCCGGCCTTGTAGCCGGGGCTGAGCAGCGGCGTGCTGCGCACTTCCTTGTGCACGGCCTTGGCCCACTCGGTCATGCCGGTTGCGTTGATAACCTCGGAGAACCACCAGACCACCTGCATGGCCGCACCCTGCCACGGATAGGCGATCAGCTCTTCGGCGAGGCCGATGACCATGCCGCCGACAATGGCGCCCACCGGCCGGCCGATCCCGCCAAGGATCGCAGCAGCAAACATGGGCAGCAGCATGCGGAAGCCCATGGTCACGGACAGCTGCTGCGTGTTCATGGCCAGGAACACCCCGGCCACGGCGGCACAGAAACCACCGATGATCCACGTTGCACGGATCACCGTCTCAACGTTGATGCCCGTCACCCGAGCAAGATCAGGGCTGTCGGATACCGCGCGCATGGCCTTGCCGATGCGGGTGTAGTTCATGATCAGGCTTAACACGGTCATGACCACAATCGTCCCCATGACGATCAGCCACTGCTTGTCCTGCACCAGCAGCATGCCGTCCAGATAGGGCTTCATCGGGGTGATGCCCCGGACGAAGGTGATCTGGTTCGGGCCCCAGATAACCGGCACCAGCGCGCGCACCATCAGCATCATGCCAAAGCTGGCCATCACGATGATGATCGTCTCGCTCTTTCTAAAGGGGCGATAGAAGAACCGGTCGATCACCAGGGCGATCCCGATGGTCACTACCGCCGCCGGGATGGCCGCGACCAGCGGCACCACGCTGAACCCCAGCCCGGCGGCCAGCGCCATGAAGGTATAGGTCAGATAGGCGCTGCTCATCATCACTTCGCCGTGGGCGAAGTTGGCGAAGCGCAGAATGCCGAAGGTCAGGGTAATCCCGATCGCGCCCAGCGCGTAGATGCAGCCAAGCACCAGCCCGGGGATCAGGTAGAAGTTGATGAACTCGAAGCCAAAGGCGTCCCACATGGTCGCGATCCTCCCCTAATCCCGGGCGCCGAGGAACATACGCGCGACCTCGGGGTCTTCGCGGAGCTCCTGGCCCGTGCCGGTGTGGCGGTTGCTGCCGTCGACGAGGACGTAACCGCGATCGGCGACACCCAGCGCCTGCTTGGCGTTCTGCTCGACCATCAGCACCGGAACGCCGTTGTCCTTGATCGACTGTACGGCCGCAAAAATCACCGAGCGATACAGCGGCGAAAGACCCGCCGTCGGTTCGTCGAGCAGCAGCACTTCCGGATCAACCATCAGCGCCTTCGCCATGGCCACCATCTGCCGCTGACCACCCGACAGCGAACCCGCGGCCTGCCGCCGCTTTTCCGCCAGATCGGGGAACATCTCGTACATGCGCTCGATACGGTCGTTCATGCCCTCGGGCACGGTCCAGGCCCCCATTTCAAGGTTTTCCTGAACCGTCAGGCTCACAAACACGTTGTGGGTCTGGGGCACGTAGCTGACGCGCTGATTGATTACCTTCTCCGGCGGTGTGCCGGTGATCACCTGCTCGTTGAGCAGCACCTCGCCCTGGCGGATGTTGAGCAGGCCCAGAATCGCCTTCACGGCCGTGGACTTACCCGCACCATTGGGACCGATGACCACCACCACTTCGTCGTCGCAGACGTGCATGTTGATGCCGTGGAGGATGTCGGTGTCTCCATAGCCCGCATGAATGTCGCTCAGTTCCAGTACTTTCTTGGCTTCAGCCATGCTGCGGCGACCTCCCATAGAAGCGCAGTGGTGTCCGATACAAGTCTAGGGTCAAACCACGTCTCCGCCGAAATAAGCATCGATCACACGCTCGTCAGTGCGCACATCGGACATGGGACCACGCGTCAGCACCTGGCCCTCGGCCAGCACCACCACCGTGTCACAGAGGTCGGCGATCAGATCCATGTCGTGTTCAATGATGCAGAAAGTATAGCCGCGCTCTTCATTCAGGCGGCGGATCATGTCGATGACCTTGAGCATCAGGGTCGGGTTCACCCCGGCGCCCCGCTCGTCCAGCAATACCAGCTTGGCGTCGGTCATCATCGTCCGGCCCAGCTCGAGCAGCTTCTTCTGCCCGCCGGACAGGTTAGCGGCCAGCTCGTTGGTTACATGGGTCAGGCCGAGAAACGCCAGCGTCTCTTCGGCGCGCTCATGGACTTCACGCTCGCGCCGGCGCACCGCACCGGGGGCGATCCAGTTCATGAAGATATTCTCGCCCGGCTGGTTGGCGCCAGCGACCATCAGGTTTTCGAGCGCGGTCATCTTTCCGTACTCATGACTGAGCTGGAACGTGCGAACAATGCCGCGATCGTAGAGCTGGTCGGTCGGCTTGCCGGTGATTTCGGCACCGTCGAACCAACACGGCCCTCGGTCGGCTTCTCTGCGCCAGCGATCATGTTGAAGGTCGTGGTCTTGCCCGCGCCGTTGGGCCCGATCAGGCCAACGATGGTCTGCGGCATGACGTCAAAACTGACCCCGCGAACCGCCTGGACACCCCCGTAGGTCTTGACGAGGTTCTCTACTTGCAACGTCGGCGTTGTGTTCATAATTCGTCTTGTCGGCCAGAGTGAGTTGTGACGCCTTGCCCTGCATCCGCAGCGCCCGTCACGAGCCTGCACAAAAGCAAGGCGATCAAATAGGGCATCGAAAGCCAATTGTCGACGCAAACGTGCAACTTACAGCTCATTATGGTTTGTCCGTTTGCGCCGCAGTTTCGTGCCGCAGCGCAACGACTCTGGTCCGCTGACCGTCCGAGACCGCGGATCGATCGGCCAGCCCGACGACCCAATGCCGTCAGATCAATGCAAAGTCATTGGTGATTCAGTGCAAATCGCGTTCGAAATCGCCATGCCTACCCCGGACCCGTGCACCTAAGAGACCCGCCTGCAGCGCCGCTGCAGCCTGCCCGTGGCGCGCCATGATGCCGGCAAGGTCTGCACCAACAAGCGCGCGCGATTTCACCCGCCATTCGCCCGCAACCATGACAGCCTCCGCGCGGTGTGCGCCGCAAACCACCAGCGCCGCCAGCGGATCCCCCGCCCCGCTGAAACGCGGCTCATCCAACCGGAACAACGCGAGGTCCGCCGCCATGCCCGGTGCAATCCGACCCAGCGCGTCACGGCCGAGCAGATCCGCCGACCCGGCCGTGCCCCAGCGCAGCGCATCACGCCATGACACCGCGGCAGAGCCGTATTTCAGCCGTTGCAGCAGCCACGCTGCGCGCACTTCCTGCATCATGTTCGATGCATCGTTGGACGCCGAGCCATCGACCCCCAGCCCGACGCCGACACCGGCGGTTTCCAGCTCGCAGGCCGAGCAGATCCCGCTGGCCAGATGCATGTTGGAATGACTGCAGGACGCGACCCCTGCTCCGGCGCGCGCCAGTCGGTCCCGCTCGTCTGCATTGAAGTGCACGCCATGGGCGTACCAGGCCTTGGTCTCAAGCCAGCCACAGTCCTCGACATAGTCCAGCGGTCGGCAGCCAAAGGTCGCTTCGCAAAACGCGTTTTCGTCCTCGGTCTCCGCGAGGTGGGTGTGCAGCAGCACCCCCGCGCCCGCGCCAGTTCGGCCGAAGCCTGCATCAGCCCCCGGGTCACCGAAAACGGCGAGCACGGCGCTAGAGCAATCTGGGTCATGGCCAGCGGATCAGCGTCGTGGAAGCGATCGATCAGCCGGGCGCTGTCGGCGAGGATGCTGTCCTCGTCCTGCACCACCGATTTTGGCGGCAGCCCGCCGTCCTCGACCGAAAGGCTCATCGAACCCCGGGTCAGCACAACGCGGATCCCCAGCGCCTGCGCTGCGGCCACCTGCCGGTCGATGGCGTCGTCGTGCCCTGACGGGGAAAACATAGTGATGGTCCGTGGTCGTCGTGCAGCCCGAGAGCAGCAGTTCCGCCATGGCCAGTTCGCTGCTGACCGAGACCATGTCGGGGCTGAGCCCTGCCCAGACCGGGTAAAGCGCCTTGAGCCAGTCAAACAGCTCCTTGTCCACCGCGCCGGGCAGAGCCCGTGTCAGGGTCTGATACATATGGTGGTGTGTGTTGATCAGGCCGGGGATCAGCACCTGCTCGCTGGCGTCGTAGACCTGATCGTGGTCCGGGGTCATGCCCAAGGGCACCAACTCGGCGATCCGCCCGCCTTCGACCACCACGCCGCCATCGGCGGGCTGCTCGGCAAAGACGGCCAGCGGATTCCTGATCCAGAGACGTGGCACAGCGCGTTCCCCCTGCAGATTGAGGCCCTGAGGTTTGAAGCACTGTCCGGGGATGTCAAAGGGAAATGGTGGGCGGTACTGGGATCGAACCAGTGGCCACCACGATGTCAACGTGGTGCTCTACCGCTGAGCTAACCGCCCAACCGAAGCACGAACCCTGCGGTCCGTCGCCAGAACAAGGGGCTTAGCCCCAAGCCTTGAGCTTGGCAATCCCTTGGCATGGGTTTTTTCCGGCTTCCTGTTTTTCGTCGCACGCCTATGGTGACAGCCATGTCATCGCCGCCGCCCGTGTCTGTCGTCCGGCCCGAACAGCCATCACTGCCTGTGGTGCTGTCATGCCCGCACGCAGGCACCTTCCTGCCCGAGGAACTGCGGCAAGCCAGCGCGCTCGACGAAGACGTGCTGTTGCAGGCGACTGATTTCGGGGTGCTGGACCTGGTCGAACCTGCCGCTGCGGCGCTGTCCGTGCCGCTGGTCGTCTGCGGCTACAGCCGCGCCTACTGCGATGTGAACCGCGACCGGGACGAGCTCGACCCTGACCTGTTTGACGACGGCGCTGATCTGCCACCCCACCGAAACCGCTCACCGCGCGTGCTGGCCGGGCTGGGCGTGGTGCCGACGCTGATCGGCGGCAAACAGAGCATCTACGGCGACCATCGGCTGTCAGCGGAGACAGTGCAGCACCGGCTGGACACAGTTCACCGCGCCTACCATGACGCGTTGGCCGAGCAGCTGCGGCTGACCTGCGCTCAGTTTGGCCACGCCATTCTGGTCGACTGCCATTCCATGCCGGGCCTGTCGCCCTCGGCGACCCGGGGGCTGCGGCGGGACCGCAACCCCTTCCGCCTGCGCCACGTCCCCGGCGAGGGACAGGGGCTTTCGACCGGTGCAGTCGACGCCGTGCTCGGCGACCGATTTGGCACCACCTGCGCCAAGCCGGTGGTGCTGTCGGTGTTGCACCGGCTGTGGAATTCGGGGCTGATTGTGGAATGGAACCGGCCCTACGCTGGGGGCTACATCATCCAGCGCCACGGCGACCCCAAGGCCGGGGTGCATGCGCTGCAGGTTGAACTGTCACGGGACCTCTATCTCGATGAGGCGCTGCAGCCGACCACCAATCACGCTGATGTTGCGGCCATGGTGCGGTCGCTGATCGAGCGGCTCGGGGCGCTGGACCCGGCGGTGCTGCGCGACCCCAGCCTGTTCGAGGGCGAGGACAGCCTCGCCTGACCCGGTTCAGGCTGAAAGACGCTCCGGCGCGAGCGATGCCAGATCGACACCCTCATCGACCATGGCCTGCGGCAGCGGCTTGCCCAGCACCAGCGCTGCGGCCAGCTCCCCCAGCGCGGGCGAAGTCTGAATGCCGTAGCCCCCCTGCCCCGCGCAGCCAGAAAAAGCCCGGTACCTCGGCCGAATAGCCCGCAACCGGGCACTTGTCGGCGACGAAGCTGCGTAGCCCCGCCCAGCGGGTCTCAATCCGGCCGACGCGGAAGTCGAAGGCACGCTCGACCCGGTCCACGCAGATGGCAATGTCCAGCTCGTCGGGCTGAACGTCGCTGGGAACGTCGTGGTCTTCGTTGGCCGGTGACAGCAGCAGTTGCCCGGCGACAGGCTTGACGTAGAACTCCTCCTGCACGTCCACCACGATCGGCATGCCGCCAACCTCGGTTCCGTCCGGCGCGGCAATCTGCATGGCGGTGCGACGCTTGGGGATCAGCCCGATGGGCTCGGCCCCGGCCATCTGCCCGAGCGCATCGGCCCAGGCACCGGCGGCGTTGACCACGCGCGGCGCTTCGAACGGACCCGCCGTGGTATGCACCCGCCAGCCATCGCCGAGCTGCTCGAGCGACAGCACTTCGGCATTGGTCACGGTTGTGCATCCCCGGGCGCGGGCACGGCGCAAAAACCCCTGATGCAACGTCGCGACGTCGATGTCCTCGCAGTTTACGTTATAAAGCCCGGCAGCGGCGTAGCCCTCACTCACCAGCGGCTGCAGGCGCGGATCCCGACCTCGTCCAGCTCTTCGAAATTGCCCTCGGCGCGTAATTCGTCGTGCAGGTCCTGCATCGCGGACAGCTGGTCTTCCCGCGCGATGAACAGGGCACCGCGCGGCGACAAAATCGGGCTGTCGGCAAAGCCCTCCGGCGGGCCGGACATAAAGGCTGCGGAAGCGCGCGTCAGCGCCCGGATCGGCGGCAGGCCCGTAGACCGGCGCGAACAGCGCGGCGGACCGCCCGGTGGTGTGATAGCCGGGCTGGGGTTCGCGTTCGAGCAGCACGACATTGCAGTCTGCCGCCAGCGCATCGGCGGCCGAAGCCCCCGCGATACCGGCGCCAATCACGATTACGTCTGTCCGGGTCACGTCGCTCATCGTCGCAAGCCCTCCCTCAGTCTGAAACTCGCGCCAGCCTGACGGCTCAGACAGCGCTAGGCAAGATGCGTTTCGAAGGCACCGGGCAGGGATACTTCGAGCAGTTCGAGGTCTTCGCTCGGCTCGCTGTAGGTCGTCACCATGTCGGGCGGCACCACGAAGGCATCGCCCGGCGACAGCCGGTGGGAGGCCCCGTCCTCACCGAGCAGCGTCATCCCGCCTTCCATCACAAAGGTGAACAGGATGTCGCTGGTATGCCGGGTCGCCTGTGTCGGCGTGCCCTTGGATCGCACGACCTCGACCCCGGCAACGTTCTTGGTGTTGGCGGCGATGGTGGTGTCGCGGGAGATAAAGCCGGGGATGCGGAAGTCCTGCCACGCCGCGTCTTCGGCCTGGTGGTGCACGAAGCGCTGGCCTTGAAACTCCCGGTCCGGGTGGAAGTCCGGGGTCGGCAGCTTCATGCTGTGGTCGAGCGTGGTGATGTGCTCCGCCGGGACACCGATCTCGATCACCTCAATATTGTCGCTGGCGTAGAGCACCTGATGGCGGATTTCAGGCGGCTGAATCACGCAGTTCCCGGCGAACAGACGGAAGGGCTCGCCCTGATCCTCGTAGACCAGATCGACCCAGCCGCGGTAGCAGAAGATCAGTTGAAACCCGACGGTGTGGTAGTGCACGGAATCCGGCACCGGCCCGCCATCGGGAATGCGGATATGGCTGGCAATGATGGAGCCGCCCAAGCGGTCGGGGATCAGATCGCGGTAGTGCATGCCCGCGCGCCCGATCACCCAAGGTGCCTGATCGGCCAGCCGGCGGACCATGAAGCTGTGCTGGGTCTCCGGCATGATCAGCGGCGGGTTCAGCGGCGCGATTTCAATCTCGGTGCCGTTGGGCGCAGTCAGGCTGGTCGCGCCGTCAGCAAAGGTCTCAGGGTCTTCGGTCAGAATCCGTATTTTGCCCGGCTGCGTGGTCGCGTCCTTGTCCACCCGCACCCGCAGGCCGTGCCCGGAAAACACCGCCACCGACGGGTCATCGGCGGGAAAAATGGTATCCATGCGCATCCCCAGAACGTTCTGGAAAAACGGGATGTCGTCGCGGAGTTCCTGCGTGGGGAGAACGATTTCGGCTTGTACCTGGGCCATGGGACTTCTTTGGTTTCTGAAGTGGACGGAGACTGTTGTAAGAAAGTACACCGCAGAGCGCAAAAATCATCACCCGTGCGACGAGGATGCCGAAGACCATGACCCCGACCCTGCGCCCGGTGAACCCGGCGCGCGACGCTGACACCCTCGCCGCGATCTACGCGCCGTTCGTGCTGAACACCTTCATCAGCTTCGAGGAAGTACCACCCACGCCCGCGGAAATGCAGGCCCGGGCCGAGGCGGTGCTGGACAAGGGCCTGCCCTACCTCGTTGCCGAAGATCCCGCGACCGGTCAAATCATCGGCTACGCCTACGCCAGCCCCTACCGCCCCCGGACAGCTTACCGGTTCTCTGTGGAAAGCTCGATCTACGTCCACCCCGATGCACAGGGAATGGGCCTGGGTCGGCGGCTGATGGACGCGGTCACCGACCATTGCCGCGAGCTGGGCATGAAAACCATGCTGGCTGTCGCCAGCCTCGACCCCGACATCGCCGTTGAAGAAAATCCGTCTGTACGTTTTCACCTCGCTTATGGCTTCGAGCGGGTCGGTTTCCTCACCGATATCGGCCGGAAATTCGGCAAATGGGCACCCACGGTGCTGTTTCAATTGGCGCTGGCTCCCGGGGAGTGATCGATCCCGTTGCAGGACTTGCCGCGCACCCTCGATCGACCGGCCGGCAGCGGGCAGAAAAAAGGGCCCGAAACCTGTTGAGGTTCGGACCCTTCGAGGGGGAGGAAACGCTGAAAGCGCATTAGAAAAGCAACGCAATTGAGTTGCTCTGCTCACTTTCGCGAATCAGGGTAGGTCTTCCCGAGTCCCGGGCAAGAATCGAAGGCCCATGTTGCCGCCGTTTTAATCAAAAACCGGTATATCTGTTGCATAGAGGCACCAATTATGCGTTTTTAGCGGCCTTAAAGAGTGTTTTTCACATGTATCTCGCCTAAAAAGTGCGTCGCGTCGTTTGTTTCGATTTTTATGTTGTTGCGGAGAATTTCGGAGTCTCAGGGCCTTAGATGCTCGAGTCGCAGCCCAGACCCAGCCGTGCATGATAGTCTCCGCTTGTGAACGCCATAATTCTGGTGTCGAAGGACTATTCATCCGCTGATCCGTGTGGGTCGACAGGCGCTCAGAGGGACTATGACGCAACAACAGCCGCTGTCTTCCAAGGCCCTGCGCCCCATTACCCACGGCCGGGTCGTCGCCGTGGCGTTTCCGGCCTTCCTCAGCGGGATCACCGAGCCGCAGCTTTCGCTGGCCGACGTGGCCATCGTGGGACAGCTGGAAACGGCGGGTTTGCAGGGCGGGGTTGCCCTCGCCAGCCAGATTTTCACCTTCACCTTCTGGACGCTCGGCTTCCTGCGCCTTTCGACCGGCGGCTACACCGCGCAGGCCTTCGGGGAGCAGAACGAGCAACGACTGTTCGCCGTGCTGTGGCGGGGCCTGATCATCGCCGGTGTCGGCGGCGCCTTGCTGTGGGTGCTGGCCCCCTTGTTCTGGTTCGGCCTGAACAGCGCCATGGGCTGGCAGACCGACCTGCAGCCCTCGGTGGAGACCTACCTCGGTATCCGGATCTGGGCGGCGCCGGCCGTGCTGTTCAGCTACGTCTGCTTCGGCTGGCTGGTCGGGCAGCAGCGGACCGGACTGGTGCTGCTGCTTCAGGCTTTCATCAACCTCACCAACATCGCGGTTTCCGCGTGGCTGGTGCTGGTGCTCGATATGGGCGTGGCCGGGGTCGCGCTGGGCAGCGTTATCGCCAGCTACGCCGGGGTCGCGCTGGGCGGGCTGATCCTGCTCCGCCTCGGCATCATCGGCCGCTCGGGCAGGTCCGGGCTGGAGGGCATCTGGCAGCGGGCGGATTGGCTGAAGCTGTTCTCCACCAACGCCAACTTCTTCCTGCGCAGCCTCGCCTTTGCTGTTGCCTTTCTGGTGCTGTTCAAAGCCGCAGACTGGCTCGACCAGCGCGGCGGGCTGGATGGTGTCAACGCCGATACCCTCGCCGTGCTGTGGCAGATGTTCGGCCTGATCGTCTATGGCATGGATGCCTTCGCCGTCGCCGCCGAAGCCTTCTCCGGCGAGCGAGGCTGTGGGCGCGGGACGGCGCGACCGGCTGCTGCGATCGACCCGGCTGGTGGTGTTCTGGTCGCTGGTCTCGTCGGTGATCGCAGCCGTGATTTTCGCCACGGCCGGGAGCTGGGCGCTGGCCTACATCACCAAACTGCCCGACGTGCTCGCGCTCAGTCGGGAACTCATGCCCTACATTTACCTCAGCGGGTTCTATATGACCGCAGCGTTCATGCTCGACGGTATCTTCCTCGGCGCGACCCGCGCCGGCGACATGCGGGATTCGGTGATTGCCGGGGTGGTGGTCCAGACGGCTCTGGTGCTGGTGCTGGTGCCATGGCTGGGGATGCACGGCCTGTTCCTCAGCGTCGTAGGCTTCATGACCGCACGTGGGGCGGTGCTGATGCTGCGCTACCCGGCTCTTGTCGCTTCGGTCGCCGAGCGCGCATCGCCGGAGACGAAGGCCAGCGCCTGACGCACCACTTCCGGCCCAGCCGTCCGGCTAGGCGCATTCTCGGAAATATAGCGCCGCCATAGCCGCGCGCCGGGCTGGCCGTTGAACAGCCCCAGAATGTGCCGGGTCATGGCATGCAGCGACACACCATCGGTACACTGCGCTTCCAGATAGGGCAGGAATGCCTCGATCACCGCATGACGGCTCTCGGGCGCCGAAGCAGCAGGCCGGCCGAAAATCAGTGCATCAGCCTCCGCCAGCATCCACGGGTTCTGGTAGGCTGCACGGCCAATCATGACGCTGTCGAGCGGTCCGACGCCAATGCCTGTGCTCTCGCTCTCGCTCTCGCCCTCGTCTTCTGGCCCATCCCGGAGGAGAGCCTGCGCCGTATCGAGGTCGAGAATACCGCCATTGATGCCGACGTGCAGGTGCGGAAACTGCTGCTTGAGCCGTGCCACGCGGTCATAGTCGAGCGGCGGGATATCGCGGTTTTCCTTGGGGCTCAGGCCCTGCAGCCACGCCTTGCGGGCATGGATGATAAAGCGGCCACAGCCGCCCTTCTCGCTCACCTGTCCGACGAAGTCGGTCAGCGCGGCCTCGCTGTCCTGATCATCGATCCCGATCCGGCACTTAACGGTAACGGGAATGCTGACGGCGTCACGCATGGCGGCGACATTGTCGGCAACCAGCCCCGGCTCCGCCATCAGGCAGGCCCCAAACGTCCCCCGCTGCACCCGGTCAGACGGACAGCCGACGTTCATATTGATTTCATCGTAGCCCCAGCGCTCACCCAGCCGGGCCGAGGCCGCCATTTCGGCCGGCTCGGACCCACCCAGTTGCAACGCGACCGGGTGTTCAGCCGTGTCGAAGTCGAGGTGCCGGGGCACGTCCCCGTGCAACAGCGCGCCAGTGGTCACCATCTCTGTGTAGAGCAGGGTTTCCCGAGACGGCAGTCGATGAAAGGCGCGGCAGTGCCGGTCGGTCCAGTCCATCATCGGCGCAACCGACAGCCGCCGGTCGTCGAGCGGGTCGGGCCGCTGCGTCGCGCCGGTAGGCCGTTGCTGCATCTGAGTCTGGTCTTGAGTGCGGGTCATGCCCTTGTTTATCAGAGCTTTATGACCGCTTTCCACCCTCGCCGAACCCATTTCCGCCATGACTTTGGGGCAGAGTGCGTCCACTGTGAGCACCGACGAAACGTGGGATGGGTCAATGCTACAGCGAAAGCAACGCGGTTACAGGCCACGCCGACGACGCCTGCTGCTGCTGGCCGGGAGTGCGGGGATCGCCGCTGCGGAACCAGCCGGTGCCCTGCTGTTCAACGGCATCGACTACGAGCAGCTAACACCTGGGACCTACCGCGCCAGCGGGCCTGAGGGCGAGACCTTAGTGGCGGCAGAAGACGTGCCTGCGCCGGTCCGCGAAGCGCTGGCCATGCTCGGCGCCGACGGCAGTATCGACCCCAACGCCCTCGCCGGGCAGAGCAATCTGAGCCCGACACAGTCGATGCTGATGGCGAGCGCGCGCACCCGCCCCTTTGACCTCGAAACCATCGAGTGGCTCGCCGGCGGTGCCTTCGTCGCGGCAGGACTGTTCACGATGGGCAGCCTCGCGGTGGCCCTCTTCTCCGACGGTGGCGACCCTTGGGGACCGCCGACACCGCCAGCCCCCACCGACCCCTACTTCACCGGTGATCCGAACATCGACGCGCTGCTTTTCCCTGAGGACGATCCCGTCTCGCCCATGGCGCACTGGAACGGCAGCGGCACATACAACGAGCCGGTCGAGCTGACGTACTCGTTCGCGGTCGAGTCCATGCCGAGCACCAGTTTCGCCGGCATCCAGCCCTTTGGCGCGCTGGAACAGGAACGCACCCGCGAGATCATGGCGGCGATCGAAGAAGTCGCCAACATCCGGCTGACCGAAGTCACCGACCGGGGGCGGGCACCTACACCGCCGACGGCCTCAACCGCGGTCACATCAACCTCGCCTACGACCGCGGCGGCTTCGTCGATGACCCCACCGGGATGACGGAAGGCTGGGCGATGGTCCCGGCCGGGCGACAACCCACGCGCGGTTGAAGACAGTGGCGATATCCACCTCGACCCGGTGGCCATGCGCGATTTCTACTTTGAAGACCCGCTGGGCGGTGGCGCTACGGTTCTAGTGCACGAGATCGGCCATGCGCTGGGGCTGGATCATGCCTTCGAAGGACGCTCGATGGACCCGTGGGTGGCCGATGACCTCTACACCATCATGGGCGGCACGCTGTCCTGGTCCACCGGCGAAGGCGGGCACTCGCCCGCGCAGCCGATGATCTACGACATCGCGGCGCTGCAGCACCTCTACGGTGCCAACATGACCACCCGGGCCGACAACACGGTCTATACCTTCGACAGCAATACGCCGGTGTTCGAGACCATCTGGGACGCCGGCGGGATTGACGAAATCCGGCACACCGGTTTCGGCAACGCGTCGATCGATCTGAATGCCGGCAACCTCAGCCTCGTCGGTGCGCCGCCGCAGGCCCGTTGGGTGCGTCAGGTCGAAGAACTGACCGACAATCCGGTGACCATCCACAGCGTCAATATCCTGAGCGGGGGCAGCCACCTGTCAGCAGACATCTCAGCCGATGAAACCGAGATGGCCATTGTGTCTGATGCCCCCGGCTACTGGGCGGGCGGGGTCGCCTTCGAAGTGGTGTTCTCGGATGCAACCTCGAAGCTCTACGAGCTGACCGACCTGATGCGCGAATACAGCTACGGTAACCTCGGGATCGCGCTGGACGTGGTGATCGAGAACGCAACCACGGGATCAGGCAACGACAGCCTCTATGGCAACGAGGTTGGCAACCGTCTCGACCCCGGCCCGGGGCGCGATTATCTCTACGGCGGCGGTGGCGCGGATGTGTTCGTATTTGCCCCGGGTTATGGCATCGACGAGGTGAGTGATTTCGAATCGGGCGTCGACGAAATCGCACTGGTCGGCTTTGCCCCCGCCGATTATACGACCCGCTATGACGGCTATGCCATCGTCATGGACTTCAACACCGGCGATCAACTGACGCTGTACACCGGCGAACCGGTCTACGCGCTCCCAGAAACAGACGTCATGTATCTGGGCTGAGGCTAGGACGCTGAGGGCTGGCTTTCATGCACGCGACGCAGGTGGACAAAGCCGCAAGCAGGCTCTAAACACGGCGTCTGATTTGAGATGTCCCCAAAGGGAGCCAGAACATGGCACATAAGAAAGCAGGCGGTAGTTCGCGCAACGGTCGAGACTCAGAAAGCAAGCGCCTCGGCGTCAAGCGCTTCGGCGGCGAAGCTGTCACCGCTGGCAACATCATCGTGCGCCAGCGCGGCACCAAGTTCCACCCGGGCGCCAACATGGGCCTGGGCCGTGACCACACGCTGTTCGCCCTCTCCGATGTTTTCGTGAAGTTCCACGTTGGCCTGCTCGGTCGTTCGCTGGTGTCCATCGTCGATGACAACCCGAATACCCCGGCTTCGAGCAACAAGAAGATCGGTGCACCGACGGCTTCGGCCAAGGCTGCTGCTGCCGTAGCCGTTGCGTCGGCCTCGGTTTCCACGAAGGCTGCCAAAGCGCCGGCAGAGGAAAAGTCTGCTGCCAAGGCTGAAGCCAAGCCCAAAGCCGCTGCTAAGCCAAAGGCCGAGAAGGCTGCGGCTCCGGCCAAGGCTGGCGGCGCGCCCAAGGGCCTGCTGAAAAAGGCACCGGCCGACGCCGACGACCTGAAGGCAATTAAAGGCCTCGGTCCGAAGGCTGTCGAAGCCCTCAACGGCGCAGGCGTCTACATGTACGCCCAGCTCAGCGGCTTCTCCGAAGCCGATCTGGAGTGGCTCGCTGGCGAGACCGGCCTCGCGGCGTCCAAGCTCGGCGACTGGTCCAAGGCTGCCGCCGACATGGGCTGAGGCCGGACACCGCCACGCGGTTCTGACTAAGACAAGATACGAAAAAGCCCGCAGCGGCCGCCGCGGGCTTTTTCTCGGCTCGAAAAGGCGCCGCCGCGCGCGCGTCAGTAAGCGCCTTCGAAATTGTTGAGGTCCATGTAGGTCGAACGCACCTCGGTGTAGCCTTCCAAGGCGAAGCGGCTATTCTCACGCCCGAAGCCACTTTGCTTGGACCCGCCAAAGGGCAGATCCGGCGGGCAGATGTTGTAGGTGTTGACCCAGACCGAGCCGGATTGCAGCTGGTCGGCAACCCGGTGCGCCCGGGCCAGCGACGTGGTCATCAGGCCCGCGCCCAGCCCGAAGAAGGTATCGTTGGCACGGCTGACGGCCTCGTCCTCATCGTCAAACACGAGCACCGACATCACCGGGCCGAAAATCTCCTCGCGCACAATGCGCATGTTGTCGGTGCAGCCGGAGAATACGGTCGGCTCGACGAAGTAGCCGTTCTCAAAACCCTGCGGCCGGACCCGGTTGCCCCCGGCGGACAGGGTCGCCCCCTCAGCCTTGCCGATTTCGATGTACTCCAGAACCTTGTTCATGTGGGTCTCGGAGATCAGCGCGCCCATGTGCACGTCGCGGTCCATGGGGTCGCCGACCCGGATGCTCGCCGTGCGGCGCACGACTTCGGCGAGGAACTTGTCGGCGATCGAGCGATGGACGAACACGCGCGTGCCGTTGGAGCACACCTCGCCCGCTGTATAGAAATTTGCGGACAGCGCCACGCCGACCGCGTCATCGAGGTTGGCGTCCTCGAACACGATCAGCGGTGACTTGCCGCCGAGTTCGAGCGTCACCTTCTTCAGCGTGTCGGCAGACTGCTTGATGATCAGCTTGCCGGTGTCGACGCCGCCGGTCAGGGACACCTTAGCGACCCCGGGATGCTCGCACAGCGCGCGGCCGATGGTGGCATCGCCCTGCACGATGCTGAACAGGCCGCTGGGCAGGCCGGCTTCGGTCAGCGCGTCGGCGATCTCGTAAGCGACCAGCGGGGTTTCCTCGGAGGGTTTGTGGATGAAGGCGTTGCCCGCAGCCAGCGCCGGAGCGGCTTTCCAGCACGCGATCTGCGTCGGGTAGTTCCACGCGCCGATCCCGGCACAGACCCCCAGTGGCACGCGCTGGGTGAAGCCAACCGCGCCGGGATAGGTGTGGAAGGTACCGGGCATGTCGCGGGCGATGCCGCCGAAGTACTCGAGCGCATCAGGGCCGGATGGCACGTCGCCGCTTTCTGCCTCGGCGATAGCTTTGCCAACGTCCATGACCTCGACCCGGGACAGCGCTTCGTTGCGGTCCTGCAGGATCTTTGCAGCACGGAGCAGCACCCTGCCGCGCACTGTCCCGGACAGGGCGGCCCAGGCCTTCTGCGCTTCGGCGGCTTCGGCGATGACTTCATCGAGCTGTTCGAGCGATGTCGGCTCGATCTTCGCGATCACTTCCCCGGTTGCCGGGTAGAGCTTGTCGAAGGGTTCGAGACCCGAAGGGCGGGGCTGTCCGCCGACATAGGTGTGCTTAGTGATCATCGCCGTAGTGCTCCCGCAGACTTCTGTTAGCAGCGGTGTAGCATTGGCGCGCGCGGCGATGCCAGTGCTTTCAGGCCAAAGCTCAGACCCGGCGGCTGACCCGGCGCAGCACCCGACCCAGCGCAAAAATAACGATGGCGGCCAGCGCGAGAGTGACCGGACGGCGGAACAGGATGGGTCGGATCACGTTAAACCAAGGGTCGGTCGGGTTGGGCAGCCAGAAGAAAAGCTTGCGCTCGATAAACACCTGAAACAGGTCGAGGCTGAAGGCGTTGGTCTGGAACCAGATTTCATCGACCGAAGCGCCCAGAACCTGCGCTGGCCCCAGCACCACCAGCCCGATCAGGAAGGCGATGACCGACAGCGCCAGCCCGAGCAGGCCCAGCCCCTGGATCCCCAGCGCGAGCCAGCCGAAGCAACCGACCACGCAGGCTCGGGCCTGCGGCAGTATCGACAACGGGGTCAGAGGCCATGTCTGCCAATCCAGTCCAGTCCGATCAGAAGAAGATGTCGCGACCAGAATCGCGACCGGTGTAAAGCGATGCCACCTGCGCCGCATAGCCGTTGTACAGCTGGGTCTCCATCTGCTGCCCGCGGCGGCCGATATCCCGCTCGGTGGCCTGTGACCAGCGCCGGTGAGGCACTTCCGGGTTCACGTTGGCGAAGAAGCCATATTCGGCTGGCCCGGCGGTCATCCAGAAGGTGGTCGGCTTTTCCGCCACGAAGTCGATGCGGGTGATGCCCTTGTTGTGCTTGAAGCCGTACTTCCACGGCACGGTCAGCCGCATGGGCGCGCCATTCTGCTTGGGCAACGGCTCGCCGTACAGGCCCGTCACCATAAAGGCGAGGTCGTTGGTGGCTTCGGCCAGTTCCAGTCCCTCGACGTAGGGGAAGGGCCAGCGGCTGCGGTACTGCTGCCGGGCTTCGTCCGGACGGAGGAAGGATGTCAGGCGGACGTACTTCGCATCCGAAGTCGGGTCGGCCATCTTCACCAGCTCGCGCAGGGGAAAGCCCGACCACGGCACGACCATGGACCAGGCTTCAACGCAGCGCAGGCGATAGACGCGCTCCTCAAGCGGCATCTTGCGGACGAGGTCTTCAAAATCCAGCGTCATCGGGTTGTTGACCAGACCGCCGATCTCGATCGGCCAAGGCTCGGTGTTCAGCTTCTGCGCGTTGGCAGAGACCTTCTTCGACGTGCCGAATTCATAGTAGTTGTTGTAGGTCGTGGCGATCTCGTAGCTGGTCATCGGGCGGCCATTGAGCGTCGCGGCAAAATTCGGGTTGCGGTCCACCGGGTACAGGTCGCTGGTATCCGCGCCGGCCGGGAGACCACCACTCAGCGCCAGACCGGCACCGACGGAGCCAATGCCCAGAGCCTTCAGGATGTCACGGCGGTTGCGGTAGATACTCTCATCGGTTGCTGCACTCTCTGGCAGCCACCAGTCGGGCCGGATGATGGGTGTCATGGGCCGAATTCCCCTGTCCTGTCGCATGCGATGTCTGAACGCTAACATAGACCATCGGCCGGGAAAGGCGACACAAGCCTTCCAACGCCGGCTCACACCTGAGTGATAGCGGGTCGGTGCCCTGTCCTGGGGATCGGATCAGACTTCGGGGTCGTCCAGCCCCAGTGAGCGGTGCGCCGCCGTCAGGGTGTTGGCGAGCAGGCAGGCGATGGTCATGGGGCCAACCCCACCGGGGACCGGCGTGATCGAACCTGCATGGCCAAGGCACTCGTCGAAGGCAACGTCGCCGACCAGTCGGGTCTTGCCGTCATCCTTGGGGATGCGGTTGATGCCGACGTCGATCACGCAGGCCCCGTCGCGCACCCAGTCGCCGCGCACCATTTCAGGACGGCCCACGGCCGCGACCAGAATATCGGCGGTCTTGCACAGCGCCTGAAGGTCCCGGGTGCGGGAATGGGCGATGGTAACAGTGGCGTTGGCACCGAGCAGCAGTTGCGCCATCGGCTTGCCGACGATGTTCGAGCGGCCGACGACGACAGCGTTGGCGCCGGAAATATCGCCCAGCGTGTCCTTGATCAGCATCAGCGAGCCCCACGGCGTGCAGGGAATGATCGGCTTGGCATTGCCGGTCGCGCCGATAGAGAGGCGGCCGACATTGACCTCGTGGAAGCCGTCCACGTCCTTTTCCGGCACGATGCGGGCCAGCACGGCGTCGCTGTCGATATGACCGGGCAGCGGCAGTTGCACCAGAATGCCGTGGATCTTCGGATCGGCGTTGAGCGCGGCGATCAGGGTTTCGAGCTTAGCCTGCTCAGTGGTTGCCGGCAGTTCGTGATGGATGGACTCCATACCCGCTTCGGCGGTCTGCTTGACCTTGTTGCGCACGTAGACCTGACTGGCCGGGTCTTCACCGACGATCACCACGGCCAACCCCGGCTTGACGCCATGGCTGCTCATCAGGGCATCGGCACCACCTTTCACGCGCTCCCGCAGACCGGCTGCGAAGGCCTTACCGTCGATCAGTTTCGCTGTCATGGCGCTGTGCTCCTTGTTTCGAGCAGGGAGCCACTTGCCCCTGCCTGCTCTGCACTATCGGATAGGTTCTGGCGCGACCATAGGGCGCAGGCCTACATCGGCAATCGCTAAAGCGACAGGCTCTGGCGAAGACCAGCCGCTTTTCCGGCCAATCGGCCTAGCCCAGCATGATCTGGCGTGCCCAGGTCCGCACAAAGGTCTGCAACAGCCAGAGCCCGCCGAGCAGCACAATGGGGGAAATATCGATACCGCCGTAGCGGGTCGGGATCACGCGACGGATCAGCGACAGGATCGGGTCCAGCACCGAGTGCAGGCCCACGTAAATCTGTCCGACAACAGGGTTGAAGGCAAAGCCCACGTTGAACACCCGCAGCCAGCCGATAACGATGTAAACCAGCAGGATCAGGTTCAGCACCCGGATGGCGAATTGCAGGGCTTCTGCGATGGTAACGAGGGTCGCGACGAGCATTTTTTCCCAGCCTTAGTAAAGCGTGTCGGGGCACATATGGGTCAAATCGGCCCGGATTTCGAGAGGTTTCAGGCGGCTTGCGACAGGCTCAGGCGAGCCCAGGTCGCCTGCAGCGCTGCGACCAGCTGGTCCATGTCTTCATCCGTGTGCATCGGCCCGGGGTGAAACGCAGGCGCTCGGTGCCGCGCGGCACGGTCGGATAGTTGATCGGCTGGACGTAGATGTTGAAATCTTCGAGCAGGATATCCGAGGCTTCGCGGCAGCGGCGTGCGTCCCCGACCAAGACCGGCACGATATGGCTTTCCGACATCATGAACGGCAACTGCGCGGCGCGCAGCTTGCTCTTCAATGTCGCAGCACGTTCCTGCAACCGCAGGCGTTCCTGCTGGCTGGCCTTCAGGTGTCGCACAGCCTGTAGCGCGCCAGCGGTGAGCGACGGCGGCAGCGCGGTGGTAAAGATAAAGGCCGAGGCGTAGGAGCGGACGAAGTCGACAATATCGCTGTTCGCCGCGATATAGCCGCCCATGCAGCCGAAGGCCTTGGCCAGCGTGCCTTCGATCACGTCGATCCGGTGCGCCTGCTGGTCGCGTTCGGACACCCCACCACCGTGCAGGCCGTAGAGCCCGACCGCGTGGACTTCATCGAGATAAGTCAGCGCGCCGTACTTTTCGGCGAGGTCGCAGATGGTGCCGATGGGGGCGAAGTCGCCCTCCATCGAATAGCAGGACTCAAAGGCGATTATCTTGGGGCGGTCCGGGTCAGCCTGGCGCAGCTTGGCTTCCAGATCAGCCATATCGTTGTGCTCGAAAATCACCTTCTCCGCACGCGCCCAGCGCATCGCCTCGATCATCGACGCGTGGTTGAGCCGGTCGGAGAAAATCAGGCAGTCCTTGAGGTTCGCAGCCAGCGTGCCCAGCGCAGCGAGATTGCTGACGTAGCCAGAGGTGAAGATTAGCCCGGCTTCTTTGCCGTGCAGTTCGGCCAGCTCCCGTTCCAGTTCCACGTGCAGCTGGTTGGTGCCGGAAATATTGCGCGTGCCACCGACGCCCGCGCCCTGCTCCAGCGCAGCGTTGGCCATGGCCTGCTGCACGCTGACGTTCTGACCCATGCCGAGGTAGTCGTTTGAGCACCAGACGGTAATCTCCCGCGCCGTCCCGGTCAGGGGATCACGGTAGACCGCCTTCGGATGCTTGCCCGACACGCGCTCAAGGTTAGCGAAGACGCGGTAGCGCCCTTCCTTGTGCAGCGATGACAAGCGATCGGAAAAGAATGAAGCGTAGTCCAAAACCGGTACTCTCAGCGTTGATCTCAGGCGGGCAACCGATCCTTGGCGAAGGTGGTTTCCACGGCCCTGAACTCCCTTTAGCTTAGGGTCGAGTGATGCCCCTTACCAGTGCGTCATTGTGCAAGGGAGCCTCTGAGCCTGCGCAACAATGGTGGAAAAGGCGCGCAGAGAGAAGGAAAAAGCCGTGAAAGTCAGCCTGATCCAGTTCTGTGTCGGCCCTGACCCGGCAGTTAATGCGGGGTCGCTGGAAACCATGATCCGGCAGGCTGCCACTGACCACAGGCCCCAGATGATCCTGACCGCCGAGGCCAGCAACGTCATCCAGCCCGACCGCGAGGTAATGATGGCCCAGGCCCTGCCGCTCGAACAGGACCCGGTCTTCGCCATGGGGCAGCGGCTGTCCGCCGAGCTGTCGGTGTTCCTGTGTCTGGGGTCGGTGCTCGTCGCCGGGGAAATTCCCGGCTCGATGGTCAACCGCCAGATCCTGTTCAGCCCGGAAGGCGAGGTGATCAACAGCTACGACAAAATCCACCTGTTCGACGTTCAAATCGGCGATGGCCAGCACTACGGGGAGAGCGAGATTTTCACCCCGGGCGAAGAGGCACTGCTCTCCGCCCTGCCCGACAGCCCTGTGGTCCTTGGTCACACGATCTGCTACGACCTGCGCTTTCCGGCGCTGCATCAATCGCTGGCCATGGCCGGTGCCAACGTGTTGCTGATCCCGGCAGCCTTCACTCAGACCACGGGCCGGGCGCACTGGCACGTGCTTCTGCGCGCCCGGGCGATCGAGACCGGCAGCTGGGTGCTGGCGGCGGGCACCTGCGGGGAACACGCGGGCGAGCGGCGGACCTACGGACATTCCTGCGTGGTCAGTCCCTGGGGCGAAATCGTCGCGGAGCTGGCGTCGGAAACCGAGCCCGGCATCCTCGCCTTCGACCTCGATTTCGAGAAGGTCAGCGCGGCCCGTCAGGCGATCCCGGCGCTGGATCACGCCAGAACCTTTCACCTCTCATCTTCCCACTGAGCCACCGACTCCCTAAATTAGGGCCATGATCAAGTTCAGCCTCCAGTGTTCTCAGGGCCATGGCTTCGAAGCCTGGTTTGCGGACAGCGCCAGTTTCGATGACCAGCGCGAGCGCGGTCTGGTGTCCTGCCCGCACTGCAACGATGCCTCGGTGCAGAAAACGCTGATGAAGCCGAACGTACGCGGGGGTCGGGACCGTGGCAAAGCGGAGACTGCTTCGCTGCCAGCGCCACCCCAACCACTACCCCAGCCACAGATGCAGGCACAGGCGAAGCCAGCGGTTCAGACCACCTCAGCGCCGAACAACTGGTCACCGGAGCAGGTCGCCGCCGCGCGCCAGTTCTTCCACGCGGTACGGGCATCGGTGGAGAAGACCCACGAGGACGTGGGTGATAAATTTGCCGAAGAAGCCCGCGCCATCCACGACGGCGAAAAGCCTGATCGCGGCATCCGCGGCAAAGCGTCGAAGGAGCAGGTCGACGCCCTGCTCGACGACGGTATTGACGTCATGCCTCTGCCCGATATCAAGCTCGACGGCTGAGTCGACTTAACGGCGGTTCAAGTTCACCTTGATCAGGGCTCAGCCCATGCCAACGGCGGCCTTGTAGGTTTCGATCAGGGCTTCCTGCTCCTGCCGGTCGGCGGGCTCCATCTTCCGCAGGCGTACGATGGCGCGCATGATCTTGGGGTCAAAACCAGCCCCCTTAGCCTCGCCGTAGACCGAGCGGATATCCTCCATCAGACCGGCCTTTTCTTCTTCGAGCCGCTCGACGCGCTCGATGAACTGGATCAGCGCAGCAGCAGCGGGGGTGCCCGAAGGCATGGGTTCGGCCTTGGCCGTGGTGTCGGCCATGATCTGGTCGAGTTCGTTGTCGAATTCGTCGGACATCGTCACTTCTCCGCTGCAGCGGCCTTGGCAAAGGCAGCCTGCTGTTCTTGTGGTTGCTTCGGTCTGGTGCTTGGCGCGCCAGTCCTCGTAGGGTTCACCGTAGAAGGCTTCGCGTGCCTCGTCCTTGGTCATCTCAATCCCGCGCTCGCCTGCAGCTTCACCGTACCAGCGCGACAGGCAGTTCCGGCAGAACCCGGCGAGGTTCATCATGTCGATATTCTGCACGTCACTGCGCTCCATCAGGTGCGCGCGCAGGGCGCGAAACGCGGCGGCTTCGAGTTCGGTCCGGGTGGCAGTATCCAGGTCTGTCATGGCTGAAACACGTCCTTGATCATGGCGTCGAGCAGGCTGGCCCAGTGGTCCACCTCCGCTGCCGTGGTGATGAGATCCTGTCGGATTTCAAAGGTGATAGCAGGCAAGGTCCGGTGCATGTTGTGCAGAGCGTAGGAGCCTGTCATCCGCTCGAACAGGTCGTAGGGCTGGTTATCCCCAACCGTGTAGTTGGTGTGTCGCCGCAGCCAGTCGATGGCGGCCCCGGCGCGGTCTTCTTCACAATAGTGCAGCAGCCCGATTTCCCACGGTCGCGGGTCGTCCGGTGTCGACATCAGGCAGTCGGTGAAGGAGTGGCAGTGCACGATCAGCGGGTGCGGGTGCTCCATCTCGGCAATAAAAGCCTCGATCTCGTCGTGGTAAGGGCGGTGGATCGCCTCGATCCGGGCGGCGTAGGACGCAGGCGCAAGATCGCAGTTGGCGGGCACTGAAACGCCGTCGAGCATGGCCCCGGCCATGTCCCAGTCGGTCGGACGCCGGTTCAGGTCGAGCACGGCGCGGGAATAAACGCCCTCGATCAGCGAGCCATCGAGCCGCTGCACCAAATCCCGGCCCAGCGCCTCCATCCCCCAATCGCCGACGATGTGGCTGCGCCAGGCGTAGTCGGGCAGGCCGAGATCACCCAGCGCCTTGGGCGTGCGAAACCCGGCGTGATCATTGAGCAGCAGAGTGCGCTGCGCAGGCCGCCGCTGCACCCAATGGAAGGGCGGTGGATCGTCGGGGCCAAGCAGGGGATCGGGGTCGAATTGCATGCCCCGATTTCGCCGGAAACCGGGCCTGAAAGCAAGCCCGGTTCCAACCTGTTTCGGCGAGGCTTACTCGTCCGGTGTAAACGCCGTTGGGCGACCCACCAGACCATAGCGCAGTTCTTCGCTGTAGAGCCGCCGTGCCGTCCGCTGCGCGTCCTCGAGCGTCACCGCGCGGAACAGGTCGTTGCGGAACTCGGGGAAATCGGGCGGCAGATCCTGGATCTGGATACTCAACACATAGTCGACCACGTCGTTCGAATTGAGGAAGTAGTTGGCATAGGAGCCGGTGAGGTAGGCGATGGCCTCCTCGACTTCCTCGGCCGTTGGGCCGTTCTCGGCGAAGTCTTGCCAGACTTCCAGCGTGGCATCCAGCGCCTCATCGGCGGCATCGTTGGCCGTGGCAAAGTTGAAGGAAACCGAGCCGTAGTCGGCGCGGCCCGAATAGCTGCTGTTGATGCCATAGACCAACCCGAGCTGGTTGCGGACCCGCTCGCTCAGCCGCGAGCTCAGACCCCCGGCGCCGAGGATGTGGCTGACCACACGCGCGGCGTAGTTGTCCGGGTCGGTGCGCGGGAAGGCCGGGGCGACCGCGTAGACGATAGTCTGGGTCTGGTCAAAGTCGATGGCGACCGGTGCCTCGAAACGCGCAAACACCGGCGGCGCGAGGTCTTCGGGCGGGGTCACCTCCGGCAGGCGCGCAAGAATAGGCGCCACCCGGCGGCGCAGCTCGTCGGGCGTGATGTCGCCCACCGCTGCGATAATGACGTTGTTCCGCCCGATGATGCGGTCGGTGACCGCGAACAGATCGGCCTGGGTGATCGCCGGAATGGTCTCCATATCGCCGCTGAACTTACGGTTCCGCGGATCATCCTCACCCCAGAGCGCGTCGAAGAAGGCCTCGCCCAGCTGCGCGCCGGGCGCTCGAGCCCGTTGCGCGGCACCGGCGAGGGCATCGCGCCGCATGCGCTCGACCCCCTCGGGGTCAAAGGCAGGGTCCGTGAGCATGGTTTCAAGCTGCTCGAAGGCAAAGTCGATCGACGCTGTCGGGGTCTGGAAGCTGACCGTCGACCACTTGAACCCGGCGCTGCCGGCCATGGAAACGGCCTCATCCTGCAGCAGTCCGAGGAAGGTCTCGGCGTTCATCTCGCCTGCGCCCTCGTTCAGTGATCCGAAGGCCAGCGAAGCGGTGCCCTCCTTGCCCGGCTCGTCCCAGCGGGAGCCGCCTTCGAAGCCGAATTTGAGCGTGATCAGCGGGTTGGTGTGATCTTCGACCAGCCACGCATCGACCTCGTCGGTGATCGGCACCACCTGAATATCGATGGCGGCAGCGGGCTGGCCAAGGCCAAAGACCGCGATCAGACCGGCAGCAGCAGCGAGCGACAGCGCAGGCCGCCGCAGGTTCGGGATCAGGGTTCTCATCGCCTATTCCTCCAGCGGGCCAAGGACCAGCGTCTTGGGGGCGCTGGTCTGGTCAAGAAACAGCGCCGCCACGGCGCGGATGTCGTCGATTGTCATGGAATTGATGGTGTCTTCGAGGGTCAGAAACACGCCATAGTCGCCGTTGGTCGCGACCACGCTCTCAAACGAGGTCGCCGGGCCATCGATGCTATCGGCGGCGTAAACAAGGCCGTTGACGAAGCGACGCTTCTGCCGCTCCAGCCGCTCGGTGGTCAGATCGCTTTCCAGCCAGTTGCGCAGGAAGTCTTCGGCTTCATCGAGCACGGCAACGGGGTCCTGTCCCTCCACCGGTTCGATGCTGAGGATCGCCCAGTCCTGGCCTTCGTCGAGGACAAGCGAGAACCCGGCACTCAGCGCGATCTGACGCTCGGTCTGCAGATAGCGGGTAAAGGGTGCGTCCAGACCTGAGGTCAGCATGGACGACAGCAGCCGCGCCGCGTAGCGGGTCCGGAAGGCTTCGACCCCGGTCTCGGCCACGACTTCCGGCAGGCGCCACGCCCGGCGGGCCGATGGCTTTGTGATCAGCGCGTCGGTCACGGTCTCGAAATCAGCCTCGAACGGGCGTTCAGCATCGGGCCGGAGGCGGGCAGGCACCGGAACGGCTTCGAAGCTGCCGAAGTGCTGTTCAGCGAGGGCAAAAACCTCCTCCGGGACCACGTCACCGGCGACGATCAGCACCGCATTGTTGGGATGGTACCAAGTCTGGTGAAAGTCGAGCAGATCGGCTGAGGTCAGGGCCTCGAAGTCTTCTTTGGTGCCGATGATCGGGTGATCATAGGCGGCGACCCCGCGCAGGTCGGCGCGCAGGAAGTGCGCAGCGCGGGCGGCGGGGTTGTTCTCCCACCGCTGGCGGTATTCCTGCAGCACCACGCCTTTCTCGTTCTCCAGCTGGTCCGGATCGGCGTCGAGGCCGTTCATCAGGATGGCGTTGAGGACGAGGAAGGTCTCCAGATGCTCGGAGCCGAACCACGCGTAGTAGGAGGTCACATTGGCCGAGGTCGAGGCGTTGCTGTCGGCACCAATGCGGTCGAGCGTCGCGTCGTACTCTCCGGGCGCGAGGCCCTTGCCGTTCAGCGGTGGTGCGCCGCGAAACATCATGTGTTCGAGCACGTGGGCGATGCCGTAGGTTCCGGGCTGTTCATCCAGCGCCCCTACCTTGTAGGCGACACGGGCGTGGACCGCTGGCGCACGATGGTTTTCGATGACGATCACGTCCATGCCGTTGTCGAGGGTGATCCAGCGCGCTTGCTCGTACAGCGCCCCGGCAGGCAGGGCGACCAGCGACGCCAGCGCACCGGCGATAGTGAGCAACAGTTTGTTCATTGTGGTCTCAGAGTCGTTGTTGCGATCAGGGCGGGGATGCTCGCCTTCTGCCCCCTTAAATGGGGCATTATCGCGAGACGACGACCGGTTCACCCATCATCGACACGCCAGCTGGCAGAGATGTGATCCACTGCAAGTCCGGCTCGGCGGTTGTGTTGGCTAATACCGGAGCCGCTGGGTTCACCGCGACCGGCGCTTCAACAGCCATGGCCGCGAGGGTGGCAGCCTGCTCTGCCGTCAGCGGTACCAAGGCCGGTTCCGAGGCCGTGGCCGCGGCCGGGGTTGAAGCCACGGGGATCGGGGCAAGGCCAGCAGGGTTCGACGGCACCGGGGCTACCGGGAAGATCGACCCCCGGAATTGGTCTGGGTAGAGACCTGGAACTGGGTTGCGGCGCCGTTCGAACCGCTGGCAACGATGCGGCCGATAGGCTGGTACTGCGGCACTTCGCCCGCGATGACCGTGATCGGCTGGTACTGCTCCTCGGGTGCGGCCTCGGGTTCGATCGTGAACACCAGCGCCTCGATCTCATCGGGGGTGGGCAGGCTCTGCGTCTCAGAAACTTCGTTGCGCGGCGTGGGCATGCGCGAGAAATCGGTCGGCATGGCGAGGCTGCGGTTCTGCGGGATGGCGTACTCGTCGACCAGACCGGCGCTGGTGAAGTAGCCCAGCCCCCGAGTCAGGCTCCCACATCCGGTCAGCCCACCGATGGCAGCGGTCCCGATAATCAGAGAAATGACGGCCCGGCCCATCGACATGATTGAAGCCCTACTCCTGCGAAGACGACGAAGACGCTCGCCGGTCAGACAAGAACAACATATCGGCCAGAATAAGGGCAACCCCCACAACAATCGCCGAATCTGCCACGTTGAACGAGGGCCAGTGCAGGCCCGCAACGTGAAAATCGAGGAAATCCACCACCGTTTTGCGGCCCGGGTTGAGACGGTCGAAGGCATTGCCGAGCGCGCCACCGGCGATCAGCGCATAGGCCGCGATCACCATATTATTGCTGCTCTTACGCCCGATGATGATCAGCCCCGCCGCCACCGCGAAGGCCAGCGCACCAATGAAGTAGCGCCCGCCATCGTTAAAATTCCCGATGGAGAAGGCGATCCCGGAATTCCGCACGTGCCAGATGTTGAGGAAGGGCGTGACGTCGATCACCGACGGTGTCGCGGCGGAGAATATCGGCAGGTTGGCGACGATCAGGGCTTTGGTCACCTGATCCGCGGCGAGCACCGCCAACGCGAGTAGAATGCCCCAGCGCAGCATGGGTCAGGCCCCTGCCTCGGACACAGCCCCGGACACTGCAACGTCGCAGCGCGCGCACAGGTGATCGGGATGGGCGCTGACTTCAGGCAGCACCTGCCAGCAGCGCTGGCACTTCTCACCCTCGGCCAGCTGCGGCGCCACCGCAACGCCGGCGATGTCTTCGACCCGCACAGCGTCGGCGGGTCCCTCACCGGTCTCGATCGTGACCCCGGAGACAATGGCAACTTCGGTGAAATCAACATCTGCCAGCGCGGCGGCCTTGTCGGCGGATAGGAACACCCGTGGCGCGGCCTGCAGGCTCGAACCGATGGTCTTTTCCTGCCGCAAGGGCTCAAGCGCGGTGGTGATCACCCGGCGGACCGCAAAAACGTCGGCCCACTTGTCGGCCAGCGCGGCGTTCGACCACTGCGCCGGGATTTCGGGGATGACACGCAGATGGACTGAGTCGGTGTCGACCAGCATCTCCGGCAGTTCGGCCTCGTCCTCGCGCCGGGTCAGCCAGGCTTCTTCAGCAGTGAAAGCACAGGATCGGCGCCAGCCACGCGGTCAGGCACGAGAAGCACTCGGCCAGCACGGTCCGGGCCGCGCGGGCGCGCAGGCTGTCCGGCGCGTCACAGTAGAGCGCATCCTTGCGGATATCGAAGTAAAGCGCGGACAGATCGACGGCGCAGAAATTGTGCAGCTCGGTGTACAGCCGGTGGAAGTCGTAGGCCTCTGCCGACGTCCGCACCAGCGCGTCCAACTCGCTCAGCCGGTGCAGCACCCAGCGCTCCAGCTCAGGCAGGTCATCGTAGGCAACGGCCTGCGAGGGCTGGAAATCGCCGAGATTGCCGAGGATGAAGCGCAGTGAGTTGCGGAACCGGCGGTAAGCATCGGCTGAATGCTTGAGGATCGCCGGGCCGATGCGAAGATCATCGCTGTAGTCCGATGCCACGACCCACAAGCGCAGGATATCGATGCCGAAATCCTTGGCGACATCGTCGGGTGCGGTGACGTTGCCCAGCGACTTGGACATCTTGTTGCCCTTCTCATCCAGCACGAAGCCGTGGGTGAGGATGGCGTCATAGGGTGCGCGGCCACGGGTGCCGACCCCGACCAGCAGCGAGGAATGGAACCAGCCGCGGTGCTGGTCCGAGCCTTCGAGATACAGGTCGGCCGGCCACTTCAGCTCCGGACGCTTTTCCAGCACGAAGCTATGGGTCGCGCCGCTGTCAAACCAGACCTCGACCACGTCGCGGCCCTGCTCAAAATCTTCCGGGTCGTAGTCATTCCCCAGAAAGCGCGAAGGCGGGCTGTTGAACCAGGCGTCGCCGCCTTCCAGCTCATAGGCCTCGGCGATGCGTTCGATCACCTTGGGGTCACGCAGCGGCTGGCCATCGGACTTGCGCACGAAAATCGGCAGCGGCACGCCCCAGACACGCTGTCGGGATACGCACCAGTCGGGCCGGCTCTCGATCATCGACGTGATGCGGTTGCGGCCCTGCTCTGGCACAAAACTGGTGTCGCCCAGCGCCTTGAGCGCACCGACGCGCAGGCCCTTCTCTTCCATGGAGATGAACCACTGGGCGGTGTTGCGGAAGATCAGGGGCGCCTTGGACCGCCACGAATGGGGATAGGAGTGCTCCAGCTTGCCCTTGGCGAGCAGGCCACCAGCCTCGATCAGCGCGCGCAGGATCGGGCCGAGCGCGGTGCCGTCCTTGCCCTTCTGGTCATAGACCGTCAAGGCCACCGAACAGCGGCACGTGGTCATAGAACGCGCCATCTTCGGCCACCGTCATCGGCACTTCGACCCCGTGCTGGACGGTCGCCAGCTGCCAGTCATCGAAGCCGTGACCCGGTGCGATGTGGACCAGTCCCGTCCCCTGCTCCGTGGTCACATAGTCGCCATGGAACATGGGCACGTCGTGGTCGAAGCCCTGCTCAGCCAAAGGGTGGGCGGCGATAACGCCGGTGAGATCGACCTCAAGGTCTTCCCGGGTCCAGGCCTCGATCTTTGCCGAAGCTGCGGTCGCTTCAGCGGTTTCATCGGCGATGATCAGGCGTTCGCCGACCTGCGCGAGCGAGCCTTCGGCGACGGCATCGACGCGGTAGACGCCGTAGACAATGTCGTCGTGGAACGCCATGGCGCGGTTGCCGGGGATGGTCCAGGTGGTGGTGGTCCAGATGACGGCACTCGCCCCGACCAGCTCTGGCTGAGGCGCAGATTTGACCGGGAACTTGACCCAGATGGTCACCGACTTGTGCGGGTAGTATTCGACCTCGGCGTCGGCCAGTGCGGTTTTCTCGACCACCGACCAAAGCACCGGCTTGTTGCCCTTGTAGAGCTGCCCGTCGAGCAGGAACTTGCCCAGCTCACGCACGATCTGCGCTTCGGCGTCGTAGTGCATGGTCAGGTAGGGCTGATCCCAGTTGCCCAGCACCCCGAGGCGCTTGAACTGCCGGGTCTGCTCTTCGACCCAACCCTGAGCAAAGTCGCGGCACTCGCGGCGGAATTCAACGACGTCGACCTCGTCTTTATCCTGCCCGCGCTCGCGGTATTGCTCTTCGATCTTCCACTCGATCGGCAGGCCATGACAGTCCCAGCCCGGCACGTAATAGGCGTCCTTGCCGAGCATCTGCTGGGTGCGGTTGATGACGTCCTTGAGGATCTTGTTGAGCGCGTGACCGATGTGAAGGTTGCCGTTGGCGTAGGGTGGGCCGTCGTGGAGCACAAACTTGGGCCGTCCGGCGGACTCTTCCCGCAGGCGGTTGAAGAGGTCCATTTTCTCCCAGTGCGCCAGCCACTCCGGTTCGCGGGTGGGCAGGTTGCCGCGCATGGGAAAGGCTGTCTCCGGGGTGGTGACCGTGTCTCGGAAATCGCGGTTGCGTTCGTTTTCGCTCATGGGACCAGTTTACTCGGACAACTCTGTGGTGTTTTGCTCAGGCCATACGGCGGGTTTGCAATCACTGGCATACAGCCCAAGGGCGGCAAACGCGAGTGTGAGACGTGCAAGGCGGATACTCGCGCTTCCGTCATCGGGGGCCGTTCAGGCCGCAGCTGCGAGGCGACGGCGGGCTTCGTCACAATCCTGCTGGATCTGGACCTTGAGCGCGTCCAGACCCTGAAATTCCAGATCCGGATGGATGAAGGACTGGAACCAGAACTTCACCTGCGCGCCGTAGATGTCGCCGGACCAGTCGAGCAGGTGCACTTCAAAGCGTTCCTCGAACCCCGTCCACGGTGGGACGGGTGCCGAGGTAAGAGACAGCCGGCCGGCGCTCGTCTGCGCCGTCGATCGCTGCCCAACCAGCATAGACCCCGTAGTGGGGCGCAGCTGCAGCGCAGGCCAGTTCAGGTTTGCCGTCGGAAAACCCATGGTGCGGCCAATCTGGTCCCCGCGCTCCACCGTTCCACCGGCGCTCCAGGGACGACCCAGCAGGCGGTTCGCGGTCTCGATATCGCCATCGACCAGCGCCTGTCGCACCCGGGATGAGGAAATCACGCCGCCCTCGGCATCGTCGTGGCGCAGCGGCACGGCGGAAACACCGAAGCTCAGCTCCTGCCCCCAGCGGCCCAGATGCAGCATGTCGCCGCCTCGGCGGTTGCCGAAGCGGAAATCCGGCCCGGCGAGGATGTGCTTGATCCCGATATGGCGGGCGAGGATCTCCTGCGCGAAGTCTTCCGCCTGCACGCTGGAAAGCTCGAGGTCGAACTGCAGTTCCAGCATCACGTCTGCCTGCCCTGTGGATTCCAGCAGCCCAGCACGCTCGTCGACCCCCCGGGTCAGCAGGAAGGGCTTGGTTTCCGGCCCGGCGAAGTAGCGGCGCGGGTGCGGGGCAAAGGTCAGAACACCCGACCGGCAGCCCAGCTCATCCGCCCGCTCACGCGCAGCCCGCAGCAGGGCCCGGTGCCCGAGGTGGACACCGTCAAAATTGCCGATGGCAAAAACCACGTCACTGTAGGCGCGTTCCCACCCGCGAAGGGTTTCAAGCGGAACGGAAGAGATCCATTTCACGGCGCTTGCGAAGCCTCAATCTTTTCTGCTTCTGTTTCGATCAGTCGCACGAAATGATCAACCATATCTTTGCTGCTGACATTGTGTTCCGGCGCGCCGCCAAGGTAGACCTTGTGCCGTCCGTTACCGCCGCCGGTAAGGCCAAGCACGGTCTGCGCGGCCTCGCGGGGTCCGTTGACCACACAGCCGAGCACCGACACGTCCATGGGCGTGCTGATATGGGCGACCCGCTGCTCGATCTGCTGCACCACGTCGATGACGTCAAAGCCCTGCCGCGCGCACGACGGGCAGGCGATGATGTTCACCCCGCGATGGCGCAGGCCCAGCGATTTGAGCAGGTCGAAGCCGACGTGCACCTCTTCCACCGGGTCGGCAGACAGGCTGACGCGGATGGTATCGCCGATCCCCGACCACAGCAGGTTGCCCAGCCCGATCGCGCTCTTCACCGTGCCCAGCCGCGTTGGTCCGGCCTCGGTGATGCCAAGATGAAAGGGGTAGTCGCAGGCCTCTGCCAGCCCGGCATAGGCAGCGACGGCGAGGAAGACATCGCTGGCCTTTACCGAAATCTTGATCTCGTGGAAGTCGCAGTCTTCGAGCAGCTTGATGGAGTTGAGCGCGCTTTCAACCAGCGCTTCAGGACAGGGCTCGCCGTACTTCTCCAGCAGGGGGCGTTCGAGCGAACCGCCATTGACGCCGATACGGATCGAACAGCCGTTGGCCTTGGCAGCCTGCACGACCTCCATCACCCGCTGCTTGCTGCCGATGTTGCCCGGATTAATGCGCAGGCAGGCCGCGCCCTTGTCGGCGGCTTCGAGCGCGCGGCGATAGTGAAAGTGGATGTCCGCGACCAGCGGAACCGATACCGCTTTGACGATCTGATCAAAGTTTTCGGTCGATTCTTCGTCGGGGCAGGACACCCGGACAATATCGGCACCGGCTTCTTCAAGCGACCTGATCTGGGCGACGGTTGCCTGCACATCCGGGGTCGGCGTGTTGGTCATGGATTGCACGGAAATGGGAGAATCGCCCCCGACCGGAACCGAGCCCACCATGATTTTCCGAGTCGTTCGCCGCTCAATGTCCCGCCAGGGCCTGATTGACGACATATTTTGCTCTCCTGACGCTCTTTTTCGCTTGATTGTGGGTAGATGAATTCAAACTTGGGTGACTAGACCGTATAATCTGTGATCGACTTGATCCCGGAGTTTCATCGGGACGCGTAAGCGACTAGAGTGGAACCAATAGGCGAAATTCTCGTCTTTTTTTATCGTTTTCAGAGCCGCCCGTCGGGATGTATCGAGTTTTCGATGCGTATAGGTAGCAGAGCACAAGGAACGACGAGAACAGGGTTATGATAGGCGTTTTGGCGCATAGGTTGGACAACAGTTTCAAGCAGAGTCGGCATGCTCTGGCAACCGGCAGCGTGCTCGTGGCTGGTCTGCTGCTGTCTGGCTGTGTCAGCTCGACCTATGTCACGGCCGACGGCGCGGAGCGGGTGGCCGTTGTCGAGGAGCAGACCGAATACCGCACCGTCATGACCCCTTCCGGCCTGCGTGTGCTGACACCCGACGGCGTTCTGGTTGACCCCAACGAGTCAGCCGTCACCGCCAATGTTCAGCAGGCAGCGCAATCTTCGACACCCCGGATCGCCCTGCTGCTGCCGGTCACCGGAGAGCTGGCCTCTATCGGCGCCGCCATGAAGAACGGCGTCGACCTCGCCATCAAAGACGCGGGCATCCCGGGAACCTTTGAAGCCCGGCTCTACGATACACAATCGACCACCCCCGGCGCGCTTTCCGCAGCCCGGCAGGCCGTTTCTGAGGGCGCAACCCTGATCTTGGGTCCCCTGCGCGGTGATGCGCTGCCGACCGTGGCTCAGGTTGCCGCGAGGCGCGGCACCAACGTCGTCAGCTTCAGCAACGATATCACCCGGGTCAGCAACAACGCCTACGTCATGGGCATCACCCCGGAGGCCGTGACCAAGCGCGTGCTGAGCTATGCCGCGCAGCAGGGACATCGGCGGGTCGCCGTGGTCGCCCCGGCTGACACCTATGGTCTGGCGGCGGCGGATGCTGCCAACGGACTGGCGCGGTTCCTCGGCACCAACGTGGTGCTGACCGAGACCTATCCCGCCAACGCTGGCGACCGCCCCGGGCGGACAGCCGTCGCGCAAAAGGTTGGGGAGCAGGCCGATCTGTTCGATGCCATTTATCTGCCCGATACGCAGGAAGCCGGCGACATGGCCTCCTTGCTCTACTTCTACGGCGTCGACCCCCGCCGGGTCCGGTTCCTTGGTGTGCCGATCTGGGACCAGCAGGCGAACGACCTGATTTCCGAGCAGGCTCTGGTGGGCGCTGTCTATGCCTCACCCGCCGAAGCGCGCTTTGGTTCGTTCCAGCAGGACTACCTGGCTGCCTACAGCGAAGACCCGCATCCGCTGTCCTCCGTTGCCTATGACGGCATGAGCATGGCGCTGGACATCGCCGGGCGCATTCCAATGACCCGCTATCTCACCAACGAGCTGGAGCGGCCACAGGGCTTCAGCGGCATTGACGGGCCCTTTGCCCTGCGCCCCGATAAACGCGTTGAGCGGGGCATGGCCATCAAGCGGATCAGCAACGTCGGTCTGGAACTGATCGAAGACGCCCCGACCGGTCTCTACCAGCGGAACGTGACCGCAACGACGAGCAACATGATCAGCAGCAACGGCCAGAACGCGACCGTTGCCGCGCCGACCGCCACGTCGACCTACACCACCACGACCATCACCCGCACCGAGACCCGGCTCGCACCCGAAGCGGGCGGCTGGGTCGGCCGCGGCGAAAATCGTGTCTGGGTGCCAGCCAACCGCTGATCCCTCTGATGATTTCGAATAAATGCCGCGAGCTTGCCTTTGGCAGGTAGCGCCTGCACCGGTTTTTCACGCTTTATGGTAGCCCTGAGTCGCGATGATGAATCGCAATAATGCGCGCGACTGTACTGATTTGCCCAAAGCCACTTTCAGTCTCAAAAAATTTCACGGCCTTTTTCATACCTTTAGCGCCTTTTTCTCTTGTATCTGTTTAAAATTAGTTTTATATGACGCAGGATTTTTATGGCTCCTCGTCGTTATACGAGTTTTTTCAATGACTTGTGACAGGGCCGGAGGTGCCGGTTTTCCAATTTTCGGGAAACTTCATCCAGTCATGGTTCAGGTCGCCTTGGATACGAGAAAATGAATACGATATTTCATATTAAGAGGGCTATTGGCTCCGCACGCCCCTCCTTTGTTCGTAAGGGCCTTTTCTCCGCCGTCGCCGGTAGCGCGTTTTTCGCAGGAGAGGCACCGAGCCATACTGTATACGTCGCCAAGCCCACCGACGGCACCGCGAGTGGCCCCTTCTTTGGCGGCACCATGACCGACATTGGCGAGGAAGTGCCCCACACCCACCCGAGCATGGGTGAGCAGACCTCGACCATCGACGGCCCGACCGACGGCCTCGCCTCCTCTCGTGGCAGCGCGGCGCCCGGTGTCCTGAGCGTCTACCCGACTGAGCAGCAGGTGCAGGGCTGGAACAGCTACAGCGGCGTTGAGCTGGGCGGCGTCGAGACGGCTTCGACCACGCCGGTGTTCATGCCGACCTCCGAGGTCCGCACCACGCAGGTTACGCTGCTCAACCCGACCGAGACGGCGCAGCTCAACAACGCCGAAACCACGGTCACGACCAAGAACTTCCGCAACGTCCAGTCGGACGTGCTGCGCACCGAAAAACTGAGCGACGGCAGCCTCGCGCTGACGCTTAAGGACGGTGAGTTGATGACGGCCAGCGCCGGTGACTACGCCTTCAATGGCGGAGACGTCTGGCTGGCGTCGAGCATTGCCGGTGACCTCGGCATGGTCACGGAAACCACGTCGGTGCTCTCCAGCGTTTCGGGCGGTGGTCTGGCTGGCTGGGGCCCGCTGGCGGCTGGTGTTGCCGGGATTGGCGCGCTGGGCCTGGGTGCTGCAGCGCTGACCGGCAACCTGCCCAACCCCTTTGCCCGCGATGGCGACGACGATGCCACAGCCGACGATGCCGCAGCAGACGATACCAGCGGCGGTGATGACGTCAGCGAAGGCGATTCCGACGATGTCTCCGGCGACAGCGATGCGGCAACCGCAGAGGCCGCCGCAGCAGTGGTCGAAGAGGAAATCGACGATGGCATCGATCCTGAGTTCGAGATCACCAACACCGATCCGGACAACGAAGGCCCCTCGGCGCTTAAGTTCTCTGCATTCTTTAACAGCACCGGCAGCTACAATCTGGTGGAGCAGGATACCATCATCGGCACCCTGTCGGCTGATGACCCTGAGGGCGATGAGCTGCAGTACCGGATCGACAGCCAGAAGCTGGGCTCGACCGACACCAAGATCTTCATGATCAACGAAGAAAACCAGCTGGTGCTGAAGGAACGTCTGGACTACAGCCAGCCGGGCAACGACGCTGACGGCACCCTGTTCGACCACAACAAGGCGACGGTGGTGATCGAGGTGTCAGACGGCTCGGCGCAGACCGAATTCCGGACCTTTGAGTTCGACATCACCAACTCCATCGATGACGACTCCCCGCTGCAGTATGTGCGCGAGGCGGACATCACCCGCCTGAGCTACAACGGTCAGAACAGCACGCAGTCCGGCGCAGCCGACAGCACCGACTGGCTGCCGTTTATGGACGAAGCCGAATACGCCAAGAGCGGCACGGGCGAGCACCTGATCGCGTCGATCCACAGCGAATATTCGACAGTCTTCTCTGTGCACAAAATCAATGGCGAGGGCGGATTCTCTGGTTCTGAGACCTACTCGGTAAATGACGCGGATAACATCGATGAACAGCACTACATCCATGAAATAATCGCGATCGACATGGACGACATCGACGGTGACGGGAACCTTGATATTGCGGTTGCTGGTCGGGGTGGAACTAGTGGAGAACACTCGGTCGTTCAGATCTGGCAAGCCGGCAGTACTGGTGTTTTCAGTTTCTTGACTGCTGATTTGGACTCTGAGCCAGCTTCCGTTCGTGATGTCATCATTGGACATTTTGATAAAGACAATGCCGGTCAAGAAACCTCCATCACCAACATGTAGAAAGTCATGGTGATTGGCGGTGGCACTGGGAACAACGCGGCGGAGGATGCGCTGTACACAGTGGAGTTCATCGACAATCAGTATCAGATCGATGGAACTCAGCAGCAAGGTAATTGGCACTTCGACGAGGTTGAGAGCTTGACGCTCAACGGTGTCGAGTATTCAATAGGTACCTACGGGGATCAGTGATGGCACCGCCATCGGCATGGCTTGGCTAGAGGACAAAGACAAAGGCATCGTTAGCGCTGGAACGGGTATAAAGCATAACGATGTTGCCGTAATTGATAACATCGTATTCACCGCTACGGATGAAGGTCTCTTTTTCAGTAAAGCCTTCCACACGCACCTCGACACACCAGAGGCGGTGTCCATCTCCAACGATGGCATGCATGCCACGGACATCAAGGCCAGCCAGATCGAGTCTGGTAACTTTGACGGTGACTCAGACCTCGAACTCGCAGTCCTGGATATCCGAGACCAGACCCCGATCATCCGCTTCTTCGACGTGGACCCGACCAACCCGCAGGTGTTGACCCAGATGTACACCACCGAGCCGGTGCCAGGGGCGACCGAGCTGTTGGTCATCCCGGGGGAGATCGAGGAATCTTCCCGCGATGAGGGCAACATCGGGGCCGACGAACTGCTGGTCGGTATCAGTCAGGCCGGAACGTCGACGTACTTTGTCGGTGACGAAGAGATGACGCAGACCTGGAACGGCTCGCTCATCTTCTACGACCACACCTCGCTCTAAGGCGATCTGAGAACGGTGGGCTGCAGGGTTGGATCAGACCTTGTAGCCCATCCACTTTTTGACCCCACGCAGGATCAGCTTGGACTCGATCTGGGTCACGCCCGGCATGTGGGCGATCTGCCGATGGACCTCTTCATAGTGGCTGGTATCGCGGGCTGAGACGCGGAGCGAATAATCCGCCTGCCCCGCCATCAGATAGCATTCCAGCACCGATGAGTTATCGCGGACGGCGCGCTCGAAGGCTTCCAGATCTTCCTCGGCCTGCGAGACCAGCGAGACATCGACAATGAAGTGCAGGTCCAGCCCGAGCATCTTGGGGCTGAGACGGGCAGCGTAACCCTCGATCACCCCGGCCTTCTGCAGCTGCAGCACCCGGCGGTGACAGGCCGACGACGACAGCCCGACGCGCTCGCCCAGTTCAGCCATCGACATCCGACTGTCCCGCTGCAAAGCCGTCAGAATCGCGCGATCGATGCTGTCCAGTTCGGCTGTCATCCCAATGTCTCCCTGCTTTCACGCCGATAGTCGCAGATTTTCCCGCGAAAAAGCAAGGCGGAGGGCCAGAAATGCACCGTAATCTGGTTCAGGCGGCGAAAGCCTTCCAGAACGTCCGCAGCGCGACGACGATCAGGAACAGGCTAAACAGCCGCTTGGTCAGCCGCCCGTCGAGGCGATGGGTCAGCCGCGCACCGATCGGCGCCATATAGATGGTGAAGGGAATCATCAGCGCCAGCGCGATCAGGTTGACGTAACCGAGCGACAGCGGCGGCAGGCCGTCCTTGGTCCAGCCGATGGTCATAAAGCCTGCCGTTGCCGGGATCGAGATAATGACCCCTACCCCCGCCGAGGTGGCGATAGCCCGCTTGATATCGACCCCGCAGAGCGACATGAAGACGTTGTTGGTCACGCCGCCGCCAATGCCCATTAGCGTCGAGGTGCTGCCGATGAACAGACCCGCTGCCTGCGGCACCGGTGCACCGGGCAGCGTCGAGCGGATCGTCAGATCGGGCGAGGCGAAAAACTGATACAGGCCGACGACCAGCGCGATCACGCCGAACACCAGCATCAGCCCGCTGGCATCGAGCACCCGCGCCAGCCCCAGACCACCGATCACGCCGATGACGACGAAAGGCAGGTACTGACGCAGCAGCCCCATTTCGATCTTGCCCGAGCGATAGTGAGTCCGGGCCGAGACCAGCGAGGTCGGTATGATGATGGCCAGCGACGTGCCGACGGCAATATGCTGGGCGTGGATCGGGTCGGATCCCCGCAAGCCAAGGCCGAACAGCTCGGTCAGGATCGGCACCATCACGATCCCACCGCCGACCCCGAACAGCCCGGCGATGAAGCCGGCAACCACAGCGCCGCCGGTCAATACAGCGGCGAAAAACAGAATGTCAGAGAGCGGAATATCAAGAAACACGGCACTGTCCTCAGGCCAAAAAATCGGCGGCAGGCCGCCCGGGACGAGCGACCTGCGGTAAGCGATAGGCCAGCGCGACCGCACTTGCCAAGCGCCGCCGGGGCTTATCTGACCCGCCGTGGACGGAACAGGCGCTGAACCAGCGACTGACGGCGCTCGCCCTCGCGGTAGAGCACGAACAGGCCGGAGCTGACGATGATGGCAATCCCGACCAGCGTCAGCGCGTCTGGCACCTGCCGGAACAGCAGCAGGCCCCACAGCAGGTTATAGCCCAGCAGGCAGTATTCGAACGGCGCCGCGAAGGAGGGTTCCAGATTGCGATACGCCGCGGTCAGCATGATGAAGCCGATCGCCGAACCCAGCCCGATCCCGACCATGATCAGCACGTCCGCACGGGTCGGCCAGACCCACGCCTTGAGCAGCACTTCGAGGCCCTCGGGCGCGTGATCGACCGCCCAGCCCTCGCCGAATATCGCCCAGAACAGCGCCCCGATGATCAGGTTCATGATCACGAAGGTCACCGACTGCACTGTCGTTGATTCGGTCCGGCCGAGCCAGTTGGTCATCAGCGCCGAAAGGGCATAGAAAAACGCAGAGGCCACCGCCATCAGCGCGGGCAGCAGCGGGATATCGCCGACCCCCGGCTTTAACGATGAAGACCACGCCGACCAGACCGATGATCACCCCGGTCAGGCGTCGCCAGCCGATCGGCACGCGGGTAGTCACCCAGCTGAGGAAGGTAATGAACAGCGGCGCGGTGAAGTACAGCGACGTCGCCTGCGCAAAGTCGAGCCCCGCCAGCGCCAGATAGTAGGCCGTATAGGACAGCGACAGCAGGCCGCCACGCAGGAACAATTGCCAGAACTTGGTGATCTGCATGTTCTTGCCCTGGTCAAAGGCAAAGCTGAGCAGGATCAGCGGCCAGATGTTCACCAGAGCTGCGGACGAAACACGATTTCGTGCACGGGATAGCGCTTCAGAGATCGGAGATCAGCACATCCTGAATGGAAAACAAAAACAGCCCCCCCAGCAGCATCAGCAGGGGGCGGTCGGCCGGTTTGCGCTGGCCGTGCTTGTCATGACCACAACTCCCGCAAGACGCCCCCTGTGGTGGTGGGGATAGGGCGTCAGTTGAGAACCGCAGAACACGCCTGTTTGACAGCACGGTGGGACCGGGCAGCAGGATGAGTTCTGCCCCGCCCAATGCGGGCTTTCGTTTCGCGAATCTGTTGCATAAGCGACTGCGTCACCCCGAAGGCGACGCTGATCCCACGCATGCAAAAATTTAACGGATCGTGGTCGAGGCTGGGAAGGCGCGGTGCTCGCATCGTGGACGGGGACAAAGCCGGCAGTTGGTGCCGATGGGGGCAGGCCCTGCGCCTCGAGCCCATCGGCGTAAACCACCTGCTCCGCGAACTCGTCGGAACAGCCCAAGACCACAGTGAGGCGGCGCTGTGCCCGGCCCGCTTGCGGCAGGCCTTTGCGGATCGACTTCGCCAGCGTGAGAAAGGTGCCGCCGTCGGGCAGTTGTACCTTATCAACGCCAAGGTTGCCCGGGTGTTGATCGGCGTTGACCACCGACCACGCCGGGCAGGCACCGCCGTAACGCGAGATCGAAAACCCACCGGCGCTGAACCGCTTGGAGACGTTGCCCGCCGCATCCATGCGCAGCATGAAGAAGGGGACCGCGCGCGTCCCGGGCCGTTGCAGCGAGGTCAGCCGGTGTGCCACCTGCTCAAAACTGGCACCAAAGCGGGCCTGCAGAATGTCGAGGTCGTGGCGGGTTTCCAGCGCTGCGTCCGAAAACCGGGCGTAGGGCATCATCACGGCGGCGGCGAAATAGCCCTTGAGTGCGCTCAGCATCATCGCGGCGCTGCTTGGTTGCCGGATACCCATGGCATCGACCAGCGCCAGCATCTCGTCGCGCAGGCTGAGTTCAGCCACGGTCAGCCCGAGGGCGAAGACGCGGCTTTCCGGGGGTGCCAGCTCGTTGAATATCAGGCGCTTGCCGTGAAGGTCGTGGCGGAAGGCAGCGGTCTCCATCACGCTGGCCGGCATGGTACGGACGACGTGGCCATGGGCCTCAGCGAGGTGACGGCTGAGATCGGCTTCGAGGTGGCTCTGGCGCAACCCGGCGTCGTTGGACAAGGCTTCGGCGGCCGTCTCCAACTGGGGAAAGTGATTGTGCCGGTCTTCGAGCGCGTCGAGCAGTTCGTCGACCTCGGTCGGGCGGCCCAGCAGGGTGCCGGGCATGGCGGCAGCGTCGGGCTGGCCGGAACCACCGGCTTGAAAACGGGCGTAGAGCAGCTGCAGCGCTTCGGCGATCACAGGCACGCGCTCGACCGCCTCGCGCAGATCCTGCCGCGTCAGATCCAGTTCCGCGAACAGCGGGTCGGACAGCACCTCGCGCAGACGGCCAGACTGGGCGTCGCTGTCATCGAGGGCGAACTCCTGAATATTGACCCCGAAGGCATCGCCCAGCCGCAGCAAGACGTTCACCGTGATCGGCCGCTGGTTATGCTCGATCAGGTTCAGATAAGCGGCCGAAATCCCCAGATCGTGGGCCATCTGGGCTTGCGTCACGCCTTCCTCGCGGCGGAGGCGGCGTAGCTTGTGACCGATGAAGAGTTTGCGTTCTGCTGCCATGGCTCGGACCTTAGCAGATAATTCTTAACATGCATTCACAATATTTGTTTGTAAATCTTTACAATTCAACTCAACCACGCCAGACGGTCGCACCCTGAGTTGGCACTATGGCCAAGGAAACAACGCGGGACCGCCGCGGACTGGGGATCAGAACCCCGCCACCCTTTGCCTCTCAACTTTTTGCCCCTCAACCCGACCTCCATACCGATCACGACCTATGACCCCGACTATCGCGACCCAGACAAAGGAAACGCATCATGAGCACGACCCGCCAGCAGCAGATCACCGACCTCCAACAAGACTGGGCCACCAACCCACGCTGGGCCAACGTTAAACGCGGCTACACTGCCGATGACGTGGTGCGGCTGCGCGGGTCGGTTCAGCGCGAAAACACCCTCGCCTGCAACGGCGCCCGGAAGCTCTGGGACATGGTCAATCGCGACGGCGATGATCAGGCCGTCCGCTGCCTCGGCGCTCTGACCGGCGGTCAGGCGGTGCAGCAGGCCAAGGCGGGCATCGAAGCCATTTACCTCTCCGGCTGGCAGGTTGCCGCCGACGCCAACACCGCACCGACCATGTACCCCGACCAGTCGCTGTACCCCGTGAACTCGGTTCCGGCCGTGGTCGAGCGCATCAACAACGCCTTCATCCGCGCCGATGAAATCCAGTGGGCCAAGGGCATGAGCCCCGAAGACGATGGCGGGATCGACTACTTCCTGCCAATCGTTGCCGATGCCGAAGCCGGCTTTGGCGGCGTCCTCAACGCCTTCGAACTCGCCAAGGGCCTGATTTCCGCCGGCGCTGCCGGGGTCCACTTCGAGGATCAGCTGGCATCGGTGAAGAAGTGTGGCCACATGGGCGGCAAGGTGCTCGTTCCGACCCAGGAAGCTGTGCAAAAGCTGGTCTCGGCGCGTCTTGCCTCCGACGTGCTGGGAACGGACACGATCATCCTGGCTCGGACCGACGCGAATGCTGCCAACCTGATCACCTCAGACGTTGATCCCTATGACGCGCCCTTCGTCACTGGCGAGCGCACGTCCGAAGGCTTCTTCGGCACCAATGCCGGGCTGGATCAGGCGATTGCCCGAGGCCTCGCCTACGCCCCTTATGCAGATCTGATCTGGTGTGAGACGGCGACGCCCGATCTCGACGAAGCCCGCCGCTTTGCCGAGGCGATCAAGAAGGAATATCCGGACCAGCTGCTGTCCTACAACTGCTCGCCATCCTTTAACTGGAAGCGCAACCTCGACGACGCGACCATCGCCAAGTTCCAGACCGAGCTGGCGGCCATGGGCTACCGCTACCAGTTCATCACGCTGGCCGGGATCCACGCCATGTGGAACTCGATGTTCCGGCTGGCCAACGACTACGCTGCGCGCGGCATGTCGGCCTACGTCGAGCTGCAGGAGCAGGAATTTGCTGATGCAGACCGGGGCTACACCTTCGTTTCGCACCAGCAGGAAGTCGGCGCCGGTTACTTCGACGATGTCACGACGACGATCCAGGGCGGTACGTCATCGGTGACCGCACTGACCGGTTCGACCGAAGAAGAGCAATTCGACGTCCGCGCCGCGGCGTCCTAATCACCCCCGCCTCGCCCTGACCGGTCCTTCGGGATCGGGCTCTTGGCCCCACCCTTTGAGTAATGGAGACCAGACCATGCAAGCACCCGCTGCAAACCGGCCTCAACCCGAGGCTCAGACCGACAAGACCTTTTTCTACGTCATCGGTGGCGAGTTTACCGACACCTCGTTCGAGGAAGTCCTGACCCGCTCCAACCAGATCCACGGGCCGTTCCGGTCCCACGATGAAGCCATGAGCAAGTGGCGCTCCCTGTCGTTCCAGTCCACGGGCAACGCACAGGTCCGCTACGAGATTGCGGAAGTGGCCCACCGCATGGACCGCCGCACCATCCTGCTCGGCTGATCATCCATCTGAGCAATAAGCGCCTGACTGACCCTCCATCTCCGTCAGTCACACCGGCAACGAGGCGGAGACCTTCAGTCTTCGTTGCCGGTCACCGAAGTCCGCTCAAGGGCGTCGAGGAAGGTCTGGGTCGCGGCATCCCACGAGAAGCCTTCCGCATAGGTCCGCGCCGCCGACGACGACAGCTCCAGCGACCGCAGACAGGCCGCCTGCAAATCCTTACTCAGCGTGCCGACCGCAGGGTCGGTGATCACGTCCTTGGGGCCAGTGACCGGGAAAGCCGCAACCGGTGTCCCAGCGGCGCAAGCCTCCAGCAGCACCAGACCGAAGGTATCGGTTTTCGAAGGAAACACGAACACGTCCGAGTCCGCATAGGCGCCGGCCAGCTCGTCTCCGTGCAGCGGGCCAGTGAACACAGCGTCCCTGTACTTCGCCTTGAGCGAGTCATAGGATGGCCCCGAGCCAACGATCATTTTCGTTCCCGGCAGATCGAGCTGCAGGAAGCTCTCGATATTCTTCTCCACCGCGACGCGGCCAACATAGACGAACACCGGGCGCTGCAGATCAGCGACATGCTGCGAAGGCTTCTTGGAGGGATGGAACAGCTCCAGATCGACCCCACGCGGCCAAAGGTGGGTGTGTTTAATGCCGAAGCCGGCCAGCTCGTCCGCCATACCCTGGTTGGTCACCAGCACCCGCTGCGCAGGCCGGTGGAACCACTCCAGCCAGCGCCAGAGCCAGCGCGCGGGAATGCCCGTGCGCTCGTTGATGTACTCGGCGAGCTTGGTGTGGAAGGAGGTGGTAAAGGGGATCTTGTTGCGCTGGCAGAAGGCCCGCGCCGCCATACCCAGCGGACCTTCAGTGGCCACGTGAATGGCGTCGATCGCGCCCTTTTTCCGGATGATCGCCTTGATCCGGCGGCTGACCGCGCCGGGCCAGAACAGCGCCAGCCCGATTTCCTTGTACATCGGCATAGGCATGTTGATCCGGAACTGGTCCGGGGTAATGCGGCTGAAGGTGTGGCCCTTCTCCTCAACGATGGCCCGGGTGGTGTCGAGGGTCCGGACCACGCCGTTAATCTGCGGATGCCAGGCATCACTCACCAGAAGAATGTGCATCAGCCGACGCGCTCCTTTTGTTCAAGCAGGCCCTCGTCGGACCAGTACAGCAGACTGAGTTGCCCGGTCGCGTCCTCGACAAGCGCCGTGCACGACTCAACCCAGTCCCCGCAATTGGCGTACGTAAAACCACCCTTTGTGTTCAGGGCGGGGCGGTGAATGTGCCCGGCGATTGCGCCGACAGCGTCGCGTTCGGCCGCCTCCCGCCGCAGGCCGCGTTCGAAGGCGCCCTGGGGCTGGAAAATCCGCTTGGACAGGCTCTTGGCCTGCGCGGGCAGATTGTTGGCCCAGCCCAACCCCGGCACCCGCGCAACCTGCCGCATCCCGGCGGTATAGTATTCGTAGATCAGGTGCCCGAACTTCGACAGCCAGGTCATGTTGTTGGTCACAGCATCGAACTGATCACCGTGGGTGACGTAAAACTGGCGACCGTCCGCGAGGGTCAGCGTATCGCTGAGCCGCAATTCGACCCCGGCGAAGCGCTCGACCGGCAGCACCGCGCGCACCATGTCGTCATGATTGCCGGGGATGTAGACCACGCGCGTGCCGTTCTCGACCTGCGCAAAGATAGCCTCGAGCACCTGCTCGTCGGTCTCGGTCCAGACCCAGTGCCGCTGCAACGCCCAGCCGTCGATGATGTCACCGACCAGGTACAGCGTCTCGCACGAGAGGCCACGCAGGAAGGTCAGCAGCGTCGCGCTGCGGACCCCCGTCATGCCCAGATGCGTGTCCGAAATGAACACGGTGCGATATGCCGTCGTGGCCGCCATGCCTGCCCGTTTGCTCGTAATGATCCCTGTTGCAGCCCTTGTAGGGGTCGGCTTTGGCCAATCCTAGGCCAAAAAAAGCAAGTCCGAGCTGCTGAGGGTGATCGACAAGCGACGCGGGCTGGCTAAACTCGCGCCGTAACAGGTGCAGGAGGACAAGCGCATGCGGCCCAACAAAATTCGGGAAATCTGGAAATCGGGCGGCGTGGTCGCAAACGGCTGGCTGGCGACGCCCGCGGCCTTCACCGCCGAGGTCATGGCGCACTGCGGCTGGGACAGCATCACCGTCGACATGCAGCACGGTCTGATGGACTACCAGATTGCGGTATCGCAGTTTCAGGCGATCTCAACCACCGACGTGGTGCCCTTCGTCCGCGTACCGTGGCTCGATGCCGGCATGATCATGAAGGTCCTGGACGCAGGCGCCTACGGTGTCATCTGCCCCATGATCAACAATGGTGATGATGCCCGCCAGTTCGTGCACTACGCTTCTTACCCGCCGCTGGGCACACGCTCGTTCGGGCCGATCCGCGCCTCGATCTACGGCGGGAGCGACTACACCGACAAGGCCAATGATGAGATCATCCGCATGGCCATGGTCGAGACGGCGGAAGGCCTCGACCGGGTCGAGGAAATCGTCGGCACCGAGGGCATCGACGCCATCTACGTCGGCCCCAACGATCTTGCCAACGCGCTGGGGCAGCGCCCGCGGCTGGACACGGAAAACGAGGTGGTGCTCAAGGCCTTTGAGAAGATCATCGCCGCATGCCGCGCCGCCGGAAAGCCGGTGGGCCTGCACAACGGTACGGCCCCTTACGCGGTGCGGATGATCGAAATGGGCTTCCAGTTCGTCACCGTGCAGTCCGATGCCGGGATCCTGCGCAACGCCGCCACCGCCATTGTCGCGGAGATCAAGGGCGGGGCCGCCAAAATCGACACGTCGTCTTACTGACCAGCCCTAAAATCGGTTCGCCGTCCGCGCGCTACATCCAGTCCAACACGGCGGGCAACAGTGGGGCGTCGGCCGGCGGCATCGGCAATGCGCGCAGTTCGGCCTTGGTGACCCACTGCAGCGCCTGCCCTTCCTGCCCCTTGGGTTCGCCCTGCCACTTGTTGATCGCATAGAGCGGCATCATCAGGTGAAAGGTCGGATAGGCGTGACTGGCGAAGGTCAGTGGCGCCAGACAGCCCTCGCCGACGTCGATCCCGAGCTCTTCTTTCAGCTCACGGATCAGCGCGGTCTCCGGCGATTCAAGCGCCTCGATCTTGCCGCCGGGAAACTCCCACAGACCCGCCAGGGACTTGCCCGCTGGGCGCTGGGCGACCAGCACACGGTCCGTTGCGTCGAACAGAGCGGCCGCAGCGACCCAGACCACCGGCACCGAACGCTCCAGCTGCGGTTGGGCTGTACAGCCCCCGCTGAAGAGAAATTCCTCGAACTCAGCCCGGGTCATGCGGGTGGCAAGGTGCGGCTGCCGGCCACTGTGCGCGGTGTCGATGCTGTCCTCGGTCCAGCCCTCAAAGCCCACCTTTTCCAGCACGCGGCGCGACGCAGGATTATCGAGGAACACGCCGCTGGTCACCGTCTCGACCTCCATGAAGCGGAAGGCGAAGGTCAGCACGTGGAAGGCTGCTTCGGTCGCCACACCCCGACCCCAGGTCGAGGGGCAAACCAGTAACCCAGCTCCCAGCACGGCTGATTGTCGACATCGAAAAACCGAAGTGTAATCACGCCGAGATCGGCGCCGGTCGCCCGATCGGCGACCACCCAGCTGATCTGTTCCCCGATCGCGACATGAGCTTGCACGCGCTTGAGATAGTCTGCCGCGCCGTCGTCGGGATAGGGGTGAGGCACGCTCGAGAGCCGCTGCGCCACCTCCCACTTCGACACCTCGGCCTGCACGAAACCGAGGTGCTTCTCTGCCATTGGCTCGAGCCGCAGGTTGGGCGTGCGAAACGTCATCTGGTCGCTGGTTTCGGGGAACCAGCCGCAGCCACGGTTCGCGGTCATGACCGATAGTCCGCGTTGATGCTGATGTAGCCGTGGGTCAGGTCGCAGGTAAGCACCCGCGCCGTGCCGTCACCCAGTCCGAGATCGACACGAATGTCGATTTCCGCCGCCGTCATGTAGCCCGAGACCGCGTCTTCGCTGTAGCCGGGATCGCGCAGTCCGCCACTCGCAACCTGATGCGGGCCGAACCAGATGGCGAGCCGGTCGCGGTCGGCGGCTTCACCCGCCTTGCCCACGGCCATGACCACGCGGCCCCAGTTGGCGTCTTCACCGGCAATGGCGGTTTTGACGAGCGGCGAGTTGGCGATGGACAGCCCGATGGTGCGCGCGGCGGCGGCGTTTTCCGCGCCCTCAACGGTGATGGTGATCAGCTTGCTGGCGCCCTCGCCGTCGCGGGCAATCTGCTCGGCGAGCTGTTCGCAAACACTGAATATGGCGGCTTCGACGGCCTGCAGGTCAGCATCGGTGCTGACCGGCTGCGCCGCTGCCCAGCCCGAAGGCGAGGACGGTGTCGCTGGTCGAAGTATCGCTGTCTACGGTCATGGCGTTGAAGGTCTGGTCGGCGGCGCGGCTTAGCACAGATTGCAGCCAGTCGGCCTCGACCGCTGCATCGATGAAAACGTAACCAAGCATGGTCGCCATATCCGGCGCGATCATGCCCGAGCCCTTGGCGATACCCACCACGGAAACGGCATGGCCATCGGTACAGGTGGCTTCGGCCTGCGCCCACTTGGCGAAGGTATCCGTGGTGGCGATGGCGGCGGCGGCGGCCTCCAGCGAGGCTTCTTCGGCATCCCCGGCCAACTGCACAGCGGTAGTGGCTATGGCTTCGGCCTCCAGCGGCTCACCGATCACCCCGGTCGATGACAGCAGCACGGCCTCAGGCGCGCAGCCCAGCGCCCCGGCTACGGCCGACGCGGTATGGGCGCAGGCCTGCGCACCGACCGCACCGGTAAAGGCGTTGGCGTTCCCGGCGTTGATCAGCAGCGCCCGGGCCGTAGTACCGGCAGCAGAACCGGCAGACGGCGCATTGCCCTGCAGCACTGCGCGACACCAGTCCACCGGAGCACTCGGGCACTTGGAGCGGGTGAAGACCCCTGCCGCTGAAGTCTGCTCCGGCAACACGAACAGGGTCACATCCGCCCGTCCCTGATAGCGGGTTCCGGAGTTGCCGGTCGCAACACGCAGTCCTTTCAGAACCGGCAGCGCAGGCATGTCAGCAGGCTTGAGCGGCGATACAGGCAGTTGATCCATCATCGTCATCCGATACAAACGCAGGGGCGGGGCGGGCGTTCCGGCGCGCCATGGCCCTGAATACCCTCAGGAAAACACGGTTTTCGCCGCAGGAGAACTGCCAGATGCTGAACCGACCCCTGCCGCAACGACTAGTCAGCCTGCTCGGTGCCATCCTGACGCTGGCGGCCGTTGCCGGGTTTGTGCTTCTGGTTCTGCGCCCGGCATTCCTGCCTGAAGGTTCTGCGCAGGCCCCGCTGACTCTGACAGCGCCTGATCTGGAGGCGCTGGAACTGGCCGCCGCCGAGGCTGAAGTCTGCGGCCACGATCTGGATCTTGAGGGCTCATTGGTCGAAGCCCGCACTGCCTTCGGGCTGCGGCAGGGACTGGGCTACCCCTATGCCTTTGCGCAGGTGACGACCTTCCTGCAGCGACAGGGACGGCTGCCGGATTGCTACATGACCAAATCGGAAGCACGGGATCTGGGTTAGAAATCCTCGGGTCGGACCATCAACGACATTGACCCCGACGGCGCGGTCGGGGGCGATACCTTCGGCAACCGCGAAGGCCTGCTGCCCAGCCGACCGGCAAACAGCTACGCCGTCGCCGATCTCGATTATGTCGAGGGTTACCGGGGCGCCGCGCGGATCGTCTACGACCGCCGCCGCACCAGCGAAGGGGCGATCTGGGTCACGGTCAATCACTACGACAGCTTTACCGCTATTCCCGTTGGCCAATGACACCCGGTAGCGCCCTCGCCGATGCGCTGGCCAATGCACTGGCTCGTGTCGCAAAATCCGCCAAGAAGGTCTCGGCTGCGGGATCGGTAAACGCGGCTTTGGACTTTCTTTGCCGCCGGTGGCTGACTTTCCGCCTGCACGCACCACTTGAGTTGCTATGAACACAATATTTCTGATTTTGACCGGGGTCTTCCTGATCGGAACGCTGGTCACCATGCTGGTCGGGGCCTTTGCCATGGGCCGCGGCGGGAGCTTCAACTATAAGTACGGCAACCTGCTGATGCGGGCCCGGACGATTTGCCAGGGCGGGACTGTGCTGTCGCTGGTGCTGCTGTTTCTGACCGGCGGCATGGTTAACTGACCGCTGGTCGAACTGACGCGCATCTACACCAAGGGTGGCGACAAGGGTAAAACCAGCCTGTCGACCGGCACCCGCGTGGCGAAGTACGACCTGCGGGTCGAGGCCTACGGCACCGTGGACGAAGCCAACGCCGTGCTGGGCATGGTGCGGCTGACGCTCGACGACTGGCCCAACATCGACAAGATTATTGCTCGCGTCCAGAACGACATGTTCGATCTGGGGGCGGATCTGGCAACGCCGCTGGACGCCGAGTTGTCCTACGAGCCGCTGCGGGTGACCGAGGGTCAGGTCGAGAAGCTGGAAGCCGACATCGACCACTACAACGCGCGTTTGCAGCCACTGACGTCGTTCATCCTGCCCGGCGGCAGCCCGGCGGCGACGCAGTTCCACCTGAGCCGGACTGTTGTCCGCCGGGCCGAACGGCTGACGGTCGAGCTGGGTGACAAGGTCGACATCAACCCTGAGGCCATCCGCTACCTCAACCGGCTCTCAGACCTGATGTTCGTGCTGGCGCGGATCTGCAACGACGATGGCAAGTCGGACGTGCTCTGGGTTCCCGGCGCTTCACGCGACTAGGGCCATCGCGGCCAGTCCTCCTGATTAGAGCTAGGGCCTCAGGCCTGCTTGGGACCGCTGTTCGCTGATTTGCGCGGCTTGGCCCGGGTCTTTCCCTTGGGCTCGGGTTCCGGCTGCGCATCCGGGGGCTGGCGGTAGGCGAGGCTTTGCATCTCCACAAGCCGGGATTCGGTACGCAGGAAGGGCGGCATTTCGTGCTCTTCAAGGCGGATCAGCTCCCCGATCGGCGCCTCGGCACGGCCGTAGACACAGGTCCCGGCCTCGTAGAGCACGTCGATCATCACCCGGAACCGCTCCCCACCCTCGCGGTTGGCGTAGCGGATCACCGGGATCTCGTCGATGAACACGCGGTCAAAGGACTGCGCCAGCAGCTGGAAATCATCCCGTCCCAGCGGCGCTTCGCAAAGATCAGCAAAGCGGAACAGCGCGGTTCGACCCACGGCTTCCGGCACGTCGAGACTGCGGCCGAGCAGAGACAACTGCAGCGGCTGGCCCTCGCGTGCGCCGGCTTCACGCTCGAACAGGCCCCGGAACAACCGCGCGGACCGGTCATCAAGCGGCTGCAGCCATGCTTCTGTATCGGCCACCCCGGTCAGGCGATAGTCCTGCCCATGATCAAGGTTGACCACGTCGAACTCGTCTTCGATCAGTGCGATGGTCGGCAGGAACAGCTCCCGCTTCAATCCCCCGGGATACAGCTCAGCCGGGGGCTGGTTAGAGGTCGTCACCACCGTCACGCCTTCGTCGATGAGCACTGTCAGCACGCGGCCGAGCAGGGTCGCATCGGCGATGTTGTTGACGAAGAATTCGTCAAAGCACAGCACCTTGGCGCGCTTGGCCTGCGCCCGGGCGAACCGGGCGGCGGTGTCACCCCGGGCATCCCCTTTCCCGGCGGGCATGGATATCGGCGTGCAACTCGCTCATGAACTCGTGGAAATGGCGGCGCTGCGCCCGCTTCGGCCCCAGCGCCTCGTAGAACAGGTCCATGGCCGTGGTCTTGCCGCGCCCGACCGGGCCGAAGAGGTAAAGACTGCGCGCGAAGGATGTTTCCGAGGTTGCCGCCCCTGCTTCGGCATCCGCCCCGCTCTGGCTGCCGCTGCCGCTTCCGCCTCTGAACAGGGCAGCAAGCCAGCCGAGCAGCCCGCCGCGCCGGGTCGGCTGCTGCGATCCCTTGGCGGTCGTACCTTGCCGCCGCGCCCGGGCTGCTGCCTCCCGGCGCCGCTTCTGGATCGCCGGCGGCAGGGAAAGCTCGCGGTACAGGTCTTCGAGCGCTTCGACGGCACGACGCTGCGCGACCTGTGGCCGGAGTTCAGCGGACGCAAGCGCGCTTTCGTAGGCGTCGAGCGGGGATTGGGGTTGGGACGTCATAGACCCTTCGTTAGCCCGAAACGACGGCGGTGGAAAGCCGGACCGCCGCCGCATGACTCAGGGCGGCCACGCAGCGGCCAACCCCGAGACACAGCGCGACGTCGATCAGTTTCCACCCACCGGATAGCCGTTGACGTTGATGGGGGCGCCCAAGGGAACTTCAAGCACAAAATCGAGCGCGTCCTCGTCCTCGGCGGGAATGCCAAGGCTGTCCATCAGCATACTCAGCCCCACCAGCTGCGACAGCAGGTCGAGCGTGGAGCGGGCCTCGTCGGAATCATCCTCGCTGAGTGCCGCCATCTGGCCTTCCACCATCTGTTTCAGCGCACCCAGCCCGGTCACGCGCAGGTCGACCTGCCCTTCGCCGAAGTTGGGTTCGGCCAGCGGGCTGATCACGACTTCACCCGAGGCTTCGGCGCCGACCAGACCACCGCGCACGTACGACGGAGCCACCACCAGCGACGGCGGTGAGGAGAAGAAAGGAGACACAAGCGCAAAGCCGGACATGGTGAGCGCCTGAATATCCAGATCAGCCGCCTGCGCCAGATCGCTGACGGGCAGCAGGATGGTATCTGCGATGGTCAGCACCTGCTCCATCGGAATGCGTTCGATCCCGGCTTCCAGCCGGATATCCTGCGGCAGCAGGCCGGGGGCGTCGCCCTCGCCAAGGAACAGCGCCAGCATGGTGGGGTCGAGGTCCCAGTCGCCGCGAAGGTCAAGGTTCAGCCCCGATTGTTCGAGCAACAGACCCAGCCGAGCCCGGTCAGAGGCGAGATTGCTGTTTTCGAAGCCCAGCCCGAACTTGCCCAGTTGCACGTCAAACCCGGCATCACCGCCGGGCAGCGCCCCGGCGACTTCAACGTCGGTGATCGCAACCGACAGGCTCGGCAGGTAGGTCGCCAGCGCGAGCCGGATGCCATCGCCCATGCTGACCTGCTCGACCACCAGCCCGCTGAGGATATCGCGGAACACCGTCAGCACGTTGCTGTTGACCGAGCGCAGCTCGAAGCCACCGATGCGCCCGCCCCAGCCAAGCGCCGCAACATCGCCGGACAGGCCACGCAGGGCAAAGATGGTCTCCTGCACGTCCTGATCACCGCTGTAGTCGACGACAGAAGACAGCAGCGCCTCGTCCAGCGCCACTCGCGGAGCGCCCGGCTCGGGTGAGACAGCGACGCTGAGACCCGCGAGAGAGATCGACTGCTCGGTCCGCTCCAGCTGCTCAAGCACACCGTCGAGCAAGGCAGCGCCATGCCGGATCAGGGCCGGGGTCAGAGCCTCCATAGGGGTCGCCTTCGCTGGCCGCGACGGCGGTGCGGATGTCACCAGCCAGCTCGCGCATGATCTCCGCAATAAAGCGGCTGTCTGTGCCTGCGGTCTGCAGAGTGGATGCTTCCACCTGGCCGCCCTCGAAGGAGGCAAGCTCAAAGGTGTCATCGCTACCGAAGGCCATCAGCCCGACGCTGCCACTGCCCAGTTCGAAGCGCGCGAGACTGTCGTTGGACGCAGCATCGAAGACGGATTCCAGCGTCATGCCACTGAGGTCGAGATAGAGATCGTTGCCCTCAAAGTTATAGCCAAGCAGCTTAACCGGGCCGAGGGTCAGACTGCTGTCGAGGTCGATCGGGGTCTGTTCGAACAGTGGTGCCCAGCGCTCGAGCAGGTCAGGCACGATCAGGATCGGGTCGATCAGACCCGCCAGCACCAGCATCGAGGTGGTCACGCCGTAGTTCAGTTCTTCGTGCAGGAATTTGCCGCGCGCGCGCTGGGACTGAAACGCGCCGGAGAGGCTCTCGATATCGACCAGCCGCTCGCCTTCAATCTGGAACACCGCCCCCTGGAAGTCGATATCCGCCAGCAGCCGCTCCTGTCCCTCCGCATCGTCGATCGACAGGCTGAAACTGTCCAAACCGAAAAAACTGGCGTCCGGGTCGGAGGCGTCGGCAAAGCGCAGGTTGGTCCCCGCAAGGGCAATGCGATCAAAGTTGGCCGTGCGCTGGTCGATAGAGACGTTGAGGGTCAGGGTTTCAGCATCGACCACGCTGTCACGGTCGGTCCAGTACGACTGCGCCAAAGGCAGTAGGTCGAGGCTCAGCGACAGGCTGTGGTCGTCCGCCGCGCCTGCAAAGACCAGATCGCCCAGCGCCTGACCGGCAAACTGGGCATTGGTTGCCGTGATTTCGAAGGTCGTACCCTTACCATCGGGGTCGAAAACGTCGAAGCCGTCGGTCACAACAGGCAGACCGAGGAACAGGGAGATCGGTCGCTCCTGCACCTGACTGAGCAGGGACGAGACCGCACCTTCGCTCAGGCCTGTGTCGTCGGACTGCGCCTGCACGGCCACCGGTGAGAGTGCCAGCCCCGCGAGGGCAAAGAGTGTCGCCAAACCCACAGCACAGCGATGGCTGATCCGGCGGAAGAGCCGTGCGTCCAGTGGGTTGCCGGATGAGATAAGCCCTGAAGTGTTCGCGCGCATGGTCGCCTCTCTGCCCTGGCAGCGACGACAAGCTATTCCCCGCGCTGCTTACGACTGGTTGTGTCTAGCCTTCACAGAATGTCCTGATTTCCACTGAGATTCCAGCCTCGGCTCTGAGAAAGGCTATTGCGGTGCGATAATGTCCCCGTTGAGGATGATCTCCCCCAGCTGGGTGAGCTCGAGCGCATAGCGGCGCTCATCGTTACCCGAAGCAGCACCAAAGTCGCCCAGACGGCTGGCCCAACCGGCGATTTGCCGGCCGTATTCCTGCATGCCCTGCGCGTCATCGCCAACCGCGGCTGCAGCGTCGGCTGCCGTCCGCTCGGCGCGCTCACGCACCGCGTCCAGCCCGCTGATATTGGCAACAAAGCTGCCAAACCCGAACAGCGGTGGGATCGGCATGACCTGGTGCGTGCCCCCGAGGCTCATGCTGAAATCTTCAGCCGTCGCCACGGTATCGCTGACCGCGACCATGGGCGGCTGGATCAGGAAGGGCGTGATCATACCCAGCGCACCGGTTGCCAGCGAGCGGAGCAGTGTGCCGGGGTCCTGCACCGACCCGGCTCGCGGCAGGCTGCCGAGGGTTTCGCGCAGGTTGGCCATGGGCAGCGCGGTAATGTCCACCGTGGTGCTGAGCTGGGCTGGGACAAGGCTCTGCGACAGGGGGTCAAAACGCACGAGGCGACCACCCAGAACCGGCACCACGGCCGGAACCACGATCGGGTCAGGCTCGAGCCCATCCTGTCTGGGCAGCGCGCTGAGGTCGATACCGTCGGCCTGCACCCGCAGGGTGACCCCGGCGCCATCCAGCCGCATATCGCTGAGCTGCAGGCTGCCCACGGCCTCTTTCAGGCTGAGAGAGAAAAGCCGTTCAGGCAGCGTGAACACCATGCCGCTGACCGAGCCTTCGACCCGCAGGCTGCTGAAGAACAGGAAGACATCGGCCAGCACCGACCAGCTGCTGCCCGGTTCTGCATCAGTGAACAAAGTGGCGAGCGCGCCGGTAAACGCCGCAACATCAGCCTCGCCGAGGTTAAGGCTCAGTTGTGCCTGATTGAGGCTGGCGAAGTCTTCCGCCGCTGGATCCCAAGCCGTCCATGGTCAGCCTCAGGTCCTGAGCCTTGAGCGCGTCGCCGCTGGACCCGGCGGGCAGGGTCAGCCGGTCGCTCTGTACGGTCAGGCCGAGCGCACCGACCGACAGGCCAAGGTCGCGGATCTCGAGGTCTGTTAAGGATGCCGAGGCGGGCAGGTACAGCGTCTGCAGATGCGCCAGCGTTGCCGCGATTAAGGCTTCGCCGCCGTAGTCGATGGCTTTCAGAAATCGATAGTCAAAGGCGCGGCCGAGGCTGGCGTAGGCAGACCCGGGCGCCCCACCCTGCCACTGGCTCTCATAGCTCAGTTCGCCGATCGTGAAGCCCAGCGATGTGTCGGGATCGCCCTCTTTCGCGGGCGCGAGCCCGTCGGAGACGCTCAGCCCCCGTGCCTGCAGGCGGTAGCCGGCCGGGTCTGCGACCATGCTCAGCTCATCGATGTTGAACTGGCCGCCCTGCGCGGTCCGCAGTCTCAGACCCTGCACCCGGTAGTCGAGCTGTCGATAGCCACGGATATTCTGGTCCCAGAGCCCCTGCAGCTGCCAGCTGTCCGAAGCAGCGCCGGCATTGGCATCAAGGTCGTCTCCCGCGCGCCAGTCGCGACTGGCCACCGTCCACAGCCCGTCGCCCGAGGGCGCAACATCCACCGACAGCGTGCCAACGGGCCGGCCAAACAGGGTGACTTGGGCCAACACCCCACCCCCGGCATCTTCGGTGACCGAGGCTGCGTTCAGTGGCAGCGGGCCGAGCAAGCCGAAGGACTGTTCGAGCTCACCGGCGATCAGCGCCTGAGCGGTTGCCGGGGACGAAGCGGGACTGCGCCTGCGCCAGAGGAGGCGCCAGAACGGGAGCCAGAGACGGCACCAGCACCAGCAGAAGGCCTGCACCCAGTACCGGTCGAGTGGCTGCCCGACCCCAGGCGGTGAAGAACGCAGCGGCGCGCGCGCGCGGACGGTTGAAGCGCAGCAAATCAAATCCTCCAAAGCGGCCCGAAGGAATGGGGTCCGTGGTCGGGTCATCCGGTGCCCGGATAGCTGGTCTAGGCCTACTACACCCTAGCCCTGAAATGTAGATGGATTATAAAACAAATTACGTGCAATCGTGGCGGGTAACCAGCGCTCCGCCGCCTTTGACTTTTGCCGTGATCTATTTTGGGATCCACGGCCGGTATCAGCCGGCGATCTAAGCCTGCTCGAACAGCGACAGAGACGAGCTTTCAATGCACTCCGAGACCTCAGTGAGGAACGCGCGCTTGTCCAGACCGGGCTGGATGGCGGGTTGGATGGCGACGGTGATGACGCCCTGCTTCAGGCCCTTGAGGCCCTGATCCCAGAACACGCCACTGTCGGTGCCAACGGGCACGACGGGCAGGTTCAGCTTCTCGTACATGGCGGCGACGCCCGGGTGGTAGCGCCCGCGTTCCCCGGCCGGGTCCGGGTGCCTTCGGGGAAGATCACCACGGGCAGGCCTTGGTCTGCCTTGGCCTGCGAGTCCACCAGCAGCTTTTTCAGCGAAGACAGCCCGGCCTTGCGGTCCAGCGCGACCACGTCGATATGACGGATGAACCAGCCGAAGATGGGCTGGCTAAGCAGCTCTTCCTTCATCACGTAAGCGGCGTTGGGGATGAGTTGGCTCCAGACGACAGTATCGAAAAACGACTGGTGCTTTGAGGCGAGAATGAACGGGCCTTCAGGGCAGGTTTTCCAGCCCTGTCACCTGCCAGCGCACCCCGGCGAAAAAGCGGGAGATGAACAGGACTCCGCGCGCCCAGAACAGGCCAAAGGCCAGCGTCGGCCCCTTGCCGAAGAACACCACGGGCCAGCCGATGGCCCCCATGATCCCGGTCCAGGCATAGCCGGCGAGTTTCGCCATGGTCGAACGCAGTGACATCATCGTGGACAGTGTTTCCTTCGCTGAGCCAGCAGGAGCAGGCAGGCAGTGCAGGCAGGCAGGCTGAGACCGGGCGAACCCGAGGCGGTGGCGGGGATCAGACCGGACACACGACAGCGACCAGCTCTTCCCCCGGGCGAGAGGTTAGCGCGCTCGCGGGTGGGTTCAAGCCTTCCATTCACAGGCTCAGAACGTCTGGCGCAATTTTCCAGCGACACGCCACCGCGTGGTTGCCGTTGCAAGCAGGACGATCAGGGCAAAAATGATCACGGCGGACAGGACCAGCGCAGGCAGCAGCACGGCAATCTGCTCCGGATCCACCCGCGAAGATCGCAGCCAGAGCAACAGCTGCAGACCGCAGCCCACTGCGGCACCCAGCCCGGCCCCCAGCAGCGCCAGCCGCCAGACGAAACCGGTGAACTGGCTGATAATCAGCCGGTCCGGCGCCCCGGACATGAGCAGGACTTCGATCACCGGCGCCTGCAGATCCATGGACTGGCTGATGGTGAGCACCGTGGTCGCTGACACCACCAGCAGCAGCACGGCCAGCAGCGCCGCAGCACTGGTGGCCTCAGCCAGCCGCTGCGCGCTGAGCTGGCTGCGCAGCGCGGCGTTGTCATCCAGCACGCTGCCCGGCGCCGCGCCTTCGAGCGCCCGGCGCAGTTCGGTCATGGAGACCTCGACCCGGGGTGTCCGGCGCAAAGTAATAACAGCCGGTAGCGGCACCTGCGCGCTCAGGCCCGCTTCCAGCGTATCGCCGATCAGGCGGCGGGTAGCGGCTTCGTCGAGTGTGCGGATACGGGTCAGGCCGACCGTGGCTTCGAGCACGTCCAGCGCCCGGGTCAGCGCCGGGTCTTCGGCTGTATCGGGCAGGCCGGGGACGGTGGGGACGATCACGGTCAGCTCGCTGCTGGCCACGCGCAGCGCCGATTGAATCACGAACAGCCGCTGCATCGACTGCAGCACGAAGAACACGGCCAGCAGGCTCATCAAGCCGAGCAGGACCGGCAGCAGCCCGGCGACAGCCTGCCCGCGGAAGATCAGCAGCGGTTCACGCGGCGCAGCGCGGGGCATGGCGGTTTTTGCCTTGGGTGTCGCCGCCGTGGTCACGGCGGATTGCGCCCCGCGCCCCCGGGGCTGGCGCGCGTTCGGTCCTGTCTGCCGACGTGCTGGGCGGGGGCTGAGTTGGCTGCCCGGTCATGGTGCCGCCCCCGCCTGGCTTGTGGCTTGTAGCCGGCCGCCTTCGAGGTGGATGGCCGGGTAGTCGAAGCGCTCCAGCAGTGCGCCGCTGTGGGTTGCGACGACCACCGTGGTGCCCAGCTTGTTGAGCTCCTCGAGCAGGCGCATGAGCTTGATGCCGATCCCGTCGTCGACGTTGCCGGTCGGCTCGTCGGCGAGCAGCAGGTTGGGACGGTTGATCACCGCACGGGCGATGGCGACCCGCTGCTTCTGGCCGCCGCTGAGCTGCTGTGGTCTGGCATCGGCGTGCTCACCCAGACCGACCCAGTGCAGCAGTTCGTGGACGTAGTCGCGGTCGCCTTTCAGCGCCTTGCCCGAAATCCGCAGCGGCAGGGCGACGTTGTCGTAGACGCTCATATGGTCGATCAGGCGGAAGTCCTGAAACACCACACCGAGGCGGAGCGGACCAGCGCCTTCTGATCGCGGGTCAGCTTGCGGGTGTCCCGGCCGAAGATCTCCAGCCGCCCCTGGCTGGGCTGGAGGCCGAGAAACATCAGCCGCAGCAGGGTGGTCTTGCCCGCCCCGCTGGCACCGGTAACAAAGCGGAAGCCGCCGCTGGGCACCTGCAGCGATACGTCCCGCAGCACACTTGAGCGGGCGGGGAAGTCCACACTGATCTGATCCATGCGAATCACAAATTTTGCCCTTTGGATCGAATTTTAGCTGTGGTCGCTGGCATAAATAATCTATTCCCCTTGTCCAAAGCCAGCGCCGATTTGATGCCCTCCTGTTTTTGGCCAATCTGGGCTAGACTGTATCTGCCGGGATGCGACAAAGGTGCGCCAGGGATGCGGTGCTGATTGGCGGTTCTATTGGTGGATCGATAGGCGGATCGATTGAAGGCTTAACAGGGCGTCTCTGCGGGGTGGAAAGGTCGGACTCAAGGCATGCGCGTGGATTGCCCGAACTGTGGAACCCAATACGAGGTGCCCGAGATTCACTTCTCGGACGGTGCCCGCAAGGTCCGGTGCACCGAATGCGGCTATCGCTGGAACCAGTCTGCGACCCACGCTCACTTCAACGAAGGCCGCAAAGACGCGCCGCTGCTGGAGATGCTTGAGCCGGCGCTGGACATGGCGCGGTTCGACGAAGGCGGTCCGACGGATTTGGCCGCTGATGCGGATCCTGAGGCCAGCGCCGATCCAAGCGTCACTGCGAGCGCTGATGCCGACGCTGACGCCGACACTGAAACACCGAGGGTGCAATTCGCCAACGCCGAAGCAAGCCCGGCCGCCGTCGCCGAGGACATCATCGTCACCCAGCATGATCCTGATGCGGCTGGGACGACCTTCGATGAACTGGAAGAAGCGCTGGCACCCCGACCGGTCGACCGCAGGCAGCAATTCTTTGAGGACATGGCGCAACGGTGGCAGTGGGGGTTGGGTGTCGTCGTGGCCATGGCGCTGCTGTCGATGCTGGTGCTCGGGCGCGAAGCGGTGGTGCAGGCGGTCCCCCTGACGCAGGGTGTACCGGGGTCTTGGTTTGGAGCCGTGGAGCGCGCTGCGCGGCTGGGACTTGTGTGTGGCATCGACCGGATCCGGCACAGGTGAATCGGGCGCAACGATCCACTACGACCTGCGTAATACCAGCGCGTTCCGGCGCTCGGCGCCCGACTTTTTCGTGGTAGCAGCGGGCGAGGATCCAGTCCGCGTCGAAGGACCCGCGCGCCCGATCAGCAGCGGACAGGACGTACGCGGTGAGATCCGGTTAACGGGCAGCGATGGGACGGCAGCGGTTGGCCCGGGGCTTCGGCTCGGGCTCGCCGGTCGGGAAGACCATCGCGACATCCGGCTTTACGGCGCGTGCTGATGCGCGACGCTTGGCCCCGCCGCGCAAAGCGCGGTCGGGGACAAGTCGGCGCAACTTATTTCCGATAATTCTCAACACTCTGCGCTTTGAGTGTCTTTCAAGCGAAGGACTCCAACGCGCTCAAAGGCGAGGCCATTTTTAGGACAAAAGGAAAACGCGCTCAAAGGCGAGTCCATTTTTAGGACAAAAGGAAAACGCGCTCAAAGCGAAGCGTTTTGCGCGCAATGGTAAAGACTCCGCGAAGCGGCCAAGGCCTCAGCGCGCAACCCAATCAGCGGCCCAGCAAGGCATCCAATTTGCCCTGAAAATCCAGGTCAAACAGATCATCGCTGCCGCCGATATGCTGCCCATCGATGAAAATCTGCGGCACCGTGGTACGACCACCCGAGCGCTGCACCATCTCTTCCTTGGCGCCATCAACCTCCCAGATGTTGATGCGCCGGACGTCCACGCCCTTGGATGACAGCAGCTGCTCCGCCCGCGCGCAGAAGCCACAAAAATCCCGGTAGTACATTTCAATCGAAGCCATGCCCAAAGTCCTACAGCGGTTCGCTTACCCTGCTCAAGTGGTGGTTCCCGATCACCCGGGCGACCACGACAACGCCGATACGTGCCACGCCGTGCGCGCGTAGCTCATCGCAGAGGGCGTGGATGGTGGCTCCTGTAGTGTGCACGTCGTCGACAATCACCACCGATCGCCCTTCCAGTCCGGCGCGGTAGCGTTCGGGGACCAGAAAGGCATCGCGCAAGTTCTGCAGCCGCTCGCGCTGGCTCATGGCCTTCATCGGCGGCGTGTTCCGTGTCCGCACCACCCAGTCTAGGGCAAAGGTCGCCCCGGTCCGCCGCGCCAGCGCCTGAGCCAAGGCCGCCGACTGGTTGAAGCGCCTTGCCAGATGCCGCCGCCAGTGCAGCGGGACCGGCATCAACAGGTCCTGCTCGGTAATCAACCCGCCACTGACCAGCGCCATCCACCGGGTCAGCGAAGGCACCACGTCCAGCCGGGCGCGGTACTTCAGGGCCAGAACCAGCGCCCGGCTGCTGGCGTTGTAGGCGAAACTCGCGCGCATCCAGTCGTAAGGCGGTGGGGCGGACAGGCAGGCCCTGCACCGTGGCGGCACCTCTGCCGCCGCCGCGTTATCTCCTGCAATCACTGCCGTTGCGTCTGCGGACAGCACGGCCCCCGACAGGGGTCTGCCGCAGCAGTCGCACAGCGGCTCGGTCAGAAACTGCAGGGTCGGGAAGCACGCGCTACAAACCCCGTCTTCCGCCGCGATCATGGACGAACACAGGCAGCATCGCGGCGGCAGAACCCAGTCCACCGCTGCCCGCACACCCCGCCACACCGGCACGGAACGGCGCCCCCGATCCCGCGCCGAAGCCGGTGCTGCTGCCGACCTGCCATCTGGCCCGACATCTGACCGGTCATCTGACCGGCCTTTTTCTCTGGTTCGGGGCCAGCTTCAGAGTTGCGAAAGCGTCGATCTGTATCCATATCCTGCACGATCGGTGAGCCCTGCTCTAAATTCAACCAAAGCGATATTATGATCGATTCTTTCGCGCCAAAGGTGTTCGACGGATACGCCAAGCGCCTGCAGACCCGGCGGGCACGCCACAGCGACCCGCGCCACCATTTCCTGCACCGCGAAGTCGCAGAGCGGCTGGCCGATCGGCTGCTCGACCTCGAACAGCGCTTCGAGACCATCGCGGTGCTGGGCTGGTGGCCGGGGGGCGTGCGCGAGTTCCTGCCGCCTCGGCTGCAGCAGGCCCTCGATGGCGGCCAAATGCAGCTGGTCGACCTGAGCTTTGACCACGGCACCGCGGAAGCCGATACCGAGTTTCTGCCCCTGCGCCAGGGGTCCTTTGATCTGATCCTGTCCAACATGGCCCTGCACTGGGTCAACGACCTGCCCGGCATGCTCGCGCAGATCCGCACCGCGCTGCGCCCGGACGGTGTGTTTCTGGGCAGCGCGCTCGGCGGTGAAACCCTGCACGAACTGCGCGCTGCCTTCGTCGAGGCCGAAACCCGGATCAGCGGCGGCTACAGCCCGCGCGTGTCCCCGGTGATGGACCTGCGCGACGCCGCCGGGTTGTTGCAGCGTGCCGGCTTCAGCCTGCCGGTCGCCGATATCGACCGGGTGATGGTTTCCTACCAGAACCCCATGAGCCTGCTCGAGGACCTGCGCGGCATGGGCCAGTCCAACGCCGCTGTCGGCCGGAGCCCGCGCCTGACTGCGCGCCGGGTGCTGTTCGGCGCGCTCGAGCACTACATCACCGCCTTCGGCGACGACAGCGGCGCTGTGCCCGCGACCTTCGACTGCCTGTTCCTCTCCGGCTGGGCGCCCCACGCCTCGCAACAGAAACCGCTGCGTCCGGGCAGTGCCGAGTTCAGCCTCGCCGAAGCGCTGGACGCCGAAGAACAGCCCCTTAAGTCCTGATCCGATCCTGATCTGAACCGACCCGACCCGAACCGAACCCGAACAGCGGCGGCATCCAACCAACCCCAGACCCGTAACGAGACCGACCGTGACCACTCAGACCCATAGCTTTCAGGCCGAAACCGCCCGCCTGCTGAACCTCGTGGCAACCGCGCTGTATTCCGAGCGCGAAGTTTTCCTGCGCGAGCTGATCTCCAACGCCTCGGACGCCTGCGACAAGCGACGCTTCCTCGCCCAGCAGCAAGCCGACCTGCTAGATGGAGACGAGAGCCTCAAAATCCTGATCGCCGCCAACAAGGACGCCGGCACCCTCGCCATCACCGACGGCGGCATCGGCATGGACCATGACGACCTGATGGCCAACCTCGGCACCATCGCCAAGTCAGGTACCGCCGACTTTGCCGCCGCCATGGCAGAGAGCAAGGATGCCAGTGCGCTGATCGGCCAGTTCGGGGTCGGCTTCTACAGCGCCTTCATGGTCGCCGGGCGCGTCGTCGTCGATACCCGCAAGGCCGGCACCGAAGACGCCTTCCGGTGGGAGAGTACGGGCGACGGCAGCTTCACCATCACCGATATCGACGGCGCCGAGACCCCCGTCGGCACCACCATCGTCCTGCATCTGAAGGAAGACGCGCACGAGTTCCTGGAGGCTTACCGCCTGCAGGCTCTAGTCCGGCGCTACGCTGATCACATGACCTTCCCGGTCAGCCTGCTGTCCGAAGACGGCGAGGCCGAACAGATCAACGAAGCACAGGCGCTGTGGCTGCGGCCCAAGTCGGAGATTACTGAAGAGCAGCACAAGGCCTTCTACAACCACGTCGCCGGCACGTTCGACGAGCCGTGGGAGACCCTGCATCTCAACCTCGAAGGGCAGCTTGAATACACGGCTCTGCTGTATCTGCCGACCCAGCGCCCCTTCGACCTGTTCCAGCCCGAGCGCCGCTGCCAGATCAAGCTGTTCGTCCGTCGGGTGTTCATCACCGACGACGCGCCGGAGCTGCTGCCAGCCTACCTGCGGTTCGTGCGCGGCCTGATCGACAGCCAGGATCTGCCGCTGAACATCAGCCGAGAAATGCTGCAGAACGCCCCGCAACTGCAAGTCATGAACCGGCAGCTGACCAAGCGCATGCTGTCCACGTTGGCCAAGCGCAAGAAGGACGACCCCGAGGGCTATGATCAGTTCTGGGAGGCCTTCGGCGCGGTCCTGAAGGAAGGGCTGTACGAGGACCGCGACCGCGGCGAAGACATCCTGCCGCTGGTTCGGTTCAAGTCGACCACGCAGGACGGGCTGACCGACCTCGACGGCTATCTGGGCAGGATGAAAGAGGGACAGAACCAGATCTTCTATGCCACCGGCGAGAGCGAAGCCTCGATCCTCGCCTCACCGCACCTCGAGGGCTTCCGCGCCCGCGGGCTGGAGGTGCTGATCGCCGCCGATGCGGTCGACGCCTTCTGGATCCCGACCACCGGTGCCTACGAGGGCAAGTCCTTCGTCTCCATCACCCACGGCGCCGCCGACCTGTCCGCCTTCGCGACCGACCTGACGCCGACGCGGAAACCGATGGCGCAGACGGCAAGGCCGGCGCTGGCGCTGGCGCAGAAACCACCGACCCGAGCGAGCTGATCGCCTGGCTCAAAACCCGCTTCGACCAGGACGTCGCCGATATCCGACCGACCGACCGCCTCGCCGACAGCCCCGCCTGCTTCCGTGGCGTCGGAAAGCAGCATGGATATGCAGCTCTCCAAGATCCTCAAGGCCAGCGGTCAGGATGCAGGCGCAGCCCAGCGGGTGCTGGAAATCAATCCCCGCCATCCGCTGGTGGCCTCGCTCGCCGAGGAAATCGGCAGCCAGCCGGGCTCCGCACGCGCCGAGCAGGTCGCCGACCTGCTGTTCGACATGGCGCTGGTGGTCGAGGGTGAGGCCCCGCGCAACCCGGGCAGCTTCGCCAAATCTCTGGCGCAGGTACTCGACGGCGCGCTCAAGGCCTGACCGACATCCTGACGGCCTCGGGGAAAGCTGGAGAGATCGGCGGAAGCAGCAGACCGGCTGAGACCACTCGGGCCGCCCGCCCGGCTCACTGCATATGGGCAATACTGGCCAGAATGGTGCCTTCGCCGCGATGCTGGACCAGCAAGGCGATGCCGTAGCCGGTCCGTGGCGGCCAGGCGATGCGGCGGTTTTCACCGCGCCAGTCGCCGAGGTGCTTGATATCCCGGACCACGTGACGATAGGCCAGGGTCCGACCGGCGTTCTCGCCCGCCCGGATGTCAGTCTCATGGCGGTGATCGAAGTGCACCAGCCAGAGATCAGCGATGCCATTCAGGCTGCGGGTCTCCGGCAGGTAGATCCAGTCCTTGTCCGTCTTGAACATGATCGATCACCCTTGTAGGCCATCAGGTCCTGATCCAGCAGACTGGTACGCCCGTCGGGTGACCAGCTGCCGCCAACCACAAACTGCGGGGTGAAGATGTAGCGCTTGGCGAGCACGTGGCGGTAATACTTCTGCCGGTGCGTTGCGCTCTCACTGGCGAAGGGGTCACGCCAGCCGATGTAGTCCCAGTAGTCGACGTGGAAGGAAAGCCCCAGCACGCCGGGCATGTCGGCAAGCTGTTCGAGTTCCATGTCTGCGGGGGGGCAGGAGTGGCAGCCCTGACTGGTGAACAGCTCGATGACCAGTGGGTTGATCTGGAACGTCGGCCAGGGACCCCACGTCTGCGCGCCGGCCGTCGGCGCCATCGACACAGGCGCAAGCGCGAGGCCCAAGCCCAGCACCAGTCGCGCCCAAATCAATCGCCAGCTGTTCATCAAAATCTTTTTTCCAACTCAACTATCGTCGCGTGATCCTTAAGCAGAGTCGCATAAGGGCTCAAGTGTCGCACGATTAAGTTGTACTTAGATACAGCCTTATTCGGTCAGCCGCTATTCACAAGCCCTTGTTCGGGGTGCCGATTGTCTCAGGTGCAATGATGGAAGACGACGCCAGAGGCCCACCACAGGCCTGCCCGGAAAATCAGAACATGGATGCAGCCGTGCAGACATGGCGGATATCGCCCTGCCACGGCCCCTGAAAGGCTGCGATCAACTGATCCGCTGGCGACTGACCGGCCTCCAGCCACCGAGCGATCGGCTCCAGCGCTGCTGTCTCATCGCCCTCACCCTCCGGCCCGGGGATCGCCGCCGACGCAGGCCCGCCTGCGCCAGGCCCAGCAGTTCGCGGGCGATATCGAGCACCGACCGACCCGCAATCTGCGCGCTCAGGCCGAGTCGCGGCACGTCGCGAAGCAGCTGCTGCCGGTCCGCAGGCGTCCAGCCCGCGATCAGGTCTGCCGCCGCCTGCAGGCTATCGGCGTCATAGATCAGCCCGGTCCACAGCGCCGACAGCGCCACGACGTGATCGACCGGTCCGCCATCGCCGCCCCGCATTTCGAGGAATGACTTGAGCCGAACTTCAGGGAACAGCGTGGTCAGATGGTCGTCCCAGTCCGACTTCAGCGGCATTTCGCCGGGGCGCAGCGGCAGCTTGCGCGCCATGAAGTCACGGAACGAAAGCCCGCTTGCGTCCAGATACACGCCATCGCGGTGGATGAAATACATCGGCACGTCGAGCGCGTAGTCGACGTAGCGCTCGAAGCCCATGCCGTCTTCAAAGGCGAAGTCCATGCCGCCGGTGCGGTCGGGGTCCGTGTCCTGCCAGATCGCCGAGCGGAACGAGCGATAACCGTTGAGCTTTCCGCCGGAAAACGGCGAGTTCGCAAACATAGCGGTGGCGACCGGCTGCAGCGCGAGGCTGACGCGCAGCTTGCGCACCATGTCCGCCTCGGAGGAGAAATCCAGATTGACCTGCACGGTTGCGGTCGACTTCATCATGTCGAGCCCCAGCTGGCCCTTCTTCTGCATGTAAGCACCCATGATGCGGTAGCGCGCCTTGGGCATCCAAGGCACCTGATCGCGGGGCAGTTCGGGTTGGTATCCCAGCCCGAGCGCACCAAGGCCGAGGCGCTGACACAGCGCGCCGATCTCCCCGACGTGCTTCAGGGTCTCTGCCCGGGTCTGGTGAAGGTCGGTGAAGACCGCCCCCGACAGCTCGAACTGGCCACCGGGCTCGAGGGTGATGTTGGCGCCATCCCGGGTCAGGGCGATGACGTTCTCGCCTTCGTGGAGCGGGGTCCAGCCAAATTCAGTGACGAGAGCGCTGAACAGGGTCTGGATATCGCCTGAACCGCTGGCCGCATCGCCAGCGTCCGCGCGAAAGGAACCGCGCTGAAGTCACGGAGGTCGTAGAGAAACTTTTCATGCTCGGTGCCGATCCGCCACTGTGATGCCGGTTTGCAGCCCTTTTCGAGCGCAGCAACAAGATCATCACGGCTTTGGATGGGTTGGGAAATCCCGGTAGGCGGAGCAGACAACGACTGTACCTTTTCTGAGCTCTATCCAGTGCAGATGGTCGGATGTCGCTGCACCGTCAAGACAAACAAAGGCTCGTTACTGTGTGGCTGATCCCCGAAAATCGGGATGCTTATCCCAGTCGCCGACAAGCGCCTGAAAAACCGCCAGAAGCGCAAGTCGCCGCCGTCTCCGCCTTGAGCACCCGTGGGCCCAAGCTAAGGCCGAAAACATTATCCTGATCCGAAAGCCATTCGACTTCTTCCGGGTGGAAGCCACCTTCCGGCCCGATCAGCAGCGCGCTCGGCGCCGCCGGGAAGGGTTCCTGTCCTGACCGGCTCGGCAGGAGTTGCTGCGCGACCGGGGTGAAGCCACCCGCTTCGAAAGCCGCGCCGATCCGCCCTTCGAACCCGCGCACGGCCTCGCGCAGCGGCAAGGGCTGTTCGAGGCTGGGGATGGTCAGGCGCTCGCACTGCTCGGCGGCTTCGACCATGATCGTCTGCAGCCGGTCCGGGCGCAGGCGCTCGGACTGCGTGTGTTCGGTGATCACCGGCTGAAAACAGGTCACGCCCAGCTCGGTCCCCTTGGCCAGAATCCACTCCATGGGCGTGCGCTTGATCGGCGCGAACATCAGGGTCAGCGGGCGCTCGGGCGCAAAGTCGGCGATCGGCTCCAGCAGATCGACCCGCGCAGCCGTCTTGCTCAGGGCGGTGATGACCGCACGAAACTCGGGGCCGCGGCCGTTGAACAGTCCCAGCTCGGCCCCGACGTCACGCCGCAACACGTTGCGCAGGTAGTGCGCCTGCGCCTCGGCAAGCTCGAAGCCCTGACCTGCTGCCAGCTCCCCTTCAACGAAGAGGCGGATTGTGGGACGATCGGGTTTGGTCATTCTTGCTCACTGGGCCCGCGTTGATCGAAAAGGCAGCCTCACCCATGGCAAACAATCCGGACGATTTGAAGCCCCGGTTCACGGATATTCAGAGCCAGACGTGGTTTGACCGGGTCCTGCCGGACTGGACCCGGCCGTTCACCCGCCTGATGCGACTGGACCGCCCCATCGGTGCCTACCTGCTCTATATCCCGGTGTCTGGGCCGTGTTGCTGGCTGCTCTGGCGTCCCGCAACATCGTCGAGGTCGATGCAGGCAGCACGGGCGACAGTGCCAGCCTGCTGCGGGTGCTGTGGATCGGCGGTCTGCTGTTCTTCGGCTCCATCATCATGCGCGGAGCGGGTTGCGTCATCAACGACATGGGACCGCGATCTGGATCGGCAGGTTGAACGCACGGCGGGCGGCCACTGGCCTCCGGCGCTGTCAGCATGCGGCAGGCGGAGCTGTTCCTCGCGGTGCTGCTCGGGCTGGGGCTGCTGATCCTGCTGCAGATGCGGCCGCTGGGCATGCTGCTCGGGGTGGTGTCGCTGGTCCCCGTCGTGCTCTATCCACTCGCCAAGCGGGTCACGGACTACCCGCAAGCAGTGCTCGGCCTGACCTTCAACTTCGGCGCCCTGATCGGCTGGGCGGCGATCAGCAACGAGGTCTCACCAGCGATGGTCCTGCTGTATCTGGGCTGCTGGGCCTGGACCTTCGGTTACGACACCATTTACGCGCATCAGGACAAGGCCGACGACGCCATCATCGGCGTGCGCTCCACCGCGCTGGCCTTCGGCGGCAACAGCAAGCTGGCGATCCGCCTGTCCTACGCGGCTGCGCTGGTGCTGTGGTTCTTATCATTGGCGCTGGTGGCGGACGGCCTGCCCTTCTGGATCAGTCTGTTCGGCCTGATCGCTATTGGGGTCCGCATGATGGTGCAGGTGCAGCGGACCGACCTCGACAGCCCAGCGGACAGCCTGCGTGCCTTCAAGGGCGAGCAATGGACCGGCTGGATCTGGGCGGTGGTGCTCCTGCTGGCGCTGGTTTCAGCCGGCTGAACAAGCGGGCAGCCTTACCGCGCTTTTCCGGCAGCTGTGGCGCAAAAAGGCGCAGATTTCAGATGCTTGGCCGCGTTCTGCGGTTCAGGTGCGTTGGTAGGCCAGCCGCGCCGCGACCAGATCCTCGATCGCTGAACCACAGTTCTTGAACAGCGTAATCTGCTCGTAGAACCGTCGACCGTCGCGCTCGCCCTGAGTCAGGTCAAACAGGTCGGCGGCGACATCCTCTTCGCTGATCAGGCCCTTGTTCATAGGAATGATGAGATCGCCGGCTTCAGCCAGTGCCCCGGTGCGGGTATCGACGAAGATCCGCGATTTCTGCACCAGCGCGTCGTCGGACTCGCGGCTGTCGGGCGAGAACGCGCCGACGAGATCGACGTGGGTGCCCTCGCGGACCCAATCGCCGAAGATCACCGGCTCGCTACTCGCCGTGATGCAGGTGACGATATCGGCACCGGAAACGGCAGCCTCCAGATCATCGGTCACGCCAATGCTGTTCAGCGCGGAGGCGTCGTCCTGCAGCCGGTAGTTGGCGACGAGTTCTTCGGCGCGCTTTGGCGTCCGGTTCCAGACCAGCACGTCGGAGATCGGCCGCACCGCGCGGTGCGCATCAATAAAGTGCCGGGCCAGCGCCCCCTGCACCGACGATCAGCAGCCGCGATGCGTCGCTGCGTGAGAGGTAGCTCGACGCCAGCGCCGAGGCGGCGGCCGTGCGCTTCACCGTAATCATCTCGGCTTCCAGAATACCGCGAACCTTGCCCGTGGTGGCGTCGAGGAACAGGTAGACCCCCTGCACCATCGGCAGGCCCTTGGCCGGGTTGCCGGTGTTCACCGTCACCATCTTGATCCCGAGATCACCGTCGACCTGCCACGAAGGCATGTTCAGCAGGATGGTGGGGTCGGCGTGCACGTTCTCGACGTAGAAGCGATTGCGCAGCGGCGCCTCATAGGGCCGCGCGCTGGCCCCCATGCGGAAGGCACGGCGCAGCGCTTCGATCAGGCTTTTCTGGTCGAGGGCGATTTCGATTTCCGGGGCAGTGATGAAGCGCATGGGGTGTCAGATCGCGGATACGGGTTGCGGGGTAACGTCTTCGGCCGGCTGCTCGATGGTTTTGAGGCCAGCGACCTCCGCCTCCAGCCGGTCAATATCAGCCTCGCGGTCGAGCAGGTCGGCGCGGGCGCGGTCGAGGTCGTCTTCCGTGCGGGACAGCGTGCGCCGGGTCTGGCGCAGGTCCGAGCGGCGGAGCCGGCCTGGATCCAGACGAACAGCGCCCCGAGCAGGAAGCCGATGATTGCGGTCGCGGCGATCCACAGCGCCAGCGGCTGCACGATCCCGTCCGGGAACACCACGGCCAGCCGCAGGGTCGCGGGCTCGGTGTTCGACACCACGAACCAGACGAGGACCGCGAGGGTCAGCACGGCCAGGATCGAAGACAGAAACCGGAGCATGGTTCAGCGCGCCTCCCAAGCGGCAAATCAGCGCCTGCGGGTGCAGGGCATAGCGAAGACATGGCGGGGAAAATGACAGACTTTCGAGCGGCTTGCCAACCCCCGCTCAAGGCCCTGCACAAAAAAAAGGGAGGCCGCAGCCTCCCTGATCTCTGCCGGGGCGGAAACGCCGCCGCCTATTCGCTCTTGTCGTTCAGCCGCTCGTGCAACTGCTTACCCGTCTTGAAGTACGGGATTGCCTTTTCCGAAACCTCGACCGGCTCACCCGAACGCGGGTTGCGGCCAGTGCGGGCCTTGCGCACCTTGACGGAAAAGGCGCCGAAGCCGCGGAGTTCGATGCGATCACCCTGGGTCAGGCCCTCGGTGATCTCGTCAAAGACCGTGTTCACGATCTTGGTAATGTCTCTGAGGTAAAGGTGAGGATTATCTGAAGCGACCAGCTGAATAAGTTCTGATTTCGTCATGATGTCCGTATTTCCCCCTGTTTGATCTGATGCGGTTCCTGCACCGGCGCGACCCCGTTGAGCGCCGCGCCGATGCGGGAAAAGCGGTCGTCAACCCTACGAATCACGCCCTTTCTTGAGCGCTTCGCCCAGAATGTCGCCGAGGGATGCGCCGGAATCCATGGAGCCGTATTCGGCCATGGCTTCCTGCTCTTCCTCGGTTTCCCGGGCTTTGATCGACAGGGAGATTTTGCGGGTCTTCGGATCCATCGCGGTGACCTTGGCGTCGACCTTCTCGCCCACGGCGAAGCGGTCGGTGCGCTGGTCATCGCGGTCACGCGCCAGGTCGGAGCGACGGATGAAGCCGGTGACCCCTTCGGTGACCTCAACCTCGATGCCGTTTTCCTGCACCTGGGTGATGGTCGTGGTCACGATCTGGCCGCGCTTAATGCCGTCGAGGGCGTTGGCAAACGGATCGTCTTCGAGCTGCTTGATGCCCAGAGAGATACGCTCTTTCTCAACGTCAACGTCGAGGACCTTGGCCGAAACCGTCGCGCCCTTTTCGAAGTCCTTGACGGCTTCTTCACCAGAGCGGTTCCAGTCGATGTCGGACAGGTGGATCATGCCGTCGATGTCGCCGTCCAGACCAACAAACAGACCGAACTCGGTGATGTTGCGGACTTCGCCACTGATGGTGGACCCGACCGGGTTGGACTCGAGGAAAGCTTCCCATGGGTTGGCCATGGTCTGCTTGAGGCCCAGCGAGATCCGACGCTTGGTGGTGTCGACGTCGAGGATGACGACTTCCACTTCCTGCGAGGTCGATACGATCTTGCCCGGGTGCACGTTCTTCTTGGTCCAGGACATTTCGGAGACGTGGACCAGGCCCTCGATCCCCGGCATCAGCTCAACATAGGCACCGTAGTCGGTGATGTTGGTGACGCGGCCGTTGAACTTGGTGCCAACCGGGAATTCCGCTGCTACGGTCTCCCATGGATCGGTTTCCAGCTGCTTCATGCCCAGCGAGATACGCTGGGTTTCGCGGTTGAACTTGATCACCTGTACTTCGACCGACTGACCCACGGTCAGCACTTCGGACGGATGGTTGATGCGGCGCCACGAAATATCCGTGACGTGCAGCAGGCCATCGACGCCGCCGAGGTCGACGAAAGCACCGTAGTCGGTGATGTTCTTGACCACACCCTGCAGAACGCTGCCTTCTTCGAGGTTCTGGATCAGCTCCTGACGCTGTTCAGCGCGGGCTTCTTCCAGCACCGCACGGCGCGAGACAACGATGTTGCCGCGTGCCTTATCCATCTTCAGGATCTGGAACGGCTGGGCGTTGTTCATCAGGGGTGCAACGTCGCGCACCGGACGAATATCGACCTGCGAGCCGGGCAGGAAGGCCACGGCCCCGCCGAGGTCGACGGTAAAGCCACCCTTGACGCGGTTGAAGATAACGCCTTCCACGCGGACGCCTTCGTTGAACTTCTTTTCCAGCTCAACCCAGGCTTCTTCGCGACGGGCCTTATCGCGGGACAGCATCACTTCGCCGTCCTTGTTCTCGTAACGCTCGACGAAGACCTCCACGGTGTCGCCGGCTTTGATGGTCGGCTCCTGGCCGGGCATCGTAAATTCTTTAACCGGCACGCGACCTTCAGATTTCAGGCCGACATCGATGATCACAACATCATTCTCGATGCTGAGTACGGTACCGGAGAGGACGGACCCTTCAAGGGTGTCGCCGATTGATTCGTTAAGGAGGTCCTCGAAGGACTCCATGGCGGCTTCTGCCATTATGTTGGTTTTCCTGTTGATATCGTCCGACCTGCGAAAAGGCCGGACACTGAACGCCACCAGATCGGCGCGCCCAGGGGTTTGAGTTAAGATGTCATGGAGAGGTCGTTGCCGGGTCTCGGTGGCTGGCACCGATGCCGGGTTTTCCCCCCCTTTGGTCGTCGTGTTTTCGTCAACCTGACCGGGCAGCCTCGACGGTCGCCAGCGCCTGAGCGAAGACCGCATCGGCCGTCAGCGCTGAGGTATCGATGATCACCGCGTCGGCAGCGGGCTTCAGAGGAGCATCCTTGCGGGTCTCATCTCTTTCATCCCGAACAACCAAGTCGTTGAAAACGCGGTCGTATATAGCGGCAGGGTCACGTTCCCGCAACTCCAACCACCGTCGTTTGGCCCTGACCTCGCGGGTAGCCGTAATGTAAAGCTTGCAGGTCGCATAAGGACAGATGACCGTGCCGATATCCCTGCCGTCGAGTACGGCGCCGCCCTTACCACCGGGGGCGAGTCGGCAAAACTGCGTTGAAAATCGACCAGAGCCTGCCGGACAGGGGTCAGTGCGGCCACCCGAGACGCAGCCTCACTGACCTTTGGGGCGCGCAAATCTGAGCGGTCGAGGTCGCCGGGTTGCAGCGCCTGAGCCAGGGCTTCGAGGGCCCGATCGTCATTCAAATCGATCCCCTCCCCCAGCGCTCGGGCTGCCACGGCGCGGTAAAGCAGACCGCTGTCGAGGTAAGCAAAATCGAGGTGCGCGGCGAGGCGTCGGGCCAGTGTGCCCTTCCCCGCCGCCGCCGGACCGTCGATTGCGATAATCATGCGATGTCGGAGCCCAGATCGTTGAACATGGTCACAAAGGTCGGGAACGAGGTCAGGATACAGTTCCGGTCGTCGACGCGCATGCCCTTCTCCGCCACCATGCCGAGGATCAGGGTCGACATGGCCCGCCGGTGATCGAGCTGGGTTTCAACAAGGCCGCCGCCGGGCACCGGGCCGCCGAGACCGTCGATCTCAAGCCAGTCCTCGCCCGAACGCGTGACCACGCCTGCCGCACCGAGCATGTCGATAATGCCGGCCAGGCGGTCGGATTCTTTGACCCGTAGTTCTTCCAGCCCCTCCATCCGGGTGGTGCCGCTGGCCACTGCAGCGGCGACGGAGAGGATCGGATACTCGTCAATTTGGGAGGGCGCACGATCGGCGGGGATCAGACAGCCCTTGAGCGAGGACGACTGCACCTGCACGTCGGCGACGGTTTCGCCGGCGACTTCACGCTGGTTAACCAGCGCCAGATCACCCCCATGTCGACCAGCGACTGGAACAGGCCCGTGCGGTGCTCGTTCTGCATCACGTTGGTGATGGTCAGGGCTGAACCGGGCACAATGGTGCCTGCAACGGCGAGGAACGCGGCCGAACTCGGGTCACCGGGGACCATGACCGGCGTCGCGCGCAGTTCAGGCTGCCCGGTCAGAGTGATGGCAAGGCCTTCGTTGCTGGCTTTTGACGTGACGCGGGCGCCGAAGCCGCGCAGCATGCGCTCGGTGTGGTCGCGGGTCGGCGTCGGCTCAATCAGCGTCGTCTCCCCCGGAGCATTGAGGCCCGCCAGCAGCACCGCCGATTTCACCTGCGCCGACGCCATTGGCGAGACGTAGCGCACAGGCACGGCGTCGGCAGTTCCCTGCACCGCCAGCGGCAGACGCCCGCCCGAGCGCGCCATGAAGCGCGCACCGAACTGGCTCAGCGGGTCTGTCACCCGGGCCATGGGGCGCTTGTTCAGCGAGGCGTCGCCGAAGACCACCGCCGTCAGGTCGTGGGTCGCAAGCATTCCGAGGATCAGCCGGGTCGAGGTACCGGAGTTACCCATGTCGAGCGGTAGCGCGGGCTCACGTAGACCGCCAACGCCGACACCGGAAACGCGGAAATCGTCGCCGTCGCGCTCGATCACAGCACCCAGGCGCCGCATGGCTTCGGCAGTCGCCATCACATCCTCACCGGTGAGCAGACCACGTATCTCGGTCTCCCCACCGCCAGCGTGCCGAACATCAGCGAACGGTGCGACATCGACTTGTCACCGGGGACGCTGACCTCGCCCTTGAATCCATGGGCAGGGCGGCTTTGTGCGGGTTTGAGGGGCAGACTGGACATTCGGGGTCTCGCAATTCGGGGGTCGAAGACGATTTAGCATAGGGTGCCGCAAAGGCGAAAAGCACGGCTCAGCCCAGCCTACCGCATAGCAACAGCGCCAAGGCGGCATTGACACCCGCCCCTGCCTATGGTGCTTGCAGTGGCTTACGAACGCGAAACTGTCGAGGTCGGCATTTATGCCTGAATTGGAAGAAGAATACGGTATCAAGCGCATCTGCCAGAGCTGTGGGGCGCGGTACTACGATCTGAATGCGGATCCTGCCGTATGTCCGTCCTGTGGGACCGAGTACGACCCTGAAGCCGTGATGCGCTCCCGCCGGGGCCGCGTCGCTGCCGCTGCTGTCGCAACCGCGAAGGAAGAGGCTGCGCCGGATCCGGAACTCGCCGATGCAGAAGGTGATGAGCCGAAGGCCGAAGCTGCCGCAGAAGAAGACGACGAAGACGAGGATGAAACCGTCGAGGCCGTGGCGCTGGACGAAGTCGACGAAAACACCCTCGAAGACGGTGACACCGACCTGGTCGTCGACGACGATGGAGAAGTTTCACTCGACGACGACTTCGAAGAAGACGAAGAAGACAACAAAATCGAAGATGACTCGCTGCTCGACGACGACGATGAGCTCGACGAAGGTGGTCTCCCGGTCGATGGCTTCCAGTCCGATGAGGATGAATCCATCTGACCCTGAAGGCAGCGGCGCGAAACAGCTGCTGCTGCCGACCCTGCCGGTCCTGCCCTGAAAAAGGCTTCGACAAAGCCGATCAGGTTGAGTATGCAGAGCCCGGTTTCCAGCAGCGTGGGGCTATAGCTCAGCTGGGAGAGCGCTACAATGGCATTGTAGAGGTCACCGGTTCGATCCCGGTTAGCTCCACCACTTTCTTTCTGATGATCGTCTTTTCCGGGCGGATGCCCCTAATGATAACTGCTGGGCGGCACTACTCGAACGTGCACTCATTCGAGTTTTCTGGACGGAAACTTCATATATCTAAATGCATGTGGGGTCATCGATCAAAATTGATCCTGAGAGACGCACTATTTTTCTTTGACTATCCATTATTTTCCCTAATAAATAGTGTCATCTAGAAAGATTTCTCTAAATAGTTGTATATGAGTGGTCCCCAAGATCACCATTCATCCTAAGTAAGAGAGTAACTTGAATGAGTGTTTCCCCAATCAGTTCACTGGATGAACTGAAATCTGACCTGCTGCGCTCCATCGACGCCATTGAAACCCTTTCCAACCAGCCAGCATGGGCCGAACGATGCAACGTTGACGATGGCGAGTTTTTTGAGGATCAGAGCGAGCGGCTGAACGATCTTGCGACCAGAGTTTCGCAGGCCAATCGCTGATTCGCCAAATCGCCCGAGCAGCCTCAAAGTCGTTACGACTTTTGAGCATGGAATCCCGCGCAACTATTGCGCTCGCATTAATTGCCTTAAAGCGTTCATCCGAGTGGGCGCCGGACGGCCCCTCGTTGCGAAACCAGTGGTGCGGCAATCGCCAGCGCAACGAGGCACAGTGCAAACACGCCCGAGAGCCGCGCTTCGATGCCGAATTGGCTGAACATGAGCGCACTCAGAACGTAGCTCAGTCCAAGCCCCAGTAGGGTAATCACTCCAGCGATCAGCCACGCTTGCCAAAATCGACCTGCGAGGCTCCACGCCCCGATGATCGGTGCGCCAAACAGGGCGACGGCCACCACCACCCCGGCGGTGCGCAAGCAAACCGCGCTGGCCGTTGCGACGAGCACGATTTCGAGCGCCCGCAAGCCAAGGCTCGCGACGGGTGACATGAGTGCGAAGGCCTGCCCGTCCATCAGGCTGCGGTTCAGCAGTGGGTAGGCCGCGAGCGCCAGAAGCAGCGCCAGCCCTGCCCCGGTCAGTGCGAGTACCATCTGGTCCGGCGCCGCCGCCCACGCCCCCGGTCTGAGCAGGTCGGCCGGGGCCAGAACGTCCAGCCACAGGATCAGCTCCAGCGACCCGAACAGGATATGATCGAGGTCGATGGCCGCTGTTTCGTCCAGCCCGCTCAGCGACAGCAGGATGACGCCCGCGCCGAAGAACAGAGGGAACAGGGCTGCGATTTCAACGCTCGACCCCAGTCGGTGGCGTCGGCGCAGCCAGCTGGTCAACCCGAGAAACAGGCCGATGACGGCTATGGCGCCGATGAGCATGAGCCAGCCATGCTCGCCAGAGAAGAGAAACCCCAGCACCATGCCCGGTAAAACGGCGTGGCTTGAAGCCTCGGAAACCATGATCTGCCCGCGCGGCAGCAGGAGACTGCCGGCGATGATCGCCGCAATCGCCGCCCCGAACAGCGTCAGCAATATCGGCAAGTCCTGGCTGAGCACCATCATCGGGCCCGAACCCCTTTTGGCCGCAAACCGGCTGCCAGGCTCCCCAGCGCCCAGACCGCCCCAAGGCTCACGACCACCAGCGCGCCCGTCGGCAGCGGCAGCACCCCGGCGCTGAGCCACCCGGCAACACCCGAAACCACGCCGCCGACCAAAGCCGAGCCCAGCACAAGCCCGGTGAATGACGTCACCCAAGGCCGAACGATCAACGCAGGCAGGGTCAGCATGCCGACCAGCAGTGTCAGGCCCAGCGCTGGCAGGGCGCTGAGCACCAGTGCCACCGTCGCCACCACCCAGACCAGATCAAGCCTGGACTTCAGGCCCGCAAGGCCGCTGGCGTGCCGGTCCAGCACCCAATCGTGCAAGGCGCGGCGCAGCAGCAGGAACGCCAGCGCCCAAACCACCAGCAGCAACAGGGCGGGCAGCACCTTCCCCAGCGTCAGTGTGGCGGCATCACCGAGCAGCAACAGCGTCAGGCCCTTGGTCGAAAACGCACCAGTCGCCTGCACCACACTCAGCAGCACGAGGCTGGAGCCGTAGGCCAGCGCGATGGCCAGCGCCTGACTGGCACCATCCGAGTAGCCGCGCCAGCGCAGGAAGAAGATGAAGCCAAGGATCAGCGCCGAGCTCGTAAAGCCAAGCACCCAGAGCACCGGCACCGCCAACCACGTCCCCAGACCAAGCCAGATCAGTCACGCCCTGCGACAGCACCACGCCGGAGACGACCCCGTGTCCGGCCACGTCGGCGGTCAGGTTTTCGCCGCGAAGGCTGACCAGTGCGCCGAAACTACCCAGCAGCAATCCGCTGCTGACCAGGCCGACCAGCACGATCAGGGTGTTGTATTCCATGGACCCGGCTCGTAGCGGCGGGCTTAGCGGGCGGAGATGCCGAAGGCGCGTTCGAAGGCGTCGGACGCCAGCACCGTTTCCGGCGTGTCCAGCGCCGTCACGGTCCCATCCAGCAGCGCCACACGGTCGAACAGGCTGCGCACCTCGCCCAGATTGTGGTGGACGATCAGGGCGGTTTTGCCCTCGGCCTGGAAATCATCCAGTACCGTGATCAGCGCCTCGCGGGTCGCGGCATCGATGGCCTGAAACGGCTCGTCGAGCAGCATGATCTGCGGATCCTGTGCCAGCGAGCGGGCCAGCAGTACGCGGCGGCGCTGCCCCCCGGACAGCTCAGAAAGCGGGCGTGCCGCCAGATCGGCGATGTTCAACCGCTCCAGCGCCGCATCCACAGCGCGCCAGTCCTCTGCGCTCAGCCGACCCGTCAGGCCGAGGTGAACCCCCGCCCCATGGCGACCAGATCGCGGACCCGGCTGGGAAAGTCCCAGTCGGTCTCGTCGGCCTGTGCAACGAAGGCGACGTGCTGCCGAACCGCCCAGAACGGGCGGCCGAGGAAAGTGGCGCTGCCGGTTTCGGGCCGGATCAGCCCCAGCATGCCTTTGAGCAGGGTAGATTTCCCTGCGCCGTTGGCGCCGATCACGGCCAGCCGCTCACCGCGATTGACGCCGAAGCTGACATCGTCAACCACCGGCGCGCCGCCGTAGCCCAAGGCGCAGGCCAGAAACCCGGATGGCCTCGTCCAAACTCAGGCTGACATTGCGATCTGTGATCATGAACAGGTTACTTAGCGCATTCATTGGGCTGTCGCCTCTGTTGCAGTCGGGGAAATCAAGCCGTTCCGGCCCAGAAAGTCGAGGAGGGTCGCGGGCGGCGCCGGGCGCTGCCCGGTCATGGCATCCGCCATATTGATGGTGTTCTGGATCAGCATGCCGAAGTACGTCGAACCCGGCTCACCGGCCGGGGCCAGCGCGTCGGAAAACAGTGGCGGCAGCGCGCGCAATTCCAGACCCCGCCGGGCCGCGCCCTCACGCAGGGCGGCAATACCCGCGTTCTCCACCGTGGTTTCGCTGAAGACGGCGCTGAGGTCCTGCGCCTCGATCAGGTCGACGAGTTCGTTCAAACGCGCGAGCTTGGTTTCGCTGGCCGTCGAGAGCCCGAGCACCGGCTCGAAGCGCACGCCGTAACGCTTACCGTAGTACTGGAAGGCATCGTGTGCGCTGACCACCGTGCGCTGTTCTGCGGCTATCCCGGAAAAGACGTCTTGGATCCATGCGTCGGTCTGCAGCGCCGCTTCGCGTAGCATTGCCACCCGCGTTTGGGACAATTCCAAATCGGTCTGCTCCTCCAGCGCGCGCGACACGCCGACCACCGTCTCGATCCAAAGCACCGGGTTGTGCCATGTGTGCGGGTCCGTCAGGCCACCGTCACGGAGCAGGTCGTCCGCGGGCTGATAGGCTTCCGCCGCGAGCGCGGGCAGACGCCGCTCCAGCTGCTGCATCAGGTCGAGCAACTGCGCCTCGAACAGCATGCCGTGGTAAGTCACCGCGTCGGCTTCGACCAGGCTGCGGACATCGGACCGCGTGGGTTGGTAGGTATGAGGATCGGTCCCGGCCCCGAGAAGGGACGTAACCTCCGCCTGCCCTTCGAAAATGAAGGCGAGTGGCTGGGCCAGCATCTGCGTGGTCGTACGCAGCACAAAACCCTCTGCCGGTGCGGGACCAGCAAGGAAGAGCAACGCCACCAGAGAGAGCGCAAGACGACGCATCAAAAGTCAGTACCATGCACAGAATTAAGCCTTAGATGTTCAATGTAGCTCAGGCTACAAATTGTGCAATAGCCATCATTGTCGCGCCCGAACCTGTGTGCCGAATCCTTGAAATCCGCGTCCCGGGCTGTATCAACAGACAGCAACCCATCGAAAGGCACCGGCCCTTGTCCGACCCTAAGACCGTTTCCAGCCAGACCGACAACCCCGACCTTGCGCCCGTGGAGCAGCAGGCGGCCGGGTTCGAGGCTGTGCGCGAAGCGCGACGGAGCGAGACGGCCGAAGACTACGTCGAGCTGATCGACGACCTGATCAAGGCAACCGGTGAAGCCCGGGTGGTCGACGTCGCCGCGCGCATGGGCGTCAGCCACGCGACTGTCAATCGGATCCTGTCCCGACTGACCAAGGAAGGCCTGGTCAGCACCCAGCCCTACCGGTCGATTTTCCTGACCGATGCTGGTGCCGATCTGGCGCAGGAATCGCGGGAACGCCACCGGATTGTGGTCGAGTTCCTGACGGCGCTCGGCATCGATGAAGCAACCGGCCGAGCGCGACGCAGAAGGCATTGAGCACTATGTCTCAGAAGCCACCATGCAGGCCTTTCAGGACTGGACGGGGAAGATCAGATCTTGAACCTGCTCGAACACCCCTCGCTGCTCGGGTTCGAACCCCTGTTCAACCATCTCGACTTTCTGTCCAAGCAGAGAGGCAGCGACGCCTACCCCCCCTTTGACGTCCTGCTACGGGGTGAAAGCACGCTGGTGGTGCGGGTCGCAGTGGCAGGCTTTATCCGCAACGACCTGCGCGTCATCGCCCAGCCCCATCAGCTGCTGATCCTGGGCAAGCGGGCGCCCACCGAGACCAATGCGGAAGCAACCGACGTTTTTCACAGCGGCATCGCCCTGCGCGGGTTCCAGCGGCGCTTCGCGCTCGGCCCCGGCCTGACGGTGGAAAACGCCAGTGTTGCCGATGGCATCCTCGAAGTGACCCTTAACCGCGCGGTGATCGGTGGCGACAGCGGCGAAGAAATCACCGTCGAAGCCCGGCAGTAGCGACCATGGCGCGGCGTTATTTCGAGCAAAGCTCACTGCTGACCGAGGCCGAACGCCGGCAGTTTTTCCGGAGCATGGTGCTGTTCCGGCTGACCCTGATCGCCCTGATCTTCTGCATTGTCTGCTGGGTGATTTGTGCTGGCTTCGGCCCGATCGACCTGCTCGACCAGCGTCCGGTCGCCTTCTGGCTTTTGCCCGCAGGCCTGTTTGCCATTCTGTACTACAGCTACGCCCTGTTCACCGAAATGTCGGGAGATCTCAGCCTTGACCGCTGGTGGCGGTGGGGCGCCGCCATCGCCGTGCTGATGCCGTTGTCGGCGTACTTTACCGTGGCCGGCCTGCTGTTCCTGTTTTTCACGGTCAGTGAGGTCGACGTGCTGCTGGACAGTCTGCCGTTCTGGCCGCTGGAAAACCTGAGCTGATCAAAGACCCGCTTCCCGGCGGGGCAGCACTCAGACTTCGTTCAGCAGAATGTCGAGAGCAGCCGCGTCTTCAGCGCCGCGCAAACGCTCGCAAAAGGTCGGATCCTTGAAGGCCCGCGAAACCCGGGCAAGCAGCTTGAGGTGGTCGCCGTTGGCCGTCTCCGGCGCCAAAATCAGGAACACCAGATCCACGTCGATATCGTCGTGGGAATCATAGGACACCGGATCCTGCAATCGCGCGAAGTAGGTCACGGTCCGGTTCAGCCCCGGCAGCTTGGCGTGCGGAATCGCAACCCCGTCACCGGCGCCGGTCGGGCCTTCCTGCTCGCGATCCTGAAGCGCAGACAGCACCTCGCGCTCTTCCACGCCATAGGGTTCCGCAACCCGCTGGGCCAGAGAATGCAACAACTGTCGTTTGCTCGTGACACTGACATTCGGATCGATGAATGTCGGCGCGACAAGGGCTTCGTTCAAAACACGTATCCCAAAAAAGTACCGATGGTGGGCTCGGACCGCTCGCAAGTCCTGTCGATCGGGCAAATTATTGGCCGGGATCGATCCAACCTATATTACCATCATTGCGCCGATATACGAGGTTGACCCTGCCATCTGATTCAAACAGGAGCGCGTTGAGGCCCGACAAATCGAGGCGCACGACCGCTTGCGCGACAGTAAGTCGCTGAATTTCGGTCTGACGCTCGGCAACAATGGTCGCGAAATCGCCGTCTTCGGCCTCGGATTCGTCAGAATCGTCGCTCTGATCAGCCGCCGCCGCCTCAAACACCACGGCCCGCGCCGCCCGGGTCTCTGCTTCCTCAGCCAGCCCGCGATGGTCGTTGAGCTTGCGCTTGTATCGGCGAAGACGCTTGGCCAGCTTTTCCGCCGCCTGGTCGAGGCTGGTATGGGCGTCACCGGTTTCGTCGCTGGCCTGGAGCTCAAGATTGCGGTGGACGTGGACGGTGATCAGGCAGCTGAAGCCCCCGGCGCCCTTGGAAAAGACCACCTCAGCACTCAGACCGTGTCCGAAGTATTTGTCGAGGAGAGCCGTCACAACATCCTGAGCGCGTGCCTCTAGTGCGGTGCTGACATCCATATGGCGGGAAGTGACACTGATCTGCATGGGCTGCTCCTGGCTTGCTGTGGGTGAAGGACGAGAGCGTGATCATAGACCACGCACCTGCCCGTCTCTGTCCCTCAGAGGTAATCATGCTGCTACCGGTTCGCAATCGGCCCGGGACAGACTTTCGGGGGTAACAGCCGGTCAGGCTGTGCATGATTGCGGTCAGGCCATGGCCTTGAGGCGTCGGCGCTTGACCGAGGAGGATCCGCAGCGCTTCGCGGTACTTCGCCACCGTGCGGCGGGCGATATCGACCCCGTCCTCGCGCAGCAGATCGACGATGGTGTCGTCGGAAAGAATGGCATTGGCCTGCTCGGCATCGACCAGCGCCTTGATCCGGTGACGGACCGCCTCAGCCGAGTGCGCCTCGCCGTCTCCCGAGGCCGCAATCGACGCCGTGAAGAAGTACTTGAGCTCGAACATGCCGCGCGGCGTGCTGATGTACTTGTTGGTGGTTGCCCGCGATACGGTGGACTCATGAATCTCCACAGCCTCTGAAATATCACGCAAAATCAGCGGCTTTAGGTACTGCACACCCTTGGTGAAGAACAGCTCCTGACGCTCGACGATGGTTGAGGCGACCTTCATGATCGTTTGCGCGCGCTGGTGCAGCGCTTTGACCAGCCAGTTGGCGGTCTGCATCTGCTCGTTGAGGTATTCGCGGTCTTCCTTGCGCAGCTTGCCGCCGGTCACCATGCCGGAATAGGTGTTGTTGACCAGCACGCGCGGCAGGTTGTCGGGGTTGAGCTCGACGATCCAGCCCCCGGCCGGGTTGGGCCGGAGCAGGACATCGGGCGTCACCACCTGGGCGGCATCGACGTTAAACTTTGAGGCCGGCTTGGGGTCGACCGAGCGCAGCAGCCGCACGCGCTCCACGAGGATTTCCTGGCTGACCCGGCAGACCTTCACCAGCTTGTTCAGATCCCCGCTGGCCAGCAGCTCGAGGTTATCCAGCAAGGCCATCATCGGCCCGTCCAGCACCCGCAGTTCGGCAAGTTGCAGGGTCAGGCACTCCTTCAGATCCCGGGCGAAAATCCCGGTTGGCTCGAAGCCCTGCAGGTGCCGCAGCACGCCCTCGACGTGGCTGAGCGGGCAGTCCATGCGATCGGCAATCTGGTCCAGATCGATCCGCAGGTAACCCGCCTCGTCGAGGTTTTCCATCAGGGTGAAGGCAATCATGCGGTCGGACGGATCGTCCAGCCCGATGTTGACCTGGCTGACGATGCGGTCGCGCAGCGACTCTTCGGAGGTCAGCCGGTTCTCAAGATCAAAATCCTCACCGCCTTCAAAGCTACGGCTGCCGCCGCTGCCCCAGTTTTCAAAGGCGACTGAAGCCCCGACCTGCGCGTCGGCGGTGTCGTCCCGCCCCTGCCAGTGGTCGTCAATCTCGCTGACGGCGGCGGCGCCATCATCCAACGGCGCCAGTTCCGCAGCGGCCGCGCTGGCTTCACCGGCGGCATCACTGGTCGAGCTCGCCGCTTCGGCTGCGGGGGCGTCGGACGGCGTGGTTTCCGAAGGGCCGCGGGTTTCCGCGTTGCTCTCATCCCGTTCCAGCAGCGGGTTCTTTTCCAGCTCGCGTTCGATGTACTCGCTGAGCTCGACGTTCGACAGTTGCAGCAGCTTGATGGCCTGCTGCAGCTGGGGCGTCATGACCAGTGACTGGCCCTGCTTGAGCGTCAGGTTCTGAGATATGGCCACGCTTGTTATCCCACTATCTGAGCATCAGGACGGCGAATGCCCCGATAATCTGCAGCTAAAAACCCATAAACCATTTCTTTTTTCTCGTAATGAAATCAAAATGTTCTTTAAATCACACTATTAGTAGCAGAAATTGAATGAATTGCGCCAGTAGCGAAAATCTGGCGCGGAGATTGCTTATGCGCCTGAGACCTTTTCGCCACAGCGCCGCAGAGAGCCGGTAAATCAGTCGATTCAGTCCGACTTTGGCAGTGAAAAATTCTCACCAAGATAGTGTTTTCTGGCGGATTTATCTGCCGCTACGGCCTCAGACGGCCCCTCGACCAGAACCTCGCCCTGATCGATCAGCACCACGTGCTCGACCAGCGACAGGGTTTCCCAAACGTTGTGGTCGGTGATCAGCACGCCGTAACCGCTGGACTGGATGGTCCGGATCGCCCCGCGCAGCATATCGATAGCGATGGGATCCACGCCGGCAAAGGGTTCATCGAGCAGGACGATTTGCGGCTTGGTCGCCAGCGTCCGCGCCAGTTCCAGTCGCCGCCGCTGCCCACCAGAGAGGGTTTCGGCGCGCTGGCCGAGCAAGGCTTCGAGGTCAAAGTCGCTGACAAGACGATCGAAGTGATCGCGGCGCTGTTGGCGCGGCAGACCCACTTCCATCATCGCTTCGAGATTTTGCCGGACGGTCAGCCCTTCGAACACCGCCGCTTCCTGCGGCATATATCCGAGCCCGGCCCGCGCCCGGCGGAACATCGGTAGCCGTTCCAGCGGTTGGCCATTGAGCCGGATTTCACCGCTGCGGCTCTGCACCAGCCCGATGATGGCGTGAAAGGCCGTGCTCTTGCCCGCCCCGTTTGGCCCGAGCAGTCCGACCAGCTGACCGGGCGCGACCCCCAGCGACAGGCCGTGAACCACGGTCTGGCCACCCCGCTCGACGCGCAGATTTTCGACCCGAAGGCCGTCGCTGTCACTGGCTGTTGTCGCTGTCATTGACCGCCCAAGGCGCCCGAAATGCGCCCCCGGCCCCACCGTCCAGAACGAGGCTGCCGGTCCCAAGGTCGTAGACCAGCCCAGCGCCGGAGAGGACCATATCGCCCTGCTGAACCACCGCTGCACCTTCCAGCCAGACTTTGGACGCAGCCTCGTCGAACCGAAGGCGCTCGGCCGCCGCGCGCCAGTCCGCGCCCTGCAGGGAGGCTGAGCCGCTGGCGTCGATGCTCGCCAGTTGGGCGGCGTCGAGTGCCCCGGATCCGTTCTCCGCCGACAGCCGTATCTCACCCCACTGCAGCACGAAAGCGCCATCGAGCGTGAAGCGCTCGGCGCTCGTATCCAACCGCAGCACCCCATCGGTGACGAGGCGACTGCCGTCGAACTGCAGCACCACACCCGGGCCAGCGAGGTCAACGTCGCCACTGTCTGGACGGAGCGTCAGCACGGCACAGCGGGCTGTGACTTGCGGGCTTCGCACGAACACACCACCCGAAGCCTCGATGCTGGAAACGGCCCGACCAGCCGCGTCCAATCGTGCTTCCACGGTGTCGGCCAGCACCACCCAATCGCCGGCGACCAACTGCACCTCTCCGGTGGCGCGGTACGTGCCGTCTGCCGCGTCGAAAGCAATGCCTTCCTGCGCCGTCAGGTCGAAACCGCCACTGGTCACGCGCGACTGCGCCAATGCCAGCGATGTCAGGCCGGGCAGCACAGGCGCAAGGATGTAGAACAGACCGCCGGATATAAGAGAAAACAGATGCCGTTTCATGCCGAAGACCTTAGCCCAGTCGCCCGGCAGAGACCATTAACGACTGGTTGAGAGCTGCGCGGGGCCTTCCAGCGCGACCGAAGCACCGTCGGAGCCGAGGATGGCAGCGCCCTGCCCACGGATCACAGTGCCGTCCGGCCCGGTGATCTCGACTGGCCCCTCCAGCCGGATCGTACCCTCGCCCCCATCCGCCGCGACTTCGGCGTCAGAACTGGTTTCAGGCGACGTGCCGCCAGCGCTCAGGACGGGTACGGCATTGCCGCCGATCTCGGGCGCACGGATGAAGAAAGCGACAGCCCCGATCCCGCAGCACAGCAGGATCAGGCCCAGCCGCGCGAGGCCGACCAGCCTGCCGCGCTGGGTCGTAATCGCCCGGCTCTGGGGCTCAGCTGTGGGCAAAGATATCGCGCTCGTCCCAGCCAAGCAGGTCGAGCTGGGCGCGGTAGGGCAGGAAATCGAAGCACTGCTGGGCCAGTTCCGCCCGGCCTTCGCGCACCAACAGTGCGTCGAGGTGCTCCTTCAGCGCGTGCAGGTGCAACACGTCAGAGGCGGCATAGTCGAGCTGCTCAGGGCTCAGGGTCGGCGCGCCCCAGTCGCTGGTCTGGTTGAACTTCGAAATTTCCACGCCGAGCATTTCCTTGCACAGATCGCGCAGGCCGTGGCGATCGGTGGTGGTGCGGATCATGCGGCTGGCGAGCTTGGTGCAGTAGACGTTGGTCATCAGCACGCCGAGGTAGGCGAAGACGCTGGCGATATCAAAGCGGGCGAAGTGCATGAGCTTGAGCCGCGCTGGATCGCCCAGCTGCCGGCACAGGTTTGGTGCCAGCGCAGAAGCAGAAGCCGAGGCCGAGGCCGCCGACCCGGCGAAGGGCGCGGTCCCGGCGCTGTCGCGCTGGGGCATCTGGACGAGGTGCGCATCGCCCTTGCCGTCGCTGACCTGAACCAGGCACAGGCGGTCGCGGGTCAGGTTCAGCCCCATGGTTTCGGTATCGATAGCGATGACCGGTCCGAGATCGACGTCGTCGGGCAGGTCTGCCTGATGCAGGAAGTTCGCCATGACAACCCTCTTCTTGGCTTCGGGGAAAGGCGCGCGCAGCGGCGCCGTCTGCAAAGCAGTGTGCCTGCCTATAGAGGCTTGGGGCAAGGGTCAAGCACGAGACCGATCGCGTCAATTATGGGTCCGTACGGCTCTGCAGGGTGAATGAGGGCTTGACCGCGCGCCGAAACTGGGTTGCCTCAGACGGTACATTGAACCGTCGCGGCGAGCGTCCGGGAACCCCGGCATCCGTCACCGCGCGTGGACAGAAAGACGAGTAGCATGATCGGTCGCCCAGACATCGAAGCCGCCTATGAACGGATCTCCCCCTACATCCGCCGGACCCCGGTGATGCATATGGACGCCGACGCGCTGGGGCTGGGCTATCCGGTAACCTTCAAGATGGAGCACCTGCAGGCTACGGGCTCGTTCAAGCTCCGCGGTGCCTTCAACAATCTGCTGACCAGCGAGCTCAGCCAAGCCGGGGTCGTGGCCACCTCGGGCGGCAACCACGGCGCCGGGGTCGCCTACGCCGCGACCGCGCTGGGCATCCCGTCGACCATCTACGTCCCGGCGGCCATCGCAGCCGAAGTCAAGCTGCGCCGGATGCGTGGCTTCGGGGCCGAAGTCGTCGCCGTGCCCGATCCGGTGAGCGATGCCTACGTTGTCTGCCAGGCCCACGCTGCGCGCACCGGCGCGCTGGAGATCCACCCCTTTGACTCCGATGCCACGCTGGCCGGACAGGGTACGGTCGCCCTCGAACTGTCAGCGCAGGCCGAGATCGACACCCTGCTGGTGTCGGTCGGCGGCGGCGGGCTGATCGGTGGCGTCCTCTCCCACTATCAGGACGATCTGCGCATCATCGCGGTCGAGACAGAACTGACGGCGTCCATGGCGCCAAGCCGGGAGAAGGGCGAGCAGGTAACCATCATGCCGGGCGGGATTTCCGCCAGCGGTCTGGGGGCCAGCGCCATCGGCGACCGTGGCTGGGCGGCGGCACAGAAGTGGCTCGACGGTCATGCCGTCGTCTCCGACGCCGACACCTTCGAAGCGCAGCGGCGGCTGTGGGATGCCAGCCGGATCGTGGTCGAGCCCAGCGCTGCGACCGCGCTCGCGGCCCTGACCTCGGGCGCCTATGTCCCGGAAAAGGACGAGCGGGTTGCGGTCCTTCTTTGTGGCGCCAACGCCGAACCTGACTGGTTCATGAACGAGGCCTGAGGCCCGGGTTAAGGTGATGAGATCGGGGATATCTTCCGCTATCCCCACGGCAGGTGATTGCGCTATTCTCGTCGCATAATGAGGTGAATGTCGCTGCCAGTGCGCGACCAGATTGCTGTCCCCCGCCTTGCTGTCCGGAGAGAAGCGATGCGGAAAATGAGCCGAAACGCCAAAATTCTGACCACGCTGATTGTTCTGGTCTTCGCCGGGGCTATCGCTGCTGCGCCGGACACGGCCGAAGACGTGCTCGTGGGTTGGTTGGAAGAGAACGAATGCAGTCTGACCTTTGATGACTACATCGACCGCAGTCTCTCGGTGGAGGGTTTTGCCCCCATCGACATGAAAGACGCCATGGATACCATGATCGCTGAAGGCAGGCTCCGCCGCGATGTCGACGGCAATCTGGTGCTGGTCAGCGGCGATCGCTGTGAAGGAACTGCAGTGGCAGAGCCAGAGATCCTGACCGGCACGCCCGAAGAAATCCTGGTGGCGATTTTCGAGGAGAACGGCTGTGACATCAGCCCGCGTACCCTGATCGAAACCGCAATGGCGCAGGGCCTGACCCGGGCCGACATCGACGAGGCCGGCGAAGGGCTGGATGATCAGGGGGCGTTCGTGAACAGTGAAACCGGTCTGCGGCTGGTAATCGGACCGGTTTGCGGCTGACAGCGGGTAGCCCCGGCTCCGCCCCCCCCCTCATGGAGTAAGGCCCCGAGCCGCCCCCTAGCGCCCCACGGAGAGCACGTGGATCTCGTCGTTAAACACCGCCGCACCGGCGTCGGCGAAACGGTTGCGGTCGACCAGCTGCCAGCGGGCAAAATCATTGGTCTTGAGGGTAAAGCCGGTGCCGACGAAGAAGACGTCGCCCTCGTGCTCGACCATATTGCCCAGCCCGGCCCCGCCCTAGAAGAACAGATTTTGCTGCCGCTCAAACGTCAGCCCATCCTGCGACGCGTCGCATAGAAGCCAACGCCAATATTGGCGTGATCGGGCGAAATCAGGTGCCAGAGGCCGTCGAAGAAGATCACGCTGCAGTCGTTAATCGGGCCAACATCTGAGCTTGAAACGGTCACCCGGCTCGACCCGGAAAAACACGCCGTCGTCGCTGATGGCTGAGCCGATACTGAAATCTCGTACTGGAGGCCGGGCCGCACTGTTGTTGCGGGTGAAGTACATCCGTTAGCGCCCGTCATCGAGCCGAACTAGCGCCGGGTCGAAGGGATACTTGTGCCGGTCCCGGCTGCTAAAAGTCAGCGTCGAAGGTCACGATCTGCGGCGCTGTCCAACGGCCATCAACGAGGTCGCTGTAGCCGATGTGGTCGAAGAAACGAATGGTGCTTTCATCGGTTGGCGCCCACTGGAAATAGGCGCGAAGCCCCTCTTCAACCCCGATCGGGGCGGGGACACCCGCCTGATCCACCGCGAGGCTGCGGCCGCGGTCGTCGATTTTGAAGCCACGAATGGCCTTACCCTTAACCCACTGCAGGTTGGTCTTCCATGGACCGTTGGCAGACAGGTTGCGTAGCATCTTGTGATCAGCGTTGGCGGTCACTGGCATCAGGGCAATAGCCATCAGCAGGCAGACCGTGGCTCCAAAAACCGAAAGTTCATGACCATTTTCCTCGTTCCCGGAAGTCCGTACGCTGAGATTAGCAGAATTTCCACGTCGCCTTCAGGCCGGCATATGGCAGAGCCCTGCCCTTAGCCCAGCACCGCCATCGCCACCAGCTGGAACCGGCACGCACCAGGCAGATCGACCTGGTGCGCCTGCCGCGCCGGGCGTTGCTCGGGGTTCGGCCACAACCGTTCCCAGTGCACATTCGCCATCGGCCGGTCGTCTCGGTCTGCGAAATAGAGGTCGACCTTAACCACGTCCTGCAGCTCTGCGCCGCCATCGGCGAGGATCCCGGGCAGTAGCTCGAAAGCCAGCCGGATCTGCTCGGCCGTCTCTTTGGCGTAGTCACCTGTCGCCGGATCCTTGCCCAGGACGCCCGACGTCACCAGCACCCCCGATGCACGGCGGCGTTGGGCACGGGGTTCAGATGCTGGGCTGCACCTTTGGCGTAGATCGACCGAACCATTCAGGCCCCGCCCTTCTGGTGCCGGATCGGATTTTCCAGCCGGCCGAGCGGATCAATCTCGATCAAAATCGACCCCTGCTGCTGACCGATGAGAACGCTTTTGTGCCCGCGAGGGAACTTGTCGTTGCCCTTGCCCGTGGTGCCGAAGCTGAGCAGGTCGCCCGGGCGCAGGGTGAAATGCTGGCTGGCTTCCGCGATGCAGCGCTGGATAGAGAAACGATAGTTGCCGGTGTGGTCCTGCGTGAAGACATCATCGTTGAGCCGGCCAGTGACGTGGAGGTCGTTGGGATCGTCGATCTCATCTGCCGTGGTGATCCATGGCCCCATGGGGCCGAAGGTATCCGTGCCTTTGGACCGCGTGTGATAGACAAAGTACGCGTCGGTATCCTCTTCCCCGTGCAGCCGCCGCCAGGTGTAGAACTCCGGCCGCGCCATATCCGGAGGGTAGCTTACGGCGATGCTGTCCTTCATGAATTTGAGCCCATGACTGGTGATATCGTTGTGGATCAGGAAGCCAAAGATCACGTCCAGCGCATCCTCCTCCCGCACGTGCTTGGCGCGCTTGCCGATCACGGCGCAGACCTCGGGCTCAGGAATGACCGCGCCCCAGTCCGGGTCAACGATGATCTCCTTGCCCGAGCCGATCATGCAGGAGGGCGGCTTGAGGAAGAAATTGGGGACGCCAGGGTCGACGTGAGCGTTGCGCATCAGCTCCCGGTTGTTGAAGGCGACGTTGAGAATCATCGACGGATTGGGCAGCGGCGGCGCCCAGTCAATGGTCGCCTCGTCTTCGCCCGGCAGCGCGTCGGGGTCGAGGCGGGACAGCAGGTCGGGCTGGTCATCGCAGGCGCGGACCAGGCTGAGCACGTCGTCGATCCGGCCCAGCCCTGCGGCCTCTGTCACGTCAGCAAGAACACGCACGGCGCCGTCAGCGCCTCGGACGATGGCCTGCTCCCGGCCATCAAGGATACGGGTGCCGAACTTCATGCTGATCCTAGCTGTTGGCGAGAAAATCTTCGAGGGTGACGGGCGGGGCATCGAGGGTCGGCGGATTGACCGCGACGCCTTCGAATTCCGAAGCTTCGTAGAACCACTTCTTCGGTGCCGGGAAGCCCCAGATCTGGGATCGCCGGGTATCACTGAGGTCCCAACGGGTCGGCGGGTGATCCTGATCGATGACGTTGTAGTGGCTGGTGAAGGTCTCGACCCTGTGCCCATCCGGGTCGCGATAGTAGACGAAGAAGGCGTTGCCGATCCCATGCCGCCCCGGCGCCCGGTCCATCGTCTCCGCCAGCCCCAATGACGCCATGACATCGGCACCGTGGATGACGTTGGCGATCTCGGGCGTATGATAGGCGAGGTGGTGGAGACGCGGGCCGGCGCCGTTGGAATAGACCACGTCCTGCGTATTGTTCTTGCGCTTGAGCCAGACACCCCAGAGCTCGTCCGAGCCGTCGGTCGCCGTATACTCGGTCAGCCGGAAGCCCAGATCGATATACCAGTCGTAGGCCGCCTGTACGTCGTGGGTCGCGACCTGCACGTGGTCGAGAAACACCAGCTTTCCGCCCGCGTGGGTGTGGAAGTGGCGCATGCGGTTTTCCGGGCCGGGCATGGTGGCCGTGAACTCGACCGGCACGCCGACAGCATCGACAACGCGCAGGGTCAGGCCCTGGAACGGGCGCTCGACCCAGGCCGGCTGATCGCCCCGCGCCGACAGCCAGTCGAAGGCGCGGCGCAAGTCATCATCGCTGAACATGCGGTAGCCGATGGCCCGAACCTGCCCGGGGCCGTCCCGGTCAACCTTGTCAAAACGCAGGGAGTGGTGGGCGACTTCTTCGATGGCACGCAGGCACAGGTGCTCGTCGCTGTGCTCGGTCACCTCCAGCCCGAGGCCGGACTCGTAGAAATAGCGGGTGGCGTCGAGATCGCGGCTGGTCAGCACCACGTGGCTCAGCCGGGTGATGTTGAACGGGACATCGGCGACGGGGTTGCTCAGCACCATGGTTGTTTCCTCCACCCGTCGGCGCGCGGGCTCTGCAGCGCTGTTTCGACGCTACTTGAGCCTCCGTTGATGATCAACCTCGCTCGCCCTGACCAGCAGAAACAGGCTTATCGGCAGCCCCGATCGCGGGCATTGTGGGTGACAAAAAGCAGGATTACCGCAATGCCGGATACCCTCGACTACAGCCTGATGATTGCCCCCAACGGGGCACGGCGGACCACCGCCGACCATCCCGCACTGCCGGTAACGGAAGCCGACCTCGCCGGCACCGCGCGCGCCTGCCAGCGTGAGGGCGCCACCGCGATCCACCTGCACGTGCGAGACGATGCCCAGCGCCATAGCCTCGATCCTCACCGCTATCGGGACGCTATGGCCGCCGTCGCCGAGCAGGCACCAAGGCTGGGCGTGCAGATCACGACGGAAAGCGCAGGGCGCTACCAGCCCGCCGAGCAGCTTGCCTGCCTGCAAGCGCTCCGGCCCGCTGCCGCGAGCGTCGCAGTGCGGGAGATGGCGGCCGATCCGGCGGTCGCGCGGCGGGCTTTTGCCTTCGCCGACGAGGCCGGTATCGAGCTGCAGCACATTCTCTACGCCCCGGCCTGCGTGGCGCAGTTGCTGGACTGGCGCAGCGACGGCACCGTTCGGCCAACGACAGGACCGGGTGCTGCTGGTGCTGGGCCAGTACGCACCGCCACGAGACGCCAGACCCGACGACATGGACCCCCTGCTGGCGGCGCTGAAAACCGGACCGGCGAAGGCAACTGGCGGGCCAGCGTCTGCGCCTTCGGCCCGCAGGAGCATCGCTGTCTGTCGGTGGCAAGGGCGCAGGGTCTCGGTGTCCGGCTTGGCTTCGAGAACAGCCTTTGCGGCGAGGATGGCAGGCCACACGCCGACAATGCGGCGTCGCTGCGGACCTTTCTGAGCCGGGGAGAACGTTCGTCGTGAGCCGGAAGGTGCAAATCGTCCTGACAACCGTCTTCATCGCGCTGCTGGCGTTCCTGCCGCCCGCGCTGGCGGATCAGTCTGAGACATTGAGCGTTGAGACAGAGCCAACGACTTTCCCGGCCGGAGAAACCACGGCGCTGCGGCTTGACGTTGACGGCATCACCCGCATGGCGCTGGTCTACCGCCCCCAAGCTGCTGCCCCTGACACCAGTCCCAGGCTGAGGCCGGTGCTGCTGGCCCTGCACGGCTACGGCAGCCGCGCGGAAGAATTTGCCCGCTGGGTGGACCTGCGGGCGCTGGCCGATCGCAACGGCTTCGTCCTGATCTACCCCGAGGGCCTGCCCATCGCGGGGATCGCCGACAGCTTCCACTGGAACCCAGCGCCCGCCTCGAAGAACAACAAGAGCAGCAGCGATGATCTGGCTTTCATCGACGCCCTGCTCGACCGGCTGGGCAGCCCGCTACGGCTGGACCCGGCGCGCACCTACGCCGTTGGCTACTCAAACGGCGGGATGATGGCCTATGCGCTGGCCTGTTTCCGCTCCGCGCGGTTTGCCGCCGTGGGCATCCATGCCGGAACCATGCTGGCGGACACCGCCGCGACCTGCCAGCCCGAGGGCCGAACGCGTCTCGCGGTGTTCCACGGCACAGCAGATGGGGTCCTGCCCCTGACCGGTGGCGAGGGCGGACTGTCGCTTGATGCAATCACCGGGCACTGGCGTGGCCTGCTGACCCTGACCGAGCGCGCCGCGCTGAGACGTTGAAGGCCCCGTCGAACGCCGGGTCTTCAGCGCGTCTGACTCAGTGGAAAGCAGCGTCGATGAAAACCGGCCTCGTGATCCACCGGGTTCGGGGGCAGGGTCACGTCTGGCTGCGGTTCCGGATCGACGGTCAAGACGCCGATGACTGGCTTTGGGGCTTCTTTACCGGCAGCGGCCGCTGACTGACCGTGACAGACCGGCGCTCTGGGCGCTTTGAAACGGCGCTCTGGAACGGCACCCCGGATAGCCCGCAAGGCCAGCCACTGTTCGACGCCAAATGAGGGGTAACGGAAAACCAAGCTGCGGCAGAGAACGCTCCACCGTTGAAAAAATACCAGCCAAAAAATGAAGATGTGGTGCCCAGGAGAAGACTCGAACTTCCACGCCCCGAAGGGCACAGGTACCTGAAACCTGCGCGTCTACCAATTCCGCCACCTGGGCTCCCGTACGGCTGGGCTGGAGACTGACTCCGCCAACCGCGAGAAGTGCGCCGGATAAAGCCTTTCCGTCCCCGATGTCAACACATGCCAGAGTGTCGTTTCGCGCGGCGTAGGGCTCCCTTGGTCAATACGCGCTTTGTCAGGCGGCGCAGGTTGGACTATTTGTCAGGCAATGCTTCCCTGCCCCGCCCACGCGGGGCCGAACGGAGACCCTGAAAATGGCTCACAAGATCGCAACAGTCATGGGCGGGACCGGCTTTCTGGCCCGCTATATCGTGCCGCAACTGGCCAAGGCCGGATATCGGGTGCGGGTCGCCTCGCGCCACCCGTCGCGGGCGCGGCACCTGCTGACCCAAGGTGAGGTCGGTCAGATCCAGGCTGTCTACGCGCCGATCCAGAATGCTGCCGCGGTCGCGCGCGCGTCGAGGGTGCCGATCTGGTGATCAATCTCGTCGCCGTCTTCTACGAGAGCGGCAAGGGCCAGAGCTTCGATGCCACTATGGTCAAGGGCGCAGCGACGGTCGCCGAGGCCGCAGCGAAGGCAGGTGTCCGGCGCCTGATCCACGTCTCAGCGCTGGGCGCGGACGCCAACCACAGCTCAGACTCGACCCGCTGCAAGGCGCTTGGTGAGGATGCGACCCTGCGCGCCTTCCCCAAAGCGACGATCGTGCGCCCGGGGCTGCTGGTCGGGGCGGAGGACACCTTCTTCAACCGCTTCAGCGCCCTGCCTGCGGTGCCGCTGATCAGCGGTGGCAAGACCCGGTTCCAGCCGGTCTATGTCGGCGACGTCGCCGATGCGATTTCAGCGATTGCGGCCGACGACCAGACCGCCGGCAGGGTCTACGATATCGTCGGGCCGGGGGTTTACAGCTTCCGCGCCCTGATCGACCTGATGCAGTCGGTGACGGGATCGAAGGCGCCGCAGGTGCATCTGCCTTGGGGCGTGGCCGAACTGATTGCGCTGGCGAGCTCCACTGGCGCCGGTGGCGCCGCCCATCACCATCGACCAGATCAAGCGCTTGCGGACGGACAACGTCGCCGATGGCAGCCTGCCCGGGCTGGAGGCGCTGGGCGTCGACCCAACGCCGATCGAGACGGTGCTGCCGTCCTACCTGGTGCGCTTTCGCAACGGCGGGCAATACGCGGAAGTCTGAAAGCGCTGACAGCACGCCCGCTCAGATCGGCGGGGTCGCCGACACGCCGATGACCAGCACGAAGGCGAAAATCGTCAGGCCGAGCACCACGCGGTAGATGACGAAGGGCAGCAGGTCTGAGGCCCGGATAAACCGCATGAACAGCCAGATCGCGGCCATGGCAGAGCAGAACGCCAGCCCCGCCCCGATCAGCGCGAGTCGGTTGAAGGCCCAGTCGCCGGCCACCACCAGCTGCAGGCCTTCGAAGCCTCCTGCCGCCGCGATTGCCGGGATCGACAGCAGCATCGACAGCCGCGCGGCGTCGGTGCGGTTGATCGACAGCATGCGCCCCGCGGTCAGGGTGATCCCCGAACGCGACGTGCCGGGGATCAGCGCAAGGCACTGCATCAGCCCGAACACCAAAGCGTCCAGCAAGCTGATATCATCGGCCGTCCTGCGGCTGTCGAAGCCGATGTCGGCGAACAGCAGCAGCAGGCCGAAGACCAGCGTCGCCCCTGCTACCACAAGCGGATTGAGCAGCCACAGGTCGGGTACGAACATGGCGACCAGCAGCCCCGCGACCATGAGCGGGAAGCTGGCGATCACCAGAAATACGAACAGCCGGCGGTTATCGGTATCGCGCCAGCGCAGCAAATCGACCCCACCCAGCGCCGCCGCCCAGACCAGCCGCCAGAAGTAAATGACGACGGCGAACAGGGTTCCGACGTGCAGGGCCACGTTCAGCGTCAGCATTTCCGCATTGCTGAAGCTGGTGTCGACACCCATCCAAGCCGCCACGCTCCAGATCAGCACCAGATGGCCTGAACTGGACACGGGCAGAAACTCGGTGATGCCCTGCACCACAGACTGGATGATCAGCAGTGCTACCATCCGTTCTGGCCCTGAAAAAAGTGTGTCGCCATAGACGTTTAAGGATTCGACATTGAGAATTACTGAATACGTCTTCACTGGTCGGGGTGGACAATTCAATCCGCATCAATGGGCGAGGGAGCGTTGTTTGCCCGACTGTGCCTGAGGACGCACAGCGTGGCGCTAAGGCAACGCCTCACTCGCAGCGTGAGGCGACTCGGTACAGGCCGGGCGGCCCATCGGGGACCTGGCGGCCTTGGGTGGGCCTTTCGCACCGGGAGGCAGGGGCTTTGCGGCAATATCGTGATATGCGCGACGCGGGTGCTGCAGGGCCTTGCCAGTGGCACGCGGAGGCTGTACCCGAATCTTATGCGCACCCTGTTTCATTTTCCCTGGATCCGAACTGCCGGATTATCCGGCTGATGCTGGACGAAAAGCGTCTGGACTTCCGCAGCGCCCCGCCGACCATGGCGACACCTGACGCACCGGTGATGGAAATCCCGACCTTCGAAGACGAGAACGGCGCGCAGATGCCCTACATGATGGTGATCGCGGAGTACCTCGATGAGACCTACCCCGAGCCGCCGCTGATCGGCCGGGATATTATCGAACGAGCGGAAGCCCGGCGGCTGACCCACTACTTTGCTGTCGATATGGGGGGCGCGTGACCAAGCCGATCCTGTTTGAAAGGTGCAGAAGCCGATGGCCCGGCTGGGCGTGCCCGACAGTACGGCGATGCGGACCGCGGTGCAGCTGTCCAGCCAGTATCTGGGGCTGATCGAGGAGCTGTATGAGAACCGCAACTGGATCGCGGGAGGGTCGTACAGCCTCGCTGACATCGCGGCCGTAGCGCAGATTTCGGTGCTCGACTACGTGGATCTGATCGAGTGGGACCGCTACCCGGTGCTGCGCCGCTGGTACGCGCGGGTTAAGTCGCGGCGGGCGATGGAGGCGATCCTCGCGGACCGGATTGATGGTGTGCCGCCACCGAGCCACTATGCCAACGTCGATTTCTGATGCGCGACGCTTGGCCCCGCCGCGCGAAGCGCGGTCGCGGCCAACGTCTTTCGAATGACATACTCAACACGTTTCTCTTTGAGTATCGTGTGGCGCCGCGACGAAGACCGCGCGGTCGAGGGAACAAACCATATGTCGGCGCCCAACCCTCAACGACTTCGGCATTCCCGCCGTCTCAAAGGCGCAGCCGTTTTGAGCGTAAAGTTCAGCTCGATCGCTTCGCAATCTCCCCGCGCAGCCTGCGCGCCTGACTTTTTCGCATTTTCTATGAAAATGCGCGACCCCCCGCCGCGCGATCAAGGGCAATGATCCGCTGCAGGAATGACCGCGCCGACATCAAGGGCAATGATCCGCTGCAGGAATGACCGCGCCGATGCCACGTCCCCTTCAGCCCCTGCGACGTCCGCCGCCAACCACAGCCCCGGCAGATTGTCGGGCTCCAGCAACAGGGCCTGCAGCGCGTCGTCGGTTGCGCGGTCCAGCTCACCCACCGCACGGTAGGCCGATCCGCGGAACACCAGCGCCTCCACCGAGCCTGGATCAAGACCCAGCGCCCGATCCAAATCGGCGATCGTGCCCTCGAAGTCACCAAGGCTGGCGCGCGCCAGCGCTCGGTTGATCCAGTGTCCGGGATCTCCCGGCACCAGATCCAGTGCCCGACTGTGCGTACCGACCGCCGCATCGTAGCGACCCGCACTGTCGAACAGCTCACCGGCCAGCGCCAGAAATTCGACCTCAAAGGGCGTCCCCGCACTCGGTCAAAACCGCTCAGCGCCACCAGCATATCGGCGGCCTGCTCCGGCTCGCCCGCGCGAAAGGCCGAGACCGCCATGCAGTACTGGGCGTAGGCTGTCCCGGCATAGCCCGAATCCAGCCATTGCCGCGCATAGTCCCGGCCAGCCACGGGGTCAGCCTGCGCCTTCGAGAGGCAATTGACGAAAGTCGCCCGGAAATCCTCCGGCACCTCGGCCGGATCGAAGCCACGCGCCACACCGGACCACAGCAGCGGCAGGCAAAGCGCCGCGGCTGCGAGCAACCCGCGACCCAGCGGCGACAAATTTTGGCCTAGGCAGACCCGAGGAAAGCAGACAAACAGGCGCAAGTCAGCGCTCCCATAACGGCGGCGTTCAACACCCAACGAGCTTTGGTTTACCCAAGGAGAAAGGCAAAAGCGTGAAGGCGACCGACCCGCATCTGTTCTGCTTCGGCCTTGGCTTTTCCGGGCAGGCGCTGGCGCGGCTTGCGCTTGCACGCGGCTGGCGGGTCTCCGGCACGGTGCGCAGCCAAGCCAAGGCGGCGCGATTGCAGGAACAGGGCATCGACGCACTGGTGCTGGACACCGATGCGGCGGACCAGCTGCCCGACGATTTGATCGAGGCGATCGAGCGCTCCAGCCACCTGCTGCAGTCGGTCGGCACAGCACGTTCAGGAGATGACCCGATCCTGCCCCTGCTGGCGCAGGCGGCTGAGGTTACCGCCTCGGGCTGGTCACCAGACTGGTTCGGCTATCTCTCCACCACGGTGGTTATGGCGACTGGCAGGGGCTTGGGTCAGCGAAGACAGCGAGACCCGCAGCACCTCGACCCGTGGACTGGCGCGGTTGCGCGCCGAGGCCGAAGTGGACCGGCCTCAGCGCCACAAAGGTCTGGGGCTGCACGTGTTCCGCCTCGCCGGGATCTACGGCCCCGGCCGGAACGCGCTGGAAACCGTGCTCGCCGGCAAGCACGGATCATCGACAAACCCGATCAGGTGTTCAGCCGCATCCACGTCGAAGACATCGCCACGGCGGTTTTCGCATCCATGACCGCGCCGACAGCCGCCGTGGGAGCCGCCGAGGTGTTCAACGTCTGTGACGACGAGCCTTGCCCCACCCGGGACCGTGGTTGCCCATGCCTGCGATCTGCTGATCAGCCCGTCCCCGACCCCGGTTTCCATGGACGAGGCGGGGCTTTCGGCCATGGGACGGAGTTTCTATGCGGACAACAAGCGCGTGTCGAACCGCAAGCTACGGGACTGCTTTGGCTGGACCCCGGCCTACCCGACCTACCGCGAAGGCCTCGCGGCACTGCTGCCCGACGTACTTCCACGCCGGGTCGGGGACGTCAATTGAGGCTCAGCCTGACCCATCGCGAAGACGGGGCGACACCGAAAACGGGCAACACCATAGCCAGGCAACACCGGAAGCCACGCAACACCGAAGCCAGGCCAGAACAAAGACAACCCAGCGCGGCCCTGACCGCGCTCAGTCGGCCGTCACCCGTTGGCGATTGCGACGGTCCCGAACCTCGAGGATGAAGACCACCAGCACGCACAGCGCCGTCCATACCATCCAGGTCAGCACCCAGAACGCTTCGGGTACTGCCGTCAGTTCAGCCAGACTGGCTGCGTCCAGATTTCTCGCCGAACCCCAAAGAGGTAAGTGACAGAGCGCGTGCCACCGATGATCATGGTCGCCGCCATCACCCGCTGTACCCAGTCGACGGAATGTAACGCTTGAGCACGGTCGCGCAGACCAGCGCCAGCAGCAGCAGACTGACGATCAGTATACCGGCGATGGTCCAGGTCGATCCGGGTTCTTCGTTGGGCAGGCCGAAGGTCACCAGCGCAACCAGCGCCGCGAGCACGACCAGCGTACCCTGAGTGGCCAGACCGCGGTCGTTGGCTTCCCAGTACAGCAGCGCACCGACCAGCGGCGGCATGGCGTAACCGATCCAGGCGATGGGCCACTGGGGGCTGTTGATGTAGTAACTGACGCTACCCGTGCCGTCCCAGTTCAGGCGGAAGTCGACAATTTCGCTGGCGCTGAACACGATCACGAGCGCATGGCCGAATTCGTGGAAGAAAGTATCAAACCATTCAAACCAGATCCCGACGGGAACGAGGATCAGGCCCAGCGGGCCGAGCAGGTCGCTGAATTCGATCAGCAGCAGGCTCAACACCCCGGCGAAAAGCATTTCCAGCGCCACCACGGACGCCAGCGGCAGCTTGGCCATGCCGAGAATCCGGCTGTAGCCCGGCTCATCGTGGGCATTGGTTTCAGGCCGGGCGCGCAAGGTCTTGTCCCCGGCTCCCCCAGCCTCGCCATCCGCGCCAGCCGCGCCATCATCACCGAACGGGCCATCCCCGCCGGCCGCCCCATCCTCGCCGGCCGCGCGCTCGGTTCGCCTTTTCGGTCGGGGACTCAGGGTCATTCATCCTCTACAGCAGCCGGTGCTTCAACCTCTGCCTGGTTTTGCGCCGGTATTTTGGGCGCTGCGGTGCGCGTCGGCGTCTTTGGCGCTTTTGGCTGCGTCGGCATTTGAGGCGCCTGCACCCTCGTCCTGCTGTAAGTCTTTATCCTTGGAACCTGTCATCGCGGTGTTTCTCCGTCATTGTGTCCACGGCGCGGGCGAGGCGCTTGAGCTCCTCGGGCCGGAAAAGCGGTGATCAGCCGCCTTGACCAGTTCGATGGTGACGTCGTCCGAGCGCAGGCGCCGGGCGATTTCGGCCGTCTCCTCGGGGACGTCGACGTCCTGTTGTCCCTGCAGCAGGATCACGGGCAGGTCGAGGTCAATGTCCGCCTCCAGCAGCAAATTGTTCGCGCCGTCTTCGAACAGGGCGCGGGTAAAAACATAGTCGTCTTCGTAGTTCGACGGCACCTGAACGAAGCCCTGCTCCATCACCGTTGCCTGTTGTTCTGGGTGAGCTTGGGCCATTGCAGGCGCTTGGTGAAATCGGGCGCGGCGGCGATACCGATCAGGCCCGCAATCCGCTCGGGCCGGGCCAGCGCAGCGAGCAGCATCAGCCAGCCCCCCATCGACGACCCGATCAGGATCTGCGGCCCTTCGGTCAGTGCGTCGATCACCGCGAGGCTGTCTTCGGCCCAGCGGCTGATGGTTCCATCGCGAAAGTCACCATCTGACAGGCCGTGGCCGCTGTAGTCGAAGCGGACGAAGCCCTGACCACGCTCGCGGGCCAGCGCCTCGAGATAGAGCGCCTTCGAACCCTCCATATCCGAGCCGAAGCCACACAAAAACACCAGTCCCGGCCCGGAATGGCCCCACTGCCTGCGGTGCGAGCCGGTTGTAGACCAGTCTTGTCCCGTCGGGGCGAATTAGCGTATCTGTCATTATACGTCTCGACGTTGTGCCCGTTGAGCGCGATCCCCGAATCGTGCCCTGGCGGGATCCAGGACCCTAGGGATGTCAAGATCGGACCGGTCTGAACAAGACGACAGGATCGGCCGGGCCGGCCCCCGCCCAGCCGGGAAAGGATCTGAGTTCGGGGCCGGGCGCCTCAACCGGGTCCGGGAGGGCACGTTCCGGGAAGGGGAAGCCAAGCGCCGGCGACGGCGTGTCGACGAGGAACAGTTTGTTGGATCGACCATGACCGAAGCGGGACGGCACAGAACGGTCTGAACGCGAACAGCGCACAGCGCGCCATCGTGCAGGTGACCGACGCCCTCGACGCCGGACGGTCAGCCGGGTCGCCCTCGACCTGAGCGCTGCAATCCGGCGCTTTGGCGGCACCTCCTGCATCATCAGCGGCGGCGGCAGCATGGTCGCCGAGGCCGAGCAGGCGCAGGCTGACCCACGAAACCATCAACATGACCACCAGTGCATGATGGGCGTGGCTCGACCGGCAAGATCGCCGGTCAGCTGGGTGAGTGGAAGGCCCAGCGGTGCACGCGCACGGGGAAAACGCTGCCGTGCGAGTCAACAAGTCGATGGCAAGAACCGCCTGCCCCACGTTGTCAGCCTCTACGATCTGCCGGTGCGGCGCGGGGATCGCCCGACCACCGGGCTGGTGCAGTCGCTCGAAGCCGACCGGGTGCTGCTGGTTTCCGAGTTCATGCGCTGAGTTGCTCGCCGGGGCGAAGGGCTACCTGGACACCGTGGACGCGCGCGTGATCCCGCCGGGGATCGCGGTCAATGCGCTTCATCCGTCTGTCGTCACCGCCGCGCGCCTGACCCGGATGGTGCGGATATGAAATCACGGCGCAGAGCCCGGTGATCCTGTTCCCGCAAGCGCTGCAGGACGGCGCCGGTCACAACGTGCTGATCGACGCCGTGCTGCGGGCGCTGGAGAACAAAGACCTGGGTCTGCCTGTTCGTCGGGGTCGGGGTGTCCGAACGGCGCTACCAATACCGCCTGATGCAGCGGATCGAATCCGAGGGACTCGAGCGCCGCATGCGGATCATCGAAGGCACCGAAGACCCGGCGACCCTCTACAAGCTTAGCGACATTGTGATTTCGACCGTCAACGGCAACCTCGCCTTCGACTACGCCTGCGCCGAGAGTCAGGCTGCGGGCAAGGTCGTGCTCGGCGCCAACAATGGTGCAAACGGCCTTCCAGATCGATCGGGAGAGACCAGGGGCGCTGTTTGACCCGGCGATGCCGATACGCTGGGGATGGCGCTGGCCTGCAATTACGGCGCTGGCACCAGCGGGCCGAGCTGGAAAACAACGCCATGGTCCACGCCTTCAAGACCTTCAAGCGCGATGAGACCGCCCGTCAGATTTTCGACATCTACGATGAGCTACTTGCGTAAGGAAATCCGACCATTTCGACGTAACGTCCCCGACGGTTTACCCGCGAACCCCCGCATCCCACCCTGCAAGCACCGGTCGGTGAAGAATTATGGTTGAAATTACGCTCCCCGACGGCGCCAAACGGCGTTTACGACGGCCCGACCACGGGCATGGACGTCGCCCTGTCGATCTCCCCGGCCTCGCGAAAAAGGCGCTGGCTGTCACCGTCGACGGCCAGACCTGGGACCTCGACCGGGAGATCACCGAGGACGCGTCGCTGGCGATCATCGTGCGCGACAAGGGTAGCGATGAAGGCGCTGGAGATCATCCGCCACGACTGCGCTCACGTGCTGGCCGAGCGGTGCAGGAACTTTTTCCCGGTACCCAGGTCACCATCGGCCCGACCATCGAGAACGGTTTTCTACGATTTCTACCGTGACGAGCCCTTCACCACCGATGACCTCGAGGTGATCGAGGCGAAAATGCACGAAGTGATCGCCCGCAATGCACCCTTCAAGCGGCAGGTGGTCAGCCGGGATGAAGCCATCGCGCTGTTCAAGGCCAAAGGCGAGGCAGTTCAAAGTCGAGCTGATCGAAGACCCTGCCCGAGCGAGACCATCACGCTCTACACCCAGGGCGACTGGATCGACCTGTGCCGCGAGCCCACGCCCAAGCACCACCGGCATGGTCGGCAAGGCCTTCAAACTGCTGTCTGTGGCGGGCCTACTGGCGCGGTGACAGCAGCCGCCAGCAGTTGCAGCGGATTTACGGCACGGCGTTCGAGACCCCGGGCCCTGCGCGTGCACCTGACCCAGCTCGAGGAAGCCGCCAAGCGCGACCACCGCAAGCTGGGCAAGGAACTGGGCCTGTTCCACCTGCAGGAAGAAGCGCGCGGCGGCGTGTTCTGGCACCCCAAGGGCTGGCGGATCTACACCGAGCTGGAAAAGTACATGCGCCACCGGCTCGACGACGCCGGCTACGAGGAGGTCAAACCCGCAGCTGGTTGACCGCAAGCTGTCTGGGGGAATCCGGCCACTGGGACAAGTTCCGCGGGAACATGTTCACACCGGTGATGCAGCCGACGAAGACGCCGGCGCCGACGAGCGCATCCTTGCGCTTAAGCCGATGAACTGTCCCGGGCACGTGCAGATCTTCAATCAGGGCATCCGCTCCTACCGCGACCTGCCGCTCCGCATGGCGGAGTTCGGGGGCTGCCATCGCAACGAGCCCAGTGGTTCGCTGCACGGTCTCATGCGGGTCCGCGCCTTTGCCAGGACGATGCGCATATTTTCTGCGACCGAGGATCAGATTGGATGAGACCGCGAATTCTGTACCCTGTTGTCGTCCATCCTGACGATTTCGGCTTCGACCGAATTCGTCATCAAGTTTGCCGACCGGCCCGAGGTGCGCGCCGGCTCCGACGAGACCTGGGACAAGGCGGAGGCGCTCCCGCGATGCCATCGAAGCGGCGGATGTGGAGGTGATCACGAACCCCGGCGAGCGCGTTCTACGGCCCAAGCTCGAATTCGTCCTCCGCGACGCCATCGGCCAGGACTGGCAGTGTGGCACGTGGCAGGTCGACTTCGTCCTGCCCGAGCGCCTGAACGCCAACTACATCGCCGAAGACGGCTCCAAGCAGCGACCGGTCATGCTGCACCGGGCAATCCTCGGCTCGTTCGAGCGCTTTATCCAGGATCCTGATCGAGAACTTTGCCAGGCAAGCTGCCGCTGTGGCTGGCGCCGGTCCAGGTTGCTGTGGCGACCATCACCACCGACGCCAACGACTATGCCGAAGAGGTGGTCGAGGCCCTGCGCGCGAAGCCGGCATGCGGGCTGGAGTCTGACCTGCGCAACGAGAAGATCAACTACAAGGTCCGGGGAGCACTCGCACCAGAAGATACCGCTGGTGGCCGTGGTCGGCCGCCGGGAAGCAGACGAGGGACCATCGCGCTGCGGACCCTCGGCGGCAGGATCGGGGAAATGATGTCGCTCGACGACGCGCTGGAGGCCATCAGCGAGGACGAAGCACATGGCGGCGCCAAGCGCGTTCGCCGCTCGCGCGCGACGGCGGCGGCGCTGGCGGAGGTTTCCCGCTGGGCCGCCGATGCGGCGGCGGCGTCCTCCGACCCGCAGGGATGGGCGAGCGAAGTGCTGTCGTGGGCCACGACGTCGCTGCGGAGGGCAGCGCCCCGCTCGTCGCCAGCGATTCACCCGGCGAGACAAAAGCGGAGGCGAGCGCCGCCGCGTCTGCTGCGGCGCTCGAGGGCGCTCGAGACGCCTCGAGCCTTCCCGCCGCCGCAGCCGCCGCGCCGGCGCTCGCGCGCGCCGGCGCGGCGCTCCTTCGCGCCCGTCGCGGCGTGCCCGACGCACGCCGAGGTCGCCGCTGGGGACGCGCCGGCGTGGGCGGCGACGCGCCGCGCCGCGTGCGCGAGCTCCTGAAAGCGGGCGGCGCGCTGGACGAGCTCCTGGAGGTTTGTGTGTTGGGCGAACGGCGCGACGCCGACGCCGAGGCGCGCGCGCGCGCTTGCTCGCCGCCGAGCTCGCCGGGACGATGCTCCGCGGCGCGTTCGCGGGCGTCCCGCCGGTGGCGTTCGCCAGGCACGTCGCGGACACCGCGACGGGGTCTTCGAGCGGCTCGTTCCGGTTCGGTTAGGCCGTGGAATGAGAAGTCGCCAGGTCGCGAATGGCCCGCGAGACGGCGACAACGCCCCGGCGGAAAAAGCGCGTGGCGCCTCGCTGGCGCTCGCTGACGCCGGCGTGTGCGCGGCGCCGGCGCCGAAGCCGCCGGCGCCGCCGTCGCCCGCGGCGCGCGTCCCGGAGCAAGAGGAGGCGCGTGGAGGTGTGACGGCGCGAACGCAGTCGGAAACGCTCTAGCTAGAACTCGTATTAATCGCGTAACCGAAAGCGTTTTTTTGTATCCGTCAGTCTCGGGAGGCGCGAAACGAAACCTCTTTTTGAGGGCGGCGGCACATCCTCTCCGCGGCGATCCTTCGCGCATTGCATTCTTTGAATCTGTTTTGTATAGACAAAAATCGCGTCGCGACCCCGTCGTCGACGCTGCGCAGCGCTAATCACCGCTCTCCCCCGCAACCGCGCGGAGCCTGGTGTAGTCACCTCCCAAATCCT
>JAYQIC010000006.1:0-8528 GCA_038141425.1 Rhodospirillaceae bacterium | reverse complement strand
TCGTGCACGGCGCCCCAGGTCCCGGCGATGGTATCAAGATCGGCGGGGATCAGTCCCTCGGCCCGTGCCTGATCGAAGGGCTTGCCCAGATAGGGCGAGTACATCTCGTCTTCTTTGCCGGAGGTCTCGATCTGCTCACTCACCGCTGGACCAGCTCGCATAGGTCGAAGGGTTTTCGCGGATGCCGTCGAGGAAGGCGGTCTTGTTGACCCCGGCGAGGTGGAACATAACCGACGCTGCCTGCAGCTCTTCACGCGGTGTCGATTTCATGGGCGCCCCGGCGCGGTGGGCAACGTCGGCATCACCGGTGGCGTCGATCACCCGCTTGGCGAGGATGGCTTCGCGGCCGGCCTTACTCTCGACGATCACCCCGGTGACGCGCGGCCCCTCCATGATCGGCGCGACGAAGGCACGGTGCAGCATGGGGTGGATTCCCGCTTCCAGCACCAGCTTGTCAGCGACCAGCTTGAAGCCCTCGGAATCCAGTTCGTAAGACAGGGACTGGCTTTCCGGTACCGCGGCGCCCTCGGCCTTGGCGCGCTGTTCGAACTCCCAGCCCAGCCCGCCAGCCTCTACGGTCTGTTCGTGGCGGTACCATGCGAAGCCTTCGACCCCGACCACGGTGATGTTGCCACCAAAACAGCCAAAGCGCTCAAGAAGCGTAACATCGACACCCGCTCTCGCGGCGGCGAGGGCGGCGGCCAGCCCGCCCGGACCGGAGCCGACCACAAGGACATCGGTTTCGTGCACGATCGGGGTCTGGCGGGCGGTTTCGGTGATGCTGGCCATGGCTTCAGGTCGCTGTTTCACTTTGGGTTGAAGACTGACACCGTGGCTTGTGGATTTAAAGTCAAAAACTACGGCTCAACAGCCCGGTTTCGTTTAAGCAGCGACGGGGGCAGCGGTGCTGTCCCCACCACCAAAGTGACGTCGAGTTGCGGGTGCAGACCCTCCCGGTGGCTCTGGCCGTTGATGCGGTCGAGCAGCATGCGGGCCGCCATCCGTCCCAGCTCCAGCCGGGGCTGTGAGATCGTCGTCAGCGCCGGGACGAAGAACCCGGAGACTTCGATGTCATCGAAGCCGATGACTGAGACATCCTCCGGCACGCGAAAGCCCTGCCGCGAAAGTTGGGAGATGAAGCCGAAGGCCTGCTGGTCGCTGGCGCAGAACATGGCGGTCGGCCGGTCTTCCATGGTCCGCCAGATCTCTGCAGCGAGTTTCCCGGCTTCAAGGTTGAAGTCACCGGGGAGGATGAAGTCTTCGCGCACTGTCAGCCCCATGGACTGCAGGGCTTCCCGAAAGCCCTCCAGCCTGGTCGTGGTCAGAATATTGCCGCGGGGGCCGGTGATGTGCCCGATCTTGGTGTGACCGAGATCGACGAGGTGTCGAACCGCTTTCTCTGCGCCGCCGGCGTTGTCGACCGTAACCGAGGGTGCAGGCATATCGGCTGGATACTCACAAGCTGATACCACCGGCACCTGCGTCAGGCCCTTCGACCGGTTCCTCAAACGGCTGAGGTCCATCTGGCCGTCGAGCACAACGAACCCGTCCACACGCGCGGAGGCCAGAAGGCTGGCATAGTCAAACGCGCCCTGACCGGTCATAGAGCTCTCGGTGACCAGTACGCCGAAGCCATTGGGCCCGGCAATCTGCTCGATGCCCGCAATAATCGAGGAGAAGAAGGGGTTGGACAGGTCCGGCGCGATCACGCCGATGGCGTTGGCCTGCTGCTGACGCAGGTTACGGGCGGCTTCATTGACGACATAACCGGTCTTCTCGACCGCCTCGAGCACCTTCCTGCGTGCGCTGTCGCTGACACGCTCAGGGTTGCTCAGGGCCCGGCTGACCGTCGCGGTTGATACGCCTGCAACACGGGCGACATCCTGGATGGTAGGGACTTCAGTAGCCATCTTTCTTCGCCGTCATTCCGCTCCAGTCTGTGCACAAATATCGGTCATTGCCCACAGAATCCGATATTCTCGCTTGACTCTCGTATTCATATTCCTGCACACAGCGGTGCAATCGTTTACATGTAGTCATTAGGTGTAGTGTAATCCTTTTCAGTACCTGGGCCTAGATGTTGTAATCGATTGCAGGGCTTTGGAGGGCCCAATTTGTTCACGGGAAAGCTTGTCTTTCCAAGGGAGGAATACCTCATGATGAAACTTAAGTCGGCTGCAGTCGCAGCTGCTGCTCTCGTCGCGTCTGCTGGCGTCGCCGGGGCAGAGAAGATGGAAGTCACCCACTGGTGGACTTCTGGTGGTGAAGCTGCGGCTGTGTCCGTATTTGCTGATGCCGTAAACGCTGCCGGCCACGAGTGGGTCGATGGTGCAATCGCAGGCGGTGGTAACGCTCGCCCAATCATCCTGTCCCGTATCGCCGGTGGCGACCCAATGGCTGCACCCCAGCTGAACACCGGTCGTGATGCTGAAGATCTGGTACAGGCTGGTCTGATGACCGACCTGACCGACCTCGCAGAAGCTGAGGGCTGGGCTGACTTCATTCGTCCGTCCAAGCTGCTCGACTCCTGTACCTACGAAGGTCGTATCTACTGTGTGCCGGTTAACATTCACTCCTTCCAGTGGATGTGGCTGAACCGTGACGTCTACGCTCAGTCCGGTGTTGACGTACCAAGCAACTGGGACGAATTCGCTGCTGCGGCTCCTGCTCTGCGCGACGCTGGCTTCACCCCGCTCGCAGTGGGTGGCGAAGCTTGGCAGATCTCCGGCATGTCCGGCGTATTCCAGGTGGCTCTGGGTGGTCTCGACCTCTACCGCGCCATCAACGTTGACAAGTCCGCTGAAGCAGCTGCTTCCCCTGAAATGACCCGCGTGTTCCAGGCTATCGCCGACGCACGGGGCATGGTTGACGACGGCTACGTTGGCCGTGCGTGGAACGATGCAACCGCCATGGTAATCACCGGTAAGGCCGGCGCTCAGATCATGGGTGACTGGGCTCAGGGTGAATTCGGTGTTGCTGGCCAGACCGCAGGCGTTGAGTACGACTGTCTGCCAGGCCTGGGTGTTTACCCTGTGCTGGACACCGGTGGTGACGCTTTCTACTTCCCGAAGCCAAACAAGAACGTAGAAGCTATGACCGCTGCTCAGCTGGAAATGGCATCTCTGCTGGTTTCCAAGCAGGTTCAGGTTGACTTCAACCTCGCAAAGGGCTCGCTGCCAATCCGTGGCGACATCGACCTCGAAGCAGCCAACGGTTGCATGAAGAAGGGTCTGGAAATCCTCGCAAACCCAGAGAACGTTCTGCCATCCTCCGAGCAGACCTTCTCCGGCGACACGCAGGGCCAGATGGAAGACCTCTGGGTTTCCTTCTTCAACGACCCGAGCATCTCCGTTGAAGACGCTCAGGCTCGCTACGTTGAGATCATCGCAAGCGCTGACTAATCCAGCTTTGTAGATCCTGATCTCATCTGGGCTGGGTGGCCGTGTTCCGCACGCCATCCAGCCCACTCAATTATCTTACGAATTCGGCCTGAACCCGGGCAAAGAAACCGGTATGGCCCGCACGAGGGAGGGGCGGAATGTCGTCTGCGAAGCAAAGGCGTTGGTGGCACGGGTGGACCCGCAATCTCAACGCGAAGGTCGCTGCGCTGCCCATGATTTTCACCACGCTGGTGGTGTTCGTCGGCTGTTCGCTCTGGACGGTCCTGTACTCCTTCACCAAGTCTAAACTGCTCCCCAAGCAGATCTTTGACTGGCCCCTGAATATTCAGTTCCCGATCAGCTTTTTTGACCAGTCGGTGGGCTATTTTTCCTGGGTCGGTTTTGCCTACGAGTGGGATTGGAAGGGCTTTGGCGCGATCATTGTGTCAAAGAACTTCGTCGGTCTGGCGCAGTACGAGCGCCTGCTGGACGCCAGCCGCAATGGGCGTTGGGCTGAGTCGGTCGAGAACATCGTTACATACGGTGTGTTCTCGCTGGTCTTCTCCTTTACCGTTGGCTTCATTCTTGCGGCTCTGATCGATCAGAAAGTCCGCTTTGAGAACGCGTTCCGCACCATCTTTCTCTATCCATTCGCGCTGTCTTTCGTTGTGACCGGCGTGGTCTGGCAGTGGATGCTGAGCCCATCAGGCATCCAGGACGCCATCAACCAGTTTGGCGCCTGGTCCAACATCGGTTTCCTCGAAACCCTGCCGTTCAAGCTGATGGCCAGCGGAGATACGGTAGTGTTTGCACTGCTGATCGCCGGGCTCTGGCAGGGAACAGGTTTTACCATGGTGCTGATGCTCGCCGGTCTGCGTGGGATCGATGGAGAAATCTGGAAGGCGGCGCGGGTCGACGGAATCCCCGCCTGGAAAACCTACATCTTCGTCGTGATCCCGATGATGCGTGGGGTGTTCATCACCACGCTGGTGATCGCGGCATCGGGCATTGTCCGGCTCTACGACCTCGTCGTGGTGCTGACCAACGGTGGCCCGGGTTTCGGCTCCGAAGTGCCGGCCAAATACGTCTTTGACTACATGTTTGCGCGCTCGAACCTCGGGCAGGCGCTGTCGGCCTCGACCATGATGCTGATCACGGTGGTCATTATTCTTATTCCGTGGATGTACCTCGAGTACGGCCGCCGGAAACGGACCTGAGGGAGGCGCGAACCATGACAACCAACGTCAACCGCGTGCCGCGCGGCCCCAAGCCCAATACCATCAAAGCCAGCCGGATTATCCTGTACTCAGTGCTGGTGGTCGCAGCCTTCTACTACCTGCTGCCGCTCTACGTAATGGTGATGACCTCGTTCAAAGACCTCGACGACGTCCGGCAGGGTAACATCTTTGCACTGCCGCTGCGTCCGAGCCTCGACGCCTGGTTCAAGGCGTGGGACAGCGCCTGTACCGGCTTGTACTGTGAAGGCCTGAAGGTCGGTTTCTGGAATTCGGTGCAGATCACGGTGCCGTCGGTTATCGCTTCGATCGTGATTGCCTCGATCAACGGCTACGCTCTGTCTTACTGGCGTTTCCGCGGCTCTGAGGTGTTCTTCACCATCCTGATCATTGGCTCGTTCATTCCTTACCAGGTCATGCTCTACCCACTGGTGATCATCACCCGTGAGCTGAGCATCTTTGGTACCCTGACCGGGGCGGTGTTCATCCACACCATTTTCGGCATGCCGATCCTGACCCTGCTGTTCCGAAACTACTTCGCCGCGCTGCCGGTCGAACTGTTCAAGGCGGCGCGTGTGGACGGGGCCGGGTTCTGGGGCATTTTCTTCAAGATCATGCTGCCGCTGTCGATCCCGATTGTCGTGGTTGCGATCATTCTGCAGGTCACGGGTATCTGGAACGACTTCCTGTTCGGCACCGTGTTTGCCGGGACGCAAAACTGGCCGATGACGGTCCAGCTCAACAACATCGTGAACACCACACAGGGTGTGAAAGAGCACAACGTCAACATGGCCGCCACCATCCTCACCGGCCTGGTGCCGTTGACCATCTACTTTGTCTCCGGACGCTATTTTGTGCGCGGCATCGCAGCCGGCGCCGTGAAGGGTTAAGCCGATGTCTGACACACATTCCATTGAAATCAGGGACTTGAAGGTCGCCTTTGGCGATGTCGTGGTGTTCGAAAAGATGAACCTCGACGTTACCGATGGTGAGTTTCTGGTCCTGCTCGGGGCGTCGGGCTGTGGTAAGTCCACGCTGCTGAACTGCATCGCCGGGCTGCTGGACGTCAAAGACGGCGAGATCCACATCAAGGGCCGGAACGTGACCTGGGAAGAGCCCAAGGACCGCGGCATCGGCATGGTGTTCCAGTCCTACGCGCTCTATCCGCAGATGTCGGTGAAGCGGAACCTTTCGTTCGGGCTGCGCAACGCCGGGGTCAAGAACGACGAGGTCGAGCGCCGCGTCGCGCAGGCCGCCGACGTGCTGCAGATCGAACCGCTGCTCAACCGCCGTCCGGCCGAGCTTTCCGGGGCCAGCGGCAGCGGGTCGCCATTGGCCGCGCGCTGGTCCGTGACGTGGACGTGTTCCTGTTCGACGAGCCGCTGTCCAACCTCGACGCCAAGCTGCGCACCGATCTGCGGGTCGAGATCAAGCGCCTGCACCAGCGCCTGAGCAACACCATGATCTACGTGACGCACGATCAGATCGAGGCGATGACGCTGGCGGATCGGATCGCGATCATGCGCGACGGGCTGATCCAGCAGCTGGATACGCCCTACAACATCTACAACAACCCGGTGAACAAGTACGTCGCCGGCTTTATCGGCTCGCCATCGATGAACTTCCTCGAAGGTTCGATGGAAGGCGGCGCCAAGCCGGTGTTCAAGGTCGGCAACCTGTTGATTCCGCTTGCAGGCTATAGCTTCACGCAGGAGATCGGTAAGGGCAAGCTGGACGGTGTCACCATGGGTGTCCGCCCTGAGCACGTGCTGTTCGGTGAGCTGGCCGCGAAAGCACCCTTCAAGGCCGACGTGACCGTCGAGGTGGTTGAACCCATGGGCGCAGACACTGGTTTGGAGCGAGCTCGACGGCCTGCCATTCCGCTTCCGGGTCGAAGGACAGCTGCAACTGGCGTCCGGCGACGTTGTATCCATTGGTTTTGACCCGGCGCGCGGCTCGCTGTTCGACGCCGAAGACCTGCGCATCTAGACCACCAGTCTTTTCAACGGAGTATTGTCCCCATGAACCTGTCCTATCAGCTCTATTCTTCCCGTTTCGTTGGTGATTGGGAGGCCGTGCTGGCCCACCTCGCCAAGACCGGCTACGCCGAAGTGGAAGGGTTTATGGGCGCGATCGATAATCCGGCTGATTTCCGCGCCAGCCTCGATCGCCACGGGCTGAGCATGCCCTCGATGCATCTGGGCATTGAGGATCTTGAAGCCGACATCGACGGCGCCATCGAGACCGCTAAGACCCTCGGGGTTGGCCACGTATTCGCGCCCTATGTGGATGCGGGCGACCGGCCGACCGACGCGGCGGGCTGGCAGGCCTTTGCCGCGCGGCTCGCGACTGTCCATCAAAGCATGACAGCGGCAGGGCTCGGCTTCGGCTGGCATAACCACGATTTCGAATTCGTCACGCTGGCCGATGGGTCGGTGCCCATGGCCCACATCCTCGACGCCGCGCCTGAGATTGCGTGGGAAGCGGACGTGGCGTGGATCGTCCGTGGCGGGGCAGACCCCTTCGAGTGGATCAAGCGCTACGCGGGCCGCATTGCGTCGGTCCACATCAAGGACATTGCCCCGACGGGCGAGTGCGAAGACGAGGACGGTTGGGCCGACGTCGGGCAGGGGACCATGCCCTGGGACCAGCTGATGACGCTGATCCGGGCCGAGACCAAGGCCGGCATTTTCGTCATGGAGCACGACAAGCCCTCGGATGCCTATCGCTTTGCCGAGCGCTCCTTCGCCTATGTTTCCGGACTTGAGGGCTGAGCCATGAGTGATCCCATGCGCGTTGGCGTTATCGGCTGCGGTAACATTTCAACGGCCTACTTCAAGCTGTCCAAGATGTTCCGGGCGATCGAGATGGTTGCCTGTGCCGACCTGAACCCGGATACAGCAGCTGCGCAGGCTGAGGCCTTTGGTTTGCGGGCGATGAGCGTCGACGCGCTGCTCGCCGCTGATGACGTCGACATTATCGTCAACCTGACCATTCCTGCAGCCCACTATGCCGTCTCCCGGCAGGTGCTGGAGGCAGGCAAGCACGTCTATTCCGAGAAACCCTTCGTGCTGAGCGTGGAAGAGGGACAGGCCTTGCTCGATCTCGCTGCAGAGAAGGGCCTGCGGGTTGGATCGGCGCCAGACACCTTCCTCGGTGGCGCACACCAGCAGGCGCGGCACCTGATTGACAGCGGCGCGCTGGGGACCATCACCGGTGGTTCAGCGGCGGTTATGTCGCGCGGCATGGAGATGTGGCACCCCAACCCGGATTTCTTCTTCAAGCCCGGCGGTGGCCCGGTTCTGGACATCGGTCCGTACTACGTCACCAATCTGGTACAACTGATCGGCCCGGTGACGCGGGTTGCCTGCTTTGCTTCGACCCCAAGAACCCGGCGGCGCGAGATTACCTCCAGCCGCGTGCGGGCGAGTTCGTCGAGGTTGAGACCCATACCTCCCTGCGGGCGGTTCTGGAGTTCGCCAACGGTGCGACCGTGAGCCTCAATGCGTCGTGGGATGTGCACGCCCACGGGCTGGAACCCATGGAGCTCTACGGCGAGGCCGGGTCGCTGTTCGTGCCCGATCCGAACTTCTTCGGCGGCGATATCGGCCTGACGGACGGCGAGGAGACGGTAGAGCCGGCCGCCTTCGATCATCCCTTTGGCGTTGCCAACGAGGAGCACGCGCAGGGCATGATGGCCAACTACCGCACGGCAGGTCTGGCCGACATGGCCGCCGCCATCATCGAAGGCCGGGAGCATCGGTGCAGTCAGGCGCTCTCGCTACACGTGATGGAAGTCCTGCTGGCCATTCTTGAAGCAGGTGACAGCGGTCAGGTCGTGTCACTGTCGACCAGCTGTGAGCGTCCTGCTGCCCTGACGGCAGCCGAAGCACAGGCCATGATGGCCTGAACG
>JAYQIC010000005.1:0-143205 GCA_038141425.1 Rhodospirillaceae bacterium | reverse complement strand
ATAGAGCGGGGTTGCGACCGGGTGCTAAGCCGCGTCGGACAGGATCTCTTCGACCGCTTGCCGTGCCTCCAGCCCCGCTTCCCGCAGGCGGCGGATCCGGTCCGGGTTCGGAAACGCACCGAAAACAGCATCAAAAGACGCCCGCGCCCGGATCCGGTCCCACCAGCCACCCATGCCGGGGAGATCAGCCCACATCCAGTCCAGCGCTAGCTCGCTGAGGCGGGAGACGAAGGGCGTCACCGAGGCGTCCGCAAGGCTGTAATCGTCCCCGCACAGATAGGGTTGATCACTGACGGCAGCCTCAATGTCGATCAACATCTGCTGCAGCGTGACAATACCCTGTCGCGCATGGGGAGAGCGGATCCCGTGCTCGACCACGGATTGGCGCTGCGCGCGGCGGTCGGGGTCGGGTATATCGCTGTAGTAGGCTTCCAGATGATCGCCGTGCTGCTCGAGGATCTCCAGACGCCGGAATGTGCCGTAGGTCACAGACCCGATCGCGGGCAGGTATTTCTCATCGGCCTGCTTCATCCACATCTGCATGCGCGCCCGGGCCAGCGGGTCGTTCGGCGAGAGCGCCGGCCCGTCAAAGGCATGATCGATGTAGGCGATGATGATCGAAGATTCGATAATCACGTGACCGTCGTGGACGAGCGTTGGCACAACGGCGTTTGGGTTTAGGCGAAGATATTCGGGCGTGATCAGGTCTCCCGCATCCCGGTCGAGCACCCGGGCCGTAAAGTCGACCCGCTTCTCATCGAGCGTCAGGCGGGCCTTGTACCCGCAGGTTGCCGTCGGAAAGTAGTAAAGCTCGAGCATGCCGCGTTTCCCCCCTGTCACCGGCGTTGATGACCCAACACCGCCGCAGGCAATAGAGCCTTCCCCGAAGAGGCTGCGAAGAGGGATGCGAAGAGGGATGCGAAGAGGGATAGAGCCGGTGGACCACATTCGTCAGCCACGAGCCGAGCAACAGGGGGCAGCCCAAGCAACCGCCTTGGCGCCACCGTCCGCTCGTGTCACACCTGTCGCACACGAAACCGTTAAGCAGGTGACTGATATGGGCTCGTTCCTCGAAGCAATCGTCGACCTTCCCCCGGCGCCGGGCAGCATGGACGCCGCCGAGTGGCAGGCCCGACTGGAGCTGGCGGCGACCTACCGTCTGGTCGAGCTCTATGGCTGGACCAGCATCGTCTACAATCACATCACCCTGCGGGTCCCCGGCACGGATGACTTCCTGATCAACCCCTTCGGGCTGCGTTACGACGAAATCACCGCCAGCAATCTGGTGCGGGTCACGCTGTCCGGTGACAAGGTTTCGGATAGCCCGTGGCCCGTCAATCTGGCCGGATACACCATCCATTCGACCCTGCACCGTGCCCGCCCTGACCTGCACTGCATCATCCACACCCACGAACCGATCAGCCAGGCGCTGTCGGCGACCGACGCTCCCTGCGTGCCCGTGACCCAGGAGGGTTGCCAGTTTTTCGAGCGCGTCGGCTATCACGATTTCGAAGGCATTGTGCTCGATGGCTCCGAGGGGCCGAGACTGGTCGCGGCCATGGGCGAGGCGCACCATACGCTGCTGCTCCGCCATCACGGCCTGATCACCGCCGGCCCCGATTGCGCCTGGGCCTTCGTCCGACACCTCGCCTTCATCCGCAACACTGAAGTCCAGCTCTCGGCCATGGCGACGGGCCGGATGATCCCGATCCCCGAGGCGATCATGGCCAACTGCCGACAGCAGTTCGAGGGAGGGTCGGCCCAGGCTGGTGCGAAGCAGCGCCACCCGGAGTGGTCGGCGCTGATCCGCAAGGTCGACGCGCTCGACCCCGCTTGGAAGACCTGAGCCGAAGCCGTCACAGCCCGCACCGCGTGCGCCTGCGCCTGCTCGTCCCTTGACCCCCGCGCCGGTTCGGGGGAGCGTGGACACCTGTCAGTTCTGACCCCACAGCGCCCTGAGGCCCCATGCCAGCCCATCCGCTAGAGCCGCTCTTCGCCGAAGAAATCACCGCCGCCGCCGCCTGCATCCGGGCGCAGGCCGGTCTGGACCCCAACTCGTTCTTCGAGACCATCACGCTGGATGAACCCAGCCGCGCCGAGCGCGCTGCCTTCACTGAAAACGGCACCATCCCGCCCCGGCGCGCCTACGTCTGCTGCTACGAGCGGACGAGCAACCGCACCTTCCGCGGTCGCGTCGATCTGGATCAGGACAAGGCTGCTGTCGTGGGATCACGTCCCCGGCGTTCAGGCGCGCATTCCCCCCGACGAGTTCGACGCCAGCGACAAGATCGCCAAGGCTGACCCGCGCGTGGGCGAAGCGCTGGCCAAGCGCGGCATCACCGACCTCGACACCGTGCTGATCGAAACCTGGGCGCCCGGTAACTTCGGCATCGAGGACGAAGAAGGCAAGCGCATCGCCTACTGCCACTGCTGGGTGATCAACGACGCCGGCGACAACCGCTACGGCCGCCCCATTGCCAACCTGCACCCGGTCATGGATCTGGGCGCGGGCACGGTGCTGCGGGTCGATGACTTTGGCGTGGTCCCCCTGCCCCCCGATACAGCCGCGATCCGGCCCAGCGAAGGCCTGCGCGAGGACGTCAAACCGCTCGACATCACCCAGCCCGAGGGGCCGAGTTTCGAGATCGACGGCTACGCGGTGCGGTGGCAGCGCTGGAACGTGCGCGTGGGCTTTGACCTGCGCGAAGGGCTGGTGCTGCACGATATCGGGTACGAGGACGGCGGGCGGCTGCGGCCGATCATGAACCGCGCCTCGATGGCAGAAATGGTCGTGCCCTACGGCGACCCGACCGGCGGGAACTTCCGCCGCAACGCCTTCGACACTGGCGAGTACGGCATCGGCACCGCGCTGGACAGCCTCAAGCTCGGCTGCGACTGCCTCGGGCACATCCACTACTTCGATGTCTGCGCCCACGACTGGGACGGCAAGCCGGCCCCGATCCGCAACGCGGTGTGCATGCACGAAGAGGACTTCGGCCTGCTCTGGAAACATACGGACTCGCATACCGGCAAGTTCCGCGCTGTGCGATCACGACGGCTGGTGATTTCGTCGATCGCCACCATCGGCAACTACGTCTACGGGTTCTTCTGGTATTTCTATCAGGACGGCACCATCGGCACCGAGATCAAGGCGACGGGCATCCCCTTCCCGACTGCCGTCCCGCCGGGGGAACAGCCGAAGTATGGCGCGCTGATCGCGCCCGGCATCGCCAGCCACGTCCACCAGCATTCCTTCAACTTTCGCTTCGACATGTGCGTGGACGGCCCCGAGAACGCGGTCCGGGAGCAGGATTTCGAGGCCGCCCCGCTGGGCCCCGACAACCCGCACGGCAACGCTGTGACCATCGTCGAGCGCCCGCTGAGCCGGGAAAGTGAGGCAGCGCGGGAGATCGACCTTGCCCGCTCGCGCTCGTGGAAGATCGTCAACACCGGCCAGACCAATGCGCTTGGACAGCACACCGCCTACCGGCTGGTACCAGGGCAGAACACCCTGCCCTATCTGCAGCCCGAATCACCCGTGGCGCAGCGGGCCGGGTTCATGTTCAAGCACTTCTGGGCGACCCAGTACGACCCCGAGCAGCTCTATCCCGCCGGCTGGTTCCCCAACCAGCATCCGGGCGGGGATGGCCTGCCGCGCTGGATCGAGGCCGACAGGTCGCTGGAGAATGAAGACGTGGTCGTCTGGTACACCATGAACTTCCACCACTTGCCGCGACCCGAAGACTGGCCGGTGCAGCCGGTGGTCTACGCGTCCATGCACTGGATGCCCGAGGGGTTCTTCGACCAGAACCCGGCTCTGGATCTGCCCCCGCACGCGATCACGAGCTAGGCGAAGCGCGGCGGATCAGGACGGGCCGAGGTCGCGCAGAATCCCCGGGATCTGCTTTTTCAGCCCGAAAAGCCCGCCCGCGCGTGCGGCCAGACCAGCCGGTCGTAGTGGCGATCCAGCTCGACCAGCGGTGTGGTCACGCCGCGCATGGCCCGGTGTACGGCCTGCCGTTGCGGGCCGATGGGCAGGCGTGCGGTGACAATGCAATCCAGCTGATGCGCCTGCGCCCAATCGGCGAGCGCTGCCGACGTCCCCTCTGCATCTGGCGGCATCGGAGACTCGCCCAGCCGCGTCGCTTCGAGCCCGTGGCGGGCCTCGGCTGCCTGCACCGCGCCTTCGACCGCCGCCGCCGTGAATTGCTCGACCGCCGGTGCGGTGGGGAGCAGTGATCGAGGAACGGGCGCGCTCCACCCGGCGAGCGCGACCGGCGCGGGGAGCCCGGGGTGCTCGGCCTCCAGCCCCTCAGCCGCGCAGTCTTCCCCCGTGATCAGCAGGCCCATGCGCTGCCCCGCCAGATCGACATCGGCAAAGGCCGGCGGAGTTCGTGGCCCCAGCGCGGGTTCTTCCAGCGGGGGCGCCGTTGCTGCCAATTGGCCTTCCGGGTCGAACCGTCCGGCGGTGTATTCGCGGATGTTCGCAGCCCCTCGCGAGGTAGGTCTTGCCCACCGTATGCAGCCCCCGACCCACCGCCACGAGCAGGTGTTGGAGGCCGCGTCCCCGTCGAGCAGGTGGCGGAAGAAGAAGTCGGCGCCCAGCTCCCATGGCAGTCGCAGGGTGAAGATCCAGATGCTGGCGAACCACATGCGGGCGTGGTTGTGCAGATAGTTGGTTTCCACCAGCTCCTGCACCCACGCGTCAAAGCAGGCGATCCCGGTGCGGCCACCAACCGCGTCCTCGTAGCGCGCTTGCAGGGCCGCGTCGGTTTCCAGCTGTCCCAGCAGGTCGGTCACCCGGCGACGATAGCGCTGCCAAACCTCGGGGCGGTGCTCCAGCCAGCCCTTGAAGTAACCGCGCCAGAACACCTCCTGTATGAACTTCTCGGCGCTGGCGGCCGACTGCGCGCCGAGCACGGCCTCCAGCACCTCGGTTTCCAGAATGATCCGGTGGCGCAGCCACGGCGACAGCGCGGAAACCTTCTGGTGCTTGCCAGTGCCAAAGTCGAAATTACGCTGCGAGGCGTAGCGCTTGCCGGACTGGGGCAGGAAGGCCTGCAGCCGCGCCCGGGCCGCCTCGGGCCTCGGGTCGAAGGGCTGGTCAAAGGTTGCAGCGGTTGCAGTGGCGGCGGCTTCACCAGCCGCAGGGTCATCGTTGAAGAGCGATAGGGTCATGGACACGCGGTGGGTTGTGACGGGCTTAGCGCGGGAGTTAAGCTGCGAGCGGCGCTCGGAAAGTGCCAAATTGCCACGCAGGAACAGCAAAGGATGACGGAGGATGTTCGAGACCCAGTCCTTTGATAACGGCGTCACCCGGCTGCTGGAGACCGATATTTCAGCCGACTGGCGCTGCAACATCTGGCACGTCCGGGGCCGGGACCGCGACCTGATCATCGACACCGGTTTCGGCCTGCGGTCGCTGTCCGGCGCTGTTGCCCGCCTGACCGAACGCCCGGTGGTGGCGGTCTGCACCCACAGTCATCACGATCATGCCGGCGGGCTGTACCAGTTCGACCAGCGGCTGGGCCATGGTCTGGAGGCCGATATCTTCGCCAGCCCGACGCGACAGAACACCGTCTGCGACCTGCTGGACGCGAGCGTGATCCGGGCGCGGCCATCCGATGACTTCGATATCGATACGTGGTGCTACCGGCCTGCGCCGCTGACTGGCATGATCGACGACGGCGACGTCATCGACCTCGGCGATCGGCGGTTTCAGGTGCTGCACCTGCCCGGGCATTCGCCGGGGTCATTGGCGCTGTGGGAGGCGGAGACCGGCACGGTCTTCACCGGCGATGCCCTCTATGACGGGGTGCTCTACGACCACCTCTATCACTCGGTGCCTGAGCAGATGATCGAGAGCCTGAACCGGCTCTGCGACCTGCCGCTTTCGGTCGTGCACGCGGGCCACTTCGGCAGCTTCGGCAGGGACCGGGCGCGGCAGATCACGGCAGAATATCTCTCCGGTCAGCGCAGCATGCTCTGCCCCTGAACCGGAACGCAGACCCCCTCACCCTCGGGCGGCTACCAGGGCACGGCCTCGCCACGCCAGTCGAAAAAGCCACCATTATGTTCAGGCCCGAGGCCATCGATGACAAGCAGCAGGTTGTGCGCGGCGGTAGCGGGGTCGTGCTTGTCCTTATTCGGGTAACCGGCGGTAAAGGCGGTGTCGACCGTGCCCGGGTGCAGGGCGACAACCGTGCATTCCTTGAATTTGCGTTGCAGTTCGATCGCGGCGGTGCGGGTGATCTGATTGGCGGCGGCCTTCGACGCCCGGTAGCTGTACCAGCCGCCCAGATGGTTATCGCCGATGGAGCCGACCCGCGCCGTCAGCACAGCGACCACGCTCCGGCCATCGCGGGGGAGCAGCCCGGCAGGCGGGACAGGATCAGCGCCGGGCCAACGGCGTTGACCAGCAGCAGGTCCTGCATGGTGGCCTGATCGATCGACCGCAGCGATTTCTCCGGACCGGCGCCGGGCGGGGCCAGAATGCCGGTGGCGATCACCACCAGATCGAAGGGACCGTCAGACCTTTCATCGCCGCATCGACGGCTGCCGGATCGCGGAGGTCCAGCCCGTCGCCACTGCGCGAGAGGCCGGTGACCGCGTATCCCTGCTGCGCCAGCGCGTCACAGAACGCCGCCCCGATACCGCCCGAAGCCCCGAAAATCAGTGCGCGCTTCATCGCTGCTTTCCCTCTTGTGCCGCTGCTGTTTCTGCCCCTGAAACTAGGATTGGACAGCACGGCGACCAGTGACGGGACCGCGCATTCGGGCGCGGAAACCGGCACCGACTGGCGAAGGCAGGACAAATCGCGCTAACCTTGTCATCGAAGCGCCCGGCGGACGCGACCGGCGGACGGACGGCCGGACGTGACTGGCCGGCGTGACCGCCGCCGCCCCGCCGCACAACTGGGAGCACCCGCCATGACCCGCAGCACCTTCAAGCCCCGGCCTGAGCAGATGGCGCTCTACCCCGACGTTTCCGGCAACACCATCAACGGGCTGGGCGAAACTGAGCGGCGCCAACCCGCCTACGTCTATTGGGGCAACAGCCCCGATGATGTCGCCCACGGCGACGTGCAGCGCTGGTTCTATACCGTCGACCCGGGTCTCGATGGCTATGGAGAAGAGCGGGCGCGCCGGGCGGCGATCATCGACGCACCGCTGACGCCCTTGGCCGATGCGCCGCACGCCGTTACCGAGGCAGATTTCGACGACTTCACCCAAGCCGGTCTGGCGGCGGGCGACTTCGACAAGATCGGGGTCGCGGCCTTCGATCCGGTCTGGGCCTTTGAAGGCGTTGAGATCGACTTCAGGCACGTGGTGGTCATGGGCTTCCACCACGACTTCGAGGAAATCAGCAAAGCGCCCGCACCCGAAGGCGGGCTGGAAGTCATGCGCCAGTACCGGCGCGCAGCGCAGGGTGCGATGACGGTCGCCAACTGGCTGCGGTCGCAGGGCTGGGAGGCTGAACCGCTGACCGGGCCGATGTCGGGGAAGATGACGATGATTCCCGCGGCGCTGGCTAGCGGCTTCGGCGAGCTGGGCAAGCACGGCTCCCTGATCACGCCCGAGTTCGGCTCGTCCTTCCGGCTCTCGGCGGTGCTGACCGACTGCCCGCTGCCGCTGTCCGCGCCGGTGGATCACGGCATCGATGACTTCTGCCTGAACTGTCGCGTGTGCGAGGATGCCTGCCCGCCCGAGGCCATCGCGCCCGACAAGCAACTCGTGCGGGGCGAGGTCAAATGGTACGTCGATTTCGACAAGTGCCTGCCGTTCTTCAATGAGCATCAGGGCTGTGCCGTCTGCCTCGCCGTGTGCCCGTGGAGCCGCCCGGGTGTGGGGCCACGCCTAGCGGATAAACTCGAGCGCCGCCGCAACAGTTTGGACCCAACTCCTGCGCTGGAACAGCCCTGACCGACAGGGTAGCCCTGTGGGGCCGAGCCGTTCCATGAAGCTGGTTGATTAAAGGCCGTATTTCCTTAAGGTGAAGTTCAAATTCATTAGAACCTCTGCTACTCTGTCCCTCCGGCAGGGGTGAGCGCCGCTTCCTTTCCCTGAACAAGACCAACCTTCATGCTTAGATCGGAACAGCTCCACCTAGTCGAAACGGACGACAGCCCGTTCCTTGGCCCCGCCCTGCGTCTGACGACCCGGGCCGACGACCTCCTGACCTGCAGCGCTTCAGCCCGAAGCTACCTGCAGGATGATTTCGGCCCGATGCTGGCCGAAAAGCTCGAGTTCGAACCCACGGTCGAGTTTCCTGAACCAGACTGGGCACCGGAAGGCACCGCGGCCGGCGTGTTGCTTCGGTCGGTTTTCCTGGTGCTCAAGGGCTGCAAATGGCCAGTCTTCGAGTTGGGCCACTTTACCGCGTCGCCGGGGGCCGAAGGCGAAGACAGCCTGCTCGGAACTTTCGATCTGCCAACCCGCTATACGGCCCCGAATGTGCCTGCCAACCTGCTCCTGTTCCTTGCGCGAAACGCCCTGTTGAAGCCTGAGGAAAACTGGGATCGGGACGACTTTGAAGAGGCGTTGAGCAAGAATCTGAATGCTGTGAGCGCAACGGGCATGATGGGTATCAACCAGCGGCCTCTGGTCGGAATGCTGCACGAACACCAAGTGCCGTTAACCGAGATTTCGAGGACTATATTCAGGGTCAGGCGTCGGTCCCAAATCGCGCCTTTATTCGTGGGTCGACTGACCAGCAGCACCGAATGGTGCGCGGTGAACCTTGTCGGCAACAAATTTGCCACGTCACAGTTGCTGCGCAGAGCCGGTATCCCCGTCGCCGAATGCCATATGGCGCCATCACCAGAACAGACTAAGGTTCTGGCCAAACGGATCGGTTATCCCGTTGTGCTGAAGGCAAATCGGGGGAACTTCGGCCGGGGTAGAGCGACCGAAACCGGTGTATTTACCAACATCCTCGACGAAGCAGGGCTGGATGAAGTCCTCGAACAGACAGACTTTGAAAACGAAGAATACATCATTGAGAAGCACTTCTTTGGCGAGAGTTTCCGGGTTGTGGTCTTCAACAGTAAGCCGTTTCTGGTGCAGCGGAATCCCCGCCCTTCGGTGACTGGCGATGGCGAGAGGACCATTCGCGAGCTGATGGCAGAAGCAAGCGAACAATCCTTCGTGTCAGAAACCTACTTCCAGATGACTTTCGACCTCGAAAAGGCCTGCAACAACGCGGACATGAAGCGAACGCTGCAGCGGCAGGGCCTGACCCTCGACACCGTGCTGGCAGAAGGTCAACACGCCTTTCTGATGCAAGGGGGGCGGGTCACAGATTTCGGTTCAAGGCTCGAATTTCACCCACCGGATTTCATGTCGAAGAAAACCGAAGAGGTTGTGATGAAGGTTCTCAACCTTGTCCAGATGACCGAGGCGAGCGTCGACTTCATCGGCGGAGAACTGAGCCTGCCAGACCCGGATTTTATCATCTGCGAGGTCAACGCAGGTCCAGCCTTCGCGCACCCCCCTGAGAAGGCATTTTTGAGGAAAATCGCGGACTATATTGCTGAAAGCGTGACCGGCTCATGATTGCCCATGCCGCCACGATGAAGCTTAGTCCGTCCAAGTATTCGTTCGCTCCCGCTGTGACAGGGCCGATCGAGAGGATGAGCACAGAATTGAGCAAAGGCTGTGGCCGAAGGTTCAGCAGAGCGACGTGCAAAGATGGGGGTGCGCATGTTTAGCGAACCTGAGCTCAAAACGGAGCCGGCCTTCGGTCTCCGCAGTGTCTTTGTCACCATCGAAGTGAGCGATGTTGAATCGACGGCCTTCAATCCGGAAGCCGTGGCCCTGCTGAACGACATGATTGGCACGCCCGGGGCCGTGGAACTCGATAATGCGGAGGGGATTGCAGCAGAAGGCCGGGCTGCGAGCCTGCTGCACTGGGTCTATGCCTTTTGTAAGCAACATCGCTGGCCGGTCTTTGAGTTAGGGGTGTTCGAAAGTGCCAGCAGCGGTGATCTGGAGGGTGCCTACCATCTGCCCACCCGCCAGTCTTCTCCCTTTGACCCGGCTCATCTGCTCCGGAGCCTTCTGGAAAAGGGGCTGCTGCTGTCTGCGGAAGACTTCGACGCGGACGCCTTGCGCGAAGACCTGCAGGCCCATCAGACTGCCAACGATGCAAAGGGGGCGAGCCCGCTGCACCGGCGGCTGGTCCTGACCTTGTTGCAAAGAGGGTCATGAGGTTGCGGAAGTCACCGAAGAGGTGCACCGATTGATCCGGCAGGACGGCGACCTGTTCTTTGGAAACGGAATGGGACAGGGTGCTAACTTCCTGCTGAACGACGTTCTGATGGAACGAGCCAGCACCAATCGCCTGCTGGCATCGTCAGGCGTGCCCGTCGTCCCCCTCCGGCAGGTGCTCAACCCGAGAAATGTCACAGTGCTGGCCGAGGCGTTCGGCTTCCCCTCGTCCTTAAACCCAACCACATCGGGCGGCCGCTCCGGCCGCTCCCGGTGATCAACAACGTCAATCAACTGAAGGCGGCGATCGAGGAAAATCAGGCCTATCTCAACGATGCCGTGATCGAGCAGTTCTTGCCGGGTGATTCTCTGAATATCGTCGTCATGGGGGGCGAAGTACTGTGGTGTGCAAAGCGGTCGCACGCGGTCATCAGCGGTGATGGCAGTACGCGACTCGAACCGCTGTTACGGCAGTACTGCGCGCAGGAATACACCCGCGAGCGCGGGTTCAAGCAAGCGGTAGACTTTACCGTATTCTTGAACCGGCACCGCATCCCAAAGCGGCTCCGACGCCTGTCGCTGGACTCGGACACCGTGTTGGTGAAGGGCGCGAAAGTGCAACTGTCCGACCATCCGATATTGGGTCAGGGAGCCGCCATCAGGCTGATTGAACCCGACAACCTCGGACCGGAGATCGACGCCATCATCGCGGCCATCCAGCCGATTTTCGGAGACGCCACATTCGGCATCGACGTGGTCGCGACCCCCGGGGCAGAGGGCTATATAAACCCGCGGGTTCTGGGCGTTCACCACGCACCCATGATTCCAGCTGGGCCTCTCGCAGAACGCTATATTGAACGGTTCGTGGCGCAGGCCGTGGGCTGAGCGGGCAATCTTGGCGCAGATGCTGGCGCGGTCACCCGAACCGCGGGCGCGACCGCGTCAGCCGCCGAAACGCTTCGCCGGTCGCCGGTCGCCGGTCCCGGCCACGAACGGACCCTCAGCCCTCGACGTTCTCGCAGTAGAAGGCCAGCTTGTTCCCCGCCGGGTCGCGCACGTAGGCGTAGTGCGTCGGGCTGTCGTCCAGCCGTGGTCCGGGAGCGCCCTCGTCGGTGCCGCCGCTCTTCAGCGCGATCTGATAGACCTCGTGCAGCGTCTCCAGTGTCGGGGTGGGAAAGGCGATCATGGTGCCATTGCCCGCTGTCGCCGGCTGCCTGTCGTAAGGCCCGGTGACGTAGAACAGCGACTCTTCGGGCTTATCCGGCAGGCCATAGCCGACATAGCGCCCGGAATCGTCGGTTTGCCGGTAGCCCAGCGGCGCGAATACGGCGTCGTAGAAGGCCAGCGACCCGGCGAGGTCGTTGCTGCCCACCATCAGATAACCAATCATGCTGATCTCCCCTCGTTCAGCGGTATGTCGAATGATCTTCACCGAAGCCGCAGCCCGGGCCAAGGGTCTTGCACGCCGCAGGCTGTGGACAGGAGAGGACGAAAGCTGGCGGAGAACGGATGGCGGATCGACGCGCCGACGCCAGCCGCCCGCAGACGGAAGCCCCGCAGGTCTTGCCCGGGTTGAGATTTGGAGTAGCCTGCGCTCAGGGGTCGGTGCGGTTACCGACCAGCACGACAGCAAGGAATGCGGACCGTGACCAAGCAGCAGCCGACCGAACTCGACGCCTTTCTGGCCCGATACCCCGAGACCCGTTTCCTCGATGCCGTGATGTTCGACCTTTGCGGCACTGCGGTGGGCAAGCGCCTGCCGATCCGGGAGGCGGGCAAGCTCTGGTCTTCTGGTGTTGCCTTTTGCGCGGGGATCACCACGCTGGACGCACTGGGGACGAGCTGGGATGTCCACGGCATCGGCTTTTCCGACGGCGATCCGGACGCGACCAGCTTTCCGCTGCCCGGCACGCTGGTCCCTGTGCCCTGGGCCGAGGTGCCGACGGCGCAGGTGCTGATTGCGCCGGCACCGCCCGAGGGCGAGAGCCATTGGTGGTTCGACCCGCGCGCGATCCTCGCGGGCGTCGTGGCGCGGTTTGACGCGCTGGGGCTGCGGCCGGTTGTGGCCAACGAGCTGGAATTCTACCTCGTGCAGACCGAGCGGGATGATCAGGGGCGCCTGCGCCCCGCCGAGACGCAACGGCCCGGTCGGGCGTCTGACGCGCCACGGGTTCTGGCCTTCGACAAGCTCGACGAGTGGACTGAAATCCTCGCCGAGATCGACGCCGCGGCTCTGGCGCAGGGCGTGCCGGCCGGGGCTTCAACAGCCGAGTACGGCGGCACCCAGTTCGAAGTCAATCTGGCGCACTGCGACGACCCGGTTCTGGCCTGCGACCACGCGCTGATGCTGCGCCGCATCGTCAAGGGTGTCGCCGCCCGGCACGGGCTGGATGCGACCTTCATGTCCAAGCCCTTCGGCGATCAGTCGGGCTCAGGCCTGCACGTGCACGCCAGCCTGATCGACGCCGCAGGTAACAACGTCTTCGATGAGACGCGTTCCGACGGCGAGCGCTTAATGGGACAGGCCATCGCAGGGCTGCAGGCGACGGCCTACGACGCCATGGCGCTGTTTGCTCCCAATCTCAATGCCTATCGGCGGTTTGAGCCAGATCAGTTCGTGACGGTGAATACCTCGTGGGGCTTCAACAACCGCTCGGTGTCGTTCCGGGTGCCCGCCGGGGCCGGACAGGCGCGGCGGATCGAGCACCGTATTGCCGGGGCCGAGGCCAACCCCTATCTGGTCATGGCCGCGGTGCTGGCGGGTTTCCACCACGGGCTGACCCAAGCGCTGGCGCCAACCGAGGCTGCGACGCGCACCGCCGGGGACCAGGCCGACCCGGAGATGCCGCTGAAACTGTGGACCGCGCTCGACCGGCTGGAGGGCTCCGCGCTGCTCGCGGACTATCTCGGCGCGGACTATCCCGGTGCTTATGCTGCGATCAAGCGAGCGGAGTTCGAGGCCTTTCTGACTGAAATCTTGCCACGGGAGTACGACTGGTATGTCTGAGGCCGCAGGATCAGCGCCGTCGGGGCAGCCCGAGCAAGCAACGACAGCCGGTGCTGGCGTTCCCCGCCGCGTCGGTGACGTGTCGTTCTGGTACGCCGACCACGGTCTGCCGGAGTCCCGCCGTCCCGCCCTGCCCGGCGACGTACAGGCGGATGTTGCCATCATCGGCGCAGGCTATACCGGGCTTTGGACCGCCTACTATCTGCGCAAGGCCGCGCCGCAGCTGCGGGTGGTGGTGCTGGAAAAGGAATTTGCCGGCTTCGGTGCTTCCGGGCGCAACGGCGGATGGTGCATGGGCGTGATGTCGTGGGACCAGAACCGCTACGCGGCAACCCACGGCCGGGAGGCGGTGCTGGACATGGTCGCAGCGCTCGAAGGCGCAGTGCCGGAAATCGCGCGGGTGTGCGCCGCCGAGGGTATCGACGCTGACCTGCGCGAGACCGAGGAGCTGATGATCGCCTCCAACCCCGCGCAGCTCGAGCGGCTGGAGGAGGAGATCGCCCACCGTCAGGCCTGGGGCGAAGGACACCGCATCCGCGCGCTGAGCGCCGAAGAGGTGCGCCAGCGGATCAACGTTCCCGGGGCTCTGGGTGCCATGTCGGTGAGCGGCATGCTGCGGGTGCAGCCAGCCAAGCTGGTGCGCGGGCTGGCCGAGGCCGTGGAGCGGGCCGGGGCGGAAATCTACGAGGATACCGAAGTCCTGCGCTACGAGCCGGGGCAGGTCAGCACCCCGCAGGGCGTGGTTCGGGCACCGATCATCCTGCGCGCGACGGAGGGCTTTACCGCGACCCTGCCGGGGCATCGACGCGATTGGCTGCCGCTGAATTCGGCTCAGATTGCCACTGTGCCGCTGCCGCCCAAGGCTTGGGCGAAGATCGGCTGGGACGGGCACGAGCTGATCGGCGACCTGGCGAACAGCTATTGCTATTGCCAGCGGACGCGGGAGGGGCGGATTACCGTCGGCGGGAGCGGCATGCCCTACCGCTTCGGGTCGGGCATCGATCGCAACGGGGAAACCGACCCGGTCACCATCGAGCGGCTGGTGGCGATCCTGCACAAGCATTTTCCCGAGGCAGCGAAGTACCCGATCGACCATGCGTGGTGCGGGGTGGTCGGGGTGCCGCGCGACTGGTGCGCGACCGTTGGGCTGGACCGGGATACCGGGCTGGGCTGGGCCGGTGGTTACGTCGGGGTTGGAGTGTCGACCTCGAACCTGGCCGGGCGAACGCTGGCGGATCTGGCGATGCGGGAGCTGGACGCGGGCGGGGATACCGAACGGATGGCGCTGCCGTGGGTCAACCGCCGGGTTAGGCGATGGGAGCCAGAACCCCTCCGCTGGCTCGGGGTTACCGCCATGTACGGTCTGCTTACCGCCGCCGACCGGCATGAAACGCAGCAGGGCGGGCAGGCATCCCGGCTGGCCCGCCTGGGCAACTGGATCACCGGGCGATCCTGAGACACGCTTGAACCTTGAGAGTCGTGCTCTGGCGACGGTGCGGGTTGCGCGCGGGAGGGCCGAAGGCCGCGAAGCGGCCGAGGACCGAGCGCGCCACCCATTTGTCGACAACACGCGAAGTTTATCCTGAGCCTGTCGAAGAGCTTTGAGTGTCGTTCCATCCGAGATCTCCCACACGCTCACAGCCGAAGGCGTTTTGAGCGTAAAGAACTCACAGCCGAAGGCGTGCTCGCGTGAACTGACGCCGCTGCTCGATTTGACGCCGCTTCGCGGCTTACAAATCTCCCCCGCGCAGTCAAACGGACAGGCCGCGCTTCGCCCGATCTGACGACTTCTCTCTACAGAGTTGCGCGACGCTTGGCCCCGCCGCGCGGCGCGGTCGCGGACAAGTCGGCGCAACCATCGCCTACTCAGAGGTCAGCGAAATGCTCCGGCAGGAAAGCACGCAAGAAGCCGATCGCTTCATCGCGCATGACCGCAGGCTGATACTCGCCAGCATACAGATGCAGGTGCTGCCAGAAGCCATCGGTGAGCGTATCCACCCACTGCGCCAGCTTCAGCGCCCGCTGCGGCTCACCGGGCAGCAGCGCCCGACAGGCAGACTCGATCGCCTCGGTCCGGCTGGCGTCAAAGGCCCGCGCAATCTCCCGGTACTGCGGGGTGAAGGACTGCTCGCCCCAGAAAGCGAACCAGACCGACAGAATTTCAGGGCTACACACGCGCGGGTCAAAATCAGCGGTGATCAAGGCGACCAGCTGCGCCCGAGGATCCTCGGCCGCCTGCCGCAGCGCAGCCTGCCAGTTCTCTTCGTAACTGCGGTACATGTCGCGCATGGTCTCGGTCAGCAACCCGGTCTTGGAGGCGAAATAGAACACCGCCACCCCCTGCGACAGGCCCGCTTCCGCTGCCACTGTGGCCAGCGTGGTCCGCGCCAACCCGTGGGCAACGATCGACCTCCGGGTGGCGTCCAACAGCTGCCGTCGCCGCCGATCCGCGTTTTCCTTGCGCTCTTTGCGTGGTTTGCCAGCCTTCTGGGCTGCGGCAGCGTCACGTTGCGCCGCTCCCTGCGCGTCTGGTGATCCTCCCGAGCCGCGCGACCCCTGCGACCCTTGTGACCCCTGCTGCTGTCCTGTTCCAGCCCTCATGACACGCCCGTTTTGCTGACCCGTCCTGACCTGTTCCCACAAAATTTCCGCCAAGTCAGCCACATTTTTTTGTTTGAGCGCTCAAAAAACTTTACGGAACAGCCGTCTTTACCTAGCGTGACAGGCTTAGAGGAGAGACCATGAGCCGCTCTGATACCTTCGATGCCATCATCGCCGGCGCGGGCCACAACGGCCTGACCACCGCCTGCTACCTTGCGCGCGCCGGGCTGCGCGTGCTGGTGCTCGAGAAAAACGACTGGATCGGCGGTGCCGCGGTCAGCCGCTCGCTCTACGACGGCTGGACCTACTCCAATTGCTCCTACGTCTGCTCGCTGCTCCGGCGGGAGATCGTGCGCGACCTCGAACTGCCGCGCTTCGGGCTCCAGGTCATCCCGTACGAGGCCGGTGCGACCTTCACCGAAGACGGCGACTATTTCGCCTACTACTCCGACCACGATGCGCTCGTGCGTGAGATCGGCCGCCACAATCCCAATGACGTCGACGCCTACGAGCGCTTCAGCCAGACCGTCATCCGCCAGTGCCGCTTCATCCGCCCGTTCTTGCTCCGCAACGCGCCGGACCCGACCTCGCTCAAGCCGCGCGACATCGAGGAGCTGCTGTATCTGGTGGGCAAGGCCAACGACCTGGGCAGCCGGGAGCTGGGCGAGACCTTGCGCTTCTGGACCATCTCTATCGGCGACTTTCTCGATGAGCACTTCGACAACGACCTGATGAAGGCGCACCTCGCCGGTTCAGGCATCATCGGCACCGGGCTGGGCGTCTACTCGCCGGGCACGGCCTACGTCCTGCTGCACCACTACATGGGCGACGTCGACGGCGCGATCGGCGCCTGGGGCTTTGCGCGCGGCGGCATGGGGTCGATCACTAAGGCCATGGGCGCCAGCCTCGAAGAAGCCGGCGGACAGATCGTCATCGGCTCGGGCGTCGATCAGTTCATCGTCAGCGACGGCCGGGTCAAGGGCGTAGCGCTGGAAAACGGCGACACCTACTACGCGCCGATTGTCGCCTCGAACATGGACGTCAAGCGCACCTTCCTCAAGCACGTCGAGCGCAGCGCCCTGCCCGGTGATTTCGTCACCGCAGTCGAACGCTTCAAGACCCGGGGCTCGAGCGGCAAGATCAACATCGCCCTCGACGCCGTTCCTGATTTCCCCGCCGCCCCTGAAGGCGCAAGTTTCATGCGCGGCGACATGCACTGTTCGACGTCGCTGGGCGAACTCGAACGCGCCTACGACGACTGGAAGGACGGCCACTGGTCGGCCGACCCCTACTTCGACATGCTGATCCCCTCGCAGATCGACCCCACCCTCGCCCCGCCCGGCAAGCACATGATGACCGTGTTCGTGCAGTACGCGCCCTACGACCTCGACAGCGGCGATGGCGAGCGCAGCGGCGAGAACTGGACCGAGGCCCAGCGCAAGGCCTTCGCCGACTGTGTTTTCGACAAGATCGAGCAGGGCGCGCCCGACTTCCGCAAGCACGTGCTGCACGCCGAAGTCCGCTCCCCCTTCGAGCTGGAGAACGAAGTCGGGCTGACCGAAGGCAACATCTTCCAGGGCGAGCTGACCTTCGACCAGCTGCTGTTCAACCGTCCGGTCCCCGGCTACGCGCAGTACAGCACCCCAATCGGCGGGCTCTATCTGGTCGGCTCATCGGCCCACCCCGGCGGCGGGGTCATGGGCGCACCCGGCGCCAACGCTGCCCGCGAAATCCTCCGCAGCCTGGGCAAGGCCCACGCCATGCCGGTCTACGCAGAGTGAGGGCAGCGGGATGAGCAGCACGACCAAGGCGAAAACCACGCCAGCGGGCAAACAGAAGCAGGTCGAAGCCTTCGACGCCATTGTCATCGGCGCGGGCCACAATGGCCTGACGGCTGCAGCCACCCTCGCGCGGAAGGGCAAGCGCGTCTGCGTCATCGAACGCAGCGAGCAGGTCGGCGGCATGATGACCGACGGCGCGCTGGCACCCGGTGTCTCAGCGCCCCGGATGGCGCACCTGCTCTACAACCTCAATGCCACCGTCGCCCGCGAGCTGGGGTTGGGCGGACGCATCCCGCTGCGAACCACCAAGCTGCCGACCGTGTCCCTGTCTCCCGACGGCCTGCACACGGTGATCGAGAACGGCCAGGCGCGGCTGTCCGACGGCACGGCCCATCCACAGGCCGAGGTCTTCGCCGCTCTGCACGCGCGGTTGATCCGGTTCGCCGGGCTGCTGGCGCGGCTGGCGAACCAGACCCCGCCGAAGCTCGACGGCGGGCTGGGCAACGCCGGCACCCTCTCCGAACTCAGCGTGCTGGCGCGGCTGGGGCTGGACCTCAAGCTGATGGGCAAGAAAGAGATGCAGGAATTCCTGCGCGTCACCCTGTCCAACGTCCACGACCTGCTGGTCGACGAACTCGGCGATGGCCCGCTGGCCGGTGCCATGGCGGCCGACGCCGTGCGCGGCGCCTTCGCCGGTCCCCGCTCCCCGGGAACCGTGTTCTCGCTCATGTATCGGCTGGGCAGCCCCAAGCCGCCCGGCTCCGCCCGCCATGCAGCCGGCCCAGGGAATGGCGGGGGCAGTGCCGACCCCGTACTCCCGCTGGACGGCATGGCGGCGGTCAGCGAAGCTTTCGCCCGCGCCGCCCGCGACGCCGGTGCCGACATCCGCTGTGGACAGGGCGTGGCGCAGGTGCTGGTCGACGACGCAGATCGCGTGACCGGCGTCACCCTCGACAACGGCCAGACCCTGACCGCGCCGCTGGTGCTGTCCAGCGCCGGCCCGCTGCAGACCATGCAGATGGCTGGACCGGACCACTTTGATATCGAAGCCGTGCGGCGGCTGCGCAGCCTGCGCAACAAGGGCACAACGGCCAAGGTCAACCTGCTGCTCTCCGGTACACCGGCCTTCACCGGTCTGTCGCCGGAACTCACCGCCGGGCGCCTGCTGATCGCGCCGTCCTCAACCTACGTCGAACGCGCCTTCAACCCGGCCAAGTACAACGCCATGCCGACCGCGCCGGTGGTGGAAATGGTGCTTCCCGGGTTGAGCGGTGGCGGCGGCGACAGCGCCAGCGACGGCGCCATGCCGAGTCCGGGCAGCAGGTGCTGTCGGCCATCGTCAATTTCGTCCCCCCTGCCCCGGAGAAGGGCTGGCGCGCGACCGAGCGCAAGGCCCTGCTCAAGGTGCTGCTGTCGACGCTGGAGGCCTACGCCCCCGGGATCGGCAAGCTGGTCACAGCTTCTGAAGTTGTCACCCCCGACGATATCGCGGCCGAGACCGGTGCGCCGGGCGGGCACTGGCACCACCTCGAAATGGGGCTGGATCAGATCCTGACCCTGCGCCCGACAAACGGGACGGCGCACTATGCTTTCGGGCCACAGGGCCTGTTCCTGTGCGCGGCCTCGGCCCATCCGGGCGGAGATATCACCGGCGCACCGGGCGCAACAGCGCCCTGCAGGCGCTCAAGACGGGGAGTGCATGACACCGTGGCAAAACCCGTGACAAAACCCGCACCAAAATCCGCGCGCAAATCCGGCCCCGGCCAGCGCGCACCGTTTCAGGTGCCGCAAGGGCTGCTGCCGACCCCGCTGCACCCCCGTCTGGAAGCTCTGAGCCGCACCAAAGCGTGGATGGGATGGGCGGGCTATATCTCCCCCACCGTGCTCGATACCGTCGAGTTCGAGTACTTCGCGATCCGCAACCAGACCACGCTGTTCGACATCTCGCCGATGCACAAGTACCGCCTGCGCGGTCCGGACGCCGAAGCCGTGCTCAACCGCATGGTCACCCGCGACGTGCGCAAGATCAAACCCGGCCGGGTCGGCTACGCCATCTGGTGCGATGAAGAAGGCATGGCCATCGACGACGGCACCCTGTTCCGCTTCGGCAAGAACGACTTCCGCCTGTGCTGTCAGGAGCGCATGCTGGGCTGGGTGCAGGACGCGGCCTGGGGCTTCAACGTCACAGTCGAGGATGAATCCCAGACCGTCGCCGGGCTGTCACTGCAGGGACCGACCAGCTTCTCCCTGCTCAACGACGCCGGACTGGGCAAGGTTGCCAAGCTCCGCCCCTTTGATCTGGTACAGGTCGAGCCGGGTCTGTGGGTCTCGCGCACCGGCTTCACCGGCGATCTGGGCTACGAGCTCTGGGTCGACTGGGATCAGGTTCTGGGGCTTTGGGACCGGCTGTGGTCCGCCTCGACCCACTGGGGCCTGCGCGCCATCGGTTACGAGGCGCTGAACCTCGCGCGGATCGAAGCCGGATTTGTCGCCGCTGGTGTCGACTTCCAGCCGGTGCACACCACTATGCGGCTGGGCCGCGGCCGGACCCCGCTGGAGCTGGGCTTCGGCAAGATGGTCGACTTCGGCAAGGGCCACTTCAACGGCCGCCGCGCCCTGCTCCGACAACAGGAAACCGGCGCGCTCCGCACCCATCTGGTCAAGATCGAACTGGGTGGCTTCAAGCCCGCTGACGGCGCCCTGCTCTACCACCAGAAAAAGAAGGAGGTGGGACACGTCACCTCCGGCATCTGGTCCCCCACGGTCAAGCGCAACGTCGCGCTGGCTGAACTCAAGGCCCCCTTCGGCGTCGGCGTAACCGACGACCTATGGGCCGAAATCTACGTTCATGAGGAGGGCCAGTGGTCCAAGCGACTGGTCGAGGTGACCGTGCAGGACCGTCCCTTCTTTTCCAATCCACGCGCGCGCGCGACCCCGCCGCTCGCCTACTGACACGCACGACGGAGAACCGACATGCTCGACAATGAACCAAGCCTCGAAACCCTGCAGGAATGGGATCGCCTGCACCAGGTCCACCCCTGGGCGGCCATGGACGCCTGGCGCGGCTACGACAACATCTTCGTCGACCGGGCGCAGGGCATCTACCTCTGGGATGGTCAGGGCAAGCGCTTTATCGACGGCCCGGCGGGCATGTGGTGCACGCAAATCGGCTACGGCCGCGAGGAAATGGCCGAGGCCATCGCGGACCAGGTGCGCAAGCTGCCCTACACGTCACCCTTTCACCAACACCACCGAGCCCTCGAGCATCCTCGCCAAGAAGATCGCCGAGCGCACGCCGGGTGACCTGAACAACGTATTTTTCACCACCGGCGGGTCCACCGCGGTCGATACCGCGATCCGGACCATGCACTTCATGAACAACCGGCTGGGCCGGCCAGAGAAGAAGATCGTGATCTCGCGGGAGAAGAGCTACCACGGCTCGACCTACCTCTCGCACACGGTCTCGGGCAAGGAGCGGGACAAGTCGCGCTTTGATACCGAGAGCCGGCTGGTCCGCTTCCTGCCGGACGTGAACCCCTACCGCCGCCCCGAAGGCATGAGCGTCGAGGCGTGGTGCGATGAGAAGGTCGCGGACCTCGAGCGCATGATTGCCGACGTCGGCGCGGACAAGATCGGCGCCTTCATCGCCGAACCGATCCTCGCTTCGGGCGGGGTCGTGGTGCCGCCACCGGGCTACCACCGCCGCACGTTTGAGGTCTGCAAGGCCAACGACATCCTCTACATCTCGGACGAGGTGGTGACCGCTTTCGGACGGTTGGGCCACTGGTTTGCCTCCGAGGAAGTCTTCGGCATCAAGCCGGACATGATCACCTGCGCCAAGGGCCTGACCTCGGGCTACATCCCCATGGGGGCGGTGATCATCTCTGACGAAGTCATGGCGAACTGCGCCGACCCGGACGAAGCCGTGCTGTTCTCCAACGGCTTCACCTACTCCGGCCACCCGGTTGCCGCCGCTGCTGCGCTCAAGAACATGGAAATCTTCGAACGCGAAGGCATCCTCGAAAACGTTCTCGACGTCTCACCGCATTTCCAGGAGCGGCTGGCCGCGCTGAGCAAGTACGAAATCGTCGGCGACGCCCGGGGCATGGGCCTGCTGGGCTGTATCGAGGGCAAGGCCGAGGACCTCGAGGCCGAGCGTCGGTTGGGGCAGATGATCGATGATGCCTGCGATGATCTGGGGCTGGTTGTGCGGCCGCTGATCAACATGGCGGTGTTCTCGCCGCCGCTGATCATCACGCACGCGCAGGTCGACGATCTGTTCGATATCCTCGAAGAAGCCCTGACCCGGGTCCAACGCGAAGTCCTTGGCGCTTAACATTATGGAGATTTGGTCGGGAAAAAGCGTACTTTTTCCGCCAAAAGGGCTCAAAACCGATTGAGTCCATGGCTTGGCTTTCATAGCTTGGCCTCTGTGGAAGACCCTCGCGGGTGGGGAGGAGGCGTGCCCTGCGGCTGCGAGGTCAGAGAGAGAGAAAGAGAGACTGTGATGAAAAAGATCATGAACGCGGCCGGTGTGGTCGCAGCCTCGCTTACCCTGATGGCTGGCAGCGCGCTGGCACAGGACCCTGATCTGGTCGTATTCGACTGGCCTGGGTACGAAGACCCTGAGTTCTTCGGCACCTACATCGAAAAGCACGGTGCTGAGCCTACCTTCGCATTCTTTGGTGAAGAAGAAGAAGCGTTCCAGAAGCTGCGTGCCGGCTTCCCGGCCGACGCGGTTCGCCCTTGTTCCCCTTCGGTACCAAAGTGGATCGAAGCTGGCATCATTCAGCCGCTGGACACCTCCCGCATCGATCGTTGGGACGATATCAACCCTAACATGCGTGACGTCGCTGCCTTCCAGAAAGACGGCGAGTACTACTTCCTGCCGGCCGACTACGGCAACACCGGCCTGACCTACAACACCGAGCTGCTGAGCGAAGCGGACGTCCAGTCCCTGACAGCCTTTGCCGACCCGAAGCACGCTGGCCGTATTTCCATCGCTGACAACGTCGACGACGCTTACGCGCTGGGCTTCCTGGCCACCGGCGTTACCGACTGGACCGGCGCCACTGACGAGCAGTTCAAGGCGGCTTCCGACTTCCTGCGTGCTGTGCACCCGAACGTTCTGACCTACTGGGCGGACGGTGCATCGCTGGCTCAGCTGATGCAGAGCGGTGAGGTCTACATGTCCTGGGCGTGGAACGAGACCTACTTCACCATGAGCTACGAAGGCCACCCGATCGCCATGAAGCGTGACACCGACGAAGGTTCGTCCTCGTGGTTCTGTGGTCTGGTTCACTCTGCAACCGCAGAAGGCTCGACCGACAAGTTCTACGACTTCCTGAACGCGTGGATGGAAGACTACGTCGCCACCTACATCGTCGAGTGGTGGGGCTACGGCCACAGTAACGTCGTATCCGCTGGCGTTTCCGGTGAACTGCTGGAAGCCGCTGGCCTCGACAGCACCCCGGACCTCGATGCCAAGACCCTGTTCCAGGGTCCGGTCAACTCCGAACTGCGCGAGCGCATGATCGCTGAGTTCGAGCTAATCAAGGCAGGCTTCTAAGCCAGTCTGGCGACAGACCAAAGCACCGTAGCCCGGTTACTCCGGGCTACGGCCAAAACTGAAAAACCGCCCCAAGGCTGCTGTCTCGGGGCGGTTTTGCTTTTTATGCCGTTTTTCGAGGTTGATCAGAGCGGCCGCTGACCGAGCAAATGGTGGGGGCAGTGCTCACCGCTCTCCAGCACCCGCACCATCTTGGTCCAGGTCTCCACGGTCTCGGCGATGAAGTCCGCGCCGTGATCACGCTCGAACCGCGCCCGCTCTGCGCCGGTCAGCATGGCCAGCTCGCCCTGCGCCACGTCGCGGTACCAGGGGTTGCGGTTGCGCAGCGTGACGTTTTTGAACCCGGCCTGCTCCAACGCGCTGATAGCGCCCCGGCGAGGACATGGCGAACTCCAGCGCCTCGGCGGCGATATAGGCCTGCATGTCCGGGGAGGGCTCGCCGTCGTGCGCGATCAGCCAGTCCGAAGCCGCCAACCAGCCGCCGGGCACGAGGATGCGGAACACGTCGGCGCTCAGCGCTTCCTTGTCCGGGATGTGGATGATCGAGTCCTTGGAAAACACCACGTCGAAGCTCTGGTCGGCGAAGTCCAGCGGCCCCGGGACCACCTTGCGGATGCTGACCCGGTCGGCGACGCCTTCTTTCTCCGCCAGCCGTGCCGCAGCGTTACAGACGTCATCCTCGACGTCGATCCCGACCACCGACCCGGCCCCATAGTCCCGCGCCAGCAGCACGGCAATCGCGCCGGAGCCACAGCCGATGTCGAGGACGGTCTTGCCGCTCAGGTCCAGCCCTTCGAGCACGCGGCCGACCTCATCCGGGCCACCGGGCGACAGGAAGCCCTCGCCCCAAATGTCTTCGAGCAGCGCGATATGCGTATCGTCGTAGAGCATTTCTTCTTCGGTCATGGGTCCCCTCTCCTCCTCTGACGTTGCCTCAGCCGTCACCCAGCGCACCGAGCCGTTCGAAGTAGTAGTTGATGAAGCGCTGGGTAAAGGCTTCCATCTCAGCCAGCGGGCCGGGCTGGTAGAAGCGGGAATTCACCCCCTTCTGGTTCTTCTCGATGATGTGCTTGTCGGCCTTGGTGGTCGCATCCCAGAGCCACGTCAGCCGCTGCAGATCATAATCGCGGCCTTCTTCAGCATCCTCGTGGACCAGCCACAGGATCTCCTGCACCGACCGCTCCCGGTCGATCGGGATAAAGCGATAGATGACCGCGTGATCGTTGTAGACCAGCAGCGGGTTCAAAAAGCCAACGTAGAGGTCCATGGCGCCCTGATCGTAGCCCTGCAGCGAGCCAAGCAGGGGCGCCACCGGCTTACCGTTGTCGCTGCCGGTGTCATAGTCCTCGTAGAGCGAATGGCGGCTGTAGGAGAAATCCACCGATCCCGGCGGACACAGCCCGGGGCCGACCCGGTCGATGAAGTCGGTCGGGATGCCCAGCCCGCGTGCGCGCTCTTCCATGGCGAGGTTGAAGGGCTCGACCCGATCCGCGCTCAGGTGCGTGGGGTGGGTGCGGCGGTATTCCGGGTGCGCGGGTGCGCAGTGGTAACACTTCGTTATAGTTCTCGACGAGCAGCTTCCAGTTGGCCTGCACCTCATAGCTTTCGCGGTGCGCAATCCGGGTGCGGTCGAGGCCGAAGGGCGCCAACGGGCCGTCGACTTCGGCGCGCAGCTGATCGAAACTGGCGGGATTATCGGCCAGCGAAACGAAGATCAGGCCGTGGAACACCTCACAAGCCACCGGCTTCAGCCCCAGCCCGTCCTGATCCAGCTCCGGCCCCATCAGCCGCGCGTGGCGCAGGCTGCCGTCGAGGTTGTAGGTCCAGGCGTGGTAGGGGCAGACGAACTGCCGCGCCGACCCCCGGTGTTCGAGGCAGACGCGCGAGCCGCGATGGCGGCAGACGTTGGCGAAGGCCCGCACCTGCCCGTCCTCGCCTCGCACCAGAATGACGGACTCGTCGAGCAGGTCGAACAGGAAATAATCACCTGCGCCGGGGATTTCATTGGCCAGCCCGGCGAAGTGCCACTCGCGCATCATGACCGCTTCGACATCAGCAGCGAATATCTCGTCGGAGGCGTAGAAGGCCTGCTCCATCGCAAAACCCGGCCGGTATCCCGCGAGCAGGTCGGCAACCGTTCGCGGGGTGGATATGGGGCGATGGTGGTTCATGGCTCTGCCTCGTGCGGTGGCGTTCAGTCGAACAGCACGACCGACTCAGCCCCCCATCCGACGCGGACTTTGGTGCCTGCCGGGACGATGGAGCGACCCGCCGTGTTGCGCATGGAGATCGTTACAGCCTCATCTGCTTTGGGCAGGAGCACGCTGTAGTACGTCATGTCGCCGCAGTAAGACGTGGCCGTCACTTCACCGGTGGTTTCGCACTCGGCCTTTTCCGCGTCGTCGAACAGGATGGTCAGCATTTCAGGGCGAACGCCAACGGTGCTGACCGACGTGGGGTCGAGGCCCTCGGGCGCATGACCAGCGGCGAGGCTGACCTTGCCCAGAGACGGAATATCGACAGCGAGTGCACCCTTGGCCTTGGCGGTCACGGTGGCAGGCAGGAAGTTCATCACCCCGATGAAGGAGGCGACGCGCTTGCTGACCGGGCGCCGGTAGAGCGCTTCGGGGGTGTCGAGTTGGGCGATCTCGCCCTCGAACAGCACCGCGATGCGGTCGGACATGATCAGCGCTTCTTCCTGATCGTGGGTAACGAGGATGAAGGTAATGCCGATCTGCTGCTGCAGCTGGCGCAGCTCGACCTGCATCTGTTCGCGCAGTTTCTTGTCGAGCGCGGACAGCGGTTCGTCGAGCAAGACCACCTTCGGCTTCATCACCAGCGCCCGCGCGAGGGCGACCCGCTGGCGCTGACCGCCGGAGAGTTCATGCGCCGCGCGGTTGCCGTAGCCGGCGAGGTCGACCATGGCCAGCGCGTCGGTGACTTCGCGGTTGATTTCCTCCCGCGACATCTGCTTGCGCTTGAGGCCATAGCCAACGTTATCGGCAACGCTGAGGTGAGGGAAAATGGCGTAGCTCTGGAACACCATGTTGGTCGGGCGCTTGTTGGCGGGGATGCCCGCCATCGACTGTCCGGCGATGACAACAGTGCCGTCGGTCGGCTCGTCAAACCCGGCGATCAGGCGCAGCAGCGTGGTCTTGCCGCAGCCCGACGGGCCGCGCAGGGAGAAGAACTCGCCTTCCCGGATGGTCGCATCGACGCCGCTTAGCGCGGTGACGGAGCCAAAGGCCTTGCTGACGCCTTCGATTTCGATGATGGCGTTCTGTGTCATTTACATCAGTCCTCCGGTCGCGGATGCATCCTGGCCCTGACGGCTGGCGGAGCGGCGGCGGAACACCTCGCCCAGCACCAGCAGGAATACGGAAAGCACCAGCAGGATCGTCCCCAGTGCCATGACTGAGGGAAGCTTGGTCGGGAAGCGCATCTGCCCCCAGATATACACCGGCAGGGTCACGTCCGTGCCGGTCAGGAAAAACGCGATGATGAATTCATCGAGCGAAATGGTGAAGGTGATCAGCAGGCTCGAAATGATCCCGGGCAGGATCAGCGGCATGATCACCCGGCGGAAGGTGCCGAAGCGGGTCTCACCAAGGTCCATCGAAGCCTCTTCTAGGCTCGGGTCCAGCCCTGGAAGGCCGAGCTGAGAATGGCGACCGAGAACGGCACACAGATGAGCACGTGACCGGCGATCACGGTCCAGATCGACAGGCTGATCCCGATCTGCATCAGCAGCACCAGCAGCGACACGCCGACGATGATTTCAGGCAGGATCAGCGGCACCATGATCAGGCCGACGATGCCGCGCTTCAGCGGGAAGCGGTAGCGGACCATGGCGCGGGCGCCGAGGGGGCCGAGCAGCGTGCTCAGGATCGAGGTGATCACTGCGATGATCAGGCTGTTCTGCACCGCCTGGTGCAGAGCCCTCGTTTCGAACAACACGCCAAACCACTCGAACGTAAAGCCGGTCAGCGGGAAGGCGATGATGGTCGAGGCGTTGAAGGCGAACAGCGGCAGCAAAACCACCGGCAGGTAGAGCACCAGCATGTAGACGACGGCGTAACCAGTCAGCCAGTTACGGGAAAAGAAGCGCCCGATGTTCATTGCGTCCGCCCTCCGATCTTGCGTCCGATCAGGAAGATCACGAGGCTGATCGACGCAACGATCAGCATAGAGGACACCGCGAGCGCGGTCGCCAGCGGCGCGTTGTTGGCCTTGCTGAAATAGACCTGAATCAGGTTAGCGATCATCACCCCGTTGGGGCCGCCGACCAGCCGCGGGGTCACGAAGTCACCCACGGTCGGGATGAAGACGATCAGGGTCGAGGCGAGCACACCGGGCATGGCGAGCGGCAACGTCACCCGCAGGAACCGCCGCACCGGGCCGTCGCCGAGGTCTTCGGCGGCCTCCAGCAGCGATCGGTCGATCCGTTCCAGCGCGACAAAGATCGGCAGGATGGCAAAGGGCGCCCAGGCGTGGGCCAGCGTGATGATTACGGCCGGTACGTTATAGAGGATGAAGTCCAGCGGCTCGTCGATCAGGCCCAGCCCCATCAAGGCTGAATTCAGCACGCCGTTGTAACCCAGGATGACCTTCCACAGGAAAATCCGCAGCAGGTAGCTGGTCCAGAACGGGATGGTGATCAGGAACAGCCACAGCGCCTTCTGACGCTTGACATGGAACGACAGGAAATAGGCGATCGGGAAAGCCAGCAAAACCGTGACGATGGTCACGAAGAACGAGATCATCAGGGAGCGCAGCATCAGCACGCGGAAAATCTCACCGGTCCAGGCTTCGCGATATTTTGCGAAGGTCGGGGTACGGTCCAGATCGAGATAATTCTGGGTCCAGAAGCTGAAGGTGACCACCATGACCATGGGGGCCGCAAGCATCAACATGGCGTAGAGAAAGGGCGGGCTGATCAGGGTCAGTCCCTGCCGGCTTTCGCGGCTCAAAATCAAGCGCTATCTCCCCGGAAACACGGAAAACTCAAGGGGTGACCATGGGCGATTTTGACCGCTGGGGGCAAGTAATTTTGCCCTGCAGTGCCGTCAAGCCGCTGTCACCTCACGCAGACGGGCTACGGGCAGTTTTCTCGCAGGCAAAGCATGATCACGCTTCGGGCTGAGTGGAGCGCTGCTCTGGCGATCCCCGCACCCAGGCAAGGGTCAGGAAGGCAATCGCTGCGACCACGATCACAACCATGAAGCCGTGCGGCGGGACCAGTTCCAGCCCCGCACCGGCGACGGGCGGCGAGATGACGTTTGCGAGGGTGTAGACGAAGACCAGCGCGCCGTTGGCGGCGGCCAGCGCAGCACCGGTCAGCCGGTGTCCCAGCTCGGCCAGCGCCAGAGAATACAGCGCCCAGACCGCCCCGCCCCAGAGGAACAGCAGCGGTACCAGCAGCACCAGCGTCGACCCGAACATCACCAGCAAGAACGGGCCGATCAGGCTGACAATACCGCAGTACACCATGGTCCGGCGGATGCCGATGCGGTCGGCAACCATGCCGATGGGAAGCTGCAGGACGACATTGCCAACGAGCACGATGGAGACAAACAGCAGCGAGAGTTGCTCGCTGTACCCCAGCAGCTTGCCCCAGATCGGCAGGAAGGTCAGGGCAACGGTGTCCGCCATGGCGGCAAGAATGATGGCCATGAACAGCACGGGCATGGAGAAAATCCGGCCGAAGAAGCCCTGCGTCGGCGCTTCGCCCAGCGGGGTCTCAAACCGCCAGATCACAAAAATCGGCAAAATGGCGCAGACGGCGAGCCCGCCGAACACGAGGATCGGCAGGTGACCCTCGATCCCGACGACCGACAGCACCAATGGCCCGAGGGCAAAGCCCGCTGCGACCCCGGCGGTGTAGAAGGCCATAACCCGCGCGCGCCACTGAGGTCGGGCGATCAGGTTGACCCAGGTTTCACCGATGATCCACGGAATGGCCATGGCAAAGCCCGCGAGCAAGCGCAGGATGAACCACGCCACCTCTGACTCGAACACCAGCAGCAGCAGGATGCCCGGCAGCGCGATGACTTCGAACAGCAGGATGCTCCAGCCCATGCCCAGACGCATGCCGATGCGGTGGGCAAAGGGCGCAACCAGCATGATCCCCAGCGGGTTGGCGGCCGCGACCAGCCCGATGGTGACGGCGCTGGTGCCCCGGGCTTCCAGCTTGAGCGACAGCCACGGTATAAGCCCGCCCAGCGAAATGCCGACCATAACCACGGACAGGGTCAGGCCGACAATGACCAGCAGTCGGGCGCGGTCACTGAAGTCGGGCATGGTCTCAGCGGCAGCTTCGTGGGTGGGGGACATCGGGCGGTCTCCGGGAATAAGGTTCAAGCACCCTGAACCCGTTTAACGCCGGGCGCAATCGGCTCAGTGCCCTTTGAAGGGCTGGATCAAGACCTAGACCGGATCGGATCAGAGCAAAGGGCTGTCGTGCGCGCCTTCGGCAATCGCAAAGCCTTCGCCAGCCGTGTCTTCGCGGAAGGCCTCGATGCGTTCCAGCGCCATGACGTAACCTGCTTCAGCCAGCGCCGTGCTGTCACGGGCGACGCTCATGCGGCCGGTGATGGTCACCGGCTGCCAGTTGTGGAAGCGGCGTGCGTCCTTGTCCGAATAGACCGAGATCACCTGATTGGGCGGCGGGGCCGGGGTATGGATGCAGGCCCCCTGATAGGGAACGAGCAGGAACTGTCGGGTCGAGCGCCGGTCACTATCCAGCGGAACCATGAAGCCTGAAATCGACAGCATCTGCCCGTCGAGCGTGGCATCGGTGCTGGTTTCCGCGATCAGCAGCAGCTCGGGGTCGGGCTCGGCGACAGCAGCAGCGTCGTCGAGCGCGTCGTAGGCGGCCCGTGCCTCCTCCGGCAACAGCAGGGACCAGGCCAGCGACACGCCCTCGGGCGCTGACCCCACCCCACCGGGCACCAGCACACGCTGCGCCACGAACAGGGCGCCCACGGCCAGCGCCATCAGCACGGTGATTGCAATCGCGAAGATCTTGAGCAGGTTGATGGTTCCGGTCTCCCCGAGGTCTGCGCCCTAGAAGCGGGCGCGCATGCCGTCCTGCAAGGACGTGCGGTAGGCGAGCAGGCCGGCCGGCACACCACTGGCGGCGCTCACCCCGATAAATGCGAGCAGCGCCAGCGCTTGGGAAGGGGTGAGCAGGGTCGCGCCCAGATCAAGTTTCAAAACCGACCCGAGCACGGACCCGGCCAGCGCCGTTCCGACGATAGCGAGCAGCAGCCCGACGGCGGCGGCGATCAGACCAATCACCAGCGCCTCGAGCACCAGCAAGCCGCCGATCAGGCCCGGCTGTGCCCCGAGCGCGCGATAAATCGCGATCTCGCGTCGGCGCAGGTCGAGCGTAGCCAGCAGCAGGGTGATCTGCCCCGCCAGCGCGACCACGACGATCAGGATCGCCAGCAACTGCAATGCCTGCTCGGCGCTGCCCACCAGCACCCAGAGCTGGGACAGGGTGACACCGGGCAGCACGGCGGTCAGCGGCTCGGGGCCGTAGTCCTCAACGTCTTCGACCATCTGGAAGATCCGCCGCTTGGACTTCATGCCGACATAGACCGCCGTTATCAGCGACGGGGTGAAGGCCGGGTCAGACAGATCAACCGTGCGCACGTCCAGCGCCGTGGTTGAAGGCACGCTGCCGCGCCAACCGTTGTGCAGGGCCTCGAAGGCTCGGACGCTGACGAACAGGCTGTAGTCGATGGGCGTACCCGTGGGTGCCAGAATCCCGGTGACGGGCAGCGGCTGATCCCGGTGGCTGCGATCACCGGCCGAGGCCAGACCGTGCTGAATCTCGATCAGGGCGCCGAGACTGTAGTTCAGGTCCCGCGCCACCTGCGCGCCGACAACCACACCGACGTCGTCGATCCGTTCTCCGCTTGACTCCGCGAAGTGCAGTGGGCGCTCGCGCCCGGTTTTGACGTGGTCAAAGAAACCGGATGTTGTGGCGACGACCCGGTAGCCACGGTGGCTGTCGCCAAGACTGATCGGCACGCTCCATTCGACCCGGTCGTCGTCGGCGAGGTCTTCGAAGCTGCTCCAGCGCATCGACGGCGCCGCGTCACCGATCTGGAACACGGTATAGAGCAACAGACCCAGCTCACCCCCGCGCGCGCCGACCAGCACGTCAACCCCGCTGATGGTGCCGTCGAAACTGTCTCTCGCCGCAATGCGCAGCCGCTCGACGCTGAGGAACAGCGCCACCGACAGCGCCATGGTGAGCACGGTCAGCGCCAGACTGAGGCGGCGGAGAGCACCGAGCCGATGGCCAGCGCCAGCATGGAACCGGGCATCAGGCGTCCTCCCCTTGGTCAGGGCCCTTGGTCTGGTCGCAGGCCCTCGCCCGCGCAGGATCGTCAAGCCGCAGCACCTGATCGAAGCCTTCGACCAGACGGGGATCGTGGGTGACGAACAGCAGGGCCGCGCCGGTTTCCTGACGCGCTGCATTGAGCAGGGACATGAAACGCGCCTGATTGCCCTCATCCAGCGCCGAAGTCGGCTCATCAGCGATGATCAGATCCGGCGCACCCAGCAGGGCGCGCGCCGCTGCCACACGCTGGCGCTGACCCACGGAAAGGTCGCTGGCGCGGCGGTCCAGTACGGCGGCAGGCTCCAGCCCCATCAGGGCGAGCAGCCGCTCGATTTCGGCGTCGACTGGCCCTTGCACCCGCGCCCGCCGGGCCGCGCTGAAGCGGACCACCAGCGCCACGTTCTGGCGCACGGTCGCGAAGGGCAGCAGGTTGTGCTCCTGAAAGATCAGCCCCATGCGCTCGCCCCGCAGGCGATCCAGCGCGGTGCTGCTCAGCCCGCGGGCATCCTGCCCGAACAGGTTCAGTCGCCCGCCCGTCGGCCGCAGCACCCCGCCGATCAGGTCGAGCAGGGTGGATTTGCCCGAACCCGACGAGCCCAGCACGGCCATGGCCTCCCCGCCGCCATCGCAAACGCAGGCAGGGCCAGCGAGAAGCCCCGCCGGGGCGGGAAAATTGCAGATCCCGGGCCTCGATCACCATGGCGCTAACCCCGGCACTCGATCACCGCGCGCTCGGCGAAGTGGATGCCCAGCCCTCATCGGACTCGGCATTCTGGTCGAGGCTGGCGGCAAAAACGGTGAGGTCTTCGGGCGGGTCGGGTTCGATGATCTCGCGGCGGCAACCCCGAGGTGCGCCGCGCAATTCCGGCAGATGCCGGCGGGCGTGCAGAATCTCGATGTAGTAGGTCGGGTCGAAAACGCTGTATTCGAACCGGCCCCCGCGCAGCTCCAGCGGCTGGTCGAGGTCGAGGCGGAAGGTCAGCTCCAGCTGATCTCGTGTGACCCGGGTGCCGACAAAGGAACCGCTGAGCCCAGTGACCGGCTCCCCGTCGAAATGCCAATCGTTGAGGAATCCATGCTGCGCGAGGTTGCCGACCATCTCGGGGCCCAGTGCCTCGGCCTTGGCCACGATGGCCGCGCGGTCGGGCCGCTGGTCGGTCAGCTCGTCTAGAACATAGGCGCTGAAGAAGGGGTCAAACATCCACGATTGCTCCACCGCGGTGAGTCGTCGGTCGTCGTCGAAAATCAGGCGCACACGCAGGTCGATCCACTCGTGGGGATGCGCCTGCGCGCTGAAACCGAAGCCGGCAGCGGCAGCGGCAGCGAGATGTGACCACTGCCGGCCAGAGGAGGCGCAGCAGAGGCGGCCGCTTTACGCGCGCCGTTGGTTGCGGAAACAATGCCGGAGAAGGGCGGGATCGCCGACCGCTGCAGGCCCGGGACCCGGGCCGGTGCAGCGTCAGAAACAAAATGTTCAAGCCCCTTCCCTTCCATTGTTTCAGATCAGAGCGACATGACCGTGCTCTGCGGGGTCAGTTCAGCGCCGGACTGACCGGCAGGCGTTACAGCCTCTACTTCTAAGCCTTCGAGGCTCGGAAACAAGTCGAACACGCTGGTTTGAAGGCTGGTGAGGCTGCTGGTATCCGCGCAGGTCATTTCGAATTCAGCGTGGAACTCGGCGTGACCGGCTTCGGCCTGCATCTCGTCTTCGTGGTGCTCTTCACCTTCTTCGTGGTGCTCTTCGCCCTCTTCGTGGTGCTCTTCGCCTTCTTCGTGGTGCTCTTCGCCCTCTTCGTGGTGCTCTTCACCCTCTTCGTGGTGATCATGGTCTTCGTGATCGTCACCAGCGGCTTCGACCTCGAAATCGGCGTGGGCGTCATCGATGGTACAGCCCGCCGCCTCGGGAAGGGTGAACATCGCCGTGAAATCGGACAGGTGTGCGAGCGCGTCGGCAACAGCCTGCTTTTCAGCGTCGGTTTCCGGCTGGCGCTCGAAGCCGACGATGTCCGCTGCGGGCGATTTGAAGGTGGCGAACGCGCCGCTGTCATCAATAACCAGCTGCAGGATCGCCTCGCCGTGTACGTGAGCGTCCTGGGCTCTGGCGGCCATGACAGGCAGACCGGCTGTCAGCAGGCTGAGGGTCGCAAGGGTGGTGGCTTTCAGCATTTTATCGGGCTCTGTTCTCTGGTGCGGGTCTAAGGTCGGGATGTGATTAAAAAGACGTGTTATGTTATTTTATAACATTGCATACATGCGCGAATAGGCTCAGAATATCAAGGTCAATTCTGCAGCCTGAGACCCTTTTCTCGGTGCGCTGTCCGTGGATCCCTGCCCTTGAGCCGAACCGTCGAACCCAGCCAGATTTTTCAGCAGCACGATCATCAGCACTGCGTCGCCGATGTCATGGCAGCGACGGAGGCGACCTGCGCCGCCCAAGGGCTGAAGCTGACGACGACCCGGCGCCGGGTGCTGGAGATCCTGCTCGAGGAACACCGGCCGCTGGGGGCTTACGCCATTCTCGAGCGCCTGCGCGAATTCGGGCATTCGTCGCAGCCGCCGATTGCCTATCGGGCGCTGGAGTTTCTCACTGCCCATGGCTTTGCTCACAAGATTGCCAGCCTCAACGCCTACGTCGCCTGCGCCAATCCGGTGGGCTGCGAACGGCCGGTCTTCCTGATCTGTACCGACTGTGACCGGGTCGCCGAGACGGCTGCGGCGGTCACCGCTGCGCCTGTGGTGGCGGATGCGGCACGGTCGATGGGCTTTGCGATCAGGCAGGAGGTGGTCGAGGCGCAGGGGCAGTGCTCGTCCTGCGTGGGACACCGCTAGGGGCAGCTGCCTCGCATCCGGCCAGCGCGTCGGGTCTTCTCAGTCGCAGCCCTTTGCGGGGATTGGCGCCCGCTAGGGTGTAATGATCGGGGGCGGCTTGCGGCGGATACCGCTGAGCGCATTGCCGGCGATGGCCGCAAGCAGGATGCCGCCGCCGATCAGGGTGTTGAGACCGACGGTTTCGCCCAGAAACAACCAGACCCAGACCGGACCAAGAACCACTTCGGCCAGCGACAGCAGCGCGAGTTCAGCCGCAGGCAGGCTGCGCGACCCCAGCGTGAACAGCACCAGTCCTGCCCCGACTTGGAAGACCCCCATGCCGAGCGCTATCCCGCCGTCGAAGCGGCTCAGGGCGAAAGCCATCACCGGTGATCAGGCAGATGCTGCCCATCATCAGCAGCGCGAACAGGCCGGAGAGGAACACGGCGGGGAGCATTTCCACCGACTTACCGGCGCGCAGCGCGACGGTGAAGCAGGCGAAGCCCAGCGCAGACCCCAGCGCGGCGAGGCTGCCCAGCACGGTGCCTGCCCCGGTCTGGTCGGACACCATGACCGCGATCCCGCCGATGGCGATGAAGACGGCGACCCATGTCGCTCGGCGCACGCGCTCGCGGAGGACCATCCAGCCGAGAACGGCGGCCATGAACGGCGCGGTGGCAAACAGGAGCATGGCGTTGGCGACGGAGGTGGTCTGCATGGAGAAAATCGCGCCCGAGTAGGCGAAGACCAGCGACAGCGCCGCAATCGCACCCGCCAGTCCAGCCCGCCAGACAAGGCCGAAGGGGTCCTGTCCCGTGCGCCAGCGGATGACGATGTAAAGCAGAAGGGTCAGGCTGATCGAGCGATAGAACAGAATCTGCCACACGGTCCCGTCTTCGATCAGGCGAATGCCCAGCCCGACGGTCGACCAGAGCACCCCGGCGGCAAATACAAACACCAGGCCGCGACGATGCTGGGCGGCGCTTTCGGGATGGATCGGGGCGGTGGTCATGGGCATCCTGTCTGAAACACTGAGGGGCACGCTAGGGTTTTGTTCTGCTGTCGGCTCGTCGGGCGACGACATACGCGGGTGTCGCGGGCAGGCTGTTGCCCGGGTCTGAAACAGAGAGCTTCGCGCTGATAATGAGTGGCGCGCTCGATTTGACGCCGCTTCGCGGCTTACAAATCTCCCACGCGCAATTCCGGAGGCGCCAGCCGACCGACCGCGCAGCCGGCGCGTTGCGCGACGCCTTGGCGAACACCGCGGAGCGGTCGAGACAAGGTCGGCGCAACTTCTTTCCGTTGACACTCAACACGCTCTGCTTTGAGTGTCGCTGCATCGAGGAACGCCAACGCGCTCACAGCCCTTCGACAGGCTCAGGATAAACTCCGCGTTTTGAGCGCAAAGGGGAAAACGCGCTCAAAGGCCCCTCGACAGGCTCGGGATAAACTCCGCCGCTTTGAGCGAAAACTGAAAGTTGCCCGAAGAACTCCAGCGCGCTCAAAGCCGCAGGCGTGTTGAGCGTAAGGGTTACGATTGCGCGCTCGATTTGACGCCGCTTCGCGGCTTACAAATCTCCCACGCGCACTCAGCCCGCCGAACCGCCGCTACGGCCATTCCTGCCAGTGCCGCCCGCGCCCGGATCAACACCCTCGATCTGGGACAGCACCCAGGCCTGAAATCCATGGACGTCGAATTCCTGCGGCATCAACCGGCCGCCGTCGTAGCGTGACGAGCGCAGCCCCTGCTGGTTGAGCTCGCAGGCCGCCCCGTCCTCCAGCAGCACGGTGGTAGCAAAGTCAGTGACGTTACCAAGATCAAAGCCCGGCTGCGCGAGGGTCTCCGGCAGAAACAGCCACTGCGCCCGCAGCAGCACCCTTTCCGGCTCCAGCGGGACCAGCTGTACCGTTCGGACGTAATCAACGTGCGCGACGATGAACATCGACGGATAAGCCGTGACAAAGTTGTGGGCGAGGTGCCGCTCCTCGTCGCTCAGATCAGGAAACTCGGGGCCACAAGGCTGGCCGTTCATGGTCCAGGTGCTCGTGCCCTCTTTCAGCACCGGGCGGGGTCCTTCGTCGGCGCTCCAGTCTGCCGCCTCCTGCCGGGTCATGACCCCACGCTGGTAGACCGGGATCCGGTCACTGAGCATGGGATGCACGCCGGGGCAGTGCAGGCACTCGTTGTAGTTCTCCCAGAAAACCTTCCAGTTGCAGGCAAGCTCCTTTTCGAAGCTGTGACCAACGACCAGCGCGTCCATGGGCCAGTTGTCGAGGGCGTCGCGGCCCAGATCCGGCTCGAACCGCGGTGGATAATCGGCCAGACACAGGAAGACGAAGCCATTCCAGACCTCAAGCGCCACCGGAAACAGACCGTGGTCCGCCTTGACAAAATCCGGCGTCGGCGTGCCGAAGGCGGTCGACACCAGTCGTCCGTCTGTCGCGTAGGCCCAGGCGTGGTAGGGGCAGCGGATCACCCGGCCGTCGAAGGCCTGCTGGTGCTCGACACAGAGCACCGATCCCCGGTGCCGGCAGGTGTTGTGGAAGGCGCTCAGACTGCCATCCGCCGCACACACGACGATCAGGTTATCTCCGGCGATCTCGACCCGACGCATGGTCCCGGGCGCAAAGCCATCCCGGCGCCCGACGTAAACCCACTGCCGCGCCCAGATCCCCCGGCGCTCGCGTTCGGCCCAGTCCGGGTGCCAGTAGGCTTCGGGCGGCAGCGTCGGCGGACAGTGATCGAGCAGCGGTGAGGTCCGGTCGGCGGGCGAAGTCATGGCGGCGGCTCCTCTTTTGTCCTCAAGGGAAGAAGCAGGGGTCGAAGTTAAGGGTTAAGGGGGTGAAGGGTGAAGGGTGAAGTGAAGGGTGAAGGCCTCAGGCCGGGATGCGGATATCCCGGCGTCCAAAGCGTTCGGCCAGGTCGACAGTCTGCCCCAATTCGACCCCGGCGCGATAGCCCGCGTAAACCGCCGCCGCAATCGTGTTGGGCGCCTCGGCGTCGCCGATCCGACGCACTGCATCGGCCGCCCGCAGGTCCTCAGGCACTTCACCCGCCTGCTGCAGCGCGTGCAGCTCATCGTAGAGGTCCAGCGTCGGGATCCGGCGGGTCACGGGCACGAGCCCGTCACAGGCCATCTCGCCCCGTCGCCCGGACATGCTGCACACGGTGGTAACAGACCCCGGCCCGGCAGCAACGATCATGGTATTGGTCACCACCTCAACCCCCGCCTCGAAAAGACGGGCGTTCGACTGGTAGACCTCGCCGGTGAAAACCCCGAATTCGCAGGGCTTACCCGCCGGGGTCACCAGCGTCACCGCGTGCCCGCGCTCGCGCAGCGCCAGCGCCAGCACCGAGCCCATGTAGTAGTGGTCATCGTCGTAGATCAGCAGGTGACCGGCCTCGATCGGCTGCTGGTCCAGCACCGCTTCAGCGCCGACAATAGTCGCCCCGGGCGCAACCTGCTCCAGCCCGGTGCCCGAATGCCGCCCGATGGTGTCCGCCGCCCAGACCGACCCCGTGGCGAGTATCACGTGCGAGGGCGCCAGTTCGACCACGTCGGCGGCGGTCAGGCGGCTTTCGGGAAAGACCTCGACGCGCTCAAGCTGCTCGATCTGGCCGATACGCCAGTCGCGCACCCGCGCCCATTCGGAGAGCCCCGGCAAGCGCGATTCCCGGCTGACCCGGCCACCCAGCTGGCGCTCGGCCTCGGCCAGCATGACACGATGGCCGCGCTCGCCCAGCACCCGGGCGGCTTCCAGCCCCGCCGGCCCAGCGCCGACAACCAGCACCCGCGCCGGCTCACCGCCGCTCGAAGAGCCGACCCGGTTCGCGCCAGAACCGCGCGTCACGATTGGCGGGACGCGCTCCGGGTGCCAGCCCAGCCGCCACTCCTCCCCCATGGTCGGGTTCTGGGTGCAGCGGATCGGCACCCCGAGTGAATCGTGGGCGTAACAGATGTTGCAGCCGATGCACTCGCGGATGTCGCCGGTGCGGCCTTCGTCGATCTTTCGCGGCAGGAAGGGGTCGGCGATCGAAGGCCGCGCCGCACCGATCAGGTCCTGCTGCCCGGTCCGCAGCGCCTGCGCCATGGTGTCTGGCGATGTGTAGCGCCCCACCGCCACCACGGGCCGGTCGGTCAGGGTCTTGGCATGGGCGATGCTGTTACCGAAATCGCCTTCCTTCACGAACCGGCTTGAGCCCATTTCGATGCCGTAGTCCGGCACCGTGAGGTCCCAAAGATCAGGCAGATCAGCGAGCAGGCCGAAAGCGTCGTAGGTCTCCGGCTCGTCGAGCGCGACGCTGAACCGCGTCGCCACCGGCAGCACGGTCGCCGACCGCCTCGCGCGTGTCCTCGATCAGCTCGCGGACGATCCGCACCCGGTTCTCCAGCGACCCGCCGTACTCATCGCTGCGGTCGTTCACGCTGGCGTCGAGGAACTCGGAGAGCAGATAGCCGTGGGTGGCGTAGACGTAGACGATGTCGAAGCCCGCCTCGACCGCCCGCAGCGCCGCGTCGCGGTGCCAGCGGCGGAGCTCGCGGATATCCTGCTTATCAATCTTGCGGGTCTGGCCCGGATTGTAGACCCCGCTGTCGGTCTGGGGCCGGTTGCGCAGGCCGTAGGAGGGCAGCCGCGTCGCGAGGTTCATGACCATACCGCCGCCGAGCCACAGCTCGACCCCGGCCAGGGCACCGTGCTCGTGCACCGCGTCGGTCATCAGCCGGTTGGCGCGGACATCTTCATCGTTCCAGAGCGTGGCGTTGGCGAAGGCCTCGTTGTCCGAGGTCGGGTGGACCGAGCAGAATTCGGTGTTGACCACGCCCCAGCCGCCTTCGGCCTTGACCCCGCGCATGGCGGCGAGCATCTGCGGCCGGCGCCAGCCCATGCCGGTGCAATGGGGGACCTGATAAAAGCGGTTCTTGGCGGTGACGGGTCCGATGCGGATGGGGTCGAACAGAATATCGTGCCGCGGGTCTCGCATGGTTGTTCCCTGTCTGTCACACCTCATCCGTGGAGCTTGCCGGCCTTTGGCACTGCCCACTCGCTCTGGACACCTCATCTTCGTGATGTCATAAATTAATTAAGCGCTCAAACAATTTTTCGGACTGTCCGTCGCGGCTCCGGAGGCTGTGACCAACCATGCGCAGCCCGGCGCTGCCGCCCCCCGGTTGGTGCGTGTCCGGGGCCACCCTGACGGCAGACCGGAAGCGACCGATACGCGAACAGCGAACGATCAAAGGACCCGCCCACCATGCGCCGCACCCGCCGCCAGCCGAGCACCGCGATCCACGCCCCCGCCCCCACCACCGGCCGCCACCTCGGCCCGACCAGCCTGTACCAGCCGATGGGCGAGGCCGACGTCGACCTGATCATCGACACGTCGATCGCCCTGCTGGCCCGCTCGGGCGTAGTGTTCGAGCCGGGGACAGAGGCCGACAGCCTGCTGGCGGCCGCGGGATGCAGCGTCGGCGAAGACGGCATCGTGCTGATCCCCGAGGCCGTCAGCCGGCGGGCGCTGGAAACGGTCGGCAAACAGTGCCAGCTCTACGACCGCGACGGCGAGAACCCGGTCTCCATCGACTGCGCCCATACCCGCTTCATGCCCGGGATGACCTGCATCGGCGTCTATGACGAGACCAGTGGCGAGCCCCGCGCCTCGAACCGCGATGACCTCGCCCGCATCACCCGGCTGGCCGACGGCCTACCCAACATCGACGCGGTCTGCATCGGCGCCAAGAACGTCGCCGAGTCCAACCTCTACGGTGAGGTCGACGAATTCCTGTGCCTGATGGAGAACACCACCAAGCCGATCGAATACCTGTGCGAATACCCCGTGTCGCTGGACGCTGCGATCGAGATGGCCAGCCTGCTGCGCGGGGGTGGCGACGCCCTGCGGGCCCGGCCCTACTTCCTGCACCTGATCACCCCGCTGCCGGTGAACTTCGCCGCGATCCACATCGAGCAGATCATCACCGCCGTCCGCGCTGGCATCCCGGTCGGCGTCGGCACCCTGCCCATCGGCGGGGCCTCCTCGCCGATCACGCTCGCCGGGTGCCTGACCCACGCGCTGATGACCGACATCGCCGCCATGGTGCTGGGGCAGCTGGTTGAAGAAGGCAGCTTCTGCATCGGCTGTTCGGACGTGAACTTCATGGAACCGGCGACCGGCGCCATCGGCAGCTTCTCGCAGAATTCGCTGGCCGACATGGCGGCGTGCCAGGTCCGTCACCGGCTGGGCATCCCACCGCTGACCGGGACCGGGGGCTGCTCGGTCGCCCCGACCTTCAATCAGGACGCGGTCTGGGAGCTGTCCTCGCACATGATGCAGATGTTCTACAACCGCCCGGCGACCTGCGACTACCTCGGCTCGCTGGATCAGGGGCTGAACGTTCTCCGAGCACGCCCTGCTGCTCTGCGACGACCTCGCCGGGCTGCTGAAGAAAATGTGGGAAGGCGTGCAGGTTTCGCCCGAGCAGATCGGCGCTGACATGATCGAGCGGCTGGGCCCGCGCGGCCAGTACCTCGCCGAACCGCACACGGTCGAAAACTGCCGGATGCAGGTCTGGGATTCGCGCTACCTCGGCGCCAATTTCCCACTCAGCAACAACGACATCCCGCAGGATGATCTCAAAGTCCGGCTCGACGCGGACCTGCGGACGCGGCTGGCAGCCACCGGACCGCCACCGCTGGACCCGACGCTGCGCGCGCAGGCTGGAGCCGTGGTCGACCGCTTCCGCTAGGCGGTCACCCCTGCCCTAGCCCGGCTTGCGGCAGGTGATCAGCACCGGCGCGAGCAGGCCGTCTTTGATCTGGCCGAAGACGTTCCCGACCTTCTCCCGGGTATTGGCGCCCATGAGCAGGTGCAGGCCCAGAGGACCCGGCCCCCCGGCAGCGCCGCCACCCGCGCCATCACCGCCCTTGCCCGCGCTTTGGGCAGCTTGAGCCTCGTTCATCCGCGCGACCATGGCCTCGAAGAAACCGACGGCAAAGTCGCGCTTGGTCTCGCTGGCCTCGATCACCAGACCCGCCGCGTGCAGCGCTGCTTCGTAAGCTGACAGGCGGTCGACCGCGCTGTTCTCCGGCACGTCGGACCAGGGCAGCGGATAGGTCACCGACCCCTCGCGCTGGGTCATAACGTCGTAGATCACCAGCTTACCGCCCGGCCGCAGCACACGTGCGGCCTCGGCCATCATCCGCGGCTTATCGGCGATGTTCATGCCAACGTGCATGACATAGGCGGCATCGAACCCGGCGCCATCGCCAGTGCTGCCGTCGCTGAAGGGCAGGTCGAGCGCGCGGGCCTGCTGCAGGGTCACGGCCTCCGCCAGCCCGACCATGGCGCTGAGCTGGTTGCCGACCGCGACGTAGTCTGCCGTCAGGTCGATGCCCGTGACGCGGCAGCCGAAGGTGCTGGCCATGAACCGCGCCGGGCCACCGATACCGCAGCCGATATCGAGCACCCGCAGTCCCGACGTTGCGCCCAATGCCTCACCGACGAAGCGGCTGGCCTCGCTGCCGCCGATGTGGAACTCGTCGACGGCGCTGAGCGCGCTGGCATCGGGGCTGTCGGGGTCGAACCCGGCGGCGGTCAGGCCGTCGCGGATGGTGCTGAGCAGGTTTTCCCGGGTGTAGTGGGCTTCGACCCGGGCTTCATCGATGGTGGTCATGGCCTGCGCTCCTGCGTTGTTTTCCCGGTGGGCCGAGGCTGAGACACTTTGCGTGACACCCTTGACCCGCGGGCTGATCTAATGACCATACACTATGTTCCGTCTGTGACCGCGCACCAACCCCGGAGCCCTGATCCACCCATGACATCCCGCCTGATCCCCGCCTCCTGCACCGCCTGTCCTACCTCGGATCAGCAGCGGTCGCCGTCCTGCTCGCCCTCGCCGCATTGATGCTGCTGCACCGCCCGGCTGCCGCCGATGACCTGCTGGGGGATCTGGTCTCGCGCCCGTTGAGCGTCGCCTTTCTCGGCCCCGCCGACGGTCCCTATGGCCTCAGCATCGACCTCAACACCGGCGATGTCATCGCCGAGGCGCCCAACCAAGCCGAGCACCAGCAGTGGGTGATCACACCGCTCCCCGGCGGGCAGTACCGGCTGTCCAACGCCATCCTCGGCGAGGACTTCCCCCTGACCGCGCAGGGGCGGGACCGGCCGCTGCTGATGACCCCGGCCGACGGCAGCGCCGCGCAGCTCTGGTCGTTCCGCCTCAACGGCGAGGGCTATGAGCTGATGACCGGGGACGGCGCGCTCGGCCTGCTCTACGACCCCGCCCACCTGTCCGCGCCGATCCTCGTCAACGCCGGTGAATGCTGCAACGGCTTCCAGAGCTGGGATCTCGACGGGCAGGCCGGGGCCTTCGCCGCCGCCCGCGAAGCCCGCCAGACCAGCGATGACGGCCTGCTGCCTGCAGCCTGGTCCCAGCCCACCGACGTCGCGCCCGAATTCTTCTTCGCCGACGACGTGGTCGAGGCTGCCCGCACCGGGATGGTGGAGACCATGGCCGCCGCGACCGAGGCCTGGGGCAACTTTGGCCCGCTCGAATACTGGGTCATGGGCACCGACCCCGAGGCCGCCAACGCGCTGCTCGACACCTTCTGCCAGCGCCGCGACGACCGGGGCGACTGGCCCAAGAACGCCTGCCTGCAGCGTGAGAAACGGTCCGAGCACGGCCTGATTTCCTACCAGCAGCTCGGCGCCGACGCCCTCGCCAACGGCCAGCCCGGCGGCAGCGCCGGCCACAACGGCGGCTTCGACTGGGGCATCCACCGCTTCTCCTCCTCCGTGCCGCTGGGGATGAGCGGCCTGCTCGGCGTACCCGGGGATGAAGAACAGAAGACCGTGCTGCACGAATACTTCCACGCCGTGCAGCACGCCCACGTCCGCGACCTCGACCGCGACGCGCGCGACCGCAAGCTCGGTCCGGTCTGGTGGATGGAGGGCGCGGCCGAGTACATGGCCATGACCACCCACGCCCGGCTGCAGGCCGAGGGCAAAATACCGGTCTGGGACAACGGCGACTGGACCTTCAACTTCCGCACCTACCGCAAGAACATGGGGCGCAAGTTCCGCCGCGCGTCCGAGGCCCACAAGCGCCACGACTGCGTCGCCGAAATGGTGCGGATCGACTACGACAGCCCCTGCCGCGATTTCTTCTACGACGGCGGGGCGTGGGCAGTGGCGCTGCTGATCTCCCGCCACGGCGAAGGGGTGCTGCTCGACGACTTCTACCCCGGCTGGCCGACATGGGTTTCGACGCGGCCTTCGAAGCAACTTTCGAGCAGAGCCCGGACGCGTTCTACGCCGAGTTCCGCCCCCTGATCGAAGGCAAGCTCGGCGACGCCCTTGCGCTGCTGCCGACATTCTGACCTTGTGTTGGACAGTCTCAGAAGGGACAAGAAGAGACGGGACCAGACCTCACCCGAATGCCGGAGCCCACCGATCATGACAACAGCCCCTGCCGCCCCAGCCGCCTCCGATGACTCAGCGGCGAAAATTGCAGCGATCCGCACCTATTTCGAGCGGCTGACAGCCTCGGACATGGCGGGGGTGCTGGCGCTGTTCGCGCCGAGGGCGAAGGTGACCTCGCCCTATCTGGGGACGCTGCCGGCGACCGCGTTCTTCGCCTCGCTGGACCAGGCTTCGGCGCAGAACCGGCTGACCGTGTTCGACGTGCTGCTCGGGGAGAAGGGGACAGCGGTGCGGCACACTTCGAGTACGATTGGACGCTGGCCAGCGGTGACCGGATCGTGTTCGAGGGCGTGGACTACTTCCGCTTCACCGCTGCGGCTGATGCCGATGCCGATGCCGGAGACGGCGCAGGCGCGGGGGATGGCGCAGGCGTGGGGGATGGTGCAGGCGAAACCCGCTTCACGTCGCTGTCGATCTTCTACGATACCCACCCGGCGAGGGAACAAGTCGGCGACAAATACCAACGCACCTGAAATTAGCTAAGATTCTGATGCGCTGTTGCCTTAAGTTTTGCGGGGATAGGGGTCGCCCGCAGTCACGTCAATTTTCTCGTACTTCGTATACAAAGTACTTAAATTTTTGTGACTAACCCGGAACTGATTCCGCCGCTTAATCTTTGGGGATGAACCCGGAACGCCATCCAGGCGCAGCAGCTTGCCCCCGCCATCCCGGAAACAGCGCCCCGCGACCAGTGAGCCACGACACGTCAGCCGCGAAGTCGTTTCACCCAGAGCCCAGCGTTCAAGCCATCAACAAAAGCAGGAAAATGGCGGAGAGGATGGGATTCGAACCCACGATACGGTCTCCCGTATACTCCCTTAGCAGGGGAGCGCCTTCAGCCACTCGGCCACCTCTCCGCGCTCAGACCCGCCGCGACACCCGCAGGGCGACGGCCGGAGCGCCCTCTATAAAGCGGTTCCGCCAGCCCTGCAATCTCACTTTTCCCGCGCCCGGGGGCAGCGGCCATGCCTGCGCGCCCTCGCATTCCGCCCCAAGGCCGGGTAACACGTCAGCATGCAAACCGACACCGCCCTGCTCAGCGTTGATCAGGCCCTGATCTTCGCGATCTTCGGCTTCGCCATGGTTGCCTTCGTCTGGGGGCGGCTGCGCTACGACGTGGTCGCGCTGACCGCGCTGGTCGCGGCCGTGCTCGTCGGCGTGGTCAAGGCCGACGACGCCTTCATGGGTTTCTCGCAGAGCGCGGTGATCACCGTCGCGCTAGTGCTCGTGCTGTCCCGGGCGTTGCAGGACAGCGGCGTGATCGACCGCCTCGCCGGGCCGCTCGAACGCCTGTCCGACCGGCCGCTGGCCTTCATGGCGGCGCTGACCGGGATCGCCGCGCTGCTCTCGGGCTTCATGAACAACGTTGGCGCGCTGGCGCTGCTGATGCCGGTGGCGCTGTCCCTGTCCAAGCGGCCCAGCCAGGTGCTGATGCCGCTGTCGTTCGGGACCATCCTCGGCGGGCTGACCACCCTGATCGGAACGCCGCCGAACATCATCGTCTCCAACTACCGGGAGCAGATCACGGGCGAGCCCTTCGGCCTGTTCGCCTTCTCGCCGGTCGGCGGGGTGCTGGCCTTCGCCGGGTTGGTGTTCCTGCTGCTGGTCGGCTGGCGGCTGATCACGCAGAACCGCCGCTCCCCGCAGGGCGATCAGCCCCAGTTCGAGATCAAGGACTACGTCACCGAAATCCTCGTCCCCGAGGACCACCCGCTGATCAACGAGCAGATCTACCGCCTCGAAGGCCTGTCCGACGGCGGCCTGCAGGTGGTCGGCATCATCCGCGGGGCCACCAAGCTGTTCGGTAACCTGCGCCTGCGCCACATCCGCAAGGGCGATATTCTCATGGTCCAGGCCGGGCCAAACGTGCTGCAGGACTTCCTCGACGCCCAGCAGCTGGAGCTCGCCGGGGCCGACGCCTTCGTCGAAGAGCACATGACCTCCGAGCACGTCGCGCTGATGGAGGCGGTGATCCTGCCCGGCTCCCGCGTCGAAGGCCGCTCCCCGCGCAGCCTGTACCTGCGCCGGAAATACGGCGCCAACCTGCTCGCCATCGCCCGCGAAGGCACCCCGATTCAGGAGCGGATCGGCCGGGTGCGCCTGCGTGCAGGCGACGTGCTGCTGCTGCAGGGGGAGGGCTCGACCCTGCCCGACACCATCAACGAACTCGGCGCCGTGCCGCTGGCGCAGCGCGCGCTGATGCTGGGCCAGAGCCCGAAAAACGACTGGCTGCCGCTGGGGCTGTTCGCGCTGGCGATCGGGGCGACGGCCTTCCTCGGCGTGCCCATCGCGATTGCCTTTGCCGCGGCGGTGGTCGGCATGCTGCTGCTGGGGCGGATCGACCCGCGCAAGCTGTATCAGGCGATCGACTGTCCGATCATCGTGCTGCTCGGGGCAATGATCCCGCTGGGCAGCGCGCTGGAGCAGACCGGGGCGACGGCGCTGGTCGCCGATGGCGTGGTCTCCGCCGCCGGGGCGCTGGGGCCGCTGCTGCTGCTCGGGCTGATCATGGTGGTGACCATGACGCTGTCGGACATCATGAACAACGCCGCCACGGCGGTGGTGATGGCGCCGATTGCGGCGACGGTGGCGAACGAAATCGGCTCCTCTCAGGATGCCTTCCTGATGGCGGTGGCGCTGGGCGCGTCCTGCGCGTTCCTGACCCCGATCGGGCACCAGAACAACCTGCTGGTCATGGGGCCGGGGGGCTACCGCTTCGGCGACTACTGGCGCATGGGCCTGCCGCTGGAGATACTGATCGTGCTGATCGGTACGCCGCTGATCGCCTTCATCTGGGGTATCTGAGCCCGCCCACTGGGTTCCCGTCCGACCGGCCCGCGATCCGCCGTTGCGACCATCGCCCTTGCGGGAACCGGCGGCGCATAATACTGATCTTACGCGCATTTGAGGCGCTGTCATTGTTTTTGCCTCAAATCCGTGATTGAGCACTGAACCGGGTGCCAGAACAAGATTTGCGGGAGAAGAGAGCTGCAACACGTGCGCGGGATGCAAGGGGTGGGACAGCTGCTGGCGATGCTCGCCGCAGCGGCGCTGGTCAGCGCCTGCGCCGCGACTGCGCCGGAGGGCAAGCTCGACCCGGCCGAGGCTGAAGCCGCCATGAACGATCCTGTTCACCGCGCAGGGCGAACGCGTGCTGATGCAGGCGGGCGACGGCAGCTCGGCGGTCGCAGCAACCTCGGCGGGCACCCGCGCACCGGTCGGACCGGACGGACAGCCGCTGGTCGGTGTGCGGACCAGCGACGGGCTGATCTGGATGACACAGGCCCAGCTCGACCAGTTTATCGCCCAGAAGCGGATCGAGGCCGCAGCACTGGCCCAAACCGTCAACGCCTATGGCGCCCAGCCCGCCGCAGCAGCGGCAAGCGTCGCCACCAGCCCCATCGAAGCCACGCCGACCCAACAGCCGGCGCGGGCAGCCATTCCGGGCGGCTTCGAACGCTACGTCGCCCCCGGGCTGGAGTTCAGCATCGGCCCGCGCGACTTCCGCAACGCCGACGGCAGCTTCGACTGCGTGCTGACCTTCGACGACGGGCCGCACCACAGCCACGACGCTGCGATCTACGACATTCTCGACGCCAAGGGCATCCGCGCGCCCTTCTTCTTTCTCGGCGAAAAGCTACAGGCGAACCCGACCACTGCGCTGACCGCCGTCAACCGGGGACACGAGGTCGGCTATCATTCCTGGGATCACAAGAACCTGCGCGCGGAAAGCCGGGAAACCGTCGCCGAGGACTTCCGGCGCGGCATGGGCGCCTTTACGGCACTGGGGCTGCAGCCCGCCTTCTTCCGCCCGCCCTTCGGCAACTATAACGCTGGCATCATCGAAGAAGCCGCCGCCTACGGCCTGACCACGGTCAACTGGACCAACGACAGCCTCGACTGGCAGATCAAGGAACCCGACAGCATTGTGCAGCGGGTGCTGAGCCTGTCGGCACCGGGGGATATCGTGCTGCTGCACTCGATCCACGGCCGTTCGGTGGAAGCCCTGCCCGCGATCATCGATGGCCTGCGCGAGCGCGGCTGCCGGCTTCACCTCGCTGGAAACGTGGGTCGCGCGGGCAACCTCCTAGCCGCGCTGGGCCATCGCCTGCCCGTGAGACACTTGGCTTAGCCCCCGGCGTGCGAAGGTGGTAGGCTGGCGCCTACGTCGTCAGATCGAGCACGGAGGCCCGAGCCAGCATGTCCCTTTCCCCACCCCGGACAGAACGCCTGACCTTCCCCGGCCACGACGGCGGCGAACTCGCCGGACGACTGGAACTGCCCTATGCGGGGGAGCCGCGGGCGGTGGCGATCTTCGCTCACTGCTTCAGCTGCGGGCAGGACTCGCGGGCCGCGACGGCGATCTCACGCACGCTCGCCGCCGAAGGCATCGCGACCCTGCGCTTCGACTTCACCGGCCTGGGTGGGTCTGACGGTGATTTCGCCAACACCAACTACCGCTCTGTCGTTGCCGATATCGTGGCCGCCGCCGCACACCTGACCGGCAGGGGCCTCGCCCCCAGTCTGCTGATCGGGCACTCGCTCGGCGGCGCTGCGGTGATCCGCGCTGCCGGGGAAATCGAGGGCATCCGGGCGGTCGCCACCCTCGGCGCGCCCTTCGACCCCGCCCACGTGCTGCACAATTTTGGCGCGGCGGCCGACCAGATCCGGCGGGATGGTTCGGGCGAGGTCGAGCTGGGTGGCCGGCGCTTCACCCTGACGCGGCAGTTTCTCGACGACCTGCAGGACAGCGATCAGGAAGCGCGTATCCGGTCGATGCGGGCCGCGCTGCTTGTGCTGCACGCGCCCTTGGATGCAACTGTCGGCATCGACAATGCCACCCGCATCTTTGTCGCTGCCAGGCACCCCAAGTCCTTCATCACCCTTGATGGCGCCGACCACCTGCTCAACCGGGCGGAAGACGCTGCCTACGCCGCGCGCATGATCGGCACCTTCGCCGAGCGCTACCTCGACCTGCCCGAACCACGCCACCCGATCAACGCGGAGGGGGAGGTCGTGGTCGAGCTGTCCGGCTCGGGCAAGTACACCAGCCTGATCGCGGCGCAGGGACACGCCCTCATCGCCGACGAGCCGCGGGCGGTGGGCGGCAATAACGCCGGGCCTTCCCCCTATGGCTACCTGCTCTCCGGGTTGGGGCCTGCACCGTGATGACACTGAAGATGTACGCCGACCGCAAGGGCATCCACCTCACCCACGCCGGCGTCCGGCTGTCGCACGAGAAGATCCACGCCAAGGACTGCGAAGACTGCGAGACCCGGAACGGCAAGGTCGACGTCATCACCCGCAGCCTCAGCATCGAGGGCGACATGGACGAGGCCACGCGGGCGCGGATGGTGGAAATCGCCGACATGTGCCCGGTCCACCGGACGCTGGAGAGCGAGGTGAAGATCAGGACGACGCTGGCTGCGGACTGAATAGCGGGTCGTTGGACAGCACGGCCCCGAAGCCACAGCCACCGACCGCAAACGACACACCGGACACGGGCTTCCACGCCCCCAGCGCACCAGCAGATTTCAGCGCGCCGACGAAGCCGGTCTGCGTGCCTTCGAGGATCCAGGCGTTGGACAGCCGCGTGGCGCGCAGCACGCGGGCGTCGCTTTGCTCGATGGCGGCGAAAATCCGATCCTGCGGGGTGCGCGGGGGAACACCGCCAGCACCGCCCCGCTGGTCTCATCCTCAAGGCGGGTGACCAGGGCCAGCGCGACCAGCAGCACGACGATCGCCATGCCGCCTGTGGTCAGGGTCCAGAACGTCACCCAGAATGTTGAAACCGGGCGTGCCTCGGTATGTGGCTCAGGATGCTGATCGTTCGGCATGGCTGGGAGCTCGGCTCAGGCGGTTTGTGGCGCTCCGACCCGCTCAGCAGGGCGCTCATCGATGGGCCAGTGTACCACAGCCGCGAGCACACCGATGATGATCGCCGCAACCCACATCAGGGTCAGCTCCCCGGTCAGGTTCTCGATGGTGCGGGCCAGCAGGGTCGCAGAGAACGACCCGACCTGGTGCGAGACGAACACGATGGCGTAGAGCGTGGTCATGTAGCGGATGCCGAAGATGCCGCCGATGATCCCCTGCGTCAGGGGGACGGTCGACAGCCACAGCAGACCCATGGCCGATGCGAAAATCAGCGTTGTCAGCGGCGAAATCGGGATCAGGATGAAGGCCAGCATCACCACCGACCGCGCGGCGTAGATGAAGGCGAGGCCGTTCTTCTTTGGGATATGCCGCCCCAGCACGCCGGAGGTATAGGCCCCGATGATGTTGAACAGACCGACGAGCGCCAGCGCCACGGCGCCGATCCCACCCCAGCCGTTCAGCCACTGCGGCTGCACGCCCTGATCGATCAGGAACTTCGGCAGGTAGATGTAGACGAAGGCAATGTGGAAGCCGCAGACAAAGAACCCGAAGAACAGCAGGACGTAACTGCGGTTGCTGAAGGCAGCGCGGACTTCGCGCCAGACTTCGGAACCACTGCCGGTGCTTGGTGCTGGCGGTGGCGGTGGTGGCAGCGGCCTCGGCCGCTGTGCCTTTGATCCCGGCGAAGGCAAAGGACAGCGGGATGATCAGGAAGGTCAGCCCCGCCAGCACCATCATCGCCGGCTCCCAGCCCAGCTGCTGCAGCATCATGCCCGCCGGCAGGCCGATGGCGAGCTGGCCGAAGGACGCCGCCGCCGTCCCCAGCCCCAGCGCCCAGGAGCGCTGCTCCGGCGTAACCAGCTTGGAAAAGCTGATGCCGATGATCGAAAACCCGGTCGCAGCGACCCCGCCTCCGGTCAGCACACCCAGCAGCAGATAGGTCCAGAAAGTCGACTGCAGGGTCAGCATGCCGAGCATCCCCAGCCCGTACATCAGCGCCCCGGCAATCAGCACCCACATGGGCCCGAAGCGGTCCACCAGCGAAGCCGCGTAAGCGCCGATCAGGCCCCAGAGCAGGTTCTGCCACCCCAGCGCCAGACCGAAGTCACCAGAGGTGACACCAATGGCACCGGGGGCGCCATCGACGAACAGGCCGAAAGACGACCGCACGCCCATCGAGATCATCGCCATCAGGCAACCCGCGATAATGACGATGGTAAGGCTCATGCCCGGGACGGGCGGATGCAGATGCCATGGTCAACCTTTACAAAAACTTAGGCGTGCAGTTCTGACCTCAACCTAGATTGTGGCTGATAACTTACCAATGCGCGTTTTGACCCTGTGGGTCATCAAAACTGCGCAGCGCCGGTGAATTTGCCACTAGCAGGCCGGAGTCGGAGACGATAAACCAAAGCATTATGGTGCAGGATCAGTCCCACAGGCTCCCCCCGGTGTTCGTCGCGCTCGATATGGCGCAGGCGGATGTTGAACCCATGCTGGACCGCCTCGAAGGCCTCAACCTCGGGCTCAAGGTGGGCATGGAGCTGTTCTACCAGACCGGGCCTGATTTCGTTCGCCAGCTGGCGGCGCGGGCCCCGGTCTTCCTCGACCTGAAACTGCACGACATCCCCAACACGGTCGCCTCGGCCGCCGCGCAGATCGCTGATCTCGGCGTCCGGCTGACCACGGTCCACGCCTCGGGCGGGCGGGCCATGCTCGAAGGGCTGGCCGCGCTGGAACGCCCGGATTTCCGCTTTCTCGCAGTGACAGTGCTGACCAGCGCAGACCGCGCCGAGCTGGACGGACTTGGCATCGCTGAACCGGACCCGGGTGAACATGCTCAGCACCTGTTCACGCTGGCCAGCGATTGCGGGCTGGGCGGGTTTGTGTGCTCGCCGCAGGAAGTCGCCGCGCTCCGCGCGCAGCGGGATGACGCCCTGTTCGTCACCCCCGGTGTCCGCCCGGCGGGCGCTGCATGCGACGACCAGAGCCGGGTCGCAACCCCGGCTGAAGCCATGGCGCGGGGCGCCACTTCACTGGTGATCGGGCGGCCCATCACCCGCGCTGCCGATCCGCGCGCAGCCGCTGAGGCCATCCTCTCGGAGATCGACGGCCATGGTTAAGCCCGTGCGCCTCATGGGGCAGTTCCCGCCCCTGCCGCCCGGCCGCGCGATCCGGCAGATCATCCTCGACGGGCTGCTGGGCCAATGGCGGCTGCTGGCGGCCACCGCCGTTCTGCCGCTGGTGCTGGCACTGCTCACTGATCTTGCCGCGACGCTGATCCTCGACCTGCGCGGCCAGCGCGGCGTGGTGCTCAGTGTCGACGTGCTGGTGGTGGCGCTGGTCAGTTTCCTGCTGATCGAGTTGGTCATCGGCGGGCTCTACACCACCAACGTGGCGCGACTGCTGGGCATCGGTATCCGGCAGGGCCGGTTGCAGGCCTCGCCGGAATGGAGCCGGGCCTTCACCAACGTGTTTATCCGGCTGGTGACGCTCTACGTCCCCGGTGGGCTGATCCTCGGTGCCGGGTTCGTGGGTTTCCTGCTGGTCCGTGCCTACCTGCCCGTGCCGCAGCTCGCGCCGCTGCTGCCGATCATTCCCGGGCTGGTGGTGCTCTACCTCTATATCCGCTTCTGCTTTGTCATCACGGCTGCGGCCGTCGGCGCGCCCTATACCTTCGGCGACAGCATGCGCGCGACCGGCGGCATCACCATCCTGATGACCGTGCTGCATCTGGTGTTCTGCGTCCCACTGATTTTTGCCCAGCTTGGCCTGCAGGTCAGTGCGGCATCGGCGTCGGTGTTCGGCCTGAGCTATTTCGGATACCTCGTGCTGACGCAGATGCTGTTCGTGCTGCGGGTCGCCGTGTTCACCGTGGTCAACCTGGTCTGCTTTGTGAACCGGACCGGCTGGGCGCCCGGCGCACACCGCATCTGACACCACCCTTCCCGGCTTTCTTGATGAGGGATGACATTGCTATGCCGGCCCTTCGCAGCCTGTCACAGATTGCCATTTTCGGCCTCGCTGCTGTCGGTCCCGCGCTGGTGTATCTGGGCGCGCAATCCGGGCTGCTTGACCTGAAGAATTCGATCTACGGCCTGTGCGCCGTCGCCGTGCTCTACCACGCAGCCGCCTGGGAGTTCACCGGGCTGATGGCGCAGCGCCGGGGCCAGCTTGGCGGCGGCCGGACCATCCCCGCACCGGCCTGGTCCGGGGCCGGACTGCGCTCAGGCCTGCTGGGCTTCAGCCTGATCTTTGCGACCGTCTTCGGCTGGATCGGCCTGACCATGGTCGGCAGTCTGCTCACCTACGCCGATGGCGCCTCGCTGTGGGGCAGCCTCGGGACGGCCGTCGGCGACCTGATCCGCTATGGCTCCAACGACCCGCGCGAACTCGCCAGCATCGGCGTGGAGACCAGCCAGCCCGACACCATTGATCGCGGTGCGGTCAACCGCCCGGCACTGCTCGCCGTGATCGTGGCCAGCGGTGTGCTCGTCGCCTACTTCTTTGCCCGGGCCTGGGCCGTGGTGCCGCTGCGCCATCGCCGGCCCAAGCGGGCCTTCACCTTCCACGCCTGGGGGGCCATGGGCGGGCTGCACGGCCTGCGGGTTGCTGCGGCGCTGATCGTGATGAGCGGGGGCTTCGTCGCGCTTTTCAACCTTGCGCCGCTGGGTTGGCTCGGCCCCTACACCGCGCTGCTGGCCTCGGGCGCCGCGCTGCTGGTGCTGCTGGTGGCGACATGGCTGATTGCAGACCGGGTGTTCAGCGCAGATCTGGTCCTTCCCCAGCGTTGTCAGGCCAAGATCTGCGGCATCACCACCCCGGAAACGCTGGAAGCCGTCATCGACGGCGGCGCGACCCACGTCGGCTTTGTCTTCTTTGAAAAGTCCCCCCGCCACCTGAGCTTTGAAGCCGCTGCCGCGCTGAGCGCGCAGGCCGAGGGCCGCATAAGTCGCGTCGGGCTGGTGGTCGAGCCCAGCGACGCTTTCCTCGATGACCTGCTCGCGGCGGTCGAGCTGGATATGCTGCAGGTTCACGCCCACGCCGGCGCCGAACGCTTCGCCGAAATCCGCGAGCGCACCGGGCTGCCCGTGCTCGCCGTTGTGTCGGTGGCCGAGGCGGACGACCTGCGCGAGGTGCCTGCCCTGCGCCGGGTGGCCGACGGGCTGCTGTTCGATGCCAAGCCGCCCAAGGATGCGGAACTGCCGGGCGGCAATGCGCTGTCTTTCGATCACCGCGTGCTGGGAGCCGCCAAGCTGGGCAACACCCCGTGGATGCTCGCCGGCGGGCTGACGCCGGAGAACGTGGCCGAGGCCATCGCCGTCACCCAGCCGACCTACGTTGATGTCTCATCAGGCGTGGAAATGGAGGGTCAGCGCGGCACCAAAGACCCGGCGAAGATCAGAGCCTTTCTCGCCGCAGTTGCCCGCGCCTGAAACACTGCTAGTCTCACCCCGATTCTGTAGCCAAAACGGGAAAATCATGTCGACGCCCAACTCTTACATGACCGGTCCGGACGAGCGTGGCTTGTTCGGTATCTTCGGCGGCCGCTTCGTCGCTGAAACGCTGATGCCCCTGATCCTCGACCTCGAGCGCGAGTGGGGCGAGGCCAAGCCGGACCCGGCGTTCTGGGATGAGTTCAACATGCTGGCCAAGGACTACGTGGGCCGACCCAGCCCGCTGTACTTTGCCGAGCGGCTGACAGAGGAACTCGGGGGCGCCAAGATCTACTTCAAGCGCGACGAGCTGAACCACACCGGCGCGCACAAGATCAACAACTGTCTGGGCCAGATCCTGCTCGCCCGTCGCATGGGCAAGACCCGGATCATCGCCGAGACCGGCGCGGGTCAGCACGGCGTGGCGACGGCGACGGTCTGCGCGCTGTTCGGCCTGCCCTGTACCGTCTACATGGGCGCAACCGACGTCGAGCGGCAGGCGCCGAACGTGTTCCGCATGCGCCTGCTCGGTGCCGAGATCAAGCCGGTGACCTCCGGCTCCGGCACGCTCAAGGACGCAATGAACGAAGCCCTGCGCGACTGGGTGACCAACGTCGAAGACACCTTCTACATCATCGGCACGGCCGCGGGTCCCCACCCTACCCGGCCATGGTCCGGGATTTCCAGTCGGTGATCGGCAAGGAAGCCAAGGCGCAAATGCTCGAACGCGAAGGCCGCCTGCCGGATTCGCTGGTTGCCTGCATCGGCGGTGGGTCGAATGCACTGGGCCTGTTCCACCCCTTCCTCGACGACAAGGACGTGCGCATCATCGGCGTTGAAGCCGGGGGCCACGGTCTGGAAGGAGACGAGCATGCCGCCTCCCTGACCGGGGGTAAGCCGGGCGTGCTGCACGGGAACCGCACCTACCTGCTGCAGGACGAGGACGGGCAGATCATCGAGGGCCACTCGATTTCCGCCGGGCTCGACTACCCGGGTATTGGGCCGGAGCACTCGTGGCTGCGCGATATCGGGCGGGTCGAATACGTCTACGCCAAGGATACAAAGGCGCTGGAAGCCTTCCAGCTATGCTGCCGCACAGAAGGCATCATCCCGGCGCTGGAGCCGAGCCACGCGCTCGCCCACGTGACCAAGATCGCGCCGGATCTGCCCAAGGACCACATCATGATCATGAACATGTGTGGCCGGGGCGATAAGGACATCTTCACCGTCGCCAAGCACCTGGGCTTCGACATGGCCTCGGTCATGGGGAAACCACCCAATGACCACGCGGATCGACACCAAGTTTGCCGCGCTGAAGGCTGAAGGCCGACCGGGCTTTGTCTCCTACATCATGTCCGGTGACCCGGACTACGACACCAGCCTGGAAATCCTGCGCGGGCTGCCCGACGCCGGGGCGGATATCATCGAGCTGGGCATGTGCTTCACCGACCCCATGGCGGATGGTGTAGCGATCCAGCTGGCCGCACAGCGGGCGCTGGCCGGGGGCAGACCCTGCCCAAGACACTCGAGCTGGTGCAGGAATTCCGCAAGCAGGACAGCGAAACCCCGCTGATCCTCATGGGCTACTACAACCCGATCTACATCTACGGGGTCGATGCCTTCCTCGCTGCCGCGAAGGCCGCCGGGGTCGACGGCCTGATCGTCGTGGACCTGCCACCGGAAGAAGACGACGAGCTGTGCATTCCGGCGAACAAGGCCGGGATGAACTTCATCCGCCTCGCCACCCCGACCACGGACGAAGCCCGCCTGCCCGCCGTGCTGCAAAACACGTCCGGCTTTGTCTACTACGTGTCCATCACCGGCATTACCGGCGCCGGGTCGGCGCAGCAGGATGCGGTTGCGGCGGCCGTCGGTCGGCTCAAGGCCTTCACCGACCTGCCAATCGCCGTGGGTTTCGGGATCACCACCCCCGATCAGGTTGCAGAAATCGGCTCGGTTGCTGATGCTGCGGTGGTCGGTTCGGCCATCGTCCGGCAGATCGAGGGCAACCTCGACGAACACGGCAAGGCCAAGCCCGGACTGGTCGACGCTGTGCTTGATTTCACCCGTACCCTTTCGCAGGGCGTCCGCTAACCCTATCTGAGTCGCTATGAACTGGCTATCCGATCACGTCCGTCCCCGTATCCAGCGCCTCGTCGGTGAGCGAAAAGACACGCCTGACAACCTCTGGACCAAGTGCCGCTCCTGCGACCAGATGCTGTTCCTGAAGGCGCTCGAAGAGAACCTCAACGTCTGCACCAACTGCGGGCATCACCACGCCATGTCGGTGGAAGAGCGGCTGAACAGCCTGTTCGACCCCGGCTACCAGCGGCTGGACATGCCCGAGCTGCCCGCCGACCCGCTGAAGTTCAAGGACAAGAAGCCCTACCCCGCGCGCCTGCGCGAATACCAGTCCCGCACGGGCGAAAAAGACGCCATCGTTGTCGCCAGCGGCCAGATGGGCGGCAGCCCAGTCGTGATCGCAGCCTTCAACTTCGCCTTCATGGGCGGATCGATGGGCCGTGCGGTCGGCGAAGGGCTGGTCGGGGCCGCCGACGAAGCCCTGCGCCTCAATGCCTCCCTGCTGGTCATCCCGGCCAGTGGTGGCGCGCGCATGCAGGAAGGCATTCTGAGCCTGATGCAGATGCCGCGTTCGATCATCGCGGTGGAGCGGATGCGAGAGGCACGCCTGCCCTACATCGTTCTGCTCACCAACCCGACCACCGGCGGGGTAACGGCCAGCTTCGCCATGCTCGGCGACCTCACGCTGTCCGAACCCGATGCCGTGATCGGCTTTGCCGGCCGTCGGGTGATCGAGGAAACCATCCGTGAGCAACTGCCCGACGACTTCCAGACCGCCGAGTACCTGCAGGACCACGGCATGGTCGATCAGGTGGTCAGCCGGCTCGAACTGCGCGACCGACTGGTGATGCTGTTCAGCCTGCTGCGCAACGTCCCCGGCTCACTAGCCACCACAGGCTTCAGCAGCCAACCAGCGGGTGAGCCCGATCTTCCGGTGATGCAGGAGGACGAGCCCAACCCGAGTTTCGACCAGGTATGAGCCTCGAACCAGCTGGGGTTCAGGCGGCGCTCGACCGCTTTCTCGCCCTTCACCCGAAGCTGATCGACCTGTCGCTCGACCGGCTCGATGCCCTGCTCGAAGACCTCGGCCGACCGGAGCGCGCCATGCCCCCGGCCATCCACGTTGCCGGGACCAACGGCAAGGGCTCGACCCTCGCTTTTCTCAAATCCATTATCGAAGCCTCGGGCAAGACCGCCCACGTCTACACCAGCCCGCATCTGGTCCGCTTTGCCGAGCGCATCCAGCTGCGCGGGCAGACCATCAGCGACGATCGCCTCCTCGATGTCTTGAACCGGGTGCAGGATGCCAACGGCGATCAGCCGGGCACGTTCTTCGAGCTGACGACGGCGGCGGCTTTCATCGCCTTCAGTGAGACACCGGCGGATTTCGTGCTGCTCGAGACCGGTCTGGGCGGGCGGCTGGACGCCACCAACATCCTGCCGCCTGAGGCCGTTGCGCTGTCGCTCATCTCCCGGATCGGGATCGACCACCAGCACTTTCTGGGTGACGGGATTGAGGCCATTGCCCTGAAAAAGCCGGGATCTTCAAGCCTGGCGTCAGGCCTTTTCGCCCCGCAGCAGGAAGCCGTGCGCACCATCCTGCTCGAGGAAGCCGATCGACGCGGCACGCTGGCCCTGCCTGCGCGTCCGGTCGAACCCGATGTCACGCTCGGGCTGCCCGGGGCTTCCAGCGCGATAATGCCGGGCTGGCTGCCGCCGCCGCCACCGATCTGGGGATCGACGAGGCCAGCATCGCGGCCGGGCTGGCACAGGCGCAGTGGGCCGCGCGCCTGTCGCTGATTACCAGCGGCACGCTGTGGCAGGCCGCCGGCGCAGGCCGCCACGAATTACGGCTCGACGGCGCCCACAACGCTGATGCGGGCAAAGCTATTGCGGCGAGCCTGCGAGGTGACGGGTTGGGTGACCGGCCCCCTGTACCTGCTCTACGGCCTGCTGGAGACCAAGGACGCGCAGGGTTTCCTTGCCCCGCTGCTGCCGCGCGTGGCGCAGGCCTGTGCGGTGCAGATCCCGGGCGCAGCGGCCAGCCTGTCCGCCATAGATGCCGCAGCGGCAGCCAGTGCGCTGGGTTGGGACGACGTGACCACGGCAGACAGCCTGCAGGCGGGCCTGAAGTCCTTCGCTGACGCCCCGCCGGGGCTGGTGCTGGCCTGCGGATCGCTCTACCTCGCCGGGGCCTTTCTGGCAGAAAATCAGGGGCTGGCCCCCACCGAAAACCGCACGGCGGTCTGAGTATGACAGCCGGGGACCTGCGCACGGCACAGAGGGTCTACTGCGACGCCAACGTGCTCATCTACCTCATCGAAAAGAACAGCGACTTCCACGGGCTGGTCCAGGGCTTGCTGCACGACCTCCGCGCAACCGGAGCCGAGCTGATCAGCAGTGAACTGGTCATCGCCGAGTGTATGACCGGCGCGGTAAGGCGCGACAACCCGGACGTAATCGCTGCGTACGAGGCTTTCTTCAGCGCGCCTGATGGCGGCTTACTTTCTGAAGGCGGTGTCAAAAAGGCCTGCGGCTGATCCCCGTCAGCGACCCGATCCTGTGGGCCGTGCCCGAAGTCGCGCTCGACTTCCGCCTCGACCTGCCCGATGCAATCCACTTCGCGACGGCGCTGGATCAGGGCTGCGACGCTTTCCTCACAAACGACAAAGGGTTCACCGATGGTGAACCCTTTCCGCTGGTCTATCGCCTGTCTGACCTGTGATCAGATGTTGCGCTCGATCCACTGCTTGATCGAGGACTTGGGCTGCGCGCCCGCCATCATCGCGACCGGCTGGCCGTCCTTGAAGATCATCAGGGTCGGCAGGTTGCGGACGTTCAGCCCCTGTGCCGTCGCCTGATTCTGGTCGACGTTGAGCTTGGTGATGGTGATCTGGTCAGCCATCTCGTCGGAGAGTTGGTCCAGTGATGGCGCGATCGCCTTGCACGGCATGCACCAGTCCGCCCAGCAATCGACGACCACCGGCTTGTCCGACGCCACAACTTCGTTGTGGAAGGTTGCATCAGTGACTTCTACGACTGCCATAGTCTGGCTCCTTTCTGGTGCTTGGTCCGGCTCACCCCGAGCGGACGCATAAAATAAAACGGACGACGACCCTAAGGTCTGGGCACCGGCCGCGTCAATCGTTGGCTGCAACTTTTGCCAGCGGCGGCAGGTCATCCGGGTTAACCGCGACTTCCATCAGGCGCGGGGTCTCCGTCCACAACAGGAAGGTGCGGATTGGCTTGCCCGGATACAAGTTCTCCAGCACGGCTTTATAGGCTGCCAGCTGTGCACGATAGCTCGCAGCCACGTGATCAGGGTCGATAGGCGGCGGGCGGTTGGTCTTATAGTCGACGATCCAGACATCGTGCTCGCGCTCGACCAAGCGGTCGATCTGCCCCGAAACCACCAGATGCCCGATCAGGCCGGTCACCGCGACCTCGGCCCGGCTTTCAGGGGCAAACAGGTCGGCAAAGGCCTCACCGTCGGTGATGGCCAGCACCTCCCGCGACCAGGCATCGATCTGCGGCCCGGCCAGCCCCAACGCCGGGCGGGCGAGGTAGCGCCGCGCGGCCGCCTCGCGCTCGGCAGGCGGCAGGGCAGGCAGGCGCTGCAGCAGCGCGTGGAGCACGTTACCCCGGAAAAACGGCGATGCGGATTTGTGTCCCCTGACGGCTGTCCCAGCGGCAGGCGCTTCGCCAGCCTGCCCCCGAAGCGCCTGAAGCGACGCCAGCGGTGACGGCGCAGCCGGGTCTTCGAGCATCTGGCTGGGCGCAAAGGGGCGCGGGGGTGAGGGTTCCTCCGGCGCAGGCGCACGCAACCCGGCAAGTTGGTCCAGCCCGACCCGACCCCGGGTCAGTGACGGCGCGTCCTTGGGTTTCTGCTCGCTGTCGTCCTTGGTTTCAGAGGCCGGCTGGTGCGGGCTGTAGAGCCGGAACAGGGGCGCAGCCTTCTCCCTCCACCGCTGTCAGCCGTTCGATGCCGATCGCCGGGTCGGCGGCTTCGAAGGCTTCCTTGACCTGATCGTACCAGGACTGGGCGGCGGGGGTGCTCGCAGCCTTGTCTTTGTCGTTGCCCTGCTTCTGGGTCTTCCAGCCGGTGATATAGAGCCGCTCCTCAGCGCGGGTCATGGCGACGTAGAGCAGGCGCCGTTCCTCTTCCATCACCCGCTGCTTTTCAACGAGTTCCAGTGTCGCGGTCTGGTGGGGACGGTCGGAGCCACTGGGCTTCCAGTAAGGCAGCGGCCGGGCATCGAAGTTGAAGGCGCCGTCTTCGACAGGCTCCGGGTCCCACCAGCGCAGGCGGTCGCGGCTGGTGTCATCGGTCCAGCGATGGGTCTGGGGCAGGATGACGACGGGCGCCTCCAGCCCCTTGGCGCCGTGTGCCGTCATGATCCGCACCCCGCCGTCGGTGGCGTCCTGATCGCGCTTCACCTCGATTTCCGCCTTGCGCAGCCAACCCAGAAAGCCGGGCAAGGTCGGCGTGTTGGACCGCTCGTAGGACAGGGCCGCCCGCAGGAACTCGCGCAGCGCGTCCGTCCCTTGAGGCCCCAGCCGGGTGGAGAACCTTTCCGATCCACCCAGCCGGTTGAGCAGGAAGCTGAAGAAGGCATGCGGGGTAGACGCCAGCTGCCCGCGCAGGGTCCGTATCAGCCCCAGCACCGTCTGCGCCTCGCCCGATCCGGCGTCGGCAGCCTTGACGATGGCGGTCTCCAGCGTCTCGCCCAAACCGCGGTGGTGGGCCCAGTCGAACAGGCGGGTCTCGCTGATCCCGCAAAGCGGGCTGCGCAGCACGGTCGCCAGCGCCAGGTCGTCGGCGGGCTGGAGCAGGTATTCGCTCAGCACGATCAGGTCGCGCACCGCGATTTCCTCGTGCAGCTTGAGCCGGTCGGCCCCGGCCACGCGCACGCCCCGGGTCTTGAGCCGCTGTGTCAGGGTGCTGATGAACGGCCCGGAGCGCGACCGCATCAGGATCATGATGTCCTCGGCCGCATCGGGCGCTGACGCCCTTCCAGCCAGCCCGGATCGCCCGGCGTTGCATCGCCCCGGGTCCAGCGCGCAATGCGGTCGGCGAGGATCTCGGCCAGCTCCACTTCGGGGCGGCTTTCCTCGTCTTCGTCATCGTCGAGCAGGTTGACCGGCGCGTTCTTGTCCTTCGGCGGCGGCTCGATCTGCGCCCAGACCTCGACCAGCCCGCCCGCGCCTGCCTTGCCCGACAGGTGCTCGGGCCAGCCTTCACCGTCGAAGGTCAGCCCGCTGGCGTTCTCGCCGTGGCGGAACAGGCAGTCGACCGCGGTCAGGATCGGCTGCGAGGAGCGGAAGGTCACGTTGAGCGTCTGCGCAATCCACTGCTGTCCGGCGCGCTCAACGTCATCCTCGAAGCGGCGCTTCATGGCCTGAAACACCTGCGGGTCGGCGCGCTGGAAGCCGTAGATCGACTGCTTGAGATCACCGACGACAAAACTGGTGCGGAAGCCCTCGTCGGGGCGGCCCATCTCCGGGTCGGTGCCGTCGTAAAAGGCGCTGGTCAGCCCACGGACGATGGCCCACTGGTCGGGGTTGGTGTCCTGCGCCTCATCGACGAGCACGTGGCGCAGGCCCTGATCGAGTTTGAAGGCGACCCACAGCCCCGCCCCTGCCTCGGCGGTCAGCAGGCGGATGGTGCGCAGGATCAGGTCGTCGAAATCGACCCGGCTGCGCGCAGCCTTGGTGGCCTCGTAGTCGTCGAGCACGTCAAAGGCCGTATCCAGCAGCGCCTCGGATATGTCCGCCTGCTGCAGGGCTTTCATGGCGTTGCGCAGCGCATAGACCCGCTGTTTCTCCTCGTTCCAACGCCTCAAAGGCAGCGGGGTTCATCCCCGGCGAAACCCTTGGTCAATGTGTAGATGAAATCCCGGGGCTCATCGTCAGCTTTGAGCAGCAGATCCTGATAGGTCTTCCACGCCAGGCGACGTGCCGCGTCATCGGGCAGACCCAGCCAGTCGATGGCGTCGAAGGCGACAGTATTCCGTTGGTTTGGTTTTTTACCGGTTCTATGCGCCCAGTCGGCATAGGCACGCAGCGCGGCGCGGACCGGTTCCGGCGCCTGCCCCCCGCCGATGAGGGCATCGCGGAGGCCTTCCAGCGTCATCCCGTCTTCGAGCTCGAGCATGGCCCGCAATGGTGCCAGAATATCGGCGGCGGGAAGCTTGTTGGCCCCGCGCAGGCGCAGCAGCCTGCCCCGCTCCCGCACCAATCCGGCGATAACCGCGCGGAAGCTGTCTTCGCCGAGGGCTTCGAAACACCTTGGCCGAGCCCGGGTCGTCGCGGGTCGCCAAGCCGATGAGGTGCCGGTCCACCGCCGTTTCGAGCAGTGCGTCGGCCTCGCCATTGTCGAGCACACGGAAGCCGGGCTGGACCCCGGCCTCGACCGGGAACCGCCCCAGCAACGACTGGGCGAAGGCGTGGATAGTCTGGATGTTGACCCCGCCCGGCGCCTCGAGTACCCGCGCGAACAGCCGCCGGGCCAGCGCCATCTGCGCCTTATCCGGGTGCTCACCGGCGAGGCGGAACAGCGCCTCGCGGAGCTTTTCATCGCTGAGCGTGACCCAAGTTTCGAGCGCTTCGCTGACCCGGTCGGCCATCTCCGCAGCGGCGGCCTTGGTAAAGGTCAGCGCGAGGATCTGGCTGGGCTGCACCCCCTTCGAGCAGCAGGGCCAGCAAGCGGTTGGTCAGCACCCGGGTCTTTCCAGTCCCGGCGGAGGCCGCCACCCATGCCGTCACCTGCGGATCGGCCGCGCGGCGCTGGCCCTCGGTCGCCGTGCGGATCACCGCTGGCTGGTCGTGGCCGTCGATCGCCGGATCCCAGAGCGGGACTGACAGGCTGGCGGGGTCAGTCGTTGCCAACGCTACGGCCCTCCCACTCATCCTGCCGGGCGAGGTGGATGTAGTCGCCCTTGCGCACCACCCGCGCCTTGAAGGCCTCATCGGGGTTCTGATACTTGGCGATCAGCTCGAGCAGGTTGGACCAACTGTCGTTGATCACCGCCTCGATCTCGTCCGGACCGTCCTTCTTATTGGGTACGATCCTGATCACCCCGCCGGCGTCCTTGCCGTCGACCTGCCAGTATTCGAGACTGTGGATCGACGGCCGTGCTGTCGATGCCCTCGAAGGCACCGCGCCCGATCAGTGCGCCTTCGAGCGAGAGCTGCGGGTTGTGCCCTTCGGCCACCGATTTGCCTGAAGGAACCGTGCCGCTCTTGTAGTCGACGATGTGCAGGTTGCCCTGCGCGTCGCGGTCGATGCGGTCGGCCCGACAGCGCAGGCAGTATTCGATGCCTTCGACCTCGAAGCGGTATTCGACATCCTGCTCGATCGCAGCGGAATGGCGACCACGGGCGCGGATGCTGGCCTCGGTTTGGCTGAACCATGCCGCTATTTTCGCCAGCCGGGGCTGCCACAGCGCCACCTGAGCATCGGTCAGCCCGCTGGCGCGAAAACCATCGTAGAGCGCCTTGAACACCACCGCCTCGTAGGCCTCACCGACCGGGCCGGGGTGGTCGCGCACCACGTCCTCCAGCGCCTGGTGGATGACGGTACCACGCAGGGCGGCATCAACGCGACCCCCGATGGGGTCGAGCGGGCGCAGGCGCAGGCTGTGCTTGACGTAAATTTCGTAGGGGTTTTTGAGCCAGCGCTCAATGGCAGTAACCGAAAACGCCGTCGGCCGCGCGGAAAGCGGTGGCCGGGGCCGGGGCGGCCGGGCGCCACGGGGCTGGTCGGCGGCGTCGATGTTCTGGGCGGCGGTCTCGAAACACAGCCCGGCGGGTCGAGCACCGCCGTGGATTTGGTTATTTTGAGGAAGGCGAGCAAGCGCTTGATGAAGCGCGAGGGGACCGTCGCGCCCCCATCGACGAGACCGGCCCGGGTCAGGATCACTTCGGCCCGGCCAAAGGCCTGACAGAAATCATGGGCAGACAGGCCAATGCGCCTTTCGACCGAAGGGAGGCCGAACTCGCGTCGCATGGGCCGGGACATCCACGGACCGGGCTGGGTTTCCGCTGGCCATGTGCCTTCATTCAGGCCGCCGAGGATAATGCGGTCGACGCTGGTCAGACGGGCTTCGATCCCACCAAGAATCAGCACCCGGGGGTGACCGAGGAAGGGCGACCGCAGGCTCACGCCCTGCACCGCGCGGTCGAGCAGCGCGGAAAAGGTCGGTAGCGGCAATGGACGCTCGGCCAGCGGGCCTTCGGCGGCGGATGCGGCCTCGGCGCGCGCGGCACTCAGGCCGCGCTCGGTCAGCGCCTGCGCCCATTCGTTGACGAAGGCGACCATGGCCTCCGACCCGGTCTGGGCCCAGGCGACCGACCCCACGGCCTCATCGGGGCTCTGGGTCAGGGCCTCGACACACTCCATGGTGGCGAGCAGCCAGTCAAAGGCGGTCCAGCACGGGTCGTCATTGGCCCGTTCAGCCGTCTCCCGCAGCGCGCGCGTGGCCGCTGCCACACGGTCGAGCACGGCGTGGGCTTGCGCCGCACCGGGTTTGGCGGGGTTGGCGCGCAGCCAGTCCTGTAGCGGGGTCAGGCCCTGCCCCGACGCCGTCCGGCGCAAGACTTCGAGGTCGAGGAAGGCGCGCCCGCGCTGCCGCGTGGCCTCGTCCAGCCCGAGCAGGCATAGCGGGTGGTGCAGCAGCGCCAGCAGGTCGAAATGATCGATCCGCGATCCCACCAGATCGAGCACGATCCGCGCGAATTTAAAGGTCGGGGTTTCGTGCAGTTGCAGACCGGCGGAGTCATCCGGCTCGATCCCCCAGCGCTGCAAGTGTCCCCGCACGCGGGTCGCCAGCATCCGGTCGGGCGTCACCAGCGCGGAGACAAAGGCTGGCCGGTCCAACCCGTCGCGCAGCGCCAGCGCGATGGTCTTGGCCTCGGTATCGTCGTCGTCGAGCTCGTACAGCGTTACCTGCTCAAAGGCTGCAGCGATGGCCTCCGGCGACAACGTTGGGTCGGCCTTGCTCCTCCAGCCCTCGGTGTCACTCGCGGTCATCTCCGGGGGCAGCATGGCGCGGGAGAGCAGGCGGGTGCGTGCCTCGCGCTCCCCGGTCCCGGACCAGGGCCAGCGCTGCACGTCACCGGGTTCCCGGCCGAAGGCCTGCAGGAGTTCGGTAAAGCCGTGCTGGGGATGGGTCACCTCGCGGCCGATTTCCCGCCAGGCGTCCGCGCTCAGATCCTCGTCCAGTCCGGGCAGCACCACCGCCCCTGCGGCAAGGCCAGCACGGCAGCGAGCAAGTCCCGGGTCGAGGGGATGGAACCGGTGGAGCCCGCCGCGATCACTGGGCCGGTCGGTGCAGCCAGCCGCCACTGCCTGATCTGGTTTTCAACAGAACGGCGGCGGCGCGACGCGGCGGAAATCAGCCCGGCGTCGGCTTCGATTCCCGGCCAGACCTCGTAGAGGATGGACAGGAACAGGAGCGATTTCTGCCAGTGATCGGCGAGATCTTCGTTCTGCACCAACTCAGGCAGGCGGTCGGGGCGGATGCCCTCCGTCTCGATCTGGTCCATGAGCCGCGCCAGCTCCTGCGCCAGGGCCATGACATGATGGGGCGGCAGCGACTGGTCCTTGTAGGCGACCAGTTCCGCCAGAACCGCTTCGCGCCGCAGCTTGGGCCAGGCGTCGGGCAGGTCGAGATCCGCGTCGGGCAGTGCCTCGGGGTCGATGCCCCCGGCGATGGACTCTCCCACTGCGTCTTCGTCGGACAGGTCGCCCATGGGCACCATCCGGGGCAGCAGCAGCGCCTCGCCCTCACGCAGGCGCAGGAAGGTCGTCTGCAGGCTCCGGCAGGCGCGACGGTTGGGCAGCAATATCAGCGCGTCGGCGAGGTCCAGATCGGCTTCGAGCAGTCCACGCGCGAAGGTCATGCCGAAATCGTCGTGGGACGAAATATTGTACAAGCCCCTGATTTTCATGAGAAAATCGAGCCTAAACGCGACGCCCAAGAGGGTCCGCCAATCCCGTGCAGCTGCCGCTGCTCTTCTCCGGCGCCCTTGGCCTCGAGCCGGATTTCCAGCGCCTCAGGCGGCCGGAGCGGCCCAAGCCGCTCGGGCCATTCCACCAGGGTCACGCCGTCGGCGCGCGCGTCTTCCCAGCCCAGATCGAAGACCTCTTCGGCCTCTCCCAGTCGGTAAAGATCGAAGTGAGTCAAGGCAAAGTCGGGCAGGTCGTAGCTCTGACTGAGGGTAAAGGTCGGGCTGGGTACGATCAGATCGGGATCCCCGGCCAGCGACCGGATCAGCGCGCGGGCAAAGGCGGTCTTCCCCGCCCCCAAATCACCCTGCAGCAGCACGCAGTCGCCGGACGACAGCCCCCGGCCCACAGCCGCAGCGATGCGGCCGGTTTCTGCCTCGGTTTCTACCGTAATCCGGAAAAGGTCATGCTGTGACTCGCCCATAGCGGGCAAGCTCGCACGAGAACATTATGAGTACAAGAGCCATCACGGGGGATGGCGGCGAAATCAGTTGATTTCTTCGCCGGCGTAGACACCGTAGATCACCGATGTGGGTAGCCAGCCGGTCAGGTTCTCGACCTGTACCTGACACCAGTAGTCCTTACAGCTCTTCAGATGCACCACCACGTCTTCTTCGAGGTAGGCGAGCACGTTGGAGTCCTGCGTGTTGCCGCGGAACAGCGGGGTCATATCGGCCTGCACCATGCCCGTGCGGTGATTGGCCAGCACCGAGCGCCCCATCCAGCCCAGAGTCCCGTCGCGGTCGCGGACCCGGCGCCAGTTGCCGAACTCAGCCACAACTTCGATCGGCATATACTGACGCTGGTAGACCCACTCGATTGCATGGGTCTTGGTCGGACCACGGCGGAGGTAGGCGTCTTCGTCCTTGAGGGAAACCCAGCGCGGCAGCACCTCGCCCGTCACCCGGCCAACGCTCTGCGACTGAGCCTGCGCGGTGGGCGCAAGCGCCATCACAGCGCCGAGCAGCACGAGAGAAATCGAAAGAAGCCAGGTCAGGCGCCGCAGGGTGGGCATGGAATTTCCCACCCGACGGCTGGAACCACTGAGTAGCACGGTAATGAGTCCGTCAAATCACGTATAAAAATATTGTGCCGGTGCGTTAAATCCCGCGCAGATGAAATTTCACGGCGCACAGACCCTCAATCTATGACGAACAGAATCTATATATTCAAGTGTTTTAGCTGATTTTCTTGATAAATCGCTTCCGAAACGGCTCCGAGAGGCCCGAACTACACTTGAAGGCGCATAATGCGCAGCGGCCAGGTGGAAATCAGCTGCGCGGCGGGCCGTTCATCCGTGACCAGCCACTGCACCGCCGCATGAGCCGCGAGCTGGCCCATCAGCATCGACGCGGTCGCCAGCACACCGACATCGGCGCAGTTCTGCTCGGGCGGTGGTCCCTCGGGGAACAGGTCACTGTAGCGCGGAGCATCGCGGTCGAGGCACAGCAGTTGCCCTCGGTCCCGATCACCGATGCCGCAACCAAGCGAGCACCGCCGGGTGAAGGGTGACCCTCGCTTTGGCACCAGTCGGCGACCACCACACGGGTGTCGAAGTTATCACTGCCGTCGATGACCAGATCGTAGCCACTCAGCAGCCGTTCGGCCGTCCCGGCCCGGACCGGGTCGAGCGCAACGTCACCGATAGCCCGGGGCTGGCCTCCTCCAGCACTTCGGCGGCGACCAGCGCCTTGGGTCGACCGACATCGGCAGCACGGAACAGCATCTGCCGCGGCAGGTTGGACAGCGACACTGTATCGGGGTCTATCAGCCCCAGCGTACCGATCCCGCATTGGGCCAGCGCCTGCGCCGCCGGGCAGCCGATGCCGCCCAGCCCGACCAGCGCGACCCGCGCCTGCGACAGCCGCAGTTGCCCGCGCGCGCCGATCTCCGGCAGCACCAGCTGCCGGGCAAAGCGCTCGAGGTCGGTGTCGCTGAAGCGGCTCAGCGCCTCGTCTTCATCCAAGGGAAGGTCGGGGCGGTCCTCAGACACCGGTCGATCCGAAGCCACCTTCCCCGCGCTCGGTCTCGTCGAGGTCGCTGCCCTCGTTGAAGCCGGCCTGCACCACCGGAGCGATGACCAGCTGGGCGATGCGCATCCCGCGCTCGATGGTAAAGGCTTCGTCGCCGAGGTTGATCAGCGGCACCCGCACTTCGCCGCGATAGTCGCTGTCGATGGTGCCCGGCGCATTCAGGACGGTGATGCCGTTCTTGACCGCGAGGCCGGAGCGGGGCGGACTTGCGCCTCGTACCCGGCGGGAAGGGCCATCGCGAAGCCCGCGGGGACCAGCGCCCGTTGTCCGGGTTCCAACCGCAGCGGTGCGTCGACGGCAGCGCGGATATCGGCGCCGGCTGATCCGGCGGTCTCGTACTGGGGCAGCGCCAGATCAGCGCCGTTGTCCAGCCGCTTGAGCGGCACCTTGACCGTCGCGGAAGCGGGCATCGTCATGGTTCCAGCGCCTCGACCATGCGTGCCACGAGGCGGGCGGCGACCTGCGACTTGCTCAGCTCGGGCCAGGTTTCCACGTCGTCGGCCCCGTCGCCCGTGACCAGCGTGATGGCGTTGTTCGCTGCGCCGAAGACCGCGCCGCCAGAGACATCGTTGGCGAGGATCCAGTCGACCTGCTTTTTCCGGCGCTTGGCGCGGGCATTATCGACGAGGTTTTTAGTTTCGGCAGCAAAGCCCACCACCAGACCGGGGCGCGGCTCGCCCTGCGCGATGGTGGCGAGGATATCGGGGTTCTTGACGAAGCGGAGTTCGAGCTCGTCGTGGTCGGCCTGCTTTTTCAGCTTTTCGGGCGAAGCATCCTTGGGCTTCCAGTCCGCAACCGCCGCAGCAAAGACGGCGATATCAGCTGGGAGCGCGGCCTGCGCCGCGGCGAGCATTTCGTCGGCGGTCTCGACCCGCTGGACCTGCACGCCGACCGGCGGGGGCAGGGCCACCGGCCCGGTGACGAGGGTCACGTCAGCCCCGGCGGCGGCGAGCGCGGCGGCTACGGCCTGCCCCTGCTGGCCTGAAGAGCGGTTGGCCATGACCCGCACCGGGTCGATCGGCTCGTGGGTCGGTCCGGACGTGACCAGCGCGCGCTTCCCGGCGAGCGGTTTAGGCGCGAAGAAGGCTTCAGCAAGCGCAACGAGGTCTTCGGGCTCCGTCAGGCGTCCCGAGCCGATCTCGCCGCAGGCCATGTCGCCATCGGTCGGACCCCAGACGTGGACGCCGCGCGCCATCAGGGCGTGGACGTTGGCCTGCGTCGCCGGGTTGGCCCACATCACGGGTTCATTGAGGGCGCAATAGCCACCGGGCCATCGGCCGCGAGCAGCGTGGTCGAAGCCAGATCGTCGGCCAGCCCGGCCGCCATCCGGCCGATCAGGTCGGCGCTGGCCGGAGCCACGAGGATCAGGTCGGCCTCGCGCGCCAGCCGGATGTGCCCCATCTCGGCCTCGTCCTTGAGGCTGAACAGGTCTTCGTAGACCGGGTGCTCGGCCAGTCCGGCGAGGGTCAGCGGGGTGATGAACTGGGCGCCGCCCTTGGTCAGGATCGGCACCACGGTGGCACCGGCGTCCTTCAGCCGCCGCACCAGAACCGCCGCCTTGTAGGCTGCGATCCCGCCGGAGACGATCAGCAATATCTGCTTGCCCGCCAGTGCCATGCTCTAACCTCCCGTCGCCTGCAGAACCAGCCACATCAGCCCGGCGCCGACGACCGCCGCCAGCGCGAAACCCAACCAGACCGACCCCGCCGAACGGCGGCGGTTCATTTCGGCGTTCAGATCCTTAAGCGCACTTTCGGCCTCTTCGAGCATGCTTGGCAAGCGCCCGGCCGCCGCCAGCGCGGTTTCGGCGTGCCCGGAGAGCTGCGCCACCGGATTGCGGTACTCGATCATCCAGTCGCGCACCAGCGGCCGCGCGATGTCCCAGATGTTGATGTCGGGCGACAGCGACCGGGCGATGCCCTCGGCCATCAGCATATTCTTCTGGAGCAGGAACAGATCGGGCTGCAGGCTCATGTCAAAGGTGCGGCCCATAGCCAGCAACTGCCCCAGCAGCCGGGCGAAGGACACCCGCTCCAGCGGTTGGTTGACGATCGGCTCGGCCACCGAGCGCAGCGCCAGCGCGAAAGCCTGAGTCGAGGCAGAACGCGGCAGGTAGCCTTCTTCCGCGTAACGCCGGGCGAGGCCGTCGTAGTCGCCCTCGAGCAGGAAACTCATCAGATCGGCGAGGAAGACCCGGCCCTTCCAGTCCAGCCGCCCGACGATACCGAAATCGACGAAAACGACCTTGCCATCGACGTCGATGAACATGTTGCCCGCGTGCTGATCACCGTGAAAGAAGCCGTCTTCGAACACCGCCTCGAAGAAACAGGTGGCGGCATTGGTCAGCACGGCTTCGAGGTCGTGGCCCTGCTCACGGAGCAGGTCACGCTCATCGATGCTGGTGCCTTCGACCCGGGCCATGACCAGCACCCGCTGAGACGTCAGATCCCAGAACGGCGCCGGCGTGCGCAGGGTGCCGCGGTCGGCGAAGTTGCGCGCCATCTGGTCCGCTGCGGCGGCTTCGAGCCGCAGGTCGAGTTCCATGGCGGTCTGCTCACGCAGCACGTCGATGATCCCCACCGGCCGGGCGCGGCGCAGATCAGGGACCAGCGCCTGCGCGAAGCCCGCCGCCCAACGCAGAAAGGTGAGCTCGCGCACGAACCGGCACTCGATATCCGGGCGCAGGATTTTGACCGCGACCTCCTCTCCGCCATGCAGGGTGGCAAAGTGGACCTGCGCGACCGATGCAGCGCTGAAGGCCGGGCCAAAGTCGGCAAAGACGTCCTCGACCGGCTGTCCCAGCGCCTCGGTGAGGATCCGCCGCGCCGTGCGGTCGTCGAAGGGTTCGAGCTGATCCTGCAGCGCCGACAGATCCGCCGCCGCGTCTTCACCGATCAGATCAGCACGGGTGGAGAGGATCTGACCGAGTTTGATGTACGTCGGGCCAAGCCGTTTGAGGGCGATGGCGAGGTTCGTGCCTGCGGTCCGCGACCGGGCCTTGCCCCCTTTGAGCAGGCTCAGGATACGCAGAACCCGGGCCGGCAGGCTGCGCGCGGGCGCGAGACGCAGGGCGATGTCGGTGGCGCCTTCGCGGCCCATGACCCAGAGCAGCCCGAGCCCGGCGAAAGGATGGGTGATCCAACCCAGCACCGGCCTAGACCCGCCAGCCGTTGTGGATGGCGACGATACCGCCGGACATGTTGCGGTGGCTCACCTGCGCAAAACCGGCCTCGCGCATCATACCTTCGAGCTGCTCCTGCGACGGGAAGCGGCGGATGGATTCGACAAGGTACTGGTAGCTCTCGCGGTCTCCGGCGACCAAGCGGCCCAGCTCGGGCAGCAGGTTGAAGCTGTACTGATCATAGAGGTCTTTGAGCGCGGGCAGCACCACGCGGCTGAATTCGAGGCAGAAGAAGCGCCCACCGGGACGCAAGACCCGCCGCGCCTCGGCCAGTGCCAGCTCCGGCCGGGATACATTCCGCAGCCCGAAAGAAATCGTATAGGCATCGAACGACCGGTCCTCGAAGGGCAGCGCCTCGGCGTTGCCGCAGATCCACTGCAGGTCCTCGCGACCCTCAAAACGGGTTTGCCCGGCCTGCAACATGCCCTCGGTCAGATCAAAGACCAGCACCCGCCCTGGCGCTTCTGAACCACCCTGCCGCTGCCGGATGCGTTCGGCGATATCGCCGGTCCCGCCGGCCACGTCGAGGCAGACTTCTCCGGCTCGCGGGCGCATCCAGTCCATGAGCGCGTCCTTCCAAAGCCGGTGGGCGCCCATGGACATCAGGTCGTTCATGATGTCGTAGCGGCCAGCCACGCTTTCGAACACGCCCTGGACCAGCGGTGCCTTTTCCTCGACCTTGATGTCGCGGTACCCGAAGTGGGTGGTATCGTCGTTTTCTTTTGCCATGCTGCTGAGATAGCCTTTAACCCCGCCCGTGAAAAGAAAGGCGGGCTGCCAATAACGCACAGGTGCTGAACGTCCCATGCCTGAACTGCCCGAAGTCGAAACCGTTGTCCGGGGTCTGCGCCCCCTGCTCGAGCGCCAGCGGCTGGACCGTCTGCTGCTCCGCCGGGAGGATATGCGCTTCCCGTTTCCGGTGGATCTGAGCCAGCGGCTGACCGGGAAAACGATCGGGACGATCGAGCGCCGGGCCAAGTACGGGCTGATCCGCTTCCCCGAGGACGAAGACGCACCTCTGACCCTGCTGTTTCACCTCGGCATGAGCGGGCGCATGGTCTGCGTCACCCCACCGGACGAAGACTTCGACAAGCACGATCACGTGGTGTTCCAGACGGCAAAAGGGCAGGTCCGGTTCAACGACCCGCGCCGCTTCGGCTTTGTTGAGATGTACAGCGGACCAGACAGTGCCAGCCGCTTTCTCGGCCAGCTCGGTCCGGAGCCACTGAGCGAGGCCCTCAATCCCGGACACCTGCGCGCGGTGTTCAAGGACAAGAGCTCTCCGATTAAGGCCAGCCTGCTCAACCAGCGTCTGATCGCCGGGCTGGGTAATATATACGTGTGCGAGGCGCTGTTCGAAGCCGGTATCCGGCCGACCCGCGCCACCGGTTCGCTCAAGCGTCGCGAAATCGAGCGTCTGTGCGAAGAAATCAAGGCCGTGCTGATCCGGGCGATCGATGCGGGCGGCTCGTCTTTACGCGACCACCGGCAGGTGTCCGGCGAACTCGGGTACTTCCAGAAAGCCTGGCGGGTCTACGGCCGCGAGGACGAACCCTGCCGCACGTGCCAGCGGCCGGTCGAGCGCATCGTGCAGTCGAATCGTTCGACATTCTTCTGCGCTGCTTGTCAGCGATAGGAGCCTTGCCTTGCGCTCAGCGGTCTTTGGGCCTATAGCAGCGCTCAATCTATGACATCGTCTTTGGAAACAGACCCGAATGGCACATTCCCGTTCCGCCCGTAAGCGCGTCCGCACCGCGGCTCGCCGTACCGAAATCAACCGTGCGCGCCGTAGCCGCGTCCGCACCTTCATCAAGAAGGTTGAGGCCGCCGTCGCTGCTGGCGATCAGTCTGCTGCGCACGCAGCCCTGACCGCAGCACAGCCCGAGATCATGCGCGGCGTGTCCAAGGGCACGATGCACAAGAACACTGCGTCCCGCAAAATCAGCCGCCTCAGCGCGGCCGTGAAGCGGATGGCCTGATCCGACACGATCAGCACACCGACGCCTGAATTGAAAAGCCGACCGGAGCCCGCGTTCCGGTCGGCTTTTTGCTGCCCTAATTTCGGCGCCTCGAAGCCTGTATCGGTCCGTGCACGGTCCGGTCCTGCGCTCTGGGCGATTCGCCCTGAAGCGCGTGCCTCGGTTATCCGTTGAGAGTAGATTCTGCGATTCCTGCGCAATATTGGCCTTGATCTCGTCACGATGTTGGGTGTCTGCGGAGTCGAAAAAGTCGAATTGAAAACAGGCTGCACCGGACTGAGGCAGCGACTCCACAAATCTCACTTTTTTGGCTGATCACGCGTTATCGATGCTTGCTCGCTTGTGCCCAAGCCGTAAATATGAGGCGTCATTGTCAGGGGGCTCCGGTCTCCAAGGTGCCCGAACAGAGGCGCCGGAAATGCTCGAGGGATCGGGTCGCAGGAAACGCACTCCAAGATGCGCCGCACTGAATCCCGCTGAGAGCGAAGCAAGTGAATTGAGGAGAAGAGCTGTGCGGGAATGTATCCGAGGCCACCGACCGAAGTGTAGTGAGCAAGCCGAAAATTTTAGTGCTCTGGCTGACACCGCACCGACCGTGGTCTGGATCAAGCCGTGAGTGACAGCTTCCACACCCTCCAGGATCGTCAGGAAATCTGGTCGCAGGTAAAGGGCGCTATCCGCCGTGAATACGGGGAAAGCACCTACCGCTCGTGGCTGCGTCCGATCGAATTCTCTGAAGCCAACGACGAGCGGATCCGCCTGTCCGTGCCCTCTCGCTTCGTCCGCGACTGGGTGCAGGCCAACTACCTCGAGCGTCTGCGTGCGCTGTGGGTCATGCACGAGCCTGAGATCGAGACGGTCGAAATCATCGTCCGCCCGGCGACTCAGCCCGGCGCGCCGATCCCACCGAGCAAGGCCGGCGTCGGCAACTTTGCGGCGCCACTGGACGCGATCGAAACCGTAACCGGCTCGGCTGGCAACGGCCCCTTGGCCGCACCGACCATCCTCGACAGCGCTGAGATGTCTCAGTACCGGTACACGGTCCCGAATGACGACAAGCAGCTGGTCAAGCGCTTCAGCTTCAAAGATTTTGTGGTCGGCCAACCCAACGAACTCGCCTACGCCGCCGCCCGGCGCGTGGCCGAGAGCGCCGAGGTCGCCTTCAACCCGCTGTTCCTCTACGGCGGTGTGGGTCTGGGCAAGACCCACCTGATGCACGCCATCGCCTGGCACATCCGCGAAACCCAGCCAGAGCGCCGGGTCGCTTACCTGTCGGCTGAGAAGTTCATGTCCCTGTTCATTCAGGCGGTACGCCATCGCGATACCATCGCGTTCAAGGACGAGTTCCGTTCGGTCGACGTGCTGATGATCGACGACATCCACTTCATCGGTGGCAAGGAAGCCAGCCAGGAAGAGTTCTTCCACACCTTCAACGCGCTGGTGGACCAGAACCATCAGGTGGTGGTCTCTGCCGACAAGTCGCCGAGCGATCTCGAAGGTCTCGAAGACCGGCTGAAGTCGCGGCTGGGCTGGGGTCTGGTCGCCGACATCCACCCGACCAACTACGAGCTGCGGCTGTCGATCCTGCAGGCTAAGGCGGAGAGCATTGCGCTGGATATCCCGCCGCAGGTGCTCGAATTCCTGTCCCACAAGATTTCCTCGAACATCCGCGAGCTCGAAGGCGCACTCAACCGGATCGAGGCGCACGCAATCCTGATCGGCCGGCCGGTGACGCTGGAGATGGTGCAAGCCGTGCGCCACGACCTGCTCAAAGCCAACGACCGCCGGGTGACCATCGAAGAGATTCAGAAGAAGGTCGCCGAGCACTTCAACATCAAGCTCAGCGAAATGTTCTCGCCCCGCCGGGCACGCTCCGTGGCGCGCCCACGGCAGATCGCCATGTACCTGTCGAAGCAGCTGACCACGCGGTCTCTGCCAGAGATCGGGCGGCGGTTCGGCAACCGCGACCACACCACGGTGATGCACGCGGTCCGCAAGGTCGAGGAGCTTCGGTCGCTCGACGCAGCCATCGACGAAGACGTCGAACTGCTGCGCCGCATGCTGGAGAACTAGGCCTCGGGTCGCAAGCTTGCGGCTTGCGGCTTCAGACCCGCGACCTGCGCTGAATTCAGCCTAGATCAGCAAACCATCGAGGGCGCCGACCGCCCCGCTGTCGGGAAAGATCTTCTGGTTCAGTTCGGCGTTGCGCAGGTCGTAGTGCGCGCCGAGCACGCCCTTGAGCAACTGCCGGGTATCAAGCGTCGGGCGCAGGTCCCGCCCCTCGAACAGCTGGTTCGACGCCAACCCCGGCCAGTCGGCGATCACCCGACCCCCGCGCACCGCACCGCCGAACAGCAGCGCTGCACCCCCCGTACCGTGGTCGGTGCCGCCGGTGCCATTGGTGGCCACCGTCCGGCCGAATTCAGTTGAAACCAGCACCACGGTCTTCGACCAGACCTCTGGAGACAGCGTCGCGGCTTGAAGGTCAGCAGGCCGTTGGCCAGCGCTTCCAGCCGGCGGTCAAGCGTACCGCCCGCCTTGCCCTGCCCCGCGTGCGTGTCCCAGCCGGAGAATTCCATGGCTGCGATCCGGGGGCCGTCGTCAGCTTCGAGGAAACGGCCGGTGGCCGAGAACAGCTGGTCAAAAATCGCCAGCCCGCGCTTGCCGCCGCCAGAGTCCATGACCATGGCCTGCTCCTGCAGGTTCAGGGCCGCCGTGAAGCTGTCCGCAAGCTGCGGATCCTGATTGTAGAGGCGGGAAAGATCGGCGAGCAAAGCCTCGTCACCGTCGCGCTGCACTTTGGGCGCCCAGGTGGCAACGGGCACCTCACCGCGCAGCGAGGTCGGCAAACCGCCGCCGACCGCGATCCCGGCCCCAGAGGCGCCGCCGATCACGCCGAGCGTCCGGTTGAGCCAGCCGGTCGCCGTTCCCACGGGCTTGTCCAAGCCGGTTTCGAGGATCGACTGCGCGTCAAAGTGCGAGCGCGTGCGGTAAGGAATGGCAAGACCCTGAACCGGCAACAGCTCACCGTCGAGGAAGGCCGGTGCCAGCGGCGACAGGCCGGGCGCGAGCGCGAAGGTGCTGTCCAGCGGGGTCAGTGCGCCGCGGTCGTAGGCGAGCTGGCCACGCGCAGAGGCGTAGGCCGGGTCACCGTAAGGGACGACAGTGTGCAGGCCGTCCATGGCACCGCGCAGCAGTACGAACACGAAGCGCTGGTCGGTCGCCGATTGGGCAAAACTGATCGAGGGCGCGAAGCTGGTCGCCAAGCCACCGGCACAGGCGGAGGCAAGGAAGGAACGTCGGTTGAGAAAGGACTTGTTCACGGATCATCTCCACTGAAAATCGGGGCTGGCAAAGATCAGCGTCGCCTGATCAGCGGCGCTGGATTGCTCGGCGAGGAGGGCATTGAGCAGGGCGGGATCACGCACTTCCATGATGTCTTGGGCGAAGGCCCCGGCATCAGGCAGGCGGACCCGCGAGCGCTTGGTCAGCATTCGGGCAAGGTCGGCGCGGCGCAGCAGGCCGTCGGGGTCGCCCCATTCGGCAACCTCGTCGCTGTACCCGGCCGGGGACGGCGGCGACCACGGGGTATGGCGCAGGCTGGTCAGGGCAGAGACGACCTTGCGATCCACCGTTGACAGGCCAAGGCTCCGACCCATGGCGATCACGAACTCCTGCGGTGAGCGAATCTTGCGGTCGGCGCCATAGAAGGCGCCGTCGAGGTCGAGCAGCGCGAGGCTGACTTCGCCCAGATCGCCGTCGGTATCGAGGTAGACGCCCGCGATAACGTCGATGTCCAGCGGGTGCGGCCGGTCGCTGACGAAGTGCCGGACCAGCTTGGTCGCGATGAAGCGCGCCGTGGACGGATGGCGGCACAGGTTCGCAATGGCGGCCGTGCCTTCGTTCTCACCGCCCTGGGGGTAGCGACGGCCGAGCAGGGTCTTGGACCCGGGCTCGTGCATGGCTTCAGCAAAGGCGAAGGGCTTGGCTGGCCCCCTGTTGCGCTGGCGGACATAGCCGCCGATGGTCCAGCCGGTGAGGATCAGCGCCAGCTGCTCCACGTCGCGCTGGTCGTAGCCACCATCGACGCCGAGGGTATGCAGTTCGAGCAACTCGCGGGCGTAGTTCTCATTGAGGCCGCGGCGGTTGTTCCGCCCGGCGCGGGCGTTTGGCCCGATCGAGCGGACCTGATCGAGGTAGATCAGCATCGCCGGGTGACGCGCGCTGGCCTGCACCATATCCTCGAAGCGGCCGAAGACGTGCGGGCGGATGGCCTCGCGCTCGTAGGCGCCGGCCGACAGGGCGACGATCGGCTCGCCAGCGGTGCTGACCGCGAGGTGGTTCGACCAGAACCGGACCAGCCGCTCGGCAAAGGGGCATCGGTGGTCATGGCGTGACCCAGCGCCGTGCCAGCCTCGAGACCAAAGGTCTGGCGGCCGAACTGACGCAGGTCCTTGCGCGCGGCGGTTTTGTCGTCGCGGGCGCGGTTTTCCATGATCGTCTCAACCAGGCTCTGGGCGCTGGGCAGATCAGCCCCGGTCAGCAGCGCAGCGGCTGGGTTGATCTGGCGGCGCAGCCACGAACGCGGGTCGACAGACAGCGACTCTCCCGGGCGGGCGCCGAGGCCAAAGCGGTTCAGGGCGCGTAGTTGTGGGTTGGCTTGCATGAGCAGGTCCTCCTGTATCCCCCCCTTACGACGACAGAGCCCGCTGGCATCCCCTCAACGGATAAATTGTTGGAACGGCAGCGGGCGGCCGTTGACCAGCGGCAGGCCACCGGTCTCGGGAAATTCGATGTCGAAACTCAGCCTGCCGCCCTCTTCCCGCACCGCGAACGACTGCAGCAGGGTCAGCCCCAGCACCCCGGCCGACAGGGTCTGGGTCACCGCCGGGATCGGTGTTGCCAGCGATTGTTGCATGCCGACCTGCAGTGGGGTCAGCGCGCCGGTCTCCAGCGCGAACGTGCCCTGAATCGGGATGCGCCCCGCGCGGGGTCTGAGCTCTCCGGACCACTCAGCCTCCAGCAGGCGTGAGCGGATCAGGCCGTCAGACAGCCGGAAACGCAGTGCGCCGGGGTCAGCCGGCAGGGCCGCGAACAGCCCGCGCAGGTCCAACCCCAACAGCGCGGTGATAACCCCCCGCGCAGCCTCGGCCTCCAGCCCTTCGACCGCGAGGCTCAGGTTGGCTTCGCGGGGCAGCAGGGGCAGCAGCACCTGCTTGGCAAAGGGGTTGAGCACGGAGTCTTCCGGCCAGTCGCGCACGGCCACGTCGGTGGCCGAGGCCGACAGGTGCAGGCTCTGGCCTACACCGGTTCCGACAGGCTCGCTGCTGAGACTGCCCCGCGCCGACTTGGCTTCGATGTCGAAATCCAGCTGTGGGATGCCCAGTCGCAGCTGCGCAAGGTCGACCTCAGCCATCATACTCAGCGGTGCATCGAAGGGCGCCGCGCCGGGAACCGGCCCAAGCGCAGGCTGATCCAGCAGCAGATCGGCGAGCGCCCGCGCCTCCAGCCCCGCGAGCGAAAGCGTCAGCGCGGCAGGCTTGGCCAGCGACAGGCTCATGCCGTCGAGCCCCTGCTCCATCGCACCGATCGATGCGTCGACCTGAACCCAACTCTCGCGCGGGTCAGAGCCGGGAAGGATCTGCACGCGGGCATTGACGCGGTTCATCTTCCCCGCCGCAGGAGGGACGGTCTGTTCCCAGACGTCGCTGTCAATCTCAAGCCGAAGATCGAGGCCATTGAGGCTGGCGACCGGCGGCGGATCCTCGACCAGCGATTCATGAAACACGCTGGTTCCCAGCGCCAGACTGCTCAACCGGTATGCCAGCTTAAGCAGCGTTTGCGGCGCCATCTCCCCGCGAGGGCCGGAGAGAAACAGGCGAAAACCCTGCGCCCGCTCGGTACCGGTAAAGCTGTCGCCGTAGTCCACTTCGAACGACTTGAGCGAGAAGATCAGCGCCACCCGGTCCGCACGCTCATCCTCGGCCAGCTGAATGCTGAGGTCGCGCAGTTGGTGGCTGATGCCCTCGCCCTGAAAACTGGCGCGATCGAGGCTGAGATCGAAGGCCTGAAAACCCCGGCCCGACAGCGACCACGTGCCCTCGAACACCGGATTGATCAGCTTGAGCGACTGGCCCTCAGCCAGAATGGTCGAGGTCGGCAGCCCTTCAACCCGCAGATCGATCAGCTCATTGCCCCGGGTCATGCCGGGCAGATGCAGGATCACTGGTTCGGGCAGGGTCACGGTGGAGTCCGGCAACCCCAGCCCCTTAACAACGATGTTGAATTCGCCTCCATCACCGTTGACGGTGAAACCCTCGGCCTTCAATCCCGGAAAGATGAACAGCGGGTTCTGGTAGGACATCAGGCTGGAAGCGACTTCGTAGACCTCGAGCAGGTCCAGTTCCCGCGCCGGGGTGACAACCGGCGTCAGGGCGGGGTCTGTGACCCCATCCTCGCTCTGGGCGAAGGCCGGTCCGGTCGGGGCCAGAACAGCGGTAGCAGCAGCGGCACCGAGCAGCAGGCCCGCGGCGATCAACGCCTGGCCCGCTCTGCTGCCCTGCCCCCGCCGCGCGGCCTCAGACATCGAGGTTCACAACCTCCAGCGCGTTGGCCTGAATGAAGTCGCGGCGTGGCTCGACCTGATCGCCCATGAGGGTGGCGAAAACGGCATCAGCGGTCTTGCCCTGCTCGATCCGAACCTGCAGCAGGGTGCGCGCGTTCGGGTCCAGCGTGGTCTCCCACAGCTGGTCGGCGTTCATCTCCCCCAGGCCCTTGTAGCGGGACACGTTCTGGCCCTTACGGCCACGGTCGATAATCGCCTGCCCCAGCGCACTCGGGCCGAACAGTTCGATCGACGGCTCATCGCCGAAGGCCACCCGCGCGGGCTGGGCGAAGAGGCTCGCCAGCTCGGGCATGAGTTGCGACAGGCGGCGGCCATCGCGGCCGTCCAGGTCGCGGGCCGACAGCGTGTAGCGCTGCGGCACCCCGCGCAGGGTGCGCGCCGAGATCAGCCGCTGGCCTTCCTGGTTGGATCCCCCCTCGACGAAGCATTCCCAGCCGCGTTCGTGCTCCTCGGAAGCGCGGTTGAGGCGTTCGGTCAGGTTGGCGGCGACCCGTTCGCCCGCGCCTTCGGGGGAAGAACCCGGCCAGACCGGCCTGCTCAACGACGAAGGCGCTGCCGACATTGCGGCCGAGCATGGTCACCGAACGCGCCGCGCTTAGCGACTTGCGCACAATGTCAGCGAGGTCAGCGCCCGCACGCTGGCTGCCGTCGCCCAAGGTCAGCAGGGCGTCTTTTAGCCCCTCCATCAGCAGGTGTTCGTCCAGCGCCGACTGGTCCTTGAGATAGGTCTCAGACGAGCCCTTCTTGGCCCGGAACAGGGGTGGCTGCGCGATATACAGAGTTACCGCGCTCGATCAGCTCCGGCATCTGCCGGTAGAAGAAGGTCAGCAGCAGCGTGCGGATGTGGGCGCCGTCGACGTCAGCGTCGGTCATGATTACGATCTTGTGGTAGCGCAGCTTCTCGGCGTCGAATTCCTCCTTGCCGATCCCCGTACCCAGCGCCGCGATCAGCGTCCCGATCTCCTGACTGCCGAGCATCTTGTCGAAGCGCGCTCGCTCGACGTTGAGGATCTTGCCGCGTAGCGGCAGGATCGCCTGAAACTTCCGGTCCCGGCCCTGCTTGGCGGACCCACCGGCCGAGTCACCCTCGACGAGGAACAGCTCGGCGACATCGGGGTCGCGCGACTGGCAGTCAGCGAGCTTGCCGGGCAGCGAGTTGATGTCCAGACCCCCCTTCTTCCGCGTCAGTTCACGCGCCTTGCGGGCGGCTTCGCGGGCCGCGGCGGCCTCACAGACCTTCTGCACGATGCGGCGGGCTTCCTGCGGGTGCTCTTCGAACCAGCGCTGGAGTTCTTCGTTCACCACGCTCTCGACCACAGGCCGGACTTCGGAGGAAACCAGCTTATCCTTGGTCTGAGAGGAGAATTTCGGATCGGGTACCTTGACCGACAGCACACAGGTCAGGCCCTCGCGAGCATCGTCGCCGGTCAGCGTGACCTTTTCCTTTTTCGCGATCCCGGACTCGTTGGCGTAGCCGTTGACCTGCCGGGTCAGGGCACCGCGGAACCCGGCGAGGTGGGTGCCGCCGTCGCGCTGCGGGATATTGTTGGTGAAGCAAAGCGTGTTTTCGTGGAAGGCGTCGGTCCACTCCATCGCCACTTCGACGGTGATGCCGTCCTTGCTGGCGGTCATCAGGATCGGTTCGGGCACCAGAGCCTGCTTCGCCTGATTGAGGTAGGCGACATAGGCCGCGAGACCGCCCTCGTAGAACAGATCGGCTTCGACCGGCTTTTCCGGGCGCTCGTCGGTCAGGATGATGCGCACCCCGGAATTCAGGAACGCCAGCTCGCGCAGGCGCGCTTCGAGGGTGTCGTAGCTGAAATTGGTCTGGGTGAAGGTGTCTTCGGAAGGCCAAAAGCGGATGCGGGTACCGCTCTGATCCCGGGCGACTTCACCGGTCACAGACAGCGGGTCGAGGGACTCGCCGTGGGCGAAGGCCATCTCGTGCTGCTTGCCGTCGCGCCAGATGGTCAGCTCCAGCCGGGATGACAGGGCGTTGACCACCGACACACCCACGCCGTGCAGACCGCCGGAAACCTTGTAGGAGTTCTGATCGAATTTACCGCCTGCGTGCAGCTGGGTCATGATTACTTCAGCGGCCGAAATGCCTTCCTCGGCGTGGATGTCGACGGGGATGCCGCGGCCGTTGTCCTGCACCGAAACCGAACCGTCGTCGGGCAGGATGACCAGCGTGCGGTCACAGTGCCCGGCGAGGGCCTCGTCGATGGCATTGTCGACGACCTCATAGACCATGTGGTGCAGGCCCGAGCCATCATCGGTATCGCCGATGTACATGCCCGGCCGCTTGCGCACGGCGTCCAGCCCGCGAAGGACTTTGATGCTATCCGCGCCGTATTCGTCTTGTTGTTCTTCAGTCGCCATGGTGTCTCGCAATCCGTTACTGCGCGTGTTCCAGCCGCAGCCGTGCCTAAGAGTCCTGTATTACGCGACCATTATGGACGGAAAACAGCGCAATTTCATCGCTTATTTCTCGAAATGTGACGGATTCGGTGCCTGTCATCCATATTTGCCCTCCCAGAGGCGCCAAAGCCTCCAAAAGTGCCGCCCTGCGATCGCGATCGAGGTGGGCGGAGACCTCATCGAGCAGCAGCACCGGCCGGATCTGCCGGGCCGTGGTCAGCAGCTGTGCGTGCCCCAGCACCAGCGCCAGCAGCAGCGCCTTCTGCTCACCGGTCGAGCACTGCGCAGCCTCGCGCCCATGGCCCGCATGATAAACGTCGAGATCGGAGCGGTGCGGCCCGGTGGTGGTCTGCCCCAGCATGCCGTCGCGGGCGCGGGCGTCGAACAAGGCCCGACGAAAGCGGTCCTCGACGTCGAGCGCCGATCCCTCGCCCAGCTGTGTTTCCAGCCCCGGCTTGAAGCCCAACCGCGCGCCGGGGAAGGGGCCGACCCCGCCCTCGACCCGGTCGCTGAGCCGCCGCAGCAGTCCGCGCCGGGCGGCTGCCATGGCAACACCGTGCCGGGCCATGCTTTCTTCCAGCCCGTCGAGCCACGTGGCGTCGGGCGTGCTGTTCTGCGCGGCGGCTTCCTTGAGCAGCTTCAGCCGCTGGCGCATGACCTGCGAATAGGCGAGGCCGTTGCCGACGTGACCGGGCTCGAAGGCCGCGACCAGTTGATCGAAGAAGCGACGGCGATCCTGCGACGGTCCGCGCCAGAGCGCGTCGTCATCAGGCGTCAACCACAGGATCGGTACGATTTCGGCAAAGGCGCTGGCCCCGGAGGCGGTTTTTCCATCCAGCCGCAGCGCGCGCTTGCCGCCGGGGGCATCGAGGCCGACGCCGAGCTGGCGGACCCCCAGCGGGGTCTCAAGGCTGACCGAAACCGCCCAGGGCGCGGCGGGGGTATCGGGGCGGGGCACCTGTCCGGCCGGACGCCGCGCGACATCCGCCGCCGGGGCGCCGCGCAGACCCCGTCCGGGCGCGAACAGGCTGATGGCTTCCAGCAGGTTGGTCTTGCCCGCGCCGTTACCACCGACAAAAGCCAGCGGCCCTGGCGGCAGGCTCAGGTCGAGCCCTTCGTAGGATCGGAATTGGTGGCAGGCGAGACGGCTGACCCACGCTGCACCGCTGTCAGCGCTCACCCTACCCTTGCCCCTGCGTTCGGATCGGCCGGTTCAGCCTAAACCCGCATCGGCATGAGGACGTAGAGCACCGCCGCGTTGTCACGGTCTTTGACCAGCGTTGGCGAACCGGCGTCGGCGAAGACGAACTCCGCGGTTTCGCCCGAAAGCTGGGTGGCGATATCGAGCAGGTAGCGGGCGTTGAAGCCGATTTCGATATCGGTTGCGCCGTAGTCGACATCGATATCCTCGCTGGCCTGCCCCCGGTCGGGCGAGTTGGCCGACAAGTTCAGCCGCCCGGACGTTGCCGACAGCTTGACCGCACGGCTTTCGGCCGAGGCGATGGTCGACACCCGGTCGACGGCCTGCGCGAAGGAGGCTTTGTCGACGGTCATCGGCTTGTCGTTCTGGGTCGGGATCACCCGCTCGTAGTCGGGGAAGGTGCCGTCGATCAGCTTGGATGACAGCGTGACATCGGAGAACCGGAATTCGATCCGTGAGTCAGACAGGGCAATGCGCACGCTCTCGTCGCTGTCGTCGAGCAGCTTGACCAGCTCACCCACGGTCTTACGCGGGATGATGACGCCGGGCATGTCGGCCGCGCCGGTCGGCAGCACGGTTTCGAAGCGCGCCAGCCGGTGGCCGTCGGTCGCTACTGCGCGCAGGACCGCCGAAGCGCCCTCGCCCATGGCGTGGAGGTAGATGCCATTGAGGTAGTAGCGGGTTTCCTCGGTCGAAATCGCAAAACGGGTGCGCTCGATCAGAGTTTTGAGCTCTTCAGCCGGCATCTCGAAGGAAATCGGCAGATCGACGCCGTCCAGCGCCGGGTAATCTTCGCGTGGCAGCGTGGACAGCTCAAACCGCGCCTTGCCCGCGGTCAGGGTCATGCGGTCGCTGCCGTCGGACTTTGTCAGGCCGACTTCGACACCATCAGGCAGCTTACGCACGATGTCGAACAGCATGTGCGCCGGTGCCGTCACCGAGCCGCTGGTCGGCACACTGGCGCCGGTGGTCTCGGTCAGGGTCAGGTCCATATCGGTCGCGGTCAGGGTTACGGCGCCCTCGCCGCACTCGATCAGGACGTTGGACAAAATCGGAATGGTATTCCGCCGCTCAACGACGCTCTGCACGTGCGACAGACTGCGCATCAGGCTCTGACGTTCAATACGAAGATCCATGGCGAGACGGGTCCCTCTAATTCCTCAGGACGATAAGACGATGACCTTCTGGACAAGCTCGACGTCAGCGACTCTGTCCCCAAGGATCTATTAAGGAACAAGAGCGAGTTCGGTCTGTTTTGAACTAGCTCCAGCAAAGCTTCGCGCTGCTCCGCCGACAGAGTTTCGACGAAGTCCAGCAAGCCTTCGAAGGCAGCTTCACTTTCGTCCCGCCGCGCGGTGATCAAAACCTCGCGCAGGGCCGTCACGGCAGCGCGGTCAAAGGTTTCTGCCGTCATAGCCGCCCTGAAGTCAGCCGCGCTTTCCTGCAACGCCTCCACCGAGGTCTGGCGCAGGGTCCGACGGCTCTTCAGGAATTGGCGCAGCATCTTGGCCTGATCCTGATCCAAACCGAGGCGATCGCGTACATCCTTGAAACTGCCGACACCCTTCCGCCCGGTCGGGTTTTCGCCCTCGCCAGCGCCAGCGCGGTCTCCTTCGGCACGGTTACCGTCGCGGTCGTCGGGACCATCCTTGCCCCGCGGCCCGTCAAAGACGTTGCGGATATGCAGGTCGCGGCTGAGCTTCATGATGTCCCGGCGGGCATCCTGCCCGGTTTTGAACAGCGCCGCCGACAGCCCGATGCACAGGGCCAGCAGCACCACAATGATAAGTCCGAGTATCCGTGTCATGGTTCTGCTCCTACTCTAGGGTGCCAAAGAGGGCGACAAAGTCGTTCGAGCCGGTGGCGTCGCTTTCCAGCGCGAACAGATCCACCGCGCTGGCGGAGATCAGGACTTCTTCGGCATCCAGTCCGGTACCGCCGATGCCCATGCCGCCGGCGAGGCCAACGCCGAAGCCGAACAGCCCCAGCACCACGCCCGCCGCCGTGGCCCGCCAGTCCGCGCCACCCTTGGCCGGGCGGAACAGGCCGAAAAGGCCCTCTTGCGCGGATGAAGAGGCGCCAGCGGCGGCTGTCGCGCGTCGAGGTGCCAGCGGTGCGGCACGCTCGGCGAGGCGCGCGGCAGCGGCGACATCGCTGATCTCGCTCTGATCCAGTCCAGCGGCAGCGATGGCGCGCAGAGCCGGAGATATGGTCAGCCCACGCACCATTTCCGTATTGGCTTCTCCGTCAAGAAAAGCCGCCATCTCCATAGGATCGAAGTCTTCAGGCAGAACTGTTCTGTCCTGCTCTTTTTTCTTGTTCTTCGTCACCGTCACCGGGCCTCCTTGCCCTGTTTGGCCTCAAGAGCGTTTCTCAGCTTCACCATCGCCTTGTGCTTGGCACTGCGCACCGTCTGCGCGGCAATTCCCAATTTTTCAGCGATGTCCTCAACGTCCGTGTCCTCGTCGAACATGAGCTTCAAGATCGCCCGTTGCCGGTCGGACAGACCGGCCTCTCCGATTTCGGCTTCGACCGCTTCGAGCGCCGACTGGCTCTCTCCCACCGCGTCAAAGGCCGCTGTTGCCCGCTCGTCGGCCAGCGCGGCGGCGTAGTCGTCGATGTCGTCCCCCTGCGGGCGGCGACGGCGAAGCCAGTCGATGGTGGTCGAACTGGCGACAACGCGAAGAAACGTGGTCAGCTTGGCGCGGGCCGGGTCAAACCGCCGGAGCAGGGCAAAGTCCTGCTTGGACAGGCGGATGAACACCTCCTGCCCCACGTCTTCGATGTCATGGGCATCCCCGCCCACGCCATAGCGGGCGAAGGTCTGGCGCACCACGTGGAGCACCAGACCGGCATGGTCCTGACAGAAGGCCTGCCAGGCCCTTGGATCACCTTGACGAAGCGCGTCGAGCATCCCGGTGTCTTCTTCTCCCGATTGCGACCCCTCAAAAAAACTGAGGCTTGAGACTGGCCGGACACGTGTTCTTCTGCAGGGTGATACGGCGGATCGACGGCGTGTATCCCCGCAGATCGATTATTTTTCTTGCGGCGGTGGAAACACCACCAGGCAGGCTTGCGCCTGATCGAGCGGATAGCAGCCGGGGATGAGGTTCTGTGCCTCCCCCTCGGGCAGGTCGAGGGTCTCTGCCATCGAAAGGTGTGCGTAGCCGTCAGAGGCGACGGCTCCGAGCAACTGCGGCACGTCGGTCCGCTCTCCGGCGAGCTCGTGCAGGCGGGCAAACCAACAACCGCTCTGGGTCGAGAACGCCGGCTCGACCGACAGCCAGGCCTGATCGGTCATCAGGCGCCGGGGGCGGAAGGCCATGTAGCGTTCGGGTGTGATGTCGGCGGCATCCGGCGGCGCTGGCCAGACAAAGGGCTGGCCGACGTGGCGCTCGGGGAAACCCGCGCGTAGAAGGCATTGGCCTGCGCCGCTTCCGGCCGGGTGGACGTCTCCCAGCGCAGGAACCGGGTCGGTCCCCAGCTGGTCGGTGTCTGCAGCATGGCGGAGAGCATGGCCCTGCCCAGCCGGTGCTGGCGCCAGCTGGGCTCGACGTAGAGATCACAGAGGTAGTAACCGGGCAGTTGCGGGGTTGCGGAGCCGCGCCCGCCAAGGGACTCCATGCCCAGCACGTAACCGGTGGGATCGTTGTTGAAATAGGTCATGTAGACCACGAGGTGGCGAAGCGCGCGCTCCAGCATGACCGCATCACCGACCCCGCCGCCGGGCTCACCGCTCTCGGCTGGCGAAGCGGTGGATCAAGCTTAGCAGCGCCCCCAGATCGCTGCGGTCGGCGCGCCGGAGCAGGATCTCGGGCTGGTTACGCGGCCGCATCAGGCCACCGAGCCATCGAAGACCAAGGCGTGCCAGCGCTTGCCGTTCTCCCGCAACTGGCGCTTGGCCCAGTCGATGTCGAGGTCAGGCGGACACAGCGCTTCGCACTGCGCCCAGAACGCCGGGCTGTGGTCCATGTGGCGCAGGTGGGCGACTTCGTGCGCGACGACGTACTCGCGCACGCGATCCTCGCCGAAAATCAGCCGCCACGAGAAATTCAGCCCTGCCCGCGATGAGCAGGACCCCCAGCGGCTCTTGGTGTCGCGTACGTGCAGGCTGCGGAACGGGCGGCCGAGCTGACTGGAGAGCCTTTCAGCACGGGCCGTGAGGTCACGGCGGGCTTCGTCCACGAGGAAGCGCTGCAGGCGCAGGATTGGCTCGCCCCGCCGGGGCAAGCGCAGGCTTGGCCGGCCATCGGCACCATCAAAGGTGATGCAAGCAGCCGCCGGATCGATGACGATCTGGGTTTCCTGCCCGCGAAAGGGGATCAGGCTGCCATCGCGGACGACTTCGAGGTCGGGACGGCTGGCAATCTGCCGCTCAAGCCACGGCCGGTTGCGCTCGAGGAAGCCGTGGACCAGCTCGGCGTCGACCGAGGCCGGCGCGCTGATTTTCACCCGCGAGGCATTGGTGTCGATGCGCAGGGTCAGGCGCCGCGCACGCTTCAGCCGGTTGACGCTGACATCGAAACGGCGATCGGCAAGGATGATGGTTTCCGGGTCTTGGACGGACTTGGAAAAGATGCGCAAAGCCGGTCGGCCCTTGGGCTAGAGGAGTCGATCTTTGGAACCCGTCTCTTTTGCACCAAATCGGTCCGATTCCATAGCTAAAAGTCTCTGTTTTCGCTTGAGACCCCAGCGGTATCCGCCCAGCCCACCGTCGCTGCGGACAATCCGGTGGCAGGGGATGAGCAGCGACACCTTGTTGGTGGCGCAGCCCCTGGCAACCGCGCGCTGGCCGTTCTCCAGCCCCATTTCCTCGCCCAGCTCGCTGTAGGTCAGTACCGCGCCGGCAGGCATGGCCAGCAGGGCCTGCCACACCCGCCGTTGGAAGGCCGTGCCTTGCACGTCCAGCGCCAACTGCCGCGAGGGCATGTTTCCGGTCTCGAGGTGTTCGACCACGTCTTCGAGCACGCTGCGCAAGCCTTGGGGGTCGCGGTCCACGCCAGTCGCTGCGGTGAATTCGGCCTGCAGTTCGGCAGTCAGGGACGCGTCGTCGTCGCCAAAAGCGAGAAAACAAAGCCCCGTGGCCGTGGTCGCCACCAGCAAGCGGTTCAGCGGGCTGTCGACGATATCGAAGGTGATGGAAGCGCCCTTGCCCGCCCGGGCGAAGGACGCCGGGGTCATGCCGAGCATGAAACCGCTCTGCTCGTAGACCCGGCTGGCGCTGCTGTAGCCCGCGGCGTAGATGGCGTCGGTGACACTGGCGTCACTGCGCAGGTGCTGGCGGAAGGCATTGGCGCGCCGCTGCGCGCCGTAGTCCCACGGGGATACACCGACAACACGGGTGAAAAGCCGCTGCAGCTGGCTGGGTGAGGTTTCGAGGTCGGCCGCAAGGGCCTTCAGCGTCAGGGCGCGGTGGTCGAGGCCTTCGTCAATCCGGGCATCGATCAGGTCAGCAGCGGCCTGCGCCAGCCGGACATCGGCGGGGCTGTCGCTGGCCACGGCGTCCGGGGCGGGTGCGGAGGCTGTGAGGGCTGCGTCTCGGTCCGGATCGTGGATCATGCGCTGGTTTCCTGCCAAGGCTGGTTTGACGAGCGTCGACTGGGCCGACGACTGCGCTCAATCTACCCGAACTGTCAGGGCCGTGCGCTCCGAATCTTGCGCGAAGACAAGCAATCGCGTGCTGGTGGACCTGTTTGCTCAGCGCGCGAGGATCTTCGCCGTATTCGTGGACCCTCAGCCGCGTTCATCCGGGCTCAGCCACGCTCGTCCGGGCTCAGCGCGGCGCCGTTGGCAAAGCCATCGGGCTTGCGTGGGCTGAGGTTGAGGTAGCCCGTGCGCCAGGCCTGCTTGGGCTGCGCCTCGCCGTATTCGACCCAGTCGAAGCGGCTGATCGAGCAATTGTCGACCCCGATCGACAGGCCCTTGTCCGGCGCCATGCCCAGCGCGATGGTGGCCATGGCGCGGATCACCCCGCCGTGGGCGACGCAAACGATATCCTGTCCACGGAAAGCGGCGGTCCAGTGGCGGACCCCGGCGTGGACGCGTTCGATCACGTCGGTGAAGCTCTCGCCGTTGGGCGGGCGGTATTCGGCCGTGGTGTGCCAGAAGGGGTGCTGCTCACCGCCGGGTAAGGCTTCGTCCCAGGTCAGACCCTCCCAGTCGCCCAGCCCCTGCTCGGCGAAGCGGGCATCCTCGGTGCTGATGATTGCGGGGTAGCCCTCGCGGATGATGGCATCGCGGGTGCGGTGGGTGCGGCCAGCGGTGCTCGTCAGCCAGTGCACGCCTTCGCCGCGCGGCAGGGCGCGCGCAGCGGGGGCGAACATATGGGTTTCCGAGACATCAACGGGCATATCGGAAGCGCCGTAGACAATATGGTCGGGGTTTATAACCGGCGCGTGCCGGACCCAGAACCAGCGGGTCACTACTGCCATTGTCGGGTCTTTCGTGTCGAAGCGGTGGAAGAGAGTGCGGGGTGGTGTGCGCCCCGGGCAAAGCGTGGGAAGGCGCCGACCGGGTCGGGTCTGTTCAGGTGATGTGGGACAGCGCAGCCGCGAAAAAAGCCAGCTCGGCGAGGACCTGCGCCGCGCCGCAGACATCCCCCGTGACGCCCCCGAACTGCCAGCGAGCGAACAGGGCGAACAGCCCCGCCACGACGGCCGCAAGCACCACGGCACCGAGCAGGAACCCTGTGCCCGGCATCAGCAACCACAGGATGAACAGGAGCCCCAGTGCGATGGCAAGGGCGATTGCGGCCTGCCGGACATCCGGGCGGACACTGGCCAGCCCCCGGGATTGGCCGGCGGCAGAGCCGCCCAGATGGCGGTCATCAGCGCCCTTGACCAAGCTGCAGCGCCAACGAGCAGGGCCAAGGCCAGACCGGGCTTGAGCGGATCGGCCAGCGCGAACACCACCCCGACCTTGAGCAGGACCGTGAGCACCAGCGCCAGCACACCGAAGGCGCCAAGCCGGCTGTCCTTCATGATCTCCCGCCGGCGCGCAGGATCACCGCCGCCAAGGCCGTCGGCCACGTCCGCGAGGCCATCCTCGTGCAAAGCACCGGTGATCAGCAGGCCCGCTGCCACCACGACAACGGCCACCGCGAACGGGTGAAAGCCAAAGCCAGAGAGCAGGCTCAGCAGCGCCCCCACGGCCACCCCAATCAGCGCACCGACGACGGGGAAGGCCCAGACGGCGCGATCGGTGGAAACGCCGTCGCTGAACAGGAATGAAGGCAGCGGCACACGGGTCAGAAAAGCAAGGCTGGTAGCCAGCCCGCCCATGGCCTCTTTCCAAACGGTCATAACTTGGACTAAGCCCCCTTTGACGTCCGAATTCAGACGCTTTAGCGCGAAGTAGAACCAATGACCACTGAACAAAAGCCGATCGCCTCCCTCGCTGAAATCCGTGCTCTGCTTGAGAACCTGCCCGGCCGGGACCAAGCCGCCGAAGCAGAGGCCGTCCGCCGGAATGCGGTCCTGACTAAGCCCCCGGGCGCACTGGCTGACCTTGAGGATATCGCGATCTTCATGGCGGGCTGGCAAGGGCGCGCGCTGCCCGAGGTCAACCACCCGCGCACGGCTGTCTTCGCCGGAAATCACGGGGTCGCGGCGCAGGGCATCTCGGCTTTCCCGGCCGAGGTGACGGCGCAGATGGTGCTGAACTTTCAGGCCGGCGGTGCGGCGGTCAATCAACTGGTCGAGGCGTTGGACGGCGACCTGATGGTCTACGAAATGGCACTGGACGTCCCGACGGCTGACTTCACGCAAGGGCCCGCCATGAGCGACGAGGAATGCGCGCAGGCCATGGCCTACGGCATGATGGCCGTTGAACCCGGCGTGGACCTGCTGATGCTGGGCGAGATGGGCATTGCCAACACGACGTCAGCGGCGGCGATCTACCACGCGCTCTATGGTGGAACCGCCGAAGACTGGACCGGCCCGGGTACCGGCGTGGAGGGTGCTGCGCTGGAGAACAAAATCCGCGTGGTGGGGGAGGGTGCAGCCCTGCACGCGGCCGATGCGGGCGACGGGCTGGATGTCCTCGCGCGGCTCGGCGGGAAGGAAATCGCGGCCATCGCCGGGGCGATCCTGGCGGCACGGATGGCGCGGGTGCCGGTGATCCTCGACGGCTACATCTGCTGCGCTGCAGCAGCGTGCCTGCACGCTTGGGCGCCTGCGTCGATCGATCATTGCCTCGCCGGGCATCTTTCGGTCGAAGGCGCCCATGCTGAAGTGCTGCGCCGGCTGGACAAGAAGCCGATCCTGCAACTGGGGATGCGGTTGGGTGAAGGTTCGGGCGCGACGTTGGCGGCGCAGATCGTGCGATCGGCCTGCGCGCTGCATGCCGGCATGGCGACCTTCGAAGCGCGGGCGTCAATGTTGCGATTTGACAGTCTCCCACGCGCAACCTTGAAAACGCGCCGTCGTCTTGCATCGAAGCGTGCAACCCTGAGGCCTGACCGCGCGACACTCAAAGCGCAGCGTGTTGAGTGTGAACTCATCCAAAATTTTCATAGAAAATGGAAAAAGCAGCTTAAGGGCATCGAGACCATCCCTGAGGCGAACCCCATCCTTGGACGCCTGACCGGACCAGCTCCTCGGACCAGCTCGAGCAACCCGCGGGCTGGTGTCTTTTCGCATCGTCACCGCGATGCGCTGGATCGCCATCACCGGCCAGGCCGCCGCCGTGTTGGTGGTTTACTTCGCCATGGGCTTCCAGCTGCCCGTCGGCCTGGCCATGCTGCCGATCGCGCTCAACGTTGCCGTCACACTGTTCGCCTGGCAGCGCCGACGGCGGCAGGGTCGGGATGCCCTCTGGCTTCGCGACAGCGAAGCCGGCCAGTATCTCGCCTGGGATCTGATCCAATTGGGCGTGCTGCTGTGGCTGACCGGCGGCGTCTCCAACCCCTTCGCCATCGTCATTCTCGCGCCTGTAACCGTGTCGGCGTCGATCCTGCGTCGCGCCACGACCTCGATCCTCGCCTTCCTGGCCATCGCCATCGTGACCCTGCTCGCGGCCTTCGCCCTGCCCCTGCCCTGGACCAACGCGCAGGTGATCTTCCCGGCCACCTTCGTCGGTGCGCTGTGGGCGTCGCTGGTGCTGTCGATCCTGTTCGTCGCGCTCTACGTGTCGTGGCTGGCCCAGCGCGCCCGGGACATGTCGCAGGCGCTCAGCGCCTCGCAACTCGCCCTTGTCCGGGAACAGCGCATGTCCGCCATCGGGGGCCTCGCCGCCGCCGCCGCCCACGAGCTCGGCTCGCCCCTCTCGACCATCGCCGTGGTCGCCAAGGAGCTGCTGCGCGACCTACCCGCCGGCTCGCCGCAGGCTGAAGACGCCGCCCTGCTGGTGCAGGAGACCAACCGCTGCCGCGATATCCTGGTCGCCCTCGAGCAGCGCAACAGCGGCCCGCCGGACAGCGACGATCCCTACCACCATCTGCCGATATCCACCCTGCTGGAGGTTGCCGCCCACCCGCATCAGCAGGAACGCGTCGCGGTCAGCATCATCGCCGATCCCATCCACGTCGACGGCACCTATGACGACGACGACGACGAGGGCGGTACCGCCGAAGCCGACCTCGCCGAGATCGATGTCACCCGCCTCGAACAGCCGACCATCGCCCGCCGACCGGAGCTGATCCACGGGCTGGGCAACTTCATCCAGAACGCGATCCAGTTCGCGGCAACAGAGGTCACGGTACAGGCCACGTGGACTCAGGACACCATCACCGTGCTGATCCTCGACGATGGTCCCGGTTTCGACCCCGCCATCCTCAGCCGGCTGGGCGAACCCTACGTGCAGGGCAGCGGCAACCGAACCCAGGCGCGCCGCACCGGCACCCGCAGCGGCCGGGACGGCGGCATGGGGCTGGGCGTATTCATCGCCCGCACCCTGCTCGAGCACACCGGCGCAACCCTCGACTTTACAAATCGTCGCAGGGGCGGGGCATCGGTTGCTGTCACGTGGAACCGACCTAGCTTAACCGTAGAAGATTGATTTTTGAGGGGTTTTTCGCGCCAGAATCCGGACCGCGACCGACCGACTGAGAGGACACAATGTCTTTAGGCGTTGCAATTGAGACGGACGAAGCCCAGGCGCTGCAGGGTGATGTTGATCGCAGCCTGCTGATCGTGGACGACGACACACGCTTTGCCGAACGGCTGGCGCGCGCGCTCGAACGTCGCGGTTTCGAGCCCGTGACCGCCTATTCGGTCAAGGACGGCAAAGAAGCCGCCTCGATCAATCCCCCCGCCTTCGCCGTGGTCGACCTGCGGCTCGAAGACGGCAACGGCCTCGACGTGGTTACCGCGCTGACCGAAGCCCGTTCGAACAGCCGCGTCGTGGTGCTGACCGGCTACGGCAACATTGCCACGGCCGTTTCAGCGGTGAAGCTGGGCGCGCACGACTACCTGCCCAAGCCCGCAGACGCCGATATCGTCGAGGCTGCGCTGCTGTCCGGCGATGGCCTGCTGCCACCGCCGCCCGAGTTTCCGATGACCGCAGACCGCATCCGGTGGGAACACATCCAGCGGATCTACGAGCAGTGCGACCGCAACGTTTCCGAGACGGCCCGGCGCCTGCGCATGCACCGCCGCACGCTGCAGCGGATCCTCAACAAGTACGCGCCCCGGGTTTAGACCCCAGAACTCGCATCCCGAGCCCACGGACCCTTCGGGCAAAGCCTGGGGCGCTGCGCGACCATTGTCGCGCGCCCTGCGCCCGTGGCCTGGCGTCAGCGGGTAGCGTCTTCCCGGTCGCACCACCGCCAGACCCCCGAGATCGATAAGACGATGATCAGACGACTGAACGCTCCCGCACCAGACGGTCGGCGGCGTTGGTCGCGTATTTCATCAGCAGCGACCGGCGTCGGCGCCGCTGACAATGGGTCGGCCATCTTCGGTGGCCGCAACTCGAAGGCTTCGAAGTTGTCCGCAAGGATGACGCCCACGTCCTCGGGCAGCTGCGGCAGGGGAAAGTCCGGGTCAACGGCAAAGCTGAAGCGGTCGCAGAAACCGAGGTACTCGTGCCATTTTTGGTCAACGCGATAATCATCGAGGCACGACTTGATTTCGATGGCCCAGAACTGTCCCTTGGTCGACAGCGCCATAACATCAACCCGCCGCCCGGTCGGGAGCGTGAATTCAGGCAGCACGGACCATCCCAAGGCATGAAAGTGCCCGATCACACCGCGCAGGATCCGCGACGTGATATCGACGCGTGACACCCCGAAGCCAAGCCCCATGCCCGACTTGGGCGCTGCCTGTGTCGAGCCGTCGCCAGCGCTGGTATTTTCCGGATTATCGGTCATGCCCCCGTTATGGAACATGTCAGGCCGCAGGTCCAACCGCACAGACCGCCTAAATTTTGGGCGCACCGTAGTTTTACCTGCAAGTAATGGAGGCAAACTATTCAGTCATCCTAGTGTCACACGCGCGCGGTGAAATAATCACACCAAAGCAAATCTCCGGGGAACGATAAATGACCGAGCAGTCTGCAGGCGTATCGGCGACCGTGAAATGGTTTAACCCGACCAAGGGCTTTGGGTTTGTAACCGCGTTGGACACCCCGCGCGACGCCCTGCTGCACGCGAGCGTGCTGGCCAAGCAGGGCAAGCGTTGGCTGCCCGAAGGCACGGAAGTCGAGGTCATTATCGATGAGGGCCCCAAGGGTCTGGTGGTGTCAGAGTTGCTGGAGTTTCAGGAGCCCGAAGACACCGACAGCGCCGACTCAGACGCAGACTGGGTCGAGGCTGAGGTAAAGTTCTTCAACTTCTCCAAGGGCTACGGTTTCGCCATGATCGTCGACGCCGATGGCAAAACCGAAGATGTGTTCTTCGACAGCCGTGCGCTGGCACAGGCGGATCTCGACCCGCCGCGTCCGGGAGAACGCTTCCTGGTGCAACTGATGCAGCGACCTCAGGGCCAGGCTGCGAAGCGCATCAAAGCCGCCTGACCCAGCCCTCGATACGGTCGAGCGCCGCCTCGATATTCTCCGCTGAATTGGCAAAGGACAGCCGAACGTAGCCCTCACCCGCCGCGCCGAAGGACGTGCCTGCAATCGCGGCCACGTTGAGGTCCTCCAGCCACTGATCCTGCACCTGCTGCGCGCTCAGCCCCAGACCCGTGATATTGGGAAAGGCATAGAAGGCCCCCTTGGGCCGCGCCGCCGTGACCCCGGGCAGCGCGTTCAACCGGGCGTGGATCAGGTCGCGCCGGGCCTGAAACGCTGCCCGCATAGTCTCGACATCATCCTGCGGGCCTTCCAGCGCCGCCAGCGCTGCAGCCTGCGCCGGGGCGTTGACGCAGCTGTGAATATTGATGGCCAGCTTGGTCGCCGCCCCGATCATCGACGCCGGCCAGATGCCCCAACCCAGCCGCCAGCCGGTCATGGCATAGGTCTTGGACCAGCCGTCGAGCACAATCAGGCGGTCGCGCAGCGCTTCGAAGCGCAGCAGGCTCAGGTGGCTGGCGCCATCGAAATACAGCCGTGAGTAAATCTCATCCGACAGCACGGCGCAGTTCGGGAACGCCTCCAACCCCCGGGCCAGCGCTTCGACTTCGCCCTCGAGATTGCTGCCGCCCGTCGGGTTGCCGGGGCTGTTGAGGATGATCAGCCGGGTGTTGTCATTGACGCGGTCGAGGATTTCATCGGCGCTGAAGCTGAAGCCCTTTTCCTCGTGCAGGGCGTAGGGAACGGGTCGCGCGCCGCTGTAACCCGCCATGGAGCGGTAGATCGGAAATCCGGGGTCGGGGTAAAGGATCTCCCGGCCCGCTTCACCCAGCAGCATCATGGCAAAGGCCATGGTGACCTTTCCACCGGGCACGACCAGCACGCTGTCCGGGTCAACGGCGAGACCGAAGAAACGGTCGTAGTAGGCCGCCACCCCCGTCCTGAGCTCTGCGGTTCCAGGCGCGGCGGTGTAACCGTGCTGACCGTCACGAAGGGCCTTTACTGCAGCCTCAACAATATACGCCGAAGTTTGGAAATCTGGCTGACCGATGCCGAGATTGATGACCGGATGTCCCGCAGCCGCTCTTTTCTGCGCCCGGGAAAGAACGTCAAAGGCGCTTTCGGTTTCAAGCTGCGCAGCGCTGGATGCCAGCATTTTTGTCTGTTTATCGCTCATTAATTAGTTTTTTCTTCTGTTTTCGGTCTGATGCTCAGTGGACTCGTTCATTATCCACGCCTGCTTCTCTCAGATTTATTTTTATTTCTATCCTTTGGCACAGAGGTTGCGCCGTCGGTCTTGCCCCGAAAGGCTTCGCCATGGCTCACAGGTTGCAGTCAAGGCACTAAGCCAGAAAAGGCAACCAAAATACTACGGCCAAAAAGGCCGACGTAAAAAAATTATTTGGCCACTGAAAAGTGGTGAGGAACGAGTAATGATTAGACAGTTTTTGGCCAAGAGGGCTCGGCTGGCGTGTGCCGGTGCGATCTCTCTGATGGGACTTTTGTCCCTTGGTTCCGGGGCTGGGGCGCAGAATAGCGGTGTGAATTACACATCCCTTGCCCCGAACCAGGAACAAGAATGGCTGGGTACCGGCCGCGATATTCCGAATGGACTTCCATTCCAGATTTCTGTTGACGGTGTACCGATCGACGGCTCGTTGGGCACGGCCGAAGACGATCAGCGTACCGTGGACGTCGCTTTCGACCGCATGGACATCCAGGTGACCTTCGATGGTCTCCGGTTGGAGAAGGCCGCCAATCTTCAGGCCAATAAGGCCGGAGCTGAGTCGGTGAGGAAGTGGTTTTCACGCCATACTGGAACTACGGCGCCTTTGTCCGTCGGGCTGAAATACGTGTATTTGCATCCGATGTATCGACCGATGGGCGTCCATTGGCCGTTCTGCCGCTCAAGGGCGGTCGCTCGGTCGGCTGGACCGTCCCGGAGCGGGCGACCGGTGACATGCAGTACCTGCTGCGCCTGTATAACAGCCGCAATCGGATCGATGAAACCGTACCCCAGCGCCTGAAGCTGTTCAGCCGCGACCATGATCAAGAAGAAAACGAGGACATCCAGAACGCAGGCTACGGCCAGAACGCGCTGGCCAAGTCCAACATTCCGGTCAGTGGCGGCACCGTGACTGTCTTCGGCGACAGCGTTCCACTGGGTACGTCGGTGTACGTGCTCGGACTGCCGGTGCCGGTGGACAACGGGCGTAAGTTCGTGACCGAACAGCTGCTGCCCTCGGGCGCGCACAACGTCACTGTTGCGGTGCTCGACGAGAACGCACGCGGACTGGAATTCCAGCGTAACCTGTACATCCCGGATCAGGACTTCTTCTACGTTGCTCTGGGCGATCTGACCGTCGGGACGCAGGCCGCGAACGGACCGACCGAGCTGGTCGGCGCCAACGGCGGGCTGGGCAGCAATCTGTCCACCAACGCCCGCTTGGCTGGCTTCATGAAGGGTAAGCTGTTCGGCGACGTGTTCGTGACCGCGCAGGCGGATACGGGCGAGTCCAGTATCGGCGAGCTGTTTACCAATTTCCTCGACAAGGACCCGTCGAAGCTGATCGACCGGATCGACGACGACCGCACCTACACCACCTTTGGTGATGATTCGACCATCACTGACGAAACCCCGTCTCAGGGCAAGTTCTACGTCAAAGTGGAGAAGGGCAGCAGTCAGGTTCTCTGGGGTAACTTCTCGACCAACATCACCGGGACCGAGTTCGCGCGGGTTTCTCGTTCCCTCTACGGCGGGCAGCTCAAGTACCGCACTGAGGCCTCGACCGGCAACGGCGACCCCTACTTCTCCGTGGACGGTTTTATCGCTCAGCAGGGCACGATCCCACACCGGGATGAGTTCCGTGGCACGGGCAATTCGGTCTTACTTCTTTGTCGTTCAGGACCTCGTGGTCGGCGGCGAGAAGCTGACGGTCGAAGTCCGTGATCCCTTCAACGGTGGTATCAAGAGCCGTCGTGAGCTGATCTACGGCGAAGACTACGATATCGACTACATTCAGGGGCGGATTATCCTCGAAGAGCCCCTGCCCTCCACGGTCGACGATGGCTACATCGTCAGCTTCGGCAGCGGTCTTAACGGCGACCAGGTCTACCTTGTCACCGAGTACGACTACGCGCCTGTTGGTGCGAACCTCGACGAGCTGTTCTACGGCGGCCGGGTTTCGGCCTGGGCCGGGCGTTACCTCAACGTCGGCGCCACTGCGGTCATCGACCGCCGCGGCCTGATCGACAAGCAGCTGATCGAGGCCGATGCCACCCTCGCCGTGCGCGGGAACACCTATATCCGTGCTGAAATTGCGCAGTCCACGGGTGACCCTCGGGTGACCTTCGGCTCGCTCGACGGGGGTTACTTTGTCGATGCCAACACCGGCCCGGCACAGATGCAGACCCTGACCCCCGATGGCTCTCCTCTGACCATTGTCGGCGACCTCAACAACGCGGACGACCTGGTCGTGGTAATCCGGACCCGGGATCTGGTGTCGGGTGAAGAAACCGGCAGCAAGGTGCTGGTGCGCGATGAGGACTTCAGCCTGACCGGCAACACGCTGGAGCTGATCGGCGACTTCGCCGGCTTTGACGCCACCATCTCCGGGGGTGAAGGCGCCCTGATCGCCGCAACCTCCGCCGATGGCAACGACGTCGAGCTGAGCGTCAATCCGAACAGCGGCCTGAACGGCGACGGCGGTTTCCGCCTCGAAGCCTCCTTCGCGGCTGATGACTTCGGACTGCCGGTCAAGGCGCGGGCAACGGCCTACTACCAGCACCGCGATGCGGGCTTCGCCGGTGCCTCGGCCTACACGCCAGACGAGGTTAACCAGATTGGCGGGTCGCTGACGGCCCCAGCCGGTCCGCTGACCTTCAGCGCCCGGTTCGACCAGACCAACAACATCACGCAGGACAGCGAAAAGCGCCGGTTCAACGTCGATGCCCGTGGTCAGATCCGCAACATCGATGCCGGCCTTGGCCTTGGCTTCACCGATACCGCCGAAGCCGGTGTACAGACCGAAGGGTCGAGCACGTTCGGCGCCGATATCGGTGCAACCTTTGGCGATATCCGGGTCGGTGCCTTCGGACAGTACGACCTGAGCAACGTCAGCGGCACCAATGGTGGCCGGGTCGGCTTCAAGGGCTCAGCCCAGCTGAACGAGAATTTCGCCATCAAAGGCTCGGTCGGTACGGATTTCGAAAACGGCAGCACCACGCCGCTGAGTGAACGCCTGTTCGCATCGGTCGGTACAGATGTCACCGTCAACGACTTCCTGCGGCTGAATGCGGCTTATGAACTCGCAAGCCGGACCAACGCCGGCACCGGCGCGGGCCAGATCGGCGGCACCATGAACTTCGGCGCCAAGGCGCGATTTGACAGTGGCGTTGACTTCGTCAACGAAACCGTCGGCCATGCCGGGCAGTCGATCAACACTCTGCAGCACGCCTTTGGGGTGAACTATGCCCCGACTCAGGCACTGAGCTTCGGCTTCTCCGGTGAAATCGGTCAGGTGCGTAAGGACCAGACCGCAGCAGCCGGAGCGGACAACCCCTTCCTCAACCGCCGCGGGTACCCTCAAGGGCCGCTTCAGCCAGGAAAACCTGTCCGGGGCAGCGGCGGAATTGCTGGGAGGAAAGCTCGCAGGATCTGGACAGCGATGGCAAGGTCGACACCCGCGCCACCCTGATCCTCAAGGCGGACAGCTCCGTGTCCCTGACGCCCAACTGGCGCCTGATTGCCGATGCGGCTGTTGCCTTCTCGCAGTTCAACGGCAACTTCGAGGACGGCACTTCGTCGAAGGCTCCATCGGCGCGGCCTACCGCCCGATCGACCACGACCGGCTCAACATGCTGGTCCGCGGGACGGTGCTCTACGACCTGCCCACCCGGCAGCAAGTGGTCACCGGGTGCGCGTCAGGCTGACTACCGCCAGCGCAGCCTATCGGTCCGACGCCATCTTCCAGCTGACGAAGCATATCTGCCAAGATCGGTAAGTCACGTCCTGCCGGACCTGTAACGACTGGTTCGGGTTTCACCTCGCGGTCGGTCGCCTCGACTGGCACGTGGTCAAGAACTGGGATGCCCTGCTCCGGGTCATGTACCAGGGGAATGTCGGCAACAGCGGCCAGCACGCGATCCGCTATGGGGCCCTCGCCGCCGTCTACCGGCATATGGGCGATAACCTCAAGGTCGGTGGCGGCTACAACTTTGGCTCCTTTGACGATGACCTGACGAACGTGTCGTTCGACAAGCATGGTCTGTTCCTGAACGCAGTAGCCAAGTTCTGATCCCCCCGTCGGGATCGGCGACCCACTTTGTGGGGTCAGGGGCGGGTACGCTCAACGCCACACCGCGCGGTTCGCCGCCGGTGGCGGCGGGGCGGTCTGAATGCCCACTCAGACCTGCCTGAGCGTGCCTGCCCCTCTATCTTGTACCAAACCTTAAACGTCAGACCCGACAGCCCCGAAGCCGCCTGCGCATGCGCATGCGCCGATCAGAAGCGCTCGAGCACCAGATACAGGGCGTCGATGCCTTCCTTGGGCAGATAGTCGTTGAACCCACGATAGATCTCACGGAACAGGCCGTCGTCGAACAACGCCTCCAGCGCGTCTTCGAAAGGCCGCTCCTCGTAGCCCTTGCCATTGATCGAAATCACCGCGCGCGCACCGGACACCATGGGCGGCGCCAGAAACGCCAAATGCTCGGGACCGATGACGGACGGGCCGAAAATACCGCAGCAGGTCAGGGCCTCGACGCTGGCCTCCTTCAGCGGATAGGGCTGGGTCATGTCGATTTCACCCAGACTGCGATAGATGCCCAGATCCTCGGCGACAGCCAGCATCTCCGGGCTCAGGTCCAGACCGTCGATGGTCGAAAAACCCAGCCGCCGCAGATGCACACCCAGCTGCCCCGTCCCGCAGGCGAGGTCGAGCACCGGCGTGCCCTTATCCAGAAACTCGGCTGCCAGCTCGGCCACCACGTCCGGCGCGACGTAGCCCATGCCCTCAGTGGTATCCGCGTCATAGGTCGTCGCCCAGTCGGCGTAGAGCTTGCGGGTGCCCTCGACATCGCTGATGGCGTAGGCCTGATTTTTCTGGGCGGCGCCCTTGTTCTCAGCCATGGGTCAGTGCGCCTCCATCCAGTTGTCAGCAATTCCGGCGTCGGCCACCAGCGGCACGGCCAGTTCCACCACTGGCGCGCAGGCGTTTTCCATGACCTCCCGCGCGGTGGCAACCAGCGCCTCGGTCTCGGCTTCCGGCGCCTCGAAAATCAGTTCGTCATGCACCTGCAGCAGCATTTTTGCGCTCAGCCCTGCTGCATCCAGCGCGGCGGGCATGCGCAACATGGCGCGCTTGATGATATCCGCCGCCGTCCCCTTGAATCGGGGCGTTGATCGCCTGCCGCTCGGCGAAACCGCGCTGGGCAAAGTTCTTGTCGGCGATGCCCTTGAGGTGGATTTTGCGCCCGAACAGGGTCTCGACATAGCCATTGTCGCGCCCGAACAGCTTGGCGCGCTCCATGAAGTGCCGGATACCGGGGAAGCGCTCGAAGTACTGGTCGATGAAGTCCTTGGCCTCAGCGTTGGAAATCCCGAGGTTGTTGGCCAGTCCAAAGGCGGAAATACCATAGATGATGCCGAAGTTGATCGCCTTGGCGTTGCGTCGGACCATGGGGTCCATGCCCTCGATCGGCACCCCGAAGACCTGGCTGGCCGTCATCGCGTGAATGTCGAGGCCGTCGCGGAAGGCCTGCCGCAGGGTTTCTTCCTCGGCCATGTGCGCGGTCAGCCGCAGCTCGATCTGCGAATAGTCGATCGAGACCAGCTTGCAGCCGGGCTCGGCGATGAAGGCGGAGCGGATCTTGCGCCCTGCTTCGGTCCGCACCGGAATGTTCTGCAGGTTCGGATCGGTCGATGACAGCCGCCCGGTCTGGGCGCCGGTCATGGCGTAGGACGTGTGCACCCGCCCGGTGCGCGGGTTGATCTGGTGCTGGAGCGCGTCGGTATAGGTCGAGCGCAGCTTGTTCACCTGCCGCCAGTCGAGGATGGAACGCGGCAGCGCGTGCCCCTGCGCGGCAAGGCCTTCGAGCACGTCGGCGCCGGTGGAATAGGCGCCGGTCTTGCCGGTTTTCTTGCCCCCCGGCAGCCCCAGTTTGCCGAACAGGATCTCGCCCATCTGCTTGGGCGAGGCGATGTTGAAGGGCTCTCCGGCCAGCGCGTAAATCTCGTCTTCGAGCCGGGCACTGTCCTGACTGAACTCGGAGGACATGCGCGAGAGGATCTGCGGGTCGACTTTGATCCCGGCTCGCTCCATGTCGACCAGAATGTCGATCAGCGGTCGCTCCATGGTCTGGTAGAGCGTGGTCATTTTCTCCGGCACCAGTCGGGCCTTCAGTCGCCGGTACAGCCGCATGGCGATATCCGCGTCCTCGGCGGCGTAGTCGAGCGCCTTGTCCAGCGGCACGTAGTCGAAGGTCACCTGCGCCTTCCCCACCCCGGCAACCTCCTTGTAGGGGATGGTCTGGTGACCGAGCATCCGCTGGGACAGCTCGTCGAGGCCGTGGTTGTGCTTACCGCCGTCGAGCACAAAGCTGAGCAGCATGGAATCGTCGACGGGCGTGACGTGGATGTCGCTGTGCCGAAGCACGGCGAGGTCGTACTTGGCGTTATGGGCGACCTTCATCACCGCCGGGTTTTCCAGCAGCGCCTTGAGCCGGGGCAGCGCTTCGGACAGGGCGATCTGCTCGGGCATCTCGGCGATCAGGTCGGCGGTGCGATGGGTCAGCGGGATGTAGCAGGCCTCACCGGGTTCCACGCACAGCGACACCCCGACCAATTCGGCCTGCTGCTGGTCCAGCGAGGTGGTTTCGGTGTCGAAGGCCACCAGCCGCACGGCCTCAGCGCGGGCGATCCAGCCCTCCAGCGCCTCGACCGAGGTCACCAGCTCATATTTGTTGTCAGCGATGGCCGGTTCGACATCGGCGCTCGCCGCTGCTACGTCTTCACGCCCGGCGCCCGCCACCGGAGCGGGTCCGGTCGACCCCGCCGCCATGCCGGCATTGCCGGCCGGCGCAGCAACTTCCATCCCCAGCCGCTGGGCGATGGACTTAAACTCCATCGCCTCAAGGAAGGTTCGAAGCGTTTCGGCGTCGTGGGCCTCGTGGCGCAGATCTTCGAGGTCGGGCAGGTCCGGCACAGCCTCGTCCAGAAGCACCAGATCGCGTGAAACCCGCGCGAGGTCGGCAAATTCGATCAGGTTTTCGCGGCGCTTGGGCTGCTTGATTTCGCCTGCCCGTGCCAGCAGCGCGTCGAGATCGCCGTATTCGTTGATGAGCAGCGCGGCGGTCTTCACCCCGATCCCCGGCACCCCAGGGACGTTATCGACGCTGTCGCCAGCCAGCGACTGCACGTCCACCACGCGGTCGGGGCCGACGCCGAACTTCTCCACCACGTCGTCATGGTAAAGCCGCTTCTGCTTCATCGGGTCGAGCATGCAGATGCGGTCGTCGACCAGCTGCATCAGGTCCTTGTCCGAACTGACAATCACCACATCCAGACCGGCTGCCGCGCCTTGCCGCGCATAGGTGGCGATGATGTCGTCGGCTTCGAAGCCGTCTTTCTCGATACAAGAGAGGTTGAGGGCACGGGTCGCGTCACGGACCAGCCCGAACTGCGGCTTCAGATCCTCCGGCGGGGCGTCGCGGTTGGCCTTGTACTGATCGTAGATGTCGTTGCGGAAGGTGACACCGCTGGCGTCGAAAATGACGGCGAAGTAGTCGCGCGCATGGTCTTCGACCAGCCGCAGCATCATGGTCATGAACCCACGCACAGCGCCGACCGGCATGCCATCAGAACGGGTCAAGGGCGGCAAAGCGTGGTAAGCCCGGAAGATGTAGGCTGAGCCGTCAACCAGATAGAGTGTGCGTCCGTTGTTCGCGTCTTTGTTCAATGATCCCGGTCCTTCCGCTAAAGCCATCCTCACCCTAGCGTTTTCAGGGTGCCTCTGGCTAGCCGGTGCGGCCACGGCCGAACCCACGCCGGAGGCCAATGACCTTCGCGGTGCGCTGATGGCGCGCTTCGGGGCGCTGGACTGGTCGGGCGACGATCGTTTCCCTATGCCCTGCGACGAAGCCGAGGGCACCGTACACCGCGCCGAGGCGCTGGCCGCGCAGGTGACGCCGCCCGCACCCTTCCTGCAGGTCGAAGGCCGGTTGCTGGACGTGTTCGAAGGCCAGGAGCGCTGGTTCCTGAACTTCGGTGCGGACTACCAGACTGATTTCACCGCCTCGCTGCAGGGGCAGGCGCTGCGGACCGTCCGGCGCTACTGGCCCGATCCGGAAAGCTGGCTGGGGCGCGAAGTCCGCATCCGTGGGTTCGTCGATACCTGGAACGGCCTGTTCATCGAATGGGACTTCCCGGGGCAGTTTTGTTTTGTCGATCCAATCCCCGATTCCGCCTAGACTGTCGCCCATGACCGACGATTTTCGACCCACTCTGAGCATCGATCTTGGCGCCATCGCCGACAACTGGCGCGCACTGAACGCCCGCAGTGCAGGCGGTTCAGCGGCGGTGATCAAAGCCGACGCCTATGGCCTTGGCGCGGCAGACTGCGGCCCGGCGCTGCTGGCGGCGGGGGCCGAGCGCTTTTTCGTCGCCACGTTGGACGAGGGCTGCCGCCTGCGCGCCATTCTTGGTGGGGCGCCGTGGATCGGGGTGCTCGAAGGCCTGTCCGACCCGTCCACCTTTGCTCGCGAGAGCCTGACCCCCGTGCTCAACACGCCGGAGCAGGTGCAGGTCTGGTCCCAAGCCCGGAACAGCCTACCCGCCGAACTGGTGATCCACGTCGACACCGGCATGAACCGGCTCGGCCTGAGCCCGGAGGCGACGGCAGCGCTGTTCGACAGCGAGGTCTGGCGCTCTGCACCCCGGCGCCTGCTCATGTCGCATCTGGCCGAAGCAGAAGACCCGACCGCGCCCTCCAACCCCAGCCAGCTGGCGGCCTTTGCCACCGCCATGGAACTGGCCGGACCCGGCGCGGAGGGTTTCACGGCCTCCCTGATCAACAGCTCAGGACACTTTCTGGGCGAGGATTTCTGCCGCATCGGACTGGGTCGGCCGGGCGTGGCGCTCTACGGTGGCAACCCCTGCCCCGGCGCGCAACATCCACTGACCCCCGTGGTCAGTCTGCACGCGCCACTGATCCAGGTGCGGCGGGTGCCGACGGGCAGCCCCGTGGGCTACGGCGGCACGTGGACCACCACGCGGGAGAGCGTGCTGGGGGTGCTGGCGCTGGGCTACGCCGACGGCTGGCCCCGGGCGGCCTCCGACCGTGTTTCAGTCGCCATCGACGGCCACGAGGCGCCGCAGGTTGGCCGGGTATCCATGGATACGGTGGTGCTCGACCTGACCGACCTGCCGTCCGGGTTACAGCGGGTTGGCGCGCTGGCCACCGTCATCGGCCCGGACCTGCCGCTGGAGCGCTTTGCCGAGGGCGCCGGCACCATCAACTACGAAATCCTGACCAGCCTTTCGCGCCGGGCGAAAAGGGTCTATCTCAGCGCGTAGACCACTCTCACGGGGCGAACGAGGACAGCGGCAGCACAGTGGCTTGGATAACCGACGGATTGGCGCAGATTGGCGCGGGCTTGCTGTCGCTGCTCGCAGGCCTGGGTGCGCGTACGCTGTTCGCGTTTCAGGCGACCTGGCGGCTGTTCACCCCGTCCTTCTATCCGCGCATCTTTGTCGCGCAGGTGGCGGAGTTCTTTTACTTTTCCCTGCCCGTTGGCGGGCTGACGGCGCTGTTTACCGGCATGGTACTGGCGCTGCAGAGCCATACCGGCTTCGAGCGTTTCAGCGCCGAAGCCGCCGTGCCGCAGGTTGTAGCCCTGTCGATCGCGCGGGAGCTTGGGCCGGTACTGGCGGGCCTGATGGTGTCAGGCCGGATGGGCGCGGCCATGGCAGCCGAGCTGGGCGCCATGCGCGTGACCGAGCAGATCGACGCACTAAGCACGCTGCGGGTGGATCCCATGCGCTATCTGGTGGCGCCGCGCATTCTCGCCGCCACGCTGTCGCTGCCCCTGCTGGTGCTGGTCGCCGACGTTATCGGCATCCTCGGCGGCTACGCCGTCGCCGTGGGACAGCTGGACTTTGACGGGCCGCTGTTCATCAGCAACGTCATGCGCTTTCTGACCGGAGGCGACCTGGTCAGCGGCCTGATCAAGGCGGCGGGCTTCGGCTACCTGATCGCGGTCATGGGCTGCTACCACGGCTTTGCTGCGCGCGCGGGCGCCGAAGGTGTAGGCCGGGCGACGACGGCGGCTGTCGTCTCGGGCGCCATTGCCATTCTGGCGTCGAATTTCCTGCTCACTGCGCTTTTGTTCGGGGTCGTCTGATGTCAGCTGCGCTTGAGATATCCGACCTGCGGGTCGTCCTCGGCGGCCGGGATATCCTGCACCGGGTGCAGTTCTCCGCCCGGCCCGGGGAAACCATCGCGCTGCTGGGCGGTTCGGGCACCGGTAAATCAGTGACGCTGAAGGCCATCCTCGGCCTGCTGCCCGCCACCGCCGGTTCGGTGCGGATCGACGGTGTCGACGTGCTCGCCGAACCTGCCGCCCGCGCCAGCGAGGCCCGCGCGCGGATCGGCATGCTGTTCCAGGGTGGCGCGCTGTTTGATTCGCTGTCGATCTGGGAGAACATCGGTTTCCGCTTGCTCCACGCCGAGGGCTTCAGCCGCGCGGAGAGCCGCGACCGGGCGCTGGAAATGCTCGACGCGGTCGGTCTGGACAGAGCGCTGGCCGAGCGTCGCCCGGCGGACCTCTCTGGCGGGCAGCAGAAGCGCGCCGGACTGGCCCGGGCGCTGGCCGCCGAGCCCGAAGTGCTGTTTTTCGACGAACCGACCACCGGGCTGGACCCGCTGTCGGCCGGGCGCATTGACGCACTCATGACGGAGACCGTGGATCGCACCGGCGCAACCGCCGTGATGATCACACACGACCTCGCCTCGGTCCGTCGGGTGTGCCAGCGGGTGGCCTTCCTGTGGGAGGGCGAGATCGGCTGGGAAGGCCCGGTCGAGCAGCTCGACGACAGCGGTTTTGAGCCACTGCAGGCCTTCCTGCGGGGGCGCGACTGATGGCGCGTGGCCGCTCCCACTACGTCTGCCAGGACTGCGGCGCGACCCACTCGCGCTGGTCGGGCAAGTGCGAGCATTGCGGGGGCTGGAACACGCTGGTCGAAGAAGCGATCAACACCGGCACGCCGGGCGGTCTGGGCAAGAAGGGTGGTGGCGGCGGCTTTGGCAGCGGCGCTGGCGGTGGCGGCGGCAGGGGTCGCGGCGACGGACTGGCGCTGAACCTCGTCGAACTTACAGGCGCGGCGGAACCCCCGCCAAGGCTCTCGACCGGAGATGCCGAACTGGATCGGGTGACGGGCGGCGGGCTGGTCCCCGGCTCGGCGCTGCTGATTGGCGGTGACCCGGGGATCGGCAAGTCGACCCTGCTGCTGCAGACCGCGGCCAAGCTCGCGCGCGGTGGCAACAGTGACGGGCGCGCGCCGGTGTCGGTGGCCTACGTCAGCGGCGAGGAATCGGTCGACCAGGTGCGGCTGCGCGCTGAACGGCTGGAAGCCGCCGATGCGCCGGTCCAACTGGCCGCCGGGACCGCCGTTCGCGATATACTGACCACATTTGACGGACCGGCTGCGCCGGATCTGCTGATCATCGATTCCATCCAGACCATGTATCTGGACACGCTCGAATCCGCCCCGGGCACGGTCGCGCAGGTGCGCGGCTCGGCGCAGGAGCTGATCGGGCTGGCCAAGCGCCGCGGGACGGCGATTATCCTCGTCGGCCACGTCACCAAGGAAGGTTCGATCGCCGGTCCCAAGGTCGTCGAGCACATGGTCGACGCCGTGCTGCACTTCGAGGGCGAGCGCGGCCACCCGTTCCGGATTTTGCGGGCGATCAAGAACCGCTTCGGCCCGGCCGACGAAATCGGCGTCTACGAGATGGCGGGCGACGGACTGGCCGCCGTGACCAACCCCAGCAGTTTGTTTCTGGGCCAGCGTGGCGACCCGGACAGCGGCGCCCCGCCAAGCGGTACGGCCGTCTTTGCCGGGATCGAAGGCTCGCGGCCGGTGCTGGTCGAGATCCAGGCGCTCGTCAATCCCTCGCCGCTGGGTACGCCCCGACGCACGGTCGTCGGCTGGGACAGCGGGCGGCTGGCCATGGTGCTGGCCGTGCTGGAGAGCCGCAGCGGCATCAGCTTTGCCAGCCAGGACGTGTTCCTCAACGTCGCCGGGGGGCTCCGGCTGAGCGAACCTGCTGCCGATCTGGCGGTTGCTGCTGCGCTGGTCTCCTCGATCTCCAAGCAGCCCGTGCCCGCCGATACCGTGCTGTTCGGCGAAATCGGGCTGACGGGCGAAGTGCGGCCCGTGCCCCTGACCCCGCAGCGGTTGAAAGAGGCGGCCAAGCTCGGCTTCGAGACCGCTGTTGCGCCCTTCCCACCCGCCCGCGGCAAGGCGAAGCGCGCGCCCTCGGGGCTCAACGAGCACCACACCCGGCACGTGACCGACCTCACCGGCTTTCTGGGCATCAGTCGCCGGCGAAAGGACAGCGACAACGACGGCTGAGACGACGGCAGAAACAACGGCTTCAAGGACCTTGGGTGAGCCGTGATGCAACTGAAAATGGGCAGATGGTGGTTTCCGGCGAGGCGCAGCAAAATTGCACGGCTGGACACGATAAGGTCATTTCCCCAACAGCCTGATCTGAGTTACAACAAATTCGTTATACGACCCGACCGCACGGGCCAGCGGGGCAACCCAGGCGTTTGCCAAGGCGTGTTCCGGCGCTGGGACGAAGGTTGGAGTTGGAGTTGGCACTGCAGTTGAAGCAGGTGTCGGAACAGCTGTTGGAGCCGGGGTTGAGGCCTTGGGTCGGGCGAAGGACCGGGAAGACGCATGAACTGGGTTGATATTGCCATCATTTTCGTCATCGCAGTGACGAGCCTGTACTCGCTGATGTGGGGGTTCATCCGGCAGCTGATGCTGGTGGCCTGCTTCGCCGTCGCGCTCTACGTCGCCCTGAACTACAGCGGCTTCGTGTTCGACCGCTTCACCAGCGGCTGGGTCGACAGCGAGACCATCGCGCGCGCCTTGGCCGGGGGGCTGGTGTTTGTCGGAACCTTTGTGGTCGCGGCGATCCTGACCATCCCGCTGTTCCGGCTGGTGCGGGCCAGATCGATCCGGTTCCTCGACCATCTGGTCGGGCTGGGCTTCGGCTTCATGCTCGGCTGGGCCATCGCCGGGCTGGCGTGGATCGGCGCGGTGCTGACCTTCCAGATCAAGGCCGAAGACGCAACCGTGCAGCAGACGCGGCTGCTGCCCTACGTGCATACGGCTTCGATCACCATGCTGGAGCTGGCCGAGCAGGCACCCTTCCTGCAGAGCGACGAGACCCAGCTGCTGATCCTTGACGCCTGGGACGCCATGCGCGAAGCCAACCCGGTTCTGGGGCGCGGCGCGGATGAGGATGAGATTCTGGCGGCTGCGCCGATCCTCACCGGGGTGGACGACGACCCCATTGCCGGGCTGATCTCATCGAATGAAAACTGAAGCGGAAGCGAAAACTGACCATGGGCCTGCTTGAAGGACGTCTCGCGCTGATCACGGGCGCGACGCGGGGATCGGGCGCGCTGTCGCCCTGCGCTTTGCCGCCGAGGGCGCCGACATTATGGTCGCGGCCCGGTCGAACGATGACCTCGAGGCGCTGGACGATGCCCTGCGCGCGCAGGGCTATGATCGAGCGGTGCTGGTGCCCTTCGACGTCTCGCGCCCCGACCCGGCGATCGAGCTGTCGAACATCGTCCACGAGCGTTACGGCCGGCTCGACGTGCTGGTTTCCAACGCCGGGATGCTCGGCACGCTGATGCCGGTCTCGCAGATGGAGCCAGCGGAGTTTGACCGGGTCATGACGACCAACTTCAACGCGCTGCAGTACCAGCTCTACGCCTTCCACGACCTGCTGCGGGCCTCGGATGCCGGGCGGATCGTGGCGGTGACCAGCGGTGCAGGCGTGGGGCCGCGTCCCTACTGGGCGCCCTATGGCACGGCCAAGGCGGCCATGGAGTTCCTGCTGCAGAGCTACGCCATGGAGGTCAGAGGCACCCCGATCCGCGCCAATATCCTCGACCCTGGCCGGATCCGCACCGAGATGCGGGCCGCGGCCTTCCCGGGCGAAAACCCGGAACGACTGCCGGAAGCATCGGCGATCACCGGGACGTTTGTGCGGCTGGCGCGCGTGGACTGCGATGTCAGCGGTGCACGGGTGCGAGCGGAGATCGAAGGCTGGCATCCGATGGCCGGGGATGAAGGCAACTGGACCCTGCTGGACAACGGGCACTACCTGCCCGGCTGAGGCGATGACCGGACCGCGTTTGGCGGCGCGCTCGGGCCTTGGCCGCTTCCCTGTGAGCGAAGAATTCACGCAACTTTACCTTTGCGCTCAAAACGCTTCGCTGGGAGCGCGTTTTCTTCGATATTTTCCTGAGCTTGAATATCAGTTACTGCGCAGCGTGCTGAAATGAGTTGCGCCGACTTGAAGCGTCCCCGACCGCGCTTCGCGCGGCGGGGCCAAGCGTCACGCAGGCCTCGCTCCGCTCGGCCCGCCACCCATCAATCCTTCGAAGAGTAGGGGTTCTGCCCTGCCCGCAGCAGCAGCCGGATCGGCGTCCCCCACAGGTCAAAGTCCTCCCGCAGCGCGTTGATCAGATAGCCCTGATACGACCCCGGCAGCTCAGAAATCCGCGACCCGAAAATCGCAAAGGTCGGCGGCCGTGACTTCACCTGCGTCGCGTAGCGCAGTTTGATCCGGCGCCCGGCCACCAGCGGCGGCGGGTGGCGTTCCGTGTGGTAGCTCAGCCACTTGTTCAGCAGCGAGGTCGACAGGCGCGTTGACCACGTCTTGCGCGCCTCGAAGGCCGTCTCCAGCACCCGGTCGAGGTTATAGCCCTCCTGCCCCGAGAGCGGCATGGTGATCACGCCCTTGGCCTGCGCCAGCGACGTTTGCAGCCGGTCGCCAAGCCGACCCATGACCGCCTTGGGGTCCTCGACCTGGTCCCACTTATTCACCCCGATGATCAGCGCCCGGCCCTCGTCCAGCACCTGCCGCGCGATGGTCAGATCCTGCCGATCCAGCACCCCGTCGGAATCCAGCAGCAGCAGCACGACCTCGGCAAACCGAATGGCGCGCAGCGTATCCTGGTTCGACATGGTCTCGAGCTTGTCGCGCACGTTGGCCTTGCGGCGCAGTCCAGCCGTATCCCACAGCCGGATCGCCCGCTCCTGCCAGCGCAGGTCGACAACGATCGCATCGCGCGTGATCCCTGCCTCGGGACCAGTCAGCAGGCGGTCCTGCCCCAGCAGCCGGTTGATCAGCGTCGACTTGCCCACGTTCGGCCGCCCGGCGACGACCAGATGCAAGGGGCGGTGGGGCCGGATTTCGTAGGAGCGCCCGTCTTCGGCTTCCTCCGCCTCGGCCGCCGCCGCCAGATTGAGGCCGTCATTATCCGGCTCATCGCCCTCGGGCTCCTCAGCGATCCGCTGCACCAGGTCCGAGTACAACCCACCCAGACCATCCCCGTGTTCGGCAGACAGCGGCAGCACGTCACCGTGCCCGAGGCTGTAGGCGTCCAGAATGCCGGCATTACCGGCCCGGCCCTCGCACTTGTTGGCGATCACCCAGGTCTCGATCCCCGCCGTCCGCAGCCACTTGGAAAAGTGCTCGTCGGTGGGGGTAATGCCGACCCGGGCATCGATCATGAACAGCGCCAGATCAGCCTGCTCCAACGCCTGCTCGGTCTGCTGTCGCATGCGCGCGGCAAGGCTGTCGTCGAAGGCCTCTTCGAGACCGGCGGTATCGAGCACGCGGAACGATGTCCCACCGATCTTCGCCTCGCCCTCGCGCCAGTCACGGGTCACCCCGGGCTCATCGTGGACGATGGCACGCTTGCGACCGATCAGTTTGTTGAACAGGGTCGACTTGCCGACGTTGGGTCGGCCGATGAGGGCTACGGTAAACATGGTCAGGTCTTGTACCTCAAGCGGCGGGAAAAACCACGCCCGCGCGCCAAAGCGCCAAAGCAGGGCAGAAACGCCCCAACCGATCAGCGATAGGCGACCAGATCGCCATTCTCGGTCACCAGCAACATGGTGTTATCAACGATCACCGGCGGCGCGACGAAGCCGTCGCGCCCGACCACCCGACCGAGCAGACGCCCGGTGGTGGGTGAAATCGTGACGATGTTGCCCGTGCTCGACACCAGCACCAGCCGGTTTGCGGCCAGCACCGGCCCGAACCACTCAACCCGGTCCAGACGCACCGCATCGGCGTACTTGGGCAGCGACCGCGCCCAGGCAACCCCGCCGGTGTCACGGTCAACCGCGATCAGCCGCCCGGTGTCGGTGGTCATGAAGTAATGCTGCACCGACGGCCAGGCCATCTGGGTGCCGCCAAAAGGCAGCTCCCAGACCTGAATGCCGCGGTTGATGTCGAAGGACACGGTCCGGTCCGACCCACCGACAACGACCAGCCGGTCGCGGTCAATCACGGGCGAACCGCCGATATCGTCCAGATAGAGCGCCTGCCGCGCCGTGGCGGTCAGGCCGGCCACGGTGTCGGTCCACAGCACGCGGCCGGTATCGGCCGCCAGCGCGAATATCTCACCGCTCGAGTAGGCGGCATAGACCACACCGCCAGCAACGGCCGGCGCGGTCGACCCGAGAACCGTGGTCAGGCCTTCACGGCCCTCGTGCTCCCAGAGCTTCTGCCCAGACGCCAGATCGTAGGCGGCGACCGTATTGTCGATGGTTGCCGCGAACACCCGGCCATCGTCGACCGCCGGTCCACCGTGCAAGGGCGCAGGCAGCCGACGCTGCCAGATAACATCACCGTTGGAGGGCTTGAGGCCGATCAGGCGGCCAGATCCCGTCCCGGCGAGCAGGATGTTGTTGCCGTAAGCCAGACCACCCCCAAAAATGCCCTCGCGCTCGGACGCCGGCATGAGCGACTGTCGCCAGCCGACGCGCCCGTCGCTGAGGCGCAGGGCGGAGACCTGCAGCTGGCTGTCCATGGTGAAGACCACACCATCGACCACGATCGGGGCAGAGGTAATGCGGTAGGCCCGGCCATTGCCACGCCCGATGGACGTCCGCCACCGGGGCTCGGGCCGCTCGGCCAGCGAAAGGTGGTAGACGGCGTGGGTGGCAATGGCGCCGGGCTGTTCCCAGCGGCTCAGGTTCTGGGCTGGCGGCAGCGCGATGGGCACGTCAGACCGCGGGACGGAAGCGTCTTCATCGCTGAAAAGATCGACCCGGGTCCCGGGCAGGCGCGGGTCCTCGTCATTGAGCGCGCGCAGCACTTCGCAGCCCATGAGCAGGGAGGTCAGTGCCAGCATTGCGGTGGAAATCAGAACCTTCATGCCTGAGCCCGCCTCTCCAGATTTCGTATGTCGCCCATCACTGCCGCAGTATAGCGCAAATCAAGGCCGTGGTTAGGCCCCATCCCACGTCAGGACCGCAGGCCCGTCTCGGCTTTACCAGCCTGGTGACCCCGTAAAGTCGACCCGGTGAAGTCCACCCAGTGAAGTCGACCCGTCCATTTGACCGATCTTCTCAGGCCGTCCTCTCAGACCGGCCTTTCAGCCATCGGTTCGCCTGCGCCAGAGGCGGCTTCAGTCACTCCGCCGCCGAGAGGCTGTCGCGCAGCGCCTGCACCCGGCCCGTGACATCGCGGGTCAGGCCGTCGCGCGCCAGCAGTTGGTCGAGCAATGCCAGCGCACCAGCCTGATCGCCCGTGCGGATCAGCACCTGTGCCTTCAGCTCCATGGCCAACGCGGTAAAGGACGCATCCTCAGCGATCAACGGATCGAGCCGCGCGAGCAGGCTCGCTGGCTCAGCGCTATCGAGCTCCGTGTAGGCGCTGAACAAAGACGCAGTCTTGGCGTAGGCATCCCCGCCCCGGGCTTCAGCCAGCGCCTCAAGCGCAGCCGCAGCTGCTTCCGTGTTCCCGGCGCGCGCCTCGATCTCGGCCAGCTCGAACCCGGCAACGATGGCATTACCACCGCTGCTGCCGGCGACCAGCGCCTCCAGCTGCGCGCGGGCGGCTTCAGCGTCGGTCTCGGCAAGCGTCAGCGCGCTGCTGAGCTCTCCGGCCTGCGCCGAGCGCATCGAAGCCTGACGATTCTGCCAGAAGTACCCGGCCGCGACGATGAACAGCACCACCACGCCCACCAGAAGGAACACCCAAGCGTATCGGCGGACGCGCGAAAGAAAGGCATCGCGGCGCATTTCCTCGTCGATATCGCGAATAATATCAGTCACTGACTTTTTCCCTGTATCAGAACCGGACAGACTGAGCGCCATTTGTCCCCGCGCGGCCCCCGGTGCAAGACCTGACCCACGGAAATATCACCAAATTTTATGGCTAGGCGCATTTCGTGATTCGTCTTAGCGTATTTCAACAGCTGACAGCAAGCGCACCCATGCGCAGCGCGGTTGCAAAGCTGTGCAGGCTGACCAACGGAAAACCCGGATGCCACGGGGCATGCAACAGGTGTGTATGGCCCGTTATGAAGCACCGAAGACGGAGGCCCGAACCGCCCCATGAACGACGTGGTTTCGCTGCAGGACTATCGGGACGGCAAGCAAAAGGCCCTCAAGACCGGACATCTGGACGCTGTTAAAGACGGGCTGCGCGCGCGCGGGAACAAGCGGCGGCGGCCGGTATCATTCGATCGGGGAGAGCTGAGCACCCTGTTGTCGCTCTACTCAGAGCAGGTCGCAGCGGGTCACTGGCGCGACTACGCCATCGACAGCTTACCCGGGCAGGCGCTGTTCTCGGTCTATCGTTCGGCCTACGAGAACCCGGACTTCGTGGTCGCCAAGCAGATTGCCGCCAACGGCAAGGGCCGGGAGTTCGTTGTCTATCAGGGGCCAAAGCGGGTCATGCGCAGCGAAACGCTGGCCGAAGTCCTGCGCCATTTCGAGCCCCTGCGCGAGCGCGCCCGGCTCCGGCTGCGCTCATTCTGACTTTGCCCTCCTGCGGTTGAGGCAGCCCGCAGAGCGATTGGACAAATGTCTAAAAGCCACCCCTGCGCTATCGAGCATAAGCCTTGCGTTTCAGGGCGTTGACCGCAGCATTGCGAGGCGTCAAAACCCAGCGCAACACGCGCCCCGGTCTCGGCTTTTCTGAATTCCTGCACCCCATATCGACAGGTTGTCGGTTTTTATACCTGCTGACAGCTGGCCAGAGACCTCTTCCCCACCCATCCGGGGCGCAGAGACGAAGGCACGCCCTGATGACTAAGATCCTGCGCAACATCGCGATCATCGCGCACGTTGACCATGGTAAGACCACGCTGGTGGATTGCCTGCTGAAACAATCCGGCCAGTTCCGCGAAAACGAGCGCGTGGCCGAACGCGCCATGGACTCCAACGACATCGAGCGCGAGCGCGGCATCACCATCCTTGCCAAGGTGACCTCGGTCGAGTGGCAGGACGCCCGTATCAACATCGTCGACACCCCTGGGCACGCCGACTTCGGCGGTGAGGTCGAGCGCATCCTGTCGATGGTTGACGGTGTGGTGCTGCTGGTCGACGCCGCCGAAGGCCCGATGCCCCAGACCAAATTCGTGCTGACGAAGGCACTGGCCCTCGGCATCCGCCCGATCGTGCTGATCAACAAGGTTGACAAGCCTGACGGCCGCCCGGACTGGGTGCTGGACGAGACCTTCGACCTCTTCGCCGCGCTCGACGCCACCGAAGAGCAGCTTGAGTTTCCGGTGCTCTACGCCTCCTCCAAGGAAGGCTGGGCAGTGCAGGAGCTCGATGACGCACGCAGCGATATGGCGCCATTGTTCGATCTGGTCGTCGATCACGTTCCGGCGCCGAAGGTCGACAGCGCGGATGAACCCTTCCGCATGCTGGCGACGACTTTGGAAGCCAACCCTTTCCTCGGCCGCATTCTCACCGGTCGGATCCAGTCTGGTCGCCTGACCCCCAACATGGCGATCAAGGCGCTGGGCATGGACGGCAGCCAGCTGGAGACAGGGCGCGCCACCAAGATTCTCGCCTTCCGGGGCCTCGAACGGCAGCCGATCGACAGCGCCGAGGCGGGCGATATCGTCGCCATCGCCGGGCTGACCCAGGCCACCGTGGCCGACACCCTTTGCGCACCGGACGTCACCGAAGCGCTGGCCGCCCAGCCGATCGACCCACCGACCCTGTCCATGACCTTCTCGGTCAACGACAGCCCGCTCGCAGGTCTGGTCGGCGATAAGGTGACCAGCCGTCTGATCTGGGACCGGCTGCAGAAAGAAGCCGAGGGCAACGTCGCGCTGCAGGTCCGGGAGACCGACGGCAAGGACGCCTTCGAAGTCGCCGGCCGGGGCGAGCTGCAGCTTGCGGTACTGATCGAAAACATGCGCCGGGAGGGCTTCGAGCTCTCCGTTTCGCGGCCGCGCGTGGTCTACCAGTTCGACGACAACGGCAGCCGTCTGGAGCCCTTCGAAGAGGTGACGGTCGATGTCGACGCTGACTACTCCGGCGCCGTGGTCGAGAAAATCGGCATGCGCCGCGGCGAACTCAAGGACATGCGTCCTTCGGGTGGCGGCAAGCAGCGCCTGTCGTTCATCGCGCCATCACGCGCACTGATCGGCTACCTGGGCGAGTTTCTGACTGCCACCCATGGTACCGGCATCCTCAACCGCCGCTTCAGCCACTACGGCCCGCACAAGGGCGCCATCCCGGGTCGCCGCAACGGCGTGCTGATCTCCATGGAGAAAGGCTCCGCCGTCGCCTTCGCCCTGTGGAACCTCGAGGAACGCGGCCCGCTGTTCATCCACCCGCAGCAGCCGGTTTACCACGGCCTGATCATCGGGGAGCACGCGAAGGGCAGCGACCTCGACGTCAACCCTCTGAAGGGCAAGAAGCTCACCAACGTCCGCGCGTCGGGCACCGATGAAGCGGTATCGCTGACCCCGCCAGTCGATATGACGCTGGAGAAAGCGCTGGCCTATATTCAGGACGACGAGCTGGTGGAAGTCACGCCCGAGGCCGTGCGCATCCGCAAACGCTTCCTCGACATTCACGAGCGCAAGCGCGATGCTAAGGCTCGTGCAGCAGCCGAAGCGGCCTGAGTTTGGTCCTGAACCGCCGATCTGTGGCGCGGATGCCGGTCTCACTGCTGCCACACCACAATGGCAAATGGGGGCCCATGAAACGGTTATTGCTAGCGGGCCTTTGTGCGCTCGCGCTCACTGCCTGTCAGGCAACGGACCAGAGCGACGCGGGCGCTGCAGCGACGGCGGGCAGCGCGGTCAGTCAGCAGCAGCCCTACGCCCGCATTGCCGGGGTTCCCGTTACCATGCTGGTGCCGCCCGTGCGGCCGACCCGGCAGGGCGAGCGCCTGAGCGACGCTGACCTCCGCCAGCTGCTGATCGGCAATACCATCAAGCAGGTCGACGACCAGTACTGGGCCTACTTTGCGCCCGGCGGTCAGTTACGCGGGTTGTTGGTCAACCTGACAGAGACCGGATACTACAGCCTCAATGCCGGTACGCTGTGCAAGGTCTGGCCGACCTGGGCGACGGGCATGCAGCTTTGCTATCAAGTCATCAACCTTGGTGACCAGCGCTACCGGTTCACCGGTCTGGGCGTAGACAGCTTTGACGTGGTGGTTTCGCGCGGGAACCCGCAGGCGCTCTGACACAGACGTCCAGACGACCGCGCGCCTGTTTTCTTCCAGCCTTAAAACCGGGCTGACCTTCCGGATTTTCCAAAAAAAATGACCCCGTTTCCGGCGCAGGGCGGTGGCCCTGTCTTGCTGCGTTTGATGGTTTTTTTTTGAATTTGTGTGGGGGTTGTGACCCAAAAAACACGATATTTTAGGTATTTATTCGCGTTTTTAGCGAGCATCAGAGTAGGATCATCGCGGCGGCGCGGCCGCGATTAATCCCTGAAAAACACTGAGGATTGTAGCAGCAGCGGAGGCCTAGGCCGCTGCGCCGTGACACTGCTTGAACTTCTTGCCCGACCCACAGGGACAGGGTTCGTTCCGCTTGGTCTTTTTCATTTGCTCCGCCGTAATCTGACCCGTGCCCGTTCCGGTCCCCGTGCCATTGACGGACAGCGTCGGCGGAGGCGTCAGACCTTGCGGCTGTGGTGTGCCCGCTGCGGCAGCCCCGCCAGGAGCAGCAGCAGCCGGTGCTGCCTGTGGAGGTTCGGCCTGGCGCACTTCGAGGTTGGCCAGCACCACCACCACCGAATTACGGTGACGCTCGAGCAGGCCATCAAACATTTCAAAACCATCCCGCCGGTATTCCGCCAGAGGATCGCGCTGGCCGAAGGCGCGCAAGGTCACGCCTTCACGCAGCCGCATCATATTCTGAATGTGCTCGCGCCAGAGCTGGTCGAGCACCTGCAGCGTGATCTGCCGCTCGGCCATGCGCATGGTGTCCGCACCGATCTGAGCCGCCTTGGCGGCCATGTGCTGGTCGAATTCTTCCAGAATGCGGTCGATCAGAACCTCGTCGTCCACGCCGTCTTCTGCCGCCCATTTGGCGATCGGCAAACCGCCGGGAACAAAGGCGGCGACGGCCCGTTCAAGACCCTCGATATCCCACTGCGCCGGGTACGACCCCGGCGGAATAAAGCGTGCGACCAGATCCTCCGACGCCTTCTCCCGCATATCGTCGAGCTTCTCGGTCAGGTCTTCTGAATCGAGCAGCTCGGCCCGCATCTCGGCGTAGGCCTGCCGCTGATAATTGAGCACGTCGTCGTACCGGATCAGCTGCTTACGAATGTCGAAGTTATAGCCCTCGCGCCGCTCCTGCGCCTTGGCGATGGCGTTGGTGATCCACTGGTGTTCGATGGCCTCGTCGTCACCGATGCCGAAGCGCTTGAGCCACGCGTCCAGCCCCTGCCCGAAAATCCGCATCAGATCGTCTTCGAGCGAGACGTAGAAGCGCGACTTGCCGGGGTCGCCCTGCGGGCCCGAACGGCCGCGATGCTGGTTATCGACCCGCCGGGATTCCCGCGCTCGGTCCCGAGCACGTACAAGCCCCCGGCAGCAATCACCTGTTCTCGCGCTGCGTCGATTTCCGCACGCAGCTTGGCTGTGATCTTCTCGATCGCCTTCGGGTCTTTCTCGTCCTTGATGGCCTCCGCCACGGCAAAGTCGAAGTTACCGCCGAGCTGGATATCGGTCCCGCGCCCGGCCATAGAGGTGGCGATGGTGACCGCACCCGGCGCCCCGGCCTGCGCGATGGTCAGCGCCTCGCGCTCATGCTGTCGCGCGGACAGGACGTTGTGGGCGATCCCAGCCTCGGTCAACGCTGCGGAGAACATTTCCGAGCCCTTGACCGTCGGCGTGCCGAGTAGCACGGGCTGGCCCTTGGCGTGGGCCTCCCTGACGTCTTCGAGGATGGCTTCGGTCTTCTGCTTGGCGAAGCGATAGATCTTGTCGTCGTTGTCTTCGCGCACCATCGGCTGGTTAGTCGGCACGGCGGTCACAGCCATGTTGTAGATGGCCTCGAATTCCGCCGCCTCGGTCAGCGCGGTTCCCGTCATCCCGGCAATCTTGTCGTACTGGCGGAAGAAGTTCTGGTAGGTGATGGTCGCAACGGTCGTGGATTCAGGCTTGATCGAAAGCCCTTCCTTGGCCTCCAGCGCCTGGTGCCCGCCATCGCCCAGACGGCGGCCGGGCTGGGCACGGCCCGTAAGCTCGTTGATCAGCACGATCTCGTCACCCTGCACCATGTACTGCTTATCGCGGATGAACAGGCGGTGGGCGCGGATCGACGCCATGATGTTGTGCAGCAGCCCGACGTTCTCCGGCTGATACAGCCCGCTGTCGGCCTGCAGCAGCCCGCGCTTGCGCAGCACTTCTTCGAGCTCCGGCACGCCTTCTTCGCTCAGCTGGATGTTGCGGGTCTTTTCATCGACGGTGAAGGCGTCGTCAGACATCTCCTGCGCGATCAGGGCGGTGGCGCGGAACACGTTGGACACGTCCACCGCCGGGCCGGACATGACCAGCGGGGTCCGGGCTTCATCGATCAGCACCGAATCAGCCTCGTCGACGATCACGAAGTTGAATCCGCGCTGCAGCATATCGGCGCGGGTGGGCTTCATCTGGTCGCGCAGGTGGTCAAAGCCGACCTCCGATGCGATTGAATAGGTAATGTCGGCGGCATAGCCGCGGCGCTTGGCGTTCTCCAGCTGGGCGGGAGTCAGAATGCCGCGATCCAGCCCCATGCTGCTGGTCACGTAACCGGTGCTCATCCCCAGTGCCTGGTACAGCTTGCCCATGTCGGCGGCATCGCGCATCACCAGATACTCGTTCACGGTGATGATGTGCACGCCCTTCTCCGGCAGCGCGTTGAGATAGGCGGCGGCGGTCGCGGTCAGGGTCTTGCCCTCACCGGTCTTCATTTCAGCGACCCGGCCCTGGTGCAGGACAATCGCGCCCAGCAGCTGCACGTCGAACATGCGCTGGCCGAGCGCACGCTTGCCGGCTTCACGGGCAGCAGCGAAGGCTTCAACCATCAGATCGTCGAGGCTTTCGCCCCCGCATGACGCTCGCGGAATTCCTTGGTCTTCGCCTTCAGATCGGCATCGCTCAGCGCCTCGAATTCCGGCTCGAGGGCGTTGATCGCCTCAACCTGTGAATCAAGGCCGCTCAGGTACTTTTTGTTGGCGTTGCCGAAGACCGCTTTTGCAAAGCGCTGAAGCATGGCGTGGTTTATCCCAAACAGAAGTGAAAACAGGGTTCAAGCCTGTAGGTAGGGCCTCAGTGGCTCTGAGTCCATGCTCCTGTAAATCAGCGATTAATGACGGAAGTGCCGGGTACCGGTGAAGACCATGGAAAGCCCGGCCGCATCGGCGGCTGCGATGACCTCTTCATCCCGCAGGGAACCGCCCGGCTGGACCACCGCAGAGACCCCCGCGTCGATCAGCGCGCTGATCCCGTCGGCGAAGGGAAAAACGCATCGGACGCCGCAACGGCACCGCGCACATCCAGCCCGGCTTCTGCCGCTTTGCGGATGGCGAGGTGGGCCGAATCAACGCGGCTCATCTGCCCCGCGCCGATACCCAGCGTCGCCCCGCCGGCAACCAGCACGATGGTGTTCGACTTGACGTGCTTGGCCACGCGCTGGGCGAACACCAGATTGTTGCGCGTTGTGGCATCGGGCTGCTGCGCCGTCACCACGCGAAAGCCGTCAGCCTCGGCGCTGGCGTCGTCGCGCGACTGAACCAGCAGGCCCCCGGCGATCGACTTGACGAGCAGATCGGGCGCGGTCGGGTCGGCAAGCCCACCGGTCAGTACCAGCCGAAGGTTTGGCTTCTGCGCGAACACGGCGCGGGCAGCGTCGTCCGCCTCCGGGGCGATGACCACTTCGGTGAAAATCTCGGTGATGGCTGTCGCGACTGACCCATCCAGCGGGCGGTTGCAGGCAACAATCCCGCCAAAGGCTGAGGTCTCATCGCAGGCGAGCGCACGACGGTAGGCCCGTAGAGGTCATCGCCCAGCGCCACACCGCAGGGATTGGCGTGCTTGATGATGGCAACCGCCGGGTCGTCGAACTCGCTCACCAGCTCGAAGGCAGCGTCAGCGTCGTTGAGGTTGTTGTAGGACAGCGGCTTGCCCTGGATCAGCTCGCCCGTGGCGATCCCGGGCCGGTCGTCGGCGGTGCGGTACAGCGCTGCGGTCTGGTGCGGATTCTCCCCATAGCGCAGCGGCAGGCTCAGCTTGCCGGCGAAGCTCAGCTCCTCGGGGAAGGCCGGGGCGTCGGCGCCTTGCCCCCGGTTTTGATCGTCGGCCTGCTCCAGCGCCTGCAGCCAGCGGCTGATCTGCGCGTCATAGCGCGCGGTGTGGGCGTAGGCCTTGGCGGCAAACCCGCGACGGGCTTCAGGCGTCAGCGCGCCTTCCTGCAGCAGGGCCAGCACGCGCTCGTAGTCGCCGGGGTCGCAGACCGGCAGCACGGAAGCATGGTTCTTGGCCGAGGCCCGGATCATCGCCGGACCGCCAATATCGATGTTTTCGATGCAGGTTGCAAAATCAGCACCGCCAGCCAGCGTCTGGGCGAAGGGATAGAGGTTCACCACCAGCAGGCCAAAGGGCGCAATGCCCTGCCCCGCCAACGTCTCGCGGTGCGCCGGGTCGCTCTGGTCGGCGAGCAGGCCGCCGTGGATCGCCGGGTGCAGGGTCTTCACCCGACCACCGAGGATCTCCGGGAAACCGGTGACGTCGGAAACCTTGCCCACGGGCAACCCTTCCTCGGCCAGCAGGCGCGCGGTCCCACCAGTCGACACCAGCTCAAAGCCAAGGTCGACGAGCGCCCGGGCGAAGGGCACCAGCCCGGCCTTGTCAGAAACGGAAAGGAGGGCGCGTTTGGAGACGTCGGTCACGGGAAAGGGTCCTGTCGGTCAGTGGCTGGGCTGGTACAGACTGTTCAAGGACTGTTCTGGCACCGAACCGACCCGGAATCGAGCGGCGAAAAATCCGTCCACGCCCCCGTTATGCGCATAGTACGACGGCAGGATGCGGAGTGTTCCGTCCGGGGTCAGGGCGTCGGGGAGGCCGGAGACCGCCCCGGCGTCGAAGGGCTCCAGCGTCACGTCCGGCTGACGACGCAGAAAATCGTCGACCTGCGCCTCGCCTTCTTCCGGTTCCAGCGAACAAACGATGTAGAGCAGCGTGCCACCGGGCTTCACTAGCCCCAGCGCGTGGTCGAGCATCCGCGCCTGTACCGATGCGTGTTCGAGCAGGGTCACGGGCGAGCGCAGCCACGGCGCTTCCGGGTTCTTGCGGAATGTCCCCGAGGCGCTGCAGGGCGCATCGAGCACCACCAGATCCACGGGCTTGTGGCTGTATTTGAGCACGTCGATCTTCTTGACCGCAGCGCGCAGGCCGGTGCGGGCGAGGTTTTCGCTGAGCCGCTCCAGACGTGGCCCGCTGTTGTCGACGGCGGTCACCTCGGCTCCGGCGCGGGCGAGTTGCAGGGTCTTTCCCCCCGGCGCCGCGCAGAGGTCGATGGCGGTCTTGCCGCTCAGATCACCCAGCGCCGCAATCGGCAGGTGCGCGCCAAAATCCTGCACCCACCAGCCACCGGCAGCACCTTCCGGGGCTGTCCTGAAACGCGGTCAGACCCCGGGTCAGACGGACCTGCCCGGTCGGCAGCGCCGTTGCCTGATCCCCGTTCAGTGCCTCAGCAGCCCGAGCGGCTTCATCGACGAGGCACAGGTCAACGGGCGCCTCTTCCCGGGCCAGCGTATCGAAGGCCGCCAGCGCCGCTTCGCCCCAGTTGCTGCGCCAACGCTCGGCCAGCCAATGCGGGATCACCGGCTGCGCGCGCAGCTTGTCGAGAAAATCAGCCCGCTCCCGGTCAGCCCGGCGGAGCACGGCGTTGACCATGCCGCGATAACGGCTGGTGGCACGGGTGCCGAGCAGGTTCACGGTCGAGGATACGGCCGCGTGGGGCGGGTTTCCAGCAGCAGCAGGTCGGTCAAACCGAGCCGCAGCACCGCCTGCACAAAGGGCGGCACGCCGCTGCGCCCACGCTCCAGCACCTCGGTCATCAGGTGCAGCAACGGGCCATGGTAGCGCATGGCCGTCCGCGCCAGCCGCCAGGCGAAGGCCCGGTCACGCGGAGACAGGCCCTTGGCCTGCCGGTTGAAGGCTTCGTCCAGCGACAGACCGGCTGCTGGCACGGCCTCGAGCGCGCGTGCAGCGGCCAGACGCGCGTAGTCGACGCGTCCTTTTGTCTTGGCCCCAGACGGGCGAGACGGGCGGGAAGGGCTTTTTCCTGAGGGCAAGAACCACTACTTTCCGGGTATGACGAACGATGAACACGAGACGACCAAGGCCGTCACCGGGCCCGAGGGGTCACCGCTGCAGGGTGATAGCGGGGACATGCGCCCCGCCCATGAAGTCTTTAAGGCACTTGCGGTCAAACGGAAACCCGAACAGGGCGGACCTGAGGGGCAGGAACCCACAACCTTTGGCGACTGGCAGGTCAAAGGCCGCTGCGTCGACTTCTAAACGCCGATACCCCACCCCGGCTGAACCTTCACAGAAATGGAGCTGCAACCTCCGGGCTCAGGCCTTGGCGGCCCCGGCTCCTGTGGATTTGGGGGCATCCGGGTCCAGCGGCCAGCGTGGTCGAGGGGCAAAACTAAGATCGTCCGCGCCGTCCCCGTCTCTGGCAGCTGAACGACAAGACCAGCGCGCAATCGCTCGACCCCGGCCCAGGCCATCATCGCCCCGTTGTCCGTACACAGCGCCGCCGGCGGCACCACCACCGGCAGGCCAAGGTCTTGGCCCAGCGCCGACAGTCTCTCACTCAACGCCTGATTGGCGGCCACTCCGCCAGCGACCACAAGGGCCTGAAGCGGGGTCTCCACCGCCTCGGCTGCGCGTCGGGTGCGGTCGACCAGCGACTCAAAGGCGACCCGCTGGAAACTCGCGGCGATATCTTCGGGGCCGATGCCCGTCCTCGCCCTGCACGGCCCGGCGTACGGCGGTCTTCAGCCCGGAAAAGGAGAAATCCAGCCCGGGCCGGCCTTTGAAGGGCACGGGCAGCGGCACGGCACGCGGGTCACCCTTGGCCGCCAGCGCCTCGATCGCCGGTCCACCGGGCTGGCCCAGCCCCATGAGCTTCGCGGTCTTGTCAAAGGCTTCACCGATGGCATCGTCGATGGTGGTGCCCAGACGCCGGTACTGTCCCACCCCCTCGACCAGCACTGTCTGGCAATGCCCGCCGCTGACCAGCAGCAGCAGGTAGGGAAAGGCCACGTCCGCGACCAGGCGCGGGGTCAGAGCATGGCCCTCCAGATGGTTCAGCGCCATGAACGGCTTCCCGGCCCCCAGCGCCAGCGCCTTGGCAAAACTGACCCCGACAAGCAAACCCCCGATCAGGCCCGGCCCGGCGGTGGCGGCCACGCCGTCGAGGGCATCAACACCGATCCCGGCTTCGTTCAGGGCGCGCTCGACGACCTGATCAATCTTTTCGACATGGGCGCGGGCCGCGACTTCCGGCACAACGCCGCCGTACTTGCGTACGCTGTCCCATTGGCTGAAAACAGTGTTGGACAGAATCCGACCGCCCGCCGGGCGGGCGCCATCCACGACCGCCGCCGCCGTTTCATCGCAGGACGACTCTATGCCAAGTACCAACATGGCTTCTGATTGGCGCAACCGACCGAGGGCCGTCAACACCCGCGTCCCCGCGCCGACCCCGGTGCTGCTGTGCGCGGACCCGGACGGCCTCAGCGGGGCGGCCGACTATGCGGCGGTTCTGCGCAGTTTCAGTGGCTTCTCGGTCTGGCCTCTGGCGCTGTTCGACGACCACATTCTGCAGGCACCGCTCTGCCTGCCGACTTCGACCCCACCCACGACCTGCTGGCGGTGCCTAGCACTCGCGCCGTTGCCGCCTTGCAGGCGCAGATATGGTTCAGCACCACCCGCAACAGCCTGCGGGCCATCGCGCCGGGGCCGGAAACCGCCCGCGCGCTTGCCGCCATCGGCGTGCACGTGGTCTGGACCGCCGAGCGCGGCTTCCGGCAAAGCCGCTGGCCGGGTTCTGTTCAGGGCGCGAAGCCGTCTCTATATCGCCAATGCCGCCTCGACCCCGCAGCCCTGAGCCTTGCCTTGGGACCCACAGACTGGTGTCTGCCGCTCTACCACCGGATTCCGCGCGGTGGCGCGCCCTGGACCCCGATGCAGGCCCGCATGCTGTGTCAGTCCCAGACAGTGATCGTGCTGGCGCTTTCGGGGTCGCAGCGGCAGCTTCTGGAGACCCGTCTGAGCCTGCTCGGGCGGCGCCTGCCACCCTCCCGCACACTGGTCGCGCTGTCCCCGACCGTGGCCGGATGGTCGCCCGCCGTGCCCCGTCGCAGCTTCTGGCACAGCGTGACTTTCCCTGCCCTGCCAAACCGTGCTTCAATGCTGCACCATCTTCAGAACCTCGCGGTCTGAGGGCGCCTGCGCTGGCCCCACCCGGCAGCGCCCCAACGCGGTTTGCGAGACCTGAGCCAGAGGACACTTGCCATGGCCAAAGCCACGAAAGAGGCCAAGATTATCGACGCCGAACCGGTGAACGGCAGCCGTGGCCCGTCTGGCGGCCCGTCCGCCCTGACGATGCGCGCGCGAGAACGGGCGCACGATCGGGCGGCGGGTCAGGTCTGGCGCTGGTTCTCAGCGGATTGGCGCTGCTGATCAGCCTCGTGGCTCTGGCGCTCAACCTCCTGCCTCAACAAGGTGGACCGGCCCCGGGCGCGCCGACGCGGACGCTGTGGCAGCACTCGACGCCCGTCTTGAGGCCCTCGAAACGGCACCTGCACCCTCGGTAACGGGCGATGGGGGTGCCGCAGCGGCGGCGGCCATGGACGGACTCGACGCTCTGGGTGCCCGGTTCACGGCGCTTGAAACCGATACCACTACCACCCTTGACCGCCTCGATGACGCCCTCGCCGCACTCGGGCAGGATGCGCAGGCCACGGCCCGCGCCCTGAACGCGTTGCAGACAACCTTTGCTGCGGCTGAAAACACGCCCAGCGCCAGCACCAGTGACAGCCGCCCACAGTCACAGGCTGCCAGCGGTACCACGATGGCGAAGCCCTTAGCCAGATCCGCGGGCAGCTCGCCGGTTTGTCACTGTCGATCGATGGCAGCCTGACCCGGATCGGCGGCCTCTACGATGACCTCGCTGATCAGGCCGACGACCTTGCCGCGCTGCAGGACCGGCTGCAGTCGGTCGAAACCCTTGGCGACGATCTCCCCGCCCGGGTGGAAGCCGGGCAACAGGCGCTCGATGACGCTCGCACTGAGCTGGGCTTGCAGCTGGACGCCCTTTCCGCCGCACTGGATGACGCCGTATCGGCGAGCCGGGCTGACGCCTCGGCTGCCAACGCCGATTTGCAGTCTGCGCTGGACCAGCTCCGCGCCGATATCGAAGCGCGGCTGGCACCGCTGGAAGCCACTACGGCGCGGCTGAACGACGACTTCCGCGCCATGCAGCAGGTATCGGTGCAGGCCTCGACCCAGATCCTCGCCGCCTCGCAACTGCGCGATGCGCTGGCGCAAGCCGCGCCGGTGAGACCCCATGTGCAGGCGCTGGCGGCGCTGCAGCCCAGCGACCCGGCACTCCGGGCGGTGATCGACGGGCTCGACGCCTCGGCCGACGACCGCATTCCCACCGCGGACAATCTAACCGCCCGACTGGTCGCGCTGAGCCCGGTGCTGCTCTCCGAGACCCGCGTGAACACCGCCGAAGGGCGCACCGGCAAACTGCTGGCGCGGATCACGGCGCTGATCAGTCTGGAGCGGATTGACGATGTCGATGCCCTTCCCGGGGTCGAGGGCGCGCTCGCCCGGGCGCTGATCCGCATCGAAGAGGGTGATTTCCGCGCGGCGTTGGCCGAGCTGGAGGGCCAGCAAGACGCCATGCAACCGGGCGACGACACCCGGCAGCGGTTCGAGCAACTTGTCAGCGATCTGGCCCGCCGTGCCGACTACGAGGAGCAGCGCGCTGCCCTGCGCGCGTGGATCAGCGCCGCCCTTGCTGCCGCGCAAGCAGGGGACCAGTCCTGAAGATGAAGGCTGAACGACAATATGCCGATGGCCAGACGGTGGGGCACCGGTTGAAGGGGCGCCGGTTGCAGGGGTGCTGGTCATGATCCGCTTCATGCTGTTCGCCGTGGTCGCGGTCGCGCTGGTGCTGCTGGCGCTGCTGTTCAGCCAGAACCCCGATTGGTCCGCCCGGTTCGAGGCCTTTGGCTACCGGCTGACCCTGCATTTCGGGCTGCTGGTCTTTGCCGGTCTGCTGGTGCTATGGGCCTTTGGCTGGATCTATTTCCTGTTCCGCCGCACCCTCGCCATGCCGGCCGAAGTCGCCCGCAACGCCCGGATTTCCCGGCAGAACCGGGGGTACAAGGCGCTGACACAGGGGCTGGTTGCGCTGGCTGCCGGTGACCCGGATGAAGCCAACAAGCAGGCCCGCCGCGCCACCAAACTGCTCGACGACACCCCCGCAACCCTATTGCTGACCGCCCAGTCGGCCCAGCTCAATGGCGATGAAGAGGCGGCGACGCGGTACTTCGAAGCCATGACCGAGGAACCTGAAACCGCCTTTCTGGGGCTGCGCGGGCTGGCGATGCAGGCCATCGCGCAGGGCGACCGGCGGCGGCTGGACGGGCTGCTCGACCGCGCCCGCAAAATCCGGCCCAACGCCCCCTGGATCCTCGAGACCGAGTTCGACCTGAGCCTGCAGAGCGGGCAGCTCGACGGTGCCCAGCGCGCGGTCAAGCGGCTCGCTGGCCGGCACTTGCTCACGGCCTCCGAGGCCCGCACGCGGCTGGCGCTGGCGGAGACCGACAGCGCGTTCCGCACCGCCGAAGCGGGCAACTGGCGCAAGACCGCTGAGCATTGCCGCAAGGCGCTCGACGAAGACCCCAACTTCCTGCCCGCACGCGCGCTCAGCGCCCGGGCGCAGATCGAGCTGGGCAACGCCCGCAAGGCCAAGGAGCTGGCCGGACAGGCCTGGGCGCTGCGGCCCACGGCCGGGGTCGCCACCACCTTCCTGCTCGCCGCCAACCCCAAGGATGTCAGCGAGAAGCGCGCCGCCATCGCTGACCTGACCCAGCATAATGAAGGCGCGCTGTTCAGCCGCTTTCTGCGCGCCGAGGCCGCGATCGAGGCCGGAGACCGGGAAGCAGCGGCTGCAGCCATCGATGCCCTGCCCGCGACCGGGGCGCCAGTCGGGGTCAGCGCCCTCGCACTGCGGCTGGATGCCCTGCGCGCGCGCGGGGTCGACCCGACGCCCTCGCCTTTGACCGGCCACAGCCTGCCGGTGGAGCCGCAGGTCTGTCTTGCCTGTGGCACCGAGCACGACCGCTGGCGCGCCGTTTGCCAGAATTGCGGGACGAGCGGCTCGATCACCCTGCCCACGCGGCCGCCCGAAGACCCGCCGCGCATGCTGCCGCCGACTTAGGCAGGCCGCTCCATCCCCGCGGACATCAGCCCGCCGGAGATTGCTCCTCGCGCAAGCACTGCATGGAAAACACGCCCACAGCCTCAGGCGTCGCTGCTCCACTGGCGGAAACCGCCTCCAGCGCCCGCAGCAGAGCCCGGCGCAGCATCAGCGGGGACAGGTGCAGGCGCGCGGCGGCGGAGGCGGTGAAGAAGCAGGTTTGTCGGACCGCTTGATCCTGCGGCGCCTCTGGCTGTCCGTCCTGCTGTGCTGCTGGCTCTCCACGGCACAAGCTGAAGAACCACGGACCCGTGGCGTTGAACGGCGGCAAGGCCAAAACATCGCAGACAGCCCCCGTCATCCCGGCAGCCTACGGGGCCGCACCAGCCACAACCGGGGGGGTATAGACAGCGTTCCGGAACTGAGCCTGCGCCATGCCGGTCCCGATCGCCGGAGACAGGCACAGACCCAGCGCCAGCATCCGGGCGACCGAAATCATGGTCCGCGTGAAATCCATTGTGATTCTCATTCCCGGTGCCTGCCCGAGAACCTGACCCCATGCATTGACACGATAATTTATGCGCATTAACCCTATTTTAGCGCGCATAACGTCTCTTTTAAAGGGAATTCTTTATAGGAATCACTACAAATAGGAGAATCGAAGCTCTAAAGACTAACCAGCAACCGGAGCTTATCCAGTGCCGTCTGGTGGTTCTCCCGGTAGGCGATCGTACCCCTGAAGCGCCCCTTCCGGTCGACGAGGATCACCGACGCCGTGTGATCGACGATGTAGTCACCATCGTCGAGCGGCACTTTCTTGATATAGACACCCCACGACCCGGCCAGCGCCTCGATATCCGGCAACGGGCCGGTGATCCCGCGGATGTTGTCACGGAACGGAGCGATGAAATTGCCCATCAGTTCGGGTGTGTCCCGCTCGGGGTCGACACTGATGAAGAAGGCCTGCAAATCGCGCTTCTCCGCCCCCAACTCGTCCATCAGGGTCGAAACTTCGAACAGCGAGACCGGGCAGATTTCCGGGCAGTGGGTAAAGCCGAAGAACAGCGCCGTCGGCCGCCCGGCAAAGGCGGCTTCCGTGATCGGCTGACCATCTGAGTCAATCAGGGAGAAGGGCGCCCCCAAAGTCGGCGGCGACGCGGCCTGCGTCTGGTTGTTGCGATAGATCAGAAAGCCGGCAACGCCAACCGCCAGCACCGCCAGCAGGGTTCCGAGCCAGAGCGCGCGTCGCCAGGTCAGCATCAGTTGTGACTTTGCCCGCTGTCTTTTTCATCGTGACTATGACTGCCGCCGCTCTCTGCCATCCGCTCCATGCTGTCACGCATGGACAGAACTTCGAGTGTCACGGTGCGCTCACCGGCACGTTCGAACACCAGCACAACGTCCAGCGTCTCACCGGCCACGTGCGGCTGTGCGAGCTGCATGAACATCAGGTGCAGGCCACCGGGCTGCAGCGCCAGCTCGGCCCCGGCCTCGATCACCAGCGGTTCATCGACCGGCCGCATCACCATAACGTCGTCTTGCATGATCATGGTGTGAACTTCGGACATCCCGGCGTGATCGGCGCGGACCGACAGCAGCCGGTCGGCCTGCTCACCGTGGTTCATGATGGTCAGATAGCCGCCGCCAACCCGCGCATTGGCGGTCGTCTCACGGCTCCAGCCGTCTTTGACCATGAGGCCGTGCATGCCCTCGGCATGCGCGGTGATCGAAAACACGAGGAGACTGGCGACCGCCAGCCCCGCAAGGGCGGAAAGGGAGCGTGATGCGAGTTGGTTCATGGCCGCCAAACAACCGCCCGCGCCGCGCTGCGTCAAGCGCCGGGCTCATGACGATTTCGCGGATTTGATAGGCATACGGCCGATCGTGATCCCGCCGCGTGGACTGAAAACAGGGCCGGAAACGACGGTCGACTCTGCCCCGAGGCCTCCTGCGGACCGAAGGCAAGGCCGATTTCACCGTAGGTGGTGAGACCATTTTCGTACTTCTGTCTCTAAATTAGAAAAACGAGAACTTCCTAGGCCTCATTTAAGAGAATTAGCATATTTACAGTCTAAACGCATTTCGAATCGCGTAATCTTAGGGTAAAAGCCGGGGAGCTGACGGGTTGAATGACCGGCACAGCAGGGGGGAGAGATGAGCCACAAGGGGCAGCATCCGACCCTTTGCCGGACCGACTGCCGGACCCGGGCAGCTGAACCTGAAATTCCAGCTGGAGCCCAAGTCCCATGGATGAACTAGAGATTTTCAACGCCCAGACCCAAGGCTACATCGCCAACGGCCTGTTCCAGATTGCCGTGATCATCGGCGTCTTCATCGTCTTTCGCGCCGCTCGCTTTGCGCGTCAGAACAATATCATCGCCAAAGGGCTGGTTTCGCTGTTCAGTCTGATCATTGGCTTCTTCAGCCTGAGCGTCGGTTCCCTGCGCCCGCAGCTGGAGCAGCTGACCGCCCTCCGTCTCGCCGACGCGCAGGCAGCGGGCACGACCCTGACGGCAAACGCGCAGGCCTACGTCGCCCAGTACGGCGTTTCCGCGGGCGACGTTCTGCCCGCGCAGCAGAACCTGTTCGGTGATATCGGCACGACGGTCTTCACCCTGATCTTCCTGCTCATCGCACTGGGCACGATCTGGCTGCCAAACACCGACTTCTCCGAAAAGTAAGACTTACTTTTCGTCCGCTTCGGCGGGCCCAGACGGGCGGGCGGACTCAGAGCAGTCCCTCGCCCGTTCTGGTCTTCGGACCTTGCAGACATCCGATCACGAAAGGACTGAACCATGCGTTACATGGCCATTATCACCGTCAATAATCCCGATATGACTTCGGCGGACTGGATCGCGCACGAAGCGGAGATGTACGAGAAGTACACCCACGCGTTCACGCGAGCGAAGCAGGTTGCCGCCCTCAACGACCGGCAGGCGATCATCACGCTGGAGATGGACGAAGCCGACATGCCGAAGATGGACGCACACGTGGCGGGCGAGGAAAGCGTCGCCTTCGATACACGCGCCGAGATCAACGTCAAACTGTTCAGCTGCCATCCTGAATAGAGGCCTGGCATTTTCACCGCACCCAGAGCCCCCTGAGGGGCAGGAGAGGCTAGGCACCGGGAGCTGCGGTCGTTAGGTTGCTGTCACCTGCATGCGCGGCAGTCGCAGACAGCTCTCCCTGGGCCACTTGTTCGTCAGTCAGTCTGTTCCACCGCGCCAACGACCGACTGTTGGACTGTATTCATGTATCTGGGTTTGGACCTTGGCACGTCAGGACTGAAGGCGCTCCTGCTCGATGAGGGCCACGGCGTGGTTGCCGTTGCCACCGCGCCGCTGGACAGCACCCGTCCCTCCCCGGGCTGGTCCGAACAGGATCCGGCCGACTGGATCGCAGCCTGCGCACAGGTGCTGAACGACCTCTCCGACCACCTTGGTTCAGTGCAGGCCATTGGCATCGCCGGGCACATGCACGGCGTCGTGCTGCTCGACGCCGCCGGGGACATGGTGCGCCCCTGCCTGCTCTGGAACGATACCCGCGCCGGTGCGGAAGCTGCGACCATGGACGCCGATCCAACCTTCCGCGCCATCTCCGGCACCATCGTCTTCCCCGGTTTTTCGGCGCCGAAGATGGCTTGGGTCCGGGATCACGAGCCCGACCACTGGGCGCGGACAGAGCGGGTCCTGTTCCCCAAGGACTTCCTCGCCTACTGGCTCACCGGCACGCTGAATTGCGAGCCCTCAGACGCCGCCGGATCGGCGCTGTTCAACCCCGGCAAGGGCGACTGGAGCCCGGCGCTGTGCGCGGCGGCGGGGCTGTCCCCGACCTGCTGCCCCCGATTATCGACAGCGACCGCCCGCGCGGGCCCGTGCGCGCGGAGATCGCCGAACGCTTCGGCCTCAACCCGGCCTGCGTTGTCGCTGGCGGGGCGGGCGATAACGCCGCCGCCAGTCTGGGTATCGGCGCGGTGGGCGATGGCGAGGGTCAGGTCTCGCTGGGTACCTCGGGCGTGCTGCTCACCGTCAACGAGCGCTGGACCCCCGACGCCGACACCGCCGTGCACAGCTTCAGCCACGCCGCCGCCGGGCGATTTATCCAGATGGGCGTGACCCTGACCGCGACCGACAGCCTGAGCTGGCTCGCCGACCTGCTCGGGACGACACCCGGTGCACTGTCAGACGGGCTGGCCGGTGCACGGCAGGACGAAGAAAGCGATGGCCCCGGGCCTGTGCTGTTCCTGCCCTATCTGGCCGGAGAGCGGACCCCCCACAACCTCGACCAGCCCGCCGGGGGCTTCTTCGGCCTGTCCCGCAGCCACGGTCCGCAGGCCATGACCCGCGCCGTGATGGAGGGGGTAGCCTACAGCCTCGCCGACTGCGCCGCCGCGCTGACCGCCGCCGGGGCGCGGGTCGAGAAACTCACTGCCGTGGGCGGCGGGGCGCGCTCGCGCTTCTGGCTGCAGACGCTGGCTGACGTGCTCGAGCGGCCGCTGACCCTGAACCCGCAGGCCGAGCACGCCGCAGCCCTGGGCGGGGCGCGGCTGGCCATGGCGGCCGCCAGCGGGCGCAGCGTCGTCGAGGTCATCGACGCAGCACCGCCCCCCGACGATCTGGAGACCATCCAGCCCCGGCCCGAAACCTTTGCCGCCTACCGCACCGCCGTGCAACGCTACCGCAGTTTATTCACCGCCTTGAGAGGGACTTAACGCTCGTGTCGTACTTCAATCTGGACCAGCCCATCGCCTTCGAAGGCGCCACCTCGACCAACCCCCTCGCCTTCCGCCACTACGATGCGGGCGAGGTGATCATGGGCAAGACGTTGGCCGAGCATCTGCGCTTCGCCGTCTGCTACTGGCACAACATGGTCTGGGAAGGCAGCGACGTCTTCGGCGCCAACGCCTTCCCGCGCGCCTGGAACGCCCCGGCGCTGGGCAGCCCCATGGAAGTGGCCCGCGCCCGCGCGGATGCCGCCTTCGAGATGTTCACGGCGCTGGGCGTGCCCTACTTCTGCTTCCACGATGTCGACGCCCGGCCCGAGGGCGACAGCTTTGCCGAGAGTGACCGCAACCTGCGGGCGATCGCCGACGTGCTCGCCGCCAAGATGCAGGACAGCGGCGTCAAGCTGCTGTGGGGGACGGCGAACCTGTTCAGCCACCCACGGTTCATGGCCGGGGCGGCGACCAACCCTGACCCTGAAGTCTACGCCTACGCGGCGGCGACCGTGGCCAGCTGTCTGGATGTCACCCACCAGCTGGGCGGCGAGAACTACGTGCTCTGGGGCGGGCGGGAGGGTTACGAGACCCTGCTCAACACCGACCTGAGCCGGGAGCTGGACCAGATGGGCCGCTTCCTCAATCAGGTGGTCGAATACAAGCACCGTATCGGCTTCAAGGGGACGATCCTGATCGAGCCCAAGCCGCAGGAGCCGACCAAGCACCAGTACGACTTCGACGTCGCCACAGTTTATGGCTTCCTGCGCCGTCACGGGCTCGAAGGCGAAGTTCGGGTGAATATCGAGCAGGGCCACGCCATCCTCGCCGGGCATACCTTCGAGCACGAAATCGCGCTGGCACAGTCGCTGGGCATCTTCGGCTCGATCGATATGAACCGGAACGACTACCAGTCCGGCTGGGACACCGACCAGTTCCCGAACAACGTGCCGGAAGTGGCGCTGGCCTACTACGAGATCCTGCGCGGCGGCGGCTTTGCCAGCGGCGGCACCAACTTCGACGCCAAGCTGCGCCGGCAGAGCATGGATCCGCAGGACCTGCTGATCGCCCACGTCGGCGGCATGGACACCTGCGCGCGCGGGTTCAAGGCCGCCGCTGCCATGCTCGCAGACGGCGCGCTGAGCGCACCCATGGCGGAGCGCTACGCGGGCTGGGACGGCCCGCTGGGTGCCGCATGCCTGTCAGAGGACACGACGCTCGACGCCCTGCGCAACACCGTGACCGGGGACGACATTCGGCCCCAGCCGGTATCGGGCCGGCAGGAGCTGCTGGAAAACATCGTTAACCGCTACGTCTGAGCACAAAAAACCGCGCCAGCGCTGCGGTCGGCAGGGCTGGCGCGGTGGTAACAGGGTCGCCGTTTGACGGGCGCTGCCTTGCTTAGGCGTAGAGGATGCCGCTCATGCTCCACAGCAGGAAGGCATAGCCCGCACAGAACACCAGCGGAGCGACCACCGGCTCGAAGGTGTACTTCACCCCTTCATCGACGCCGTCCTTGGACTGGATCGACCACAGGCTGAGCAGAGCCGCGATCACGCCCTGCGTCAGGAAGTAGGTGAACAGAAACCACGCCCCGGTCGCCCCGTTGAACAGGATGCCCAGGTGCAGGATCACCGCGCCCGCCGCGAAGGAGCCAACGAAGCGCCCCATGATCAGGGCGGAGTGGTTCATGTTGAAGCGGTCGAAGAAGGCCCGCGTGCCGAAGATCATCTGGAAGGCATAGAAGGCCCAACCCACGGTCAGAACCAGAAAAATGATGAGATTGAGGATGTTGCCAAAGTTAGAAACCAAGTTCCACTCCCGGGACAAAAAATCATAAACTTGATAGCTCGAACATTACGCGACGAGAATTCTAGTGTTTTGCCATTAAATTAGCAAAGCATAATGAACTTCAACGGCAGGCTTAGGATCAGTTTTGGCGTCAGAAACACGAACCCAGTTCATCCGATACGTGCTCGTCGCGCTCGCGTCGTTCTGCGGTCAATATACCGTCTTCGGCCTGCTGATCGGGATGCTGGACCTCTATCCCACCCTCGCTTCTGCGCTGGGATATCTGGCCGGGTCAGTGGGCAACTACATCCTCAACTACATCTATTCTTTCCGCAGTCAGCACCGGCATGGCTCGACCATCCTGCGCTTCTACGGCGCCGTTGCCTTCGGTTTTTGCGTCAACACCACCTGCATGTTTCTGCTCAACGAGCAGGTCGGCCTATGGGTCTGGCCGTCGCAGATCACCGCTTCCGTGATCACTGTGCTGGTGAATTTCTGGGTGATGAAATGGCTGGTGTTTGACCGCTGACCGGCCTCCGGCGCGGCTGATCGAGGCCTTCGATACCGGCTCAGAACGCTCACAAAGCCCTCGCGCAGCCGTGATTGGTATGACCAGATTGTCGCACTGTTCAGGCAGATTTTCCGCCCAGTTTGTCTCCCAGGTGCCGCACCTCAGCGTCAGCGCCGTAACCAAACAACGACCAATGGAGACAAAAGAACCATGAAAAAACTCTTCGCCACCGCGGCCTTGACCCTGGCTGCCTTCACCATCGTCCCTGCCACCGTCGCCAGCGCTGGAGACATGAAAGCCGACATCGTCGACACCGCCGTCGAAGCTGGTGCTTTCAACACTCTGGTCGCCGCTGTACAGGCTGCTGGCCTGGTTGAGACGCTCAAGTCTGACGGTCCCTTCACCGTATTCGCACCTTCGGATGAGGCCTTCGCTGCCCTGCCTGAAGGCACCCTCGAAGCCCTGCTGGCTGAAGACGGTCTGGCGACCCTGACCTCGATCCTGACCTACCACGTGGTCCCGGGAAAAGTGATGTCCACCGACATTCTTGGCCAGAAGCTCGAAGCTGCCACCGCAGCCGGAATCCCCGTCGCGATCGATGCGACCATGGGCAGTGTCATGGTTGGTGGCGCCAAGGTCATCACCGCTGACATCGAGACCTCCAACGGCGTGATCCATGTCATCGACGCAGTAATTCTGCCGCCAGCTGCCAACTAAGCAGCCCCGATCCAGCGGCGTCCTGTCATCGAAGGCGGGGCGCCGTTCATTGCTCATTGAAGGCCAAAGGCACTGGAAACAGTGGCATCAGTTACTTTAACATATGCCAAATGTTTTGAGCGTGTGAGGACTGAGCATGTTGAGCATCTTCCGGGTCTTACCGGTTTCTGGCGGCATCCCTGCTGATCGGGATCAGCAGCTAAGGCCGAGACACCGGCCTACGACTTTGACAACCGCAACGCCGCGGTCGAGGTCGCCATCCAGACCATCGCACCGCTGATCTTTGAGGAACTCTCGCCCACCGCTGGCGATGCCTCGCTCGTACTGCGGGCGACGGCCATGACCACCAACGCCTGGTTCGACGCCGTTGCGCCCTATCACCCGACCGCTGTCGGCCTGTACTCGCGGCTCGGGCGGCGCCCGGCTGAAGAGCGGGCAACAAACCGGCACATGAACATCGCGCTGGTCTACGCGACATACCGCGTTGGGCTGGGCCTGTTCCCCGGCCGTGAAGCCGACCTGCGCGCCATGATGGAAGGGGTCGGTCTCGACCCTGACGACACCTCCACCGATACCAGCACAGCGATCGGGATCGGCAATCTGGCAGGCTTGGGCGTCCTCGAAGGGCGGCTGCACGACGGCATGAACCAGCTCGGGCTCGCCGGCGGCCGGACCGCGAACCCGACCCCTTACGCCGACACCACCGGTTACAGCCCGGTCAACAGCCCCTACGTCCTGAACGACCCCTCGCGCTGGCAGCCCGACATCCAGCGCAAGGGCGGCGGCCTCTACCGCAGCCAGGTGTTCGTGACGCCGCAGTACGGCACCATCGAACCACTGGCCGGCTTTGACCCCGAGCAGTTCCCCTTCCCCGCCCCCAGCGCCAGCAATGTTGCCAACCTCAGCGACTACCGGGCGCAGGCTGACGAAGTGCTGGCCGTGTCGGCCAACCTGACCGACCCGCAGAAAACGATGGCGGAATACTTCGACAACAAGATCGTCAGCCTTGGCTTTTCCGCCGTCGATGCCGGGATGCGCCGGGGCCTGTCGATGTTTGACTTCGTGGCGCTGGACTTTGCCACCAACATGGCCGCCTTCGACGCGGGGATCGTGGTCTGGCAGGAAAAGGCGAAGCACGACGCCGTCCGCCCGTTCAGCGCCATCCGACATCTCTACGGTGATGCAACGGTCACGGCCTGGGGCGGCCCGGGGCGCGGCACGGTTGAAATCCCGGCCAGCGAATGGGCCAGTTATATGCCCGCCGCTGATCACCCCGAATACCCCTCGGCCACCGCGTGCTTCTGCGCCGCGCACAGCCAGTCGGCCCGCCGCCTGCTGGGCAGTGACGAGATGAACTACGTCGTCCCCTTTGCCGCGGGCAGCTCGCGGATCGAACCGGGCCAGACCCCGGCAGCAGACTTCGAGATGACCTTTGCCACCTGGACCGAGTTCAGTGACATCTGCGGGTTGAGCCGCCTCTGGGGTGGCGTGCATTTCCGCTCGGCCATCGAAGAAAGCCAGGCCCGGTGCTCGGTCTTCGGCGATCTGGCCGCGGACTACATCGAAGCGCTGACCGACGGGACGGCGCCAGTCCGGGGGCCGTCACTGGCCCCTGACCGCTAGCGGCGATCCCCGGGAGGGTTTGCGATGCCTGCTTTGCCTGACGTCAACGCTGTACTCGCGTTTCTCAAGCACATTGATCTCTGCCGTGGTTTGAACGGTCAGGCTCTTGGAGAAATTGCCTTCATCCTGCTCCCCATTCACGCAGCCGAAGACGAGGTCCTGATTGAGGAGGGCGACAGCGGGCGCGCCGCCTTCATTCTCTATTCAGGGCGGCTGCAGGTCGTCAAAGCCGGCGAGGCCATCGGGATCATCGAACCGGGTGAGATGTTCGGTGAAATGTCGTTGTTGGACGCCGAGCCGCGATCCGCCACCCTTGTCCCGCAGGAGCCAAGCATCCTGCTCAGGCTCGATCCGGACAGTTTCGACGCCATGCTGGCAGCCGGAAACGCCGCGCTGCTGCGTCTAATGCTGAACGTGCTCCAGCAGCAGGTCGGTCGCATGCGCCATCTGATCGATGGCCGCTCAGCGGGTCCTTCACCGACCGCAGCGGTGTCGTAAAGTGCGGCCCGGGCGGTACGACATATTCTTTGGCTTTTCGCAGATCAGCGTTCAGGGGCACCTGCCCTCCGAAGCGCAGATGTGGGACAATCTACTTTCGCAGGTTCGGCTGGCTGACACGCTGGGGTTCGAGACCGCGTGGGTCGGCGGCGCGCACTTTTCACTGGCCGAGCACCAGCGTACGGCCGATGCACCGACCCTGCCTCACTTTCGGGGCGAAGTCTGTTTGAACACAGACATCGTGCAGCTGGCGACGGCGCTCTATGCCGCAACGTCGCGGATCGGGGTCGGCTCCGCCATTCAGTCGATCTTTACCAACGGCGGCCCGATTGTTCAGGCAGAGGCGCTCAGGACCTTCCTGACGCTCAAGGCATTGGGTCCATGGAAGCACAGGCGGCTGAACTTTGGCTTTGGCACCGGCCGTTTTGACTTTGTGCTCGAGGCCCATGGGATCGCGCCGCGCACCGAGGCTGAGCGTCTGGTCTGGCCCGTGGTCAAGCGCCGCGCCTTCATCGAAGCAACGGAGCTTTTCCTCCGGCTGCTCAAGGGCGAAGCCCTGGCCTCATCCGATCTGTCGGCGCAGACGCTGACCGGGGCCGATCTGCCAGACGTCGGGACGTGGCAGCACTTCCTCGACCTGACCGGGCAAGCGGGTTCTGCCGTCACGCTCGATCACTGGTGGAACTTCGATCACCTGCAACTGATCCCCTGCGACGTCGACCTGGCGACACTCGACCTCTACGCCGGCACGACCGACCCCGCCGTGCTGCGGGTCGCCAATAGCATTATGCCGTGCAAGGTGTTCAACCTGTCCAACACCCCGGAGCAGGTCATCACCACAACCCATGAGATGATGCGCGAGGTCTACCACCTGGCCGGCGGTACGTGGCGGCGGAACAGCATGCCGCGCACGGTGCTGGTTTTTGTCAACGCCGACGCACGAAAGTCAGACGCGGCGCGGCGCAAGAAGGCTGAGGCCGCCGCCCTCGACGCCATGTCGGCGTGGCAGCGCGCGATGGAAGGCACCGTTAATCCGGCCAAGCTCCGGGACGGCATGTCCAACTGCATCTTTGGCTGCCCTTCGGATGTCGCCCGGCAAATCCGCGAACGCTACGACCCGGACGACCGTCTGATGCTGTGGTTCGACTTCAACAACCACAAGACCGATGAGGTCGAGCGGATGATGACCGATTTTGTCGAGCACGTGGTGCCACTGCTGGAGGCTGGAGAGCAATGAGCCAGCGCAGGGAGCTGACCATCATTGGCGGTGGCCTTGTCGGGCTGGCCGCCGCGATCGAGCTCGCCCGGCAGGGATACCAGCCCAGGGTGCTGGAGCGTGGCCCCAATCCGCTTGAGCACGTCCGGGCCAGGGGGCGATCAGTGCATCTGGTCCTGTCAGCGCGCGGCAAGCGCTGCCTGCACCAGCTTGGCATCCTTGAGTCGGTCCTTGCGCTGGGTTTGCCGCTGGTCGGCCGCCAGTTCCACGGTCACGACGGTGCTGTGCAGCTCAGCCACTACGCCCGCGACGGCGCAGCCATTCACTGCATCGAACGGGGCGCCCTGCATAAAGAACTGGTCGACTGCGCTCTGGCGGCTGGTCGGGGTATTGATATCCAGTGGAACAGTCAGGTGGAGCACGTAGACCCGGACACCGGGGCGGTGAGCGGGCAGGATGGCAGCGGCGCAGCCTTCCACCTGCAAAGCGAGCGGATCCTGATCACCGATGGCGCCTTCTCCCGCCTGCGCAGCCAGCTGGCTGCCGCCGACAAATCGCTCACCTTGAGCCACGACTGGCTGGATTTGGGCTACAAGGAGGTCGGGATCAGCAAGGCAGCGGCGCTGTCTCTCGGGCTGCAGGCCGACCGGTTCCAGGTCTGGACCCAGAACAGCTGTTTCTTCGGTGCTTTTCCCAACCGCGACGGCTCCTTCACCGGATCGCTGTTCCTGTCTCGCACCGGCTTTCCGTCCTTCGACAGTCTGGTCAGCGAAGCAGATTTTCTGCACTTCACCAGAACGCATTTTCCCTCGCTCAGCCCGGTTGCCGAGCAGCTCTGGCCTCAGGTCAGGGATAATCCGGTCAGTGGTTTGTGCCGGGTGAAGTGCAATCCGTGGACCTGGTCCGGTCGCGTGCTCATGCTGGGCGATGCTGCGCACGCCGTGGTTCCCTTTCTCGGGCAGGGTATGAACAGCGGGCTGGAAGATGTGCAGCTGTTCTCTCAGGTTCTGGCGGACAGCAACCATCGCTGGCCGGAGGCGATTCAGACCTTTGATCGAACCCGACGCCCGGACGCCGACGCGGTCGACCAGCTGAGCCTCGACAACTACGCCCACATCAATCACCGACCCGACCCGCTCGATCCCCTGCGGGAGCAGATTTCGGACCGGCTGTATCAGCTCGCGCCCTGGTGGTTCCAACCGGTCTACGAAGCCGTTGCCTTCAATACCCAGCCGTACTCGGCGGTCCTGCGGCTCGAGCGCTTGCGGGAACAGGTTGTGGAAGGCCTGCTCGGCCATCCACTGTTCAAGGCAGGATGGCCCGATGACACGGCGCGGGCGGACACGGAAATCCTTGCCGTGATCAACCACCCCGAATTCCGGGCCGGGGTTATCCGGGCACACTAGCTTTTCATCGCCCTGGATCAGGCGCAGGCCGCCTAAAAATCACGTCCGCCCCCTGCCCCTGAGCGATAACGTGAATTTCGTCTTATCAAACAGCTGATTTCGTTTATTCTTTTTTCATCGGATACCGTGATGAATTCATGCCTGAAACGTCAGTTCAAAGGGATGCGTGTGATGTGGCCAGTGTTTGCGAGCTTGAGAACCCTTTTGGCTCTGGTGATTGCCCTGTTTCTGCTGTCCCCGGCCAAGCAAGCCATGAGTCAGGCCTTTGCCGACCCGTACTGGGAGTATCAGATCAACGGGAATTTTGGTGAATTCCGGCTGAATTCAGGGATCGTTGTGTTCTCGTGCCTTGCGGGCAGCGGGCAGGTCACCGTCGTTGTGAATGCTGGCGGGTTGCCGCGGCAGACAACGATCGAAATCAGGAACGGCGGCAACTACTACCGGTCAACGGCGCGCCTCAATACGCGGGGCAACTATCAATTCACCGTAGGCCCGGCCAAGATCAGCAATTTCTTCCGCCTCTTCACGCGCTTCCTCGAACTCACCATCAACGTGGAGGCAGCAGGCCCCATGAACGTCAGGACCGGTGCCGGCGGTGGGTCGGATGCGGCTGAGGTCATGACCGACTTCTGTATGAACGGCGTCCTCGGCGGCGGCGGTGGGCAGGCTGGCGTCACACCGGGCGCCGGCGGTGGACAAAGCGGCAGCGTGTCCCTGCTGGATGTGTTCAATATCCTCGGGCAATTGAGTGACGCCCAAAACGATGCAGAAGCAGAACCCACCCCTGAACCCGAAGATCCCCCGGTTCAGAATTCAGACCCGGCAGAACCGGGTATTGTACCCCTGCCCTGCAGCGCTGAACCCTACGCCCGCGCGAACACCAACACCGGACGGGTCAACTTTGCGCTGGTGAACGAGTCCGGGTCGGTGCGGGAGGTCTACTGGATTGATTTCGAGGGCCAGCGTCAGTTTGACCGGGAACTGAGGGCGGGCCAGGTGGTGAACCTGCTCACCAACCCCAACGCGCCGTGGTTGGTGACCAACACCGCCGGGGTCTGCACTGATCTGCTGCTGGTGTTCAGCGACGAAGTCTATTCGTTGCGGT